>JAUHYL010000048.1 GCA_030426545.1 Gammaproteobacteria bacterium
GACGAATTGCTGGACAACGTCATGTTCTACTGGCTCAACAACGCCGGCGCCAGTTCAGCGCGCCTCTACTGGGAGAGTTTCAACGACGCCAACCTGGACCCAATCAACATCCCGGTGGGATGCTCGATCTTTCCACGGGAAATATTCCGCAGCAGCCGACGCTGGGCAGAAAAGCGCTTCAGCAACCTGATCTACTGGAATGAACTGGAGCAAGGCGGTCACTTTGCCGCGCTGGAACAGCCAGAACTGTTCCTGCAGGAAGTGCGTAACGGATTTCGCCCTCTGCGCTAGGCTGTGCGCGCAGCCGGCGGGCGTGCAGGCTAGGCGTCTTCGCCGTAGTCGTTGTTGGTGATCAGGCTGCTGCTGAACGAGGATGACGATATCGCCCCGCCGCCAGGCTGCTCTTCGCGCTCAAAGCTCTCCCTGGTCGCCAGGCGCCGCGGCGGCGCACCGTCCACTATCGCGCCACTGCGACTCACGCCCAGACTGCGCTCGTCCTCCTGCGCCTGTACACGGGCGCGCTCATCCGCGCTCAGTTTCACCGGCATCAGAGTGGGTGGCGGGGCGCTGTCGAGATCAACAAACGGACTGTGTGCAACCTCTGGCGGCTGCCCTGCTGCCGGGTGAAGCCGGTCACCGCGCTCACCACGATCGCGCTCCGGCGGTAGCAGGTGCGGTTCAGAAGCCTCGCGTTTTACTTCTTCCAGGTCGATCATCTCCACTTCGTAGCCCTCGATGCGGGGCTCCGGCGCGACTTCGCGCAGGGAGGGAGAAGGCGCTGGCGCTGGCTCACGCCGCGCAGCGGAATACCCGGCATCAGTGCCAGCGGAAAAGTCCTGTTGGATTGCGCTGGGCTCGCCCGGAAAACTCAACCCGGCGGTTTCCGGCGCGGTGCTTTCAGCGGGTTCATCCGCGGATTCGAACGAGGCCGGCGCAGCGCTGCCGATAAACGCTAGATTCTGCAGCGTGTCGTCGAAAAAGTCTGCGGCGGATACCTCACCCGGAGTGAGTCCCGCCTGCTCTGGTGTGGTGGCCAGCGGTGGTGCGGTGGCTGCGGGGCTGTCCTGTTCGGCAGGTGTTTCAGCGCCGGCACGATGCTCTGTATCAGCCTCGACATCCCGGCTTTCCGCCTGCGCCAGCGCCCGCTTACGCAGGGGGAATTGTGCAAGGTTGGGTGTACGGCCGGGGCCGGCACCGGGTTTGAGCGCTTCAGGCGAAAGTTGGCGCGCCTGTTCGGCCAGGGTTGCCACGTTGCTGGCGGCAGTACCCGAGATACTGCCTCCGTCCGCTGACTCTGCCGTGACCGACTGCATGGTGTGCGCGCCCTGTGTTGACGCGTAGTTGACGGCCATTGAGCCGCCGGCGGCACTCACGCGCTGCACTTCCTCCTCAATGAACGCTGCGTCGCTGTCCTCTGATTGGGCAACTTCTCTGGGCTGGATGTCCGGTATTGAGCGCGAGGGCTCTGCCACATCGGCAGGTGTCGCTGCCTGTGGTAGCGCCTCGGCTTGCGGCGTATCGCCCTCTTCTGCCACCGGCTCAGCGCTGCTATCGACCGATTCGGATACACGCGACTCAAGCACCTCTTCCGCCAGCGCCTGACCCTCGTTATCGCTGGCAAAGTCGGCTTCGAGGTCGCTGTCGAACTCGCTCTCGAGGTAGCGCTGCTCGGCACTCAGCGCTCGCTGCTTGAGCACCTCACTGGCGCACTCAGACCAGCGCCCAAAGTGGGCAGATTCGGCAGGATCGGGCATGCGGTGCTTGCGAAACCCGTCCATCGCCTGGAGGAAACGCGTTTTCACCGCCTGGAAGTAGTAAATATGATCTTCGGTTTGCAGGGGCACCACATCGGCGTCACCGCGAATGAGCAACATTTGCGGCGGTAGCTGGCCCTGCAGGCTCTGCAGCAGATCGGCGAGAAAGCACAGGCGAAACGCCGCCTGTTCCGTAGCGTGCGCCTGCGTGTCGCAGGGAATGTACAGGTAATCACCCAGATCGGAATACCCGCTGGTGCGCATCAACAGGTTGGCATTGGCACTGAGAGGGCCCAACGCCAGCAGACCGTTGACGATAAAGTCTGCGCCCTGACGCATGGCATCCAGCGTGGCGGATCGACGCCTGGACTCGTCCATGTCCCAGTCGACCAAAACCACATCACGACCTTCCTCGCGCAGGGTGTCGACGATTTCATCTTGCGGCAGGGTTTCTTCGCGCGGCGGCACGGAGCCGACATCCGGCGGGATGCCGTGATCAGGGTTTTCGAGGGTGAGGCGTTCCATCCAGAGTGCAAAAGGCGACTCGCGAAAAAGAACGAAATCGTTGGGTGTATACGTGACGGCGTTATCGACGCTGTAGCGATGCATAGTTTCCAGCCTGTTGCCCCAAACTGCCTGAAAACAGCGTAAGTCTCAGAACTCACTTATGCCGTTTGTGTATTTATATCGGAATGGCTGGCGAGTGTAAATGACACTGGCAGTAATCCACGTGGATTGCTGCCAGTAACGGAGCAGGCGGTGTCGACAAACGACAGGAAGACGCCCTGATCAACTACTGACGCTGATAAATGGTCGCTCCCCCGACCAGCGTGCGATCTACCTGTATCTCCCGCATATCCATCGGGTTCTCCAGCGGGCTCGCGGAGAGCACCACCAGGTCGGCGAGTTTGCCCGGTTCGAGCGAACCGATGCGATCTTCCTGGAACACCTGCCAGGCGGCGTCGATGGTGACGGCGCGCAGCGCCTGCATGACGCCCACCCGCTGTTCGGGGCCCAGGACATCGCCGCCAAAGGTCTGGCGGTGTACCTGGCTCCATACCGCCTGCAGCGGCTCCATCGGCACCACCGGTGTATCCAGATGCGAACTATACGGCACGTCGTACTGCACCGCCCAGGCAGACGGACTCATGGTCGCCGCGCGCTCAGGGCCCATGAAGATATCGCGGTGCCTGTCGCCCCAGTACCAGGTGTGGGCGGTGAAGAAACTGGGTGTCACACCGAGATCTTTCATCCGCGCGACCTGGTCTTCGCGCGCCATCTGCGCATGAATGAGGATCAGGCGCGGGTCGGCGACGGGGTTTTCCGCCTGCGCTGCCTCGAACGCATCGAGAATGTCCTCGATGGAGGCATCGCCATTGCCGTGAATCGCCATATGAATCCCCTTCGCGTGCAGGTCGCTGACCTGCTGGAACAGGTCCTCGCGCGAAATACTCGGATAACCGCGGTAGCTGGCGTCACCGTGGTAGGGCTGATGGTAGGGCTCGCTGAGGTAGCCGGTGTAGCCCTGGATGCTGCCATCGGCGATTAGCTTCACAGGGCCGACATGCACCTTGTCGCCGGCGTACTTCGCGGCATCAAATTCGCCGCTGAGCAAGGATTCGCCGAAATCAACAAAGACGGGGAACAGCACGATTCGCTGATGCACCACACCCAGCTTGCTGAACAGGGAAATTCCCATCGCCATGGTCGGATCGACGCCCCCGGACTGTGCTGTCGTAACACCGCGCGCCGCGTACTCCCGTGCCGCCGCCTTGGCCATGCGGAAGCCATCCAACAGGGACATATCCATCGCTTTTCGCGTCATGTCCATACTGGCATTCTCCTCCAGCAGGCCGTTCGGCTCACTGGAACCCGCGCGGCGGCCGATGACGCCGCCCTCCGGGTCTGGCGTACTGGCGTCGATACCGGCCAGTTCCAGTGCGGCGCTGTTCGCCACCAGCATGTGGCCGGAGATGTGAATGGCGATAATTGGGTGCTCGGTAGACACCGAGTCGAGTTCGGCGCGGGTTGGATGGCGCTTCTCCGCCAGCAGGGTGTCGTCATAACCCCAGCCGACGACGGTCTCGCCCGGATCGAGCTGCGCCGCCTGTGTGCGCAGCACCTCCAGCACACCGGCCATCTCCGTGATCGTCCCGATGGGCGGGCTGTTGAGATCTGCATACACCTCAAACATTCCCGATCCGGGGAAGTGACCATGGGCGTCGACGAAGCCAGGCATCAGCGTCCGACCGCGCAGATCAGTGACCTCGGTGTCATCGCCCGCCAGCGCCATGATCTCCTCGGTCGTACCCACCGCTTCGATCAGCTCGCCGCGCGCCGAGAGCGCCTCAGCGACGCGATTTTCGGCATCCATCGTCAGCACATTGCCATTGATGAATACCTGGTGCGCAGGAGCAGCCGGTGTGCGCGTGGCAATGCCAAACAGCACGCCCAGCCCAATGACCAGCGCAAGCAGCACCACCACGATATTTTTCCAGTTCATGTGCAGCTTACTCCCCTGGGCTCCCCGTGTGCCGGCTTTGCGTCAAGCGACGGCGCCGATGAGTATGTCCGCCAGTTGCGCCCGATGCCACGCGGCATCGCCGAACAGCATCTGACTGTGCTTCTGCCGTTTAAAGTACAGGTGCACGTAGCACTCCCACGTAAAACCGATGCCGCCGTGGCACTGCACCGAGCGGCCCGAGGCGTAGGCGGCGGTTTCGCTCGCCGAGGCCTTGGCCATGTGCGCGTATTGTGCCGCGCGCTCCGGTTCAGTATCGAAGGCGCAGGCGGCGTTGTACACCAGCGAACGGGTCTCGTCGGTCATGATCATCACGTCCACCAGGGGATGCTTCACCGCCTGGAAAAAGCCCAGCGCGTGATCGAACTGCTGCCGCGTGCTGACGTACTCGACGGTGGTCTGCAACTGCCACTCGGCCGCACCGCTGATGTCTGCCGCGAGGATGGTCCAGATGGCGGGCATGGCTGCGTCCAGTGCGGCCACGCCGTCCGCGCCAACCTGTTCAGCGCTGACACCCTCAAAGGTCACATGGGCCTGGTCACGTGTCAGGTCGACGATCGCGTCGGGTTGAATGCTGACACCCGCTGCATCGGCATTCACCCAGTACAGGCCAACGCCATCAGCGCTGCGCGCACTGACCAGCAGGCGCGACACCTTGCGCGCATCCTGTACAAACCAGGCGGTGCCGTTGAGTTTGCCGTCTTCACAGCTAACCCCGGTGCAGTCGCTGCTCCAGTTACCGTCGCTGTCGGTGATCGCCAGCGTCGCGGACTCCCCTTCGGCGATTTCGCCCAGCGCGGAGGTGGCAGACTCGCCGCAGGCAGCGAGTACATAGGTGGCATTCAGCGTGGGCAGCAAGGGACAGGGAAAGGCCGCACGACCCAGTTCCTCGGCCAGACCGGCCACCGCAACCAGCGGTATACCGAGGCCACCGGCGGATTCGGGCACCGCCAGGCAGGTCCAGCCCAGTTCTACCATCTGCTGCCACAGGGATTCCTCCCAAGCTGCACTGCTCATGCGCTCCGGGTTGGGATCGTCCGCCACCATCGCGTGCAGTTTCTCGGTCGGAAAGTGCTCGGCAAAGAACTTGCGCGCCGATTCCTTCAGCAGCGCCGCTTCTTCTCCGAAGCCGAAATTATTGGGCTGAGCCATGGTGTCTCCTTACTTGGACTTGGGCATACCGAGCACACGCTCGCCGAGGATATTGCGTTGCACTTCACTGGTACCGGCGGCGATGGTCATGCCGTAGGAATTCATATACGCCATGGGCCACTGGCCCCCGGCCGGTGCGTTGTCGTCGCCCAGATACAGCGAGGCGCGAGCGCCGGCAATTTCCAGCGCCAGCGCGCCGGTTTCCTGGGCAATTTCGCTGGACAGTAACTTGTTCTGTAGCGGCAGGCGTCCGGGATGATCCTGCAGTGCCGGCACGCGGGCGCGTCGCTGGTTGGCCGCCAGCGCTGTCTCGCGAATCATCTGGCGCATGATGCCATCGCGAACCAGCGGGTCGTCCGCTGCACTGCCGCCGTTGCGCGTACTGCTCTTCGCGAGTTCGATCAGGTTGGATGCGTTGGTAGCATGGGTGGTTTTGCTCTTCAGGCCACCCGAGCGCGGTGTGACCTTCTCGCCGGCACCGCGTTCGTGCGCCAGGGTGGTCATCGCCACCTGCCAGCCGCGGCCCAGTTCGTCCAGCCGAAAGCTATCGTCGACTTCCAGGTCTTCGAAAATGACTTCGTTAAATCCTGTCTCACCCGTGATCTTGATCAGCGGACGCACGGTGACGCCCTTGCCCAGGGCTGAACGGATTGGCACCACGAAGTAGGACAGGCCGTCGTACTTGTGTGATTTATCGGTGCGCAGCAGCAGGATCATCCACTCGGCAAAGTGCGCCAGTGACGTCCATACCTTGTGCCCGTTGATCACCCACTTGTCGCCCTTTTTTTCGGCAAACGTCTGCACGCTGGCGAGGTCCGAACCCGCGCCCGGCTCGCTGAATCCCTGGCACCAGATGTCCTCGCCGGAGAACAGGCGCGGCAGCAGGCGCTGCTTGAGTTCATCCTGCCCGTGGTAGAACACGGTGGGCGCCGCCATGCCCAGGCCGATCACGTTGGGCATAAAGGGCGTGCGCGCCCGGATCATTTCTTCATTGGCCACCCGCTGACAATCGTCGCGGCCCGCACCGCCAACTTCAACCGGGTAGTCGCAACCGACCAGGCCCGCATCGTACGCCGCCTTCTGCCAAGCCTGCAGGTAACTCAACTGTTCCTGCGACATGATCTCCAGCGGCGACAGCGGCAGCCGCACCGGGGGCTCTCCCGGGTGGTTGTCCTTTAGCCAATCGCGGCAGTGCTGGCGAAACTCCGCCTGCTCGGCAGTGTCTTTGCGTGCGCTGTCTGACATGAGGTACTCCTGTAACTGGGGGGAAACTCGGCGTGCTTGCCGCCGACGAAACTCTGGGATTCTAGCGGGCGCTATGTCGAGTTGGAAGAGGCGCGCGGGAACAGGCGGGGCAGCTGGCCGAACAGTTTCCGTACGCACCTCTGATCGCGGGCGCGCCGAACCACTGAATCGCTTTAATAATGGGGCGGCCTCTCATCGTCCGGTGGCACGTCGTCACCGGCATCCAGCCTGGCCGCGACTTCGCGGTGACGTTTCGAGAGCAGCTCCAACTGACGCCGCAGCAACAATATCTCCTGCTGCTGCGCTGACAGCGCATCGTCCAGTTTGCCGAGGGCATCTTCCTGGAAGGCCAGCTGTCCCTGCAGTTCCGCTACCAGTGCCAGAACATCGTCCAGTGTTGCACTCATACGCTTACCGTTTGCCTCTCGCCGGCCGCCTAATATACTGCCCGCCATTGGGCAACACTACACGGGAACCGCATTTCATGGCCAAAGGCAAACAGGACGGCAGCCGCCTGGTTTACTCCACCGACAGCGGCCGGCTGTGCCCGCAGTGCCATCGCGCCGTGGCCGACTGCGTGTGCGGCAAAGACCGGCCTGCCAGCATCGGCGATGGCATCGTGCGCCTGCACCGGGAGACCAAGGGGCGCGGCGGCAAGGCGGTCACCCTCGTACGCGGGCTGCCGCTGGCGGGTGCGGAATTGAAGTCGCTGGCCAAGGCGCTGAAAAAGCGCTGTGGCGTCGGCGGTGCCGTGAAGGACGACACCATCGAAATTCAGGGTGATCAGCGCGACACATTAAAAGAAGAACTGGAACGCCGCGGATTTCAGGTCAAAATCGCAGGAGGGTGAACTTTAAACGATTTTCGATACTTTTAGCACATCTTTATCGTCTTTTAACGACACCAATAACCCGCCAATTGGCGATATTCCTCCCCCGCTGAGGCGTCGCCAACCACAGTTACAGGGCCTTCCAAAAAAAGTTGTCAAAAAACCACCTCAACTCGTTATTTTTATTGGATTAATTAAAACTCTGTGTTAAAACTAGGCTCGTGAGTGTGGAAATGCCGCGAACAGGTTGCCTTCTACGAGCTTGCATAACGGGTCAACGGAAGCTGCAAAAATAAGGCAGCAGCTGACTCCAACAAGCCCGCAGCGAGAACACCTGAACCAGAAACACCAGGCCACGATAACCACACCGCAGACAATAAAAAGCAGTCTCTGACGGATTAGTCATCCCTGCGAGGAAGTGGGTTATGTACGTTACCGCAGAACACCTGAGGGATCAGGTTATCCGGCCTACGCTGGAATACATGGGGGCATGGACACCTGCCAGTGAGGCATTTTTGCTGAACGCGGCAGTCAACGCACCGGAACTGGGGCTGTTTGCATCGCGCCGGGAAGGGTTGGGCCTCTTTCACATCACTGCTCGGCAGCACCGGGATCTCTGGGATCGCTACCTTGCCTTCCAGCCAGACCTGGCCAGCCGCGTCAGGGGCCTTGCAAGTCAGCGGGCGTTCCTGAGCGACCCGGACAGTGAGCTACAAACCAACCTGAGTTATTGCACCGCCGTCGCCTGGTTGTTGTACCAGCGCGCCGGTGGCACAACTGCGCAGGCGGAAGACGATGTGGCGGTCAGCGCCTGAGGGCGGACCGCTCGATAGACAACAGGCAGGAAACGATTGCTTCGGGGCAGTTCACCCCGTAGGGTGCTGGACAGGGGATGGCGCTCTATGGGGTGAGCAACTGATGATCATCGGAACGCCGGTGTCCGTGACGAACCGTTAGACACAGCGCCACATCAGCCCACAGCAGGTCAAATTCGCAAAGACCGCACCGCGTCCCACAGGGGAAGATCCTCCGGCCTGTCGATATCCGGCAGCGTGGGCAGCTTGCTCCACGGGATGCCGAGCGCTTCCAGGTTGCCGGCCACCGTTGCCAACACCTCCGCACTCCCCCACTCAACCCCGTCAAACAAACGCGCATCGATGGCGCTTGCGCCAATCAACACGAAACCACCGTCCTCCGCCGGCCCCAGCACCAGCTCTGATTGTTTGAGTGCGGCGGCTGCCTGTGCCAGATAGGCGGCGTTGAGGGCCGGACAGTCGCTGCCGACTAGGATCACGTTGTCTGCCCGCGTAAGGCCGCTGCGCAATGCCTGCAACATGCGATCACCCAGGTCTGCGCCGCACTGCGGATACACGGCTGTCACACCCTGTTCAATGCAACGCTGAAACAGGGCATCTGCTGTATCGCCGGCAACCCACAGTTCCACCGGCCCCCTGTCGGCCTCCAGCAGGCGCGCACAACACCAACTCACCAGTTCGCGGTGCAGGTCGCAGGCTTCGTCCTCGCTCAGGTGGGGCTGCATACGGGTTTTTACCTGGCCCGGCACAGGCGCACGTGCAAACTGCTGCAACAGGTACTCAACGGCCATAATAAAATCGCACCAGCCGATCGGGGTGCACGCCGAGAAAATACGCCAGCCGCAGGCTCCACATCCGCAGCACGGTGCGCACAACGCCGCCCTCCTCCCAGCGCCGACTGGATGTCAGCACATGCCAGGGCATGACGTGCGGCGCCGCATGACGGCGCAGGCGTTTACTCAGCGCAACGTCTTCCATCAGGGGAATTGCGTCAAATCCCCCGCTGGCCAAAAACAGCTCACGGCGCGCAAACTGCATTTGATCGCCGGTGGCGACAGAAGTGAGACGGGAACGCCAGTTGATAAACCAGGCGATCAGGCGCAGGCTGCGCCGACGGCCGGTGAGGCGCAGCGGCGAGAAGCCCCACTCGGGGGCGCTGGCAAGTTCGGCCAACACCTGTTCCTGGTGTACGTCGGGCAGGCTGTCAGCGTGCAGAAAAAACAAATAGTCGCCGGCGGCGGCCAGCGCGCCCAGGTTCATTTGCGCCGCCCTGCCCTGCTCACCGATCAGCAACTGGTCGCACAACGGCAGGGCGTGGCGCACGGTATCGTCACCGCTACCGCCGTCTACCACCACCAGTTCAGCCTGTGGCAAGCGCTGGCGCAGTTCGCGCAGCAGGGGCGCAATCAGCGCCGCTTCGTTCAGCACCGGTACGACAATGCTGAACACCGCTGCAGCCATTCAGGATTCCAGTGCGCCGCCGCAGCTACTGCCCTGCCCTGCGGTGCAGCCGTAACAGTGCTCGCCCGTCACCACGCGATTGCCGCGCAACGACACGCCTGCTACCAGATCTCGCAGGTGCGCGTTGTGCTCCGCCGCCTGCAGCGGCAAGCCGAGCATCTGGTTGAAATCACAGTCGTATAGATTACCCCGCCAGTCCACGCTCACCAGCGTGCGGCACATCAGCGTTGCCGTATTTTCCTCGCGGTAGTTGTCGCGTAGCAATTGCATGTAGCGCGTGTACTCGCCCTGCGCCAGCAGCACGGCGCCAAAGCGGCTGATGGGCATGTTGGTCAGCGTGTACAGTGCGCTGAAGCGGATGTCGAAACGTTGCTGCAACTCGCGCCGATAATCTTCCTCCAGCGCGGCCTGGGGCGGCGGCAGCACGGCGCCTGTCGGGTTGTACACGAGGTTCAGCGGCAGGCGGTCGCCATAGCCGAGCGCATTCAGTGCCTGCAGTGCGCGAATGCTCGCGCTGTAAACGTTCTTGCCGCGCTGCGCCTGCACGTTTTCCTCGAGGTAACAGGGCAGCGAGGCCACGATCTCCACTTCATTGTCTGCCAGAAAAGCCGCGAGATCTTCCTGCCCGGGCTCAAACAGCACCGTCAGGTTACAGCGGTCGATCACCCGCGCGCCCAGTTTGCGCGCACTGCTCACCAGGTAGCGGAAGTGCGGGTTGAGCTCGGGCGCGCCGCCGGTGAGATCGAGCGTTGGCAGGTGCATCGCCCGCAGCACGTCCAGCACCTGGTCAATCGTCTCGCGCGACATGGACTCGGTGCGATGCGGGCCGGCGTCCACATGACAGTGAACGCAACTGAGATTGCACACGTAGCCGAGATTGACCTGCAGGGTGTCGGGCAAATCGCGTGTAACGGGTGGGAAATCAGTTTCCAGCAGTAATGGGCGAGTGTCGCGCATGGTTGGAGGCGTCGCGGCGGGCGGCGGACTCACCTTTCGGTGACCCCGAAGTGTGAGTGCCGCGCTAGTAGCTTCGCTGTTTCTCGTCTGTGGTCATCAAGGAGAGGGTATCTTCTCCCATCATGTACTTAAAGACCACATTGTAGGCCAGTACGGCCTGGACATAATTGCGCGTTTCGCGAAAGGGGATCGTCTCCACCCAGATATCGGCAGGCAGCGCCTGCGTGGGATCGTTGCGCCAGCGATCAACGCGGTGTGGGCCCGCGTTGTAGGCAGCCAGGGCAAAGATGCGGTTACCGTCGAAGCGCTCCAGCAACTGCCGGTAGTAGGTGCTGCCCAGCATCACGTTGTGCTCCACCTCGAACAGGTTTGACGTGCGATGCGGCGAGTTCAGGCTGGCCGCCACCTGACGTCCGGTTGCCGGCATAATCTGCATCAGCCCCCGTGCACCCACGGGCGACCGCGCCTGGGGATAGAAGGCGCTTTCGCGGCGGGAGATCGCCATCAGCTCGGTACTGGGTACCTGTTGTGATTGCGCGTGATGGTTGAACACAGACTGGTAGGCCAGCGGAAAACGCACATCCAGGGCATCCCAGGCTTTCGCCTTGCTCGCGGCGTCGATGGCCATGCGGTACCAGCCTCGCTCGGACGCCAGGCGCGCCAGCTTCTCCTTTTCCTCGGCGCTCGCGCTGCCGCTGAGCACCTTGTACCACTCGGAGTGTGCAAGGTTGTGCTCGTCATGAAACTGCAATTCCTCGATGCGCCGCAGCGCTGACGTCTGAGCGAACTCAGATTCCGTCAGTGGCGGCAGCGCGCGGGGATTGAAGCGATAGTCCGTGCCGAGACGATCGGCAGCGAGAAAGCCATAGTAATCGCGCTCGCTGGCGATGGCCTGAAACAGCGCCAGCGATGCGTCCGCCGCGCCGCGTTTGGCCATGGCGACAGCCTTCCAGTAGCGCCAGACGGTTTTTTCCTGCCCGGCCTCCGACAGCAACGGCAGGGAACGCTCCAGCGCGAGCCAGTCACGCTCGCGCAGCGCCCAGCGCAAGCGAATCCCGGTGAGCTTGTCATCGGCGAGACGCCCCAGTGCACCGTGCAGCCAACCGATGTGCGCCTCGGTACGCGCAAACAGGCTGCGTTGTGCAATGGCATATTCGACCTTGTTCACTTGCTGCGGGGTAAATGGCAGTGTGTTCTGCTGCGCTTTCCAGGTGGCCAGCGCCTGCTCCGGGCTGTAGCGCGCCAGGTACACCAGGCCGTGCGCGGCGATGTCCGCCGAGCGCTGATCATCGGCCGCCAGTTTCAGGTTCTGTAAGGACTGCGGGCGCGCGTATACGCCGCGCAGTTTTTCGATCCACGGTTGCAGCTCGCTGCTGCCCTTGCGCGCAATGTACTTCATCAAGCGCGGCTGCTTCTCATCGAACGCGGCCAGCATGCGCGCCCAGACATGCTCATCCTTTAACTCGCCCGCCTTTTCCCAGGCAGTGAACAAGGGGTCGCATTCATCGGGCTGGCTGCGCCCGTGTTGCCACAGCGCGGCGGCGCCTTCCCAGGCGGTTTCGTGATTGCCCGCGGCGAGCTGCGCGCGGAAGTAGTAGCACTTCAATACGGTGCTGGACGGCTCCTCGGGCATCACGTCCAGGAAATCCGTCCAGCGCTGCCGCTTGCCCGCGTGATCGAGGTAAGCGGAGAGAAAACGATTCGGCAGTGGCGTATCCGCACTGCGCTGCAGAAAGTTGCTGGCCTGCTCCGGCGAGACATTGTGCAGATTGCGCTTGAGCTGGTAATAGTCGAGATAGATCGCCAGTGGGTAGGCATCAAGATTCTGGCGCAGATGGCTGAATTCATCCCAGCGCCGTTCACCCAGTGCGCGCAGGGCATCGTGGTAGTGCTGCCGCTCCACGGCGAGCGTATCGTTTGCTTGCGAGGTGGCCGTGGTCGTGGCGCCGAGTTGCAGCGGTGCCGCTACCAAAAACACTGACAGAAAACGCGTGAATTGCGCCCCAACAAGCCTTCGCACCGCTATATCACCCCTTTCTCAAACTACCTTCCTCCGCTGGCGCGGAGTGCCCTCAGGTAGATTGATACGACCACTTCCCGATTGCAAGCAAGGCGCCGGTTTTTTACGCCGCAAACTGTGAACCGGCTCTCCTACGCCATTGCGGGAAAACAGGAAACGAACGCGAGCTTGTTGACGGGCCTGCTAGAACAACAGGCCCAGGGTGGGTTTTTCGATCTCGGCGTAGTCCAGCACCACCTCGCGACGGGCGATGCGGTAGCCCCCTTCGGCGACCCGGAGGGTATCGTTGCGCTGGCCGCTGTAGATGACGTCGCGGCTACCCGGGCGCGCGTAGAACAGCTGGAAGTTGCTCAGCACATCCCATTCGTCATCGCGCCGCGCCATCAGCTCTACATTGCCTACCATGCGCCGTGTGCGCGCGGGCGGATTCTCCGACCAGGAGTTGATCTTGTAGGCGCGCTCCACGCGCAACATCAGGTGCACGTAGGATTCATCCCGCAGCGGGTTGCCGCTCCCCTCGGGGCCCTCCAACTCGCGCGCCACGCTTAGCATCTGCTGCTTGCCGCGCTCACGATTATCCACCTGCACGTTCACGCGCGACGGCATGCTGTAGCGTACATCTTCAGTCAGCAGCGCCAGCCAATCCTGGTACTGCCGGCTATCCAGCAGACGCGCCTCATAGTAGTAGAAGCGTTCGAGCGCACGCTGCTCTTCAGGGCTCGTTGCTATCGCCTGATCAGTCACAGCCCCGCCTCCGCTGCCATCAGTTCATCGCGCCAGCGCAGAAAAAAGTGCCGCGCGTAAAACTCGTTGGCGGTAACGCTCACTAGGCCCGGAAACTGTGGGTGGGGTTTCTCCTCCCCCAGCCCCAGGCCGTAGTAGTACGGCCGGTCGTCGGCGAAATCGATGTTGCTGCCGATGTACTGCTGCGTCCACACCTCTGAATCTTCCTGCTCCAGTAAGCCAGCGGGGCCAAAGAAGGAGCTGTAGTTGGTGCGCAAAATCTTCTTGATACTCTCCGGCGCATCGGCGGGCACCACGGCCCAGGACCAGTACTCGACTTTACCCGGCCCGCGCGGGTGCGACACCTTGAACGAGGTGTTCGACCAGAGAAACGACAGGTTGGGGTAAACGCCAAAGGTGAGCCCTTTGAACCGCGCACGCAGCTCCCCTACCCGCTCCGCCGCGTGCGCCTGCACCTCACGCAGGTATTCCTGCACCTCGTTCCCACCCAGGATCGCGCCCATGGCTTCCATTCCCCAGGCCACGTCCTGCCACGGTGCGTCCTGGGGCATCAGGCGAAAGGTGGCGCCGTGCCCGGGCGCAGTCACCACGCTGTGACCGAGCTCTTCGATAATGTCCTGGGCCTCACGTGGAATGATCGCACTGTGCAGGAACGCGCCGTGATTGACATCGCCCAGTTGATTCTCCACCGGCAGTTTCCAGTTTGCGTCCAGTACCCAGCGGTGCGGTGCGCCGACAAACTCAATCCCCTCGGGGAAGCGCAGAAAGAAGGCATCGAGGTAATAGCGCATATCGCCGAGATAGCTCTCCAGCGAAATAATCTCTTCGTCGAAACTGCCGAACACCATGCCGCGCCAGCTCTCCACGCGCGGCACGCGCTTGAGGCCCAGTTTCGACTTGTCTGGCCTGTTGGCAACTTCGCTCTCCTGCGGGATGGTGACCAGGCTGCCATCCACCGCGTAGGACCAGTTGTGGTAGGGGCAGATGAAACGCCGGGTATTCCCATGATCGGCGCGGCACACGGGCAGGCCGCGGTGCGTGCAGCTGTTTACATTGGCGTAGAGCGCGCCGTCCTCCCCGCGTGACAAGATGACCGGCGTCTCGCACATATAGGCCTGCACGAAATCGCCGGCATTGGGCACCTGGGATTCATGGCCGAGAAACAGCCAGCTTTTGCCGAAAATGCCGCGCTTCTCCAGCGCATAGACCCCCTCGTCGGACCAGCAACGGCGACTGATCAGGGAGGCATCTTCGTTAACAAGTTCACTGATAGTCGGCTGCACCCGCACTCCAATATTATCGTTCGTTAATTTTTACGAGTATAGCGGGCGCTGAATCGAAAAATCGACCCCCCTGTGCTATTTTCTGCCTACTTTTTGGTAATCGGTTGATAATTTATGCCAAATGGGCAGGACGATACCCCGCGCCAGACCAAGGGGGAGCGCACAACCGGGCGCATTCTCGATGTTGCGGAAGACCTGTTTGCCACGCGGGGCTTTGAAGGGACGAGCCTGCGGCGTATCGCCGAGGGCGTGGGGATTCGGGAACCGGGCCTGTACAACCACTTCTCCAGCAAGCAAGCCCTGTACGAGGCGGTGCTGTTTCGCGCCCTGGACCCCATGCGCGAGGTGCTGGAACACCATGTGAACAACGCCAGCCAGTTACACGACGTTACCGACCTGCCCGCCGTCATGACAGACCTGCTGCTGGCACACCCACAGATGGCGGCACTGTTTCAGCAGGCGTTGCAGGGCGACGCGGACTCCGTCGGCAATCAACTGGTGAACGGCTGGCTGGAACAACTGTTTGGCCAGGGCATGCGCAGCCTGGAAAAGGTCAGCGCGCTGGGCAGCGGCAGCGAGCAGGACCGGGCAACACTGGCCATCAACATCATCGCGATGTTCAACCTTGTCACCGGTTACTTCCTGTCACAGCGCGCCTTCAGCAATCTGGTGGGCGGCGACCTGCAGCACCCGGACAACATCGCGCGGCAGAAGAAACTGCTGCACAAGGTTATCCGGGCCATGTTGATCAGCTAGCGGCCCGCGTGATCGGCACGCGGGCTGCCAAACTGCTTACACGATCACGACACCTCGATTCGCCGGCGTTCGGGCTCCTGCTCGATGGCCTTGGGCGCCTGCAGGGTCAGCACGCCGTCCTTGAAGGTGGCCTTGATATCCGACTCCTGCACATCGGTGCCCAGGTTGAAGCTGCGCATGAACTTGCCGTAGCGCCGCTCCTGCCGAATCACCTTGCCCTTCTCCTCCTCCTTGCGCTCGTCGGAGGTTTCCGCCTCCAGCGTCAGGATGCCGTCGCGTACGTGCACGTGAATATCCTTCTTGTCGATGCCGGGCAACTCTGCGGTTATTTCGTAGTGGTTGTCGGCATCGCGAATATCGACGCGCGGGGCAAAAAAGGTGGATGTATCCGAACGCTCCATCTGCGGCCAGGAGTCGTTAAAGAAGCGATCGATGTCGAACAAACTACTGCGTGGTACTAAAGACATGGGACACCTCCTCTCAGCTGTCAGGTCTCTGTCTGCTTACTTGGATAGGGGCAAAACACGGTATTTCAAGGGTGCAAACCGTGACCTTTCGCCCCATTGACGTAAATCAATATCGGCAAAGGTGCTGGTTTACATCGCGCGCAGGCACTACTCTTTGTTCCTGCCATCACGTATGTTTTTCTAAGTCGCGGTAAAAGTGGCGTTGAATAGAACGAGACGACAGGAATGACCGAAACCGTTCAGGCAGCAAACCCGGGCAACGCGCCGTGGGCAAAAGCCGGCCGCCAGCCGCGCATCGCGATCGTAGGCGCCGGCATGTCCGGGATCGCCGCGGTGGTTAAACTGCGCAAGGCGGGCTACACCGATCTCACCGTTTTCGAAAAGGCGGATCGCGTGGGCGGCACCTGGCGCGAGAACACCTACCCCGGCCTTTCCTGCGATATCCCCTCGCGCTGGTACTGTTTCAGTTTTGCACTGCAGGCGCAGTGGTCGCATCGCTATTCCTACGGGCCGGAAATTCAGGCCTACATGGAGAAGGTGGCCCGCGACTTTGGTGTAACCGATATCACGCGATTCAACACACGCGTCACCGAACTCACGTACACACACCCGCACTGGCATCTCACTACCGGCGATGGTGAGCAGGCGCAGTACGACGTTGTCATCTCCGCCACCGGCATCCTGCACCAGCCTGCTTACCCCGCGATTGAGGGCCTAGCCAGTTTTTCCGGCGATTGCTTTCACAGCGCGCGCTGGGATCATTCGGTGGACGTTACCGGCAAGCGGGTCGGCGTGATCGGAACCGGCTCCACCGCCGCCCAGATCATTGGCGCCGTTACGCCGCAAGTTCAGGAAATGCATGTTTTCCAGCGTACGCCGCAATGGATGGTTGAACTGCCGCAGAAAACCTATTCCCCGCGCTGGAACAAACTCGTGCAGCGCTTCCCCGTTCTGCAGCGGCTTTCCTACCATTATTACCTGCAGATTCTGCTGCACACGTTCAGCGCGGGCACCGTGGGCAACAAAACCATGCAGCGGCTGATCAGCTGGCTGTGCCGCCGCAACCTGGAAAAGAACGTTGCAGACCCTGAGCTGCGCAAAAAACTCACACCCAACTACCAGGCGGCCTGCAAACGGCTGATTTTCTGTTCCGACTTTTACCCGGCGGTATCCAGCCCCAACGCGAGCCTGGTAACCGAGCACATTGAACGCATCGAACCCGCCGGCGTGCGCACCGTCGACGGCTCGCTACACGAACTGGATATCCTGGTGCTGGCCACCGGCTTCGATCCGGGCGCCTTTATCCTGCCCACAAAAGTGACCGGCGAGAACGGCGTCGACCTCGCCACCCGCTGGGCCGGCGCGCCGCGCGCGCACCGCGCCGTCGCCATTCCCGACTATCCCAACTTCTGGATGCTGGAGGGCCCCACCGGCCCGGTAGGCAACCTGTCGCTGATCACCATCAGCGAGTACCAGGTGGACTACATCATCAGCATGCTGGACAAGATGAAAGCCGAGGGGCTGGACGCTATCAGCCCCAAACCCGAGGCCTTCGACGACTACAATGCCGCAATGGCGGAAGCGATCAAAAGCACCGTGTGGATTACCGGCGGTTGCGATAGCTGGTACTTCGACGCCAGCGGCCTGCCCAACCTCTACCCCTGGAAACCCAACCGCTACCTGCGCGAAATGCACAACCCGGACTTTTCGGAATACCGATTGAGTGGATGAGGCACTTGCCTTGCCGGGTGCCACGGGGAATAATTGCGCCCTCTTACGCTACACCCACAACACCCACTACACGCCCTTGTAGCTCAGTTGAATAGAGCATTCGCCTCCTAAGCGAAGGGTCGCAGGTTTGAGTCCTGCCAAGGGCGCCAGTAACCAATTGATATAGTTGTATTTTATTCTAAAAAGCCCTGTTCGCTCGACTCACTTTCGTGTCGATAAGTGCAGCGTAATTGCGAAGGTACCGCAGGCGAAAATTAGGATTGCGGATGGTTTGTACTACAAAATTGGTGTGTACGGCGGTAGGAGATTGACCGAGGAGAAGACAGTAACCGATGATGTTGGAGAGCTGATACTAACCAACAAAAAGCTGTCCTTCATCGGCGAGAGAAAATCCGTCACTACGAGATTTTCCGCCATTCATGACGTTATATACTACGATGACGGTATAGAGGTACAAAGATCCAACGGCAAGCACCTTACGTTTATCTGCGACCTCGATACGGCAGAACAAACTCTAATGTCTCGGGCATTATCAGAGTAGGCTTTTGCAAAATCCTCAGTTTTTGAATTGACCACTGATATTCACGGTGTCTGAAAAAACCACCCGCCCCGCGGTGAAATGAGAACGCCAAGTCCGTTAGTAATAATTTCCGCATTACAAGGCGACACTGCAAGGACGCTATTCTGATTGCCCTGAATGTGCCCGGTCAAACCATCGAATGAAGTACCGCTGATACCGATGGAACCGTTGGTCTTCCTCCACCCATCAAAGAAAAAGAGGTCTCCAGCATCGCAATCTGATACCGAACCGGTAAAGTCTTCAATGCCATATGTGCCAAGCAATGATTGCACATCGGCAGCGGATGCCCACGTCCATCCATCCATGTTGAAGCCTGCCAGTACACCATCGCAGACACCGCCGGGACAAACCGCGTTGATGTCGCTCCAGGATTCTTCAATAAAAAGATCGGGCTGAAACCAGATCTTGCCATCCGCGACCAGGAATGAGCCAACGCCACAGCCCAGGTCAGGGTTTAACGGGCAGGCATCGTCATCATCCAACAGGCCATCATTGTCATCGTCTTCATCGAATCTGTCAGGTGTGCCATCGCCATCGGTATCAATACCGACCCATTTGAAAATCGGCAGTAAGTGGTCGATTTTGCCTGAAGCCAGATGCATTACGGCGGACTCTCCGAACAGGGCCAGAAAGCCGGAGTTGGTGACGACGCAAACAGGGTCGGTGGATTCAGGGCAGTTGAAGCCTGGCCCGCCCTGCCACTTCTCGAATTCGTAGCCTTCGGCGGGAACCGCGGTAAAGGTCTCGGTGAAGTCATCGGTGTTAATCTCAATTTCACACACTCTTCGAGTACTGCAATCGTGCAGACCGGAAGCCGAGATCACCTCACCCCCGGAAGACACCATAATCGCCAGTTTGCAGCCCGACAGGGTCAGGAGAGCACTCATGAGGAGGGCAAACCTCGGAAATACGGACATCACAATCTCCATGAATCGGTTTTACAAATTGCTTATTAGCGAAGCTCAAACAGCCGTACATTTAAACGAGCGGACATAGGCAGTCCATCCAGCGGGGTGCGGGGCCGCATTTGTTCAGGGCTCCTGATAAAACCAGGCGCCCAATGGCGAGATAGTGAAACCAAGCCCACCAATCCAGATGTTCGCCGCGCAGGATTTCGCCGCTGCCACACGATTAAACCCTCCCGATATCCAACCCGCCAAGCCATTGAATTCATTCGCACCCAGACCAATAGTGCCATTGGTCATTCGCCAAAGATCGGAGAAAAACGCACTGCCAGCGTCACACTCTGTTGAATCTGGCAGATAAAAATTTACGAAGCCGTAGTACCCGAGCAAGGATTCCATGTCAGCGGCCGATGCCCAGATCCAGCCATCCATATTGAAGCCTTCCAGAAGACCTTCACACACGCCTGCCGGGCAGACGCTTTCTATTTCAGCATGTGACGCATTGATAAAAAGATCGGGCTGATACCAGATTTTTCCGTCTGCTGCGACAAATGCACCAACACCACAACCCAGATCGGGATTCAACGGGCAGGGGTCATCGCCATCCAACAAGCCGTCGTTATCATCATCTTCGTCAAAGCGGTTGGGCGTGCCGTCCCCGTCGGTATCGATGCCAACCCACTTGAAGATCGGTACCAGATGGTCGATTTTGTCCGAGCCTAAATAAGTGACAGCAAATTCGCCAAACAGCGCCAGAAACCCAGCATTAGTCACCACACAAACAGGATCTGTTGAGCCAGGGCAGTTAAAGCCGGACCCGCCCTGCCACTTCTCGAATTCGTAGCCTTCAGCCGGAATGGCGGTAAAGGTCTCAGTGAAATCATCAGTGGATATTTGAATTTCGCAGACCCTGCGACTGCCGCAGTTGTGTGACCCGGAAGCCGAGACAACTTCACCGCCAGATGTCACCATAATCACGAGCTTGCACCCGGGCAATAGGAGCAAGGCGCCAGCGACCACCAACAGTCTGAATAGACTGGTCATTTTTGTCCCCGCAAATAGCACTATGTGTCTGTTCTACCTTAGCTCAGCGGGAAAGAATTGCAATGGCAGTTGAAGGATGCGCTGCGGTCTGAGCGCCAGAGCATCCAGGGCAAAGCGCACGAGGGCTAATAATCGATGGCTATTCAGGGGCCGGGAAAAAAAGGCACTGTGTATTCTCGCTTGCCTGCTTGCCATGGCGCCTTAGTTGGGCGAAACGGCCCGGATCACTTCACAGATGTAGCACACCTGCTCATCCGTCAATTTGGGCGAACTGGGGAGACTAATACCCCTTTGACTGAGATCCATAGCAACCGGTACTGGTTCAGCGCTGGCATACATGGGCAGCGTATCGAGCGGATGGAAGAAGGGCCGGGTGTCGACATTTCGCTGCCCGAGCTCCATCATCAGCTCGTCTCGGGTCAGCGGATACTCGGCGTCCAGAAGTAGCGAATACATCCAGTAAACGTTCGTGCACCCCGCCAGCTCTACCGGCCCCTGCACTCCCGGAACAGCGTTCAAGTGGAAGTCATATAACCTCGCAATCTCTCGCTTGCGTTCTATGAAAAAATCAACGCGTTCCAGTTGAGCTACCGCGACAGCCGCCTGTAAATTAGTCATGCGGTAGTTATAACCGACTTCGTCGTGCCAATAACGCCGGTCGTGCGCCATCGCGTTGTCGCGCAACAGTCGGCAGCGATCCATCAGTGCAGCGTCATTAGAGGTCACCATTCCGCCCTCCCCTGCGGTAACAATTTTGTTTCCCATCAGGCTGAAGGCGGCAATACGACCGAGCGCGCCGGTGCGACACCCATTAATGGACGCACCATGGGCTTCAGCGGCATCTTCCACAACAATGATGTCATGCGCTTTTACTATTGCGTCGATTTCATTCATGGGGGCAGGATGCCCGTACAAATGAACGGGCATGATTGCTCTGGTTTTCGCCGTTATCAGCCGTTCGACTTCATCGGGCCTTATGTTCCAGGTAATGGGGTCAACATCAGCAATGACCGGCTTGGCGCCTGTGTACACAACGGCATTTGCACATGCGACAAATGTCAGCGCAGGCACTATCACTTCATCTCCGGCACCGATATCCAGTGCCGCCAGAATCAGGTGAAGAGCCGCTGTGCCACTGGACGTAGGTAACGCGAAATCTGTACCACAAAAGGCGGCGAAGTCGGTTTCCAGGCGATCACAATACGAACCCGCGTAGCTGATCCAGGTGCTGCGAACCGCGTCGCGTACGTATTCCTCCTCATTGCCATCCAAACACGGCTCGTAGGCAGGAATAAAGTCAGGCAATTGATCGCCGAAGGTGGAATAATGAGAGGAGGTTTGAAGGGGTGGCTTTTTTGACATAGGTAGAAGAGATCTAAAAACGATTCCTCGGGACGTTTAACGAAAGACTTTTCGTCGCGGAGAAGCTAACTTCCCGCTCGAATCTTTTAAACATAGCAGGAAAATCTGAGACTCCAAACGCCAAGCGTGAGCGACTTTCCCGGTGCCGCCTTGCTGTTGTTGTACTGACTTATCGCACCACACTGACAGATTTTCAGCAAGCCGACAGTCTCCAAACACAATTTTCGGAGAAGGTATACTACCCTCGCCGTGATAATAATAGCCTACTCAGAAACCACCGCAGCCACCATCGAACAGCGCATAGGCAGGGCTGACTACAGCTACTACTTCATCTACAAAAAATACTTGCCTGCACTGGAAAAGCTCGGAAGGCTGATTGCCGTTGAGGATCCCGCCGCGGAAGTAGACAGGATATACCGTGACAATCCTGACGAAGACTGCGTCTTCTTGTCCTTTACGCCACCTCACAAAACCTGTCTGCACCTCGAGTGCCCCACCGTCTGTGTCTTTGCATGGGAGTTCAGCAGCATTCCGGATGAAGCGTGGGATGACACACCTGAGAACAACTGGGTCAACGTTTTGCAGCAAATCGGCAACGCCCTCACTATCTCCGAGTACGCAGCTTCTGTTGCCCGCAATTCCTTGCCGCAAGACTTCAACGTTTTGTCGATACCGGCGGCAATCGACACCGCTGCACTGAACAAGCTCAAAGCAAAACCCGAGCGCACGGTTATCAGCGCCGAGGCCACGCTCTACGACAGTGACTGCTACGAGCTTTCCCCCGACATGGTTGATGATGCGGTAAAGGGTACGCGTGACCCGCTCAAGCTGACGCAATGGGACGATCAACCGATCAGTCTTTCCTTCACGCCTGCCGATCCACTGGCTATTGAACTACTGGTTGGATTCTATGATACCGAGCCCTGGGGTACCTGGTCGCGCACCACGGCGCCATCCATCATGCTGCCGCACCGGGTCAAGGGCGCGGTGATCATTGAACTTGAACTGGCCGCATACGGCGCCAACGTTGCGCGCGACATCCAGGTACAGCTCGGTTCCGAACGCAAAACCATTCAGCTTCGAAGGGAAGCGTGTACCTACCGCCTGGAGTTCACGCCGGAGGAGCCGACGGATTTATTGAAGTTTCACAACCTGGACGTTCGGCGCGACGCAGACTCGCAGGACAGCCGCACATTGGGTCTGGGCGCGATTTCGATGTCCGTCATGCGCCCTGAGCACTACGCTTTCGGCCGTGTGCGAGTACCCTTCAGCCCACTCAGAAAGCTGCTGAACGCGATTGCCCGAAAATTCGCCACCCTGACCGCCCAAAGAAGCAGTACACTGGAACTTAAGGGCATTGTCTATACAACGGTTATGAACCCCCTCGATGGTCGCAAAAACTGGGAAGACATCGTTACGGCATTCTGCTGGGCGTTCAGGGAAACGGAAGACGCTACGCTGGTGTTAAAGATGACCACCCATAACCATCTCACCTTCCTGGGCAGACTGCTGATGCTGTACGCACGGTTATCGCCCTTCAAGTGCCGGGTGGTTGCCATACACGGGTACCTGGACGACAAGCAGTATCAGGCGCTGGTCGACGGCACACATTACGTCGTCAACTGTTCGGCGGGCGAGGGTCAGTGCTTCCCCCTGTCAGAGTTCATGGGCCAGGGCGTTCCGGCGGTAGCGCCTGACCACACAGCAATGGGTGAATACATCAGTTCAGACAATGCCTTCATCATACAGTCCAATCAATATCCCATGTTCTGGCCGTTGGACTTTCGTAGAAAGGCCATTCGTACCCGATGTCGCAGTATGCACTGGAGTTCGTTGAGGGATGCCTACCTGCAAAGCTATGAAGTCGCCAGGTACCAGCCGGCTACCTACGAGACAATGCGTGTGCGCAGTATCGAAGCTATCGCCGCCTCGGCAGGTGAGGATGTCGTGTATCAGAAACTGCGCCAGTACCTGCCAAGCGCTGCGAAACGGTACCGGAAGGTGTAGGACCAGCCCGTCGTTTGAGGCGGTTGTGGTCCGCGCTGATCAGGGCCGGGTTGAAGCGCGGAACCGGCCCGTGCAGGTGATCAGGAGCGCAACTTCTCCAGCAGATCAATCGGCACCGGGAACACCAGGGTTGAGCTCTTGTCGCCGGCGACTTCTACCAGGGTCTGCAGATAGCGTAGCTGAATCGCCTGCTCCTGTTCGGACAGCACCTTCGCGGCGTCGGCCAGCTTCTCGGCCGCCTCGGATTCACCCAGCGCGTGGATGACCTTGGCGCGCCGTACGCGCTCCGCCTCCGCCTGTTTGGCGATGGCGCGGATCATGGATTCGTTCAGGTCCACGTGCTTGATCTCAACGTTGGATACCTTGATACCCCAGACCTCCGACTGCTTGTCGAGTATTTCCTGTATGTCGGCGTTGAGATTGCACTTTGGTGAGTATTTGGTGCAAACCATACAGCCATAATACCGCAGCGCGGCTCTCCGAGATTCTGATGGTGCTTCCGAAGGACGTAGAGCACCGCCTCCACCGCCGGGTGGTGGAGGAATAACTCACCCAATCCAGCCAGGCGTTCGCACTAGCGGAGCACCTTGGCTATGCTTTGAATTTCGGCCTAGTTCACAGTTCAAGCCCCCGGGTAAATTGGTTGGCATTCTAGACTGCTATATTGAAACCTGAGCAAGGAGGTTCAATTGTGAAACATTTCTATCTCGTTGTAGTCGTATCCCTATTGAGCCCAGTAGCACATGCCGGGACCATAATGTGGACCTTTGATGCCTCTATTTCTGCTACTGATAGTGAGGTTGATCCGCTTGGGATAGACGGTGAAAGCATCACTATGTCTTTCACACTTGATAACACCGCTACATGGCAAACAAATACCCCGGTGCTAGTAGTACCCGTTTTAACTTCAGACGCGCAAATAACCGGGGGTCATACCATAGAAATTCCTAACGCAAACCCCGCCGCCTACCATACCTTCGCACCGGGAACCGGTGGTTTTTTGGAATCTCTGAATAGTTTTAGTTTCGTCGACTTGGAAATTGACGGCAGGTTTGTTCAATTGCTCGACTTCCGCGGGGAATCCACCTTGAGGCCTACAGATGGTGAAGTTTTGCAGGCAGGGCATCTTGCGACGATCAACTGGCGGAGTACTTCTGGTATGGATTATCCGCTTACTTCGCCTAACCAGGAATATAGCTTCGTTGGGGCTACGATCAGGGTGAGTGAAGTACCACTTCCTGCCATTTCTTTCCTATTCGCGAGCGCATTAGCTGGGCTTTTTGGTTCCACTCGTCTTCGTGGGGCTCGTGGTGGGACGTAGCCAAAAGAGTCAGCCGGTAAAGGCCGTTGGCTCAGTATCGTTTCGGGCACCGTCCTGGCCCGCATGTGATTTTTGCATCGGGTTATGCACCAAAGTGGACGACGGTTGTTATAACCCTATCGACGGGGGTTGACACGTGAGTAAAAAGCCCGCTCATGGCGAGCTCTAGATTCTAATAATGGTGGGTCAAGGCGACTGGTAAAACCAAGCTCCTACTGGCCACATCAGGCCGGAAACTCCAACAGTATTGGTATCAGTACCACAATAGTAGAGGTAGCCCATACTACTTTGGTTATTCGATATTTGTCCGGCGATATCAATGGTATTGCCAATGAATGTATTGCTGTTGGTTTTAATCCAACCATCATAAAAGAAGCTGTCAGCAGAAGGGCAGGCCTCTGAGTCTCCCGAGAATGTGCCGTACGAATCGAAGAGTGACTGAACATCCACTCCAGATGCCCACGTCCAACCATCCATGTTATAGCCATTCAGGAGACCATTACATTTTCCGCCAGGGCAGCTCTGGTTGATGGTATTCCAGGTCAAGCCAGTGAACAGCGAAGGTTGGAACCAGATCTTGCCGTCGGCAATAACATATGGTCCACCACAAGCCAGGTCGGGGTTTAGTGGACACGTATCGCCAACGTCGGGAATGCCATCATTATCGTCATCTTCATCAATGTGGTTTGGTGTGCCATCACCATCGGTATCAATTCCAACGAATTGATAAACCGGCATCACATGGTCGATAGTGTCAGACGCTATATGAATAGCAGCCCCTTGGCCGAAAAGTCCTATAAAGCCAGCGTTGGTTACTACACAGGTTGGACTAGTAGAATCTGGACAGTTGAAACCAGGGCCGCCTTGCCACTTCTCGAATACGTATCCCTCACGCGGCATGGCTGTGAAGGTTTCCGTAAAATCATCTGAAGTAATCTCTATCTCGCAGAGGTTACCGCCAGCACAGTCATGCTGACCCGACGAGGAAACCACATCGCCCCCAGATGTGGACACGATAACCAGCTTGCACCCTGTTACCGCCATGATGATGCAAAGCACAATTGCACCCTTCACTAACCGAGTCATTCCTGCCTCCAAATTCAGTGGTATCCAGATTTCTGAAAAGATAGACGAACAGAAGCCAAATTCAATAGATTTGGATCAACTGGTTGAAGGCGCAGACGGTTGTTGAGCGCGTGTTTCACCACGTGGTGCGGCTTAGGTATCGAGTGTGGCGCCCGCGCACTCAGGACAAATTACTCGAGTAACGTCGGACCCTTTGCAGCATGTAGGCTAGCGCGAACCAGCGTCAGCGGCGTCTTTGGGCACCATGTCCAACTTCCCCACGGCGCGCAACTTCTCCAATCCCAGGCGAATATTCTCTCTTGCGGCTCCCTCAGTGGCCACGCGCATCCGGTTGACACCGACAACGCCACCTTCGAAGCCGCCGGTGTAGGTGGAGGCCACCTCTTCTGAAATCAGCAATGAGCGATCGCGGGTATCGAAAACCTTCCACGTCGTATCGATGTTGATCGTGAATGAACCGCCGAACATCGGAAGATCTACGTTCTTGAAATCCACGCTGAGTAGATAAGGTGCGGAGCCGCTATTATCGACTTCACGAACCAGACCCGCCGCAAGAAGCGACTCTACCAACGCAGCTTCAAAGTTCTCGATGTTGATGGATCGGGGCTCGCCGCCAACGCTGACCGCGGCCGTCTCGGCCAGGTAGGTCTGCGCCTTCTCTACCGCGCCTACCGACATAGCCTCTTTCGTTGTAACGGTCGAACAACCCGCCAGCAGCGAAAGCAGGCTCACAAAAAATGCTATCAGGACATATCTGGGCATCCTTGCACTAATCATCACTCTGAACCTTCCGAGGCTGATCCAAAAATATTACCCAGCACTTCATCAACCATTTCCTCTGGCGACAGCCTCGTCAGTGACGTATGCAGTGAATTTCCGCTCGCCAGGCGATACCCCGATTGGGCATCTTCAACAGTGATGGTCAACTCGAGCATATACATCGTGATATCCCACATCCACCGATCTACATAGGTAACCAGTGCATCCGCATCTTCGTAGCTCTCTAGTGCCGGGCCGGAAGCCGCGTTATAGCCCAACTCCCCGAGACGTGTGGTGATGAGTTCGGCAACACCGTTTCTATCCTCAGGCGTCTTGACCACGTACAGGTTTTGAAACTCTGCAAGATCGACCCCGGGCGTTACGTCGCCGGTCGCGTTATTGGTTGCACAACCGGATAGCAGGGCCAATAACGCGGCTAATGCAACCACCAGAGTCAGGTTTCGCATGCTTCAAGTTCTCCACTTAAAAATTGGAATCTTACTGTTCAAGGCGCCTGAAAAAACCATGCGCCAATGGGACGAATCACGCCGCCGACGCCGCTGAGATTGATCCAGGCACTACACCCGTTCTGCGTTGCGGTGTAGCTGCTGCCGTCGGATATATAGGCGTTCAAATCAATCGGGGTACCGTTCACAACATTGACGCTGTTTGTGGATCTCCAACCATCATTGACGAAGGCTTCCTCGGCGTCACAATCCGAGTCGTCAGGCCATGCACCATAGCTGCTGTAGAGTGCCTCGATGTCAGCGGCAGACGCCCAGGTCCAACCGTCCATGTTAAAACCGCCCAACACACCGTTGCAGGGACCGCCGGCACACACAGCGTCAATGCTGGCCCAGGTCTCGCCTATGAACAGGTCAGGCTGGAACCAGATTTTGCCGTCAGCTACCAGGAATGACCCGAGTCCGCACCCCACATCCGGATTGAGTGGGCAGGCATCGTCATCGTCCAGAATACCATCGTTGTCATCATCGTCATCGAAGCGGTTGGGTGTGCCGTCGCCATCCGTATCGATGCCCACCCACTTGAAAATGGGCATAAGATGATCAATTTTGTCGGACAGCAAATGCGTCACTGCAGCATCCCCAAACAGGGCGAGGAAGCCGGAATTGGTCACGGTGCAGGTCGGCAGCGTGGAGTCCGGGCAGTTGAAACCTGGCCCGCCCTGCCACCGCTCGAACTCATAGCCAGTGGCAGGTATGGCGGTAAACGTCTCATTAAAGTCGTCCGTGGTAATTTCTATTTCGCACACACGGCGACGACCGCAGTCATGATCCCCAGAGGCTGAAATCACTTCACCGCCCGAAGTCACAACAATCGCCAGTTTGCATCCGGAAAGCAGCAAGATGGCGGTGAATAGCGATAGATACTTGATCATTGCTTCAGCACCTCAGGGTGACTGGAAAAACCAGGCACCCACCGAATCGGCAAGGTTTGCCAGGCCGGTAAGGCGATATGCCTCGCACCCGGTGATATAGGCCGCATTATTAGTGCCTTCCGATGTGAACGCCATCAGGTCGTAGACGACGCCCGTGAAAAAGGTACTGTTGGTCTTTCTCCAACCTTCTTCGAAGAAATCCTCAACGCCACCGCAATCATTGCCAAACCAGATATTGCCGTAAGAATTAATCAGCGAATTCACCTGCCCTCTGGTTGCCCATGTCCAACCGTCCATATTCAGGCCAGCAAGCACACCGTTGCAGGGGCCGCCTGAACACACAGCGTCGATACTCTCCCAGGTCTCCCCGATGAACAAATCCGGCTGATACCAGATTTTCCCATCACCAATCACGAAGGGACCCACGCCACATGCCGGATCGGCATTCAGGGGACAGGGGTCGTCATCATCCAGCAAACCGTCGTTGTCATCGTCTTCATCGAAACGATTGGGCGTACCATCGCCATCAGTATCAATACCCACCCATTTGAAAATGGGCATGAGATGGTCGATTTTGTCAGACCCCAGGTGGGTGACGGCAAATTCTCCGAACAGGGCCAGGAACCCGGTATTCGTTACCCTGCAACTGGGATCGGTGGAGCCAGGGCAGTTGAAGCCCGGGCCACCTTGCCACTTTTCAAACTCATAGCCTTCGGCGGGAACAGCGGTGAACGTTTCATCGAAGTCGTCCTCAGAAATCTGGATTTCGCACACCCGGGAGCTGGTACATCGATAGGTCCCCGATTCCGAGATGACTTCCCCACCCGATGTCACGGCAATCGCCAGTTTGCACCCCGAAAGTACAACCAGGCTACCGATGACAAGGATGCCTCTTTGCAGCATTTTCATTGTGGCTCTCCACTCTGGCCCAAACCCTACAACGCCAATTGTTTGCGCCACAGGGTATGGAAAATTCTCTCAACGAGCGCTCTGCTCGCTGTCAACTCGTCGTCAATCACGGCGCCTGATAAAACCACGCCCCGCGGGGACTAATGAAAACACCCAGCCCATTGTTGATAATATCCGCGGTACACGGCGTCACCGCCGCAACGTGGTTCTGACCGTCCGCAATATGGCCTGCCAGGCCAATAAAAGCCTGCCCGCCGATGCCAATGGAACCGTTTGTCTTGCGCCAGCCATCGTTGAAAAAAGCGTCACCGGCATCACATTCGGAAAGCGGTTGGTAGAAGTCCTGGAATCCGTATGAGCCCAGCAATGACTCCATCTCTGCTGCGCCCGCCCAGGTCCATCCGTCCATATTGAAGCCTCCCAGTACACCGTCGCAGGGGCCACCCGCGCAAACGGCATTGACTTCAGCCCAGGATTCGCCAGTGAAGAGATCCGGCTGAAACCAGATCTTCCCATCGGCCAGAAGGAACGGCCCCACGCCACAGCCCAGGTCCGGGTTCAATGGGCAGGGGTCATCACCATCCAGCAGGCCGTCGTTATCGTCGTCTTCATCGAAACGGTTGGGTGTGCCATCGCCATCCGTATCGATGCCCACCCACTTGAAGATCGGCATCAGGTGGTCAATTTTGTCGGAGGCAAGATGCATGACGGCAGATTCCCCGAACAGCACCAGGAACCCGTTATTCGTGACGAGGCAGTTCGGGTCTGTGGAGTCGGGGCAATTGAAACCCGGGCCGCCCTGCCACTTCTCGAACTCGTAGCCCGGTGCCGGAATAGCGGTGAAGGTCTCAGTGAAATCGTCCGTGGTTATCTCAATCTCACAGACCCTGCGGCTGGCACAGTCGTGTTGCCCGGATGCTGAAACAACTTCGCCGCCGGAGGTAACCACGATCGCGAGTTTGCACCCGCTTAAAATGAACAGGGTTCCGGCTGCGATTGCCAGTCTGATGAGCGCGCCCATTCCTCTCCCAGATCGCTTAACTAAAAGACCCCTTAAGACTAGGGTGGAGGGGCGGGAAGTCAAGCGTTCAAGCAACCGTGTCGCAGGGGCACCGCACTGCCGTCGCTCACCGTGAGAAGTCGGGGACTATGCGCGCCACCCTCAGGACCGCAACTTCTCCAACAGATCAATCGGCACCGGAAACACCAGCGTCGAACTCTTGTCACCGGCAATCTCTACCAGCGTCTGCAAATAGCGCAGTTGAATCGCCTGTTCCTGATCTGCCAGCACTTTCGCCGCGTCGGCCAGCTTCTCAGCCGCTTCAGATTCGCCCAGGGCGTGGATGACCTTGGCGCGCCGTACGCGCTCGGCCTCCGCCTGTTTGGCGATGGCGCGGATCATGGATTCGTTCAGGTCCACGTGCTTGATCTCAACGTTGGATACCTTGATACCCCAGGCCTCCGACTGCTTGTCGAGTATTTCCTGTATGTCGGCGTTGAGCTTGTCGCGCTCGGCGAGCATGTCGTCCAGTTCATGTTGGCCGAGCACCGAGCGCAGGGTGGTCTGCGATAGCTGGCTGGTGGCCTCCAGGAAGTTCTCTACCTGGATGATGGCGCGCTCCGGGTCCAGCACGCGGAAGTAGATCACCGCGTTAACCTGTACGGAGACGTTATCGCGCGAGATGACGTCCTGGGTCGGCACGTCCATCACCACGGTGCGTAAATCCACGCGCACCATCTGCTGAAAAACGGGAACAACGATGATCAACCCGGGGCCCTTGACCTTGTAAAACCGGCCGAGCATGAAGATCACACCGCGCTCGTATTCGCGCAGTATCTTGAACATACTGGCCAGCAGCGCTATGACCAGAAAAATAAATACGCCGCCGAACATTCCGAAATCCAACATAACCACTTACCTCATTAACCCAATATGTAAACGCCACTAACTCGGCGAGATACTGCGGCTTCGCAGTGCGTAAATTCCACCCTATCGCATACAACCCCATGCCGGGAGAAAACACGCGCAACAACGGCGGTCGCGCTACGCCTGAAGTTTATCCACCTGCAACGTCAGCCCGTCGATACCCCGTACAATCACCCTGTCGCCTGCACGCAGTGTGTCGGGGCAACTCACGCGCCACAGTTCACCCTCCAGGCGCACGGATGCATGGCCATCATGCACCGCTTCCACCTCGCCCTCGGCGCCCTCAAGATGCTCGCGACCGCTGACCACCGCCTGCTCCCTGGCACGCACCAACATGCCCAGCGCAAAAAACACCAGCATCGCGCTGAAGGCGGTCACGGCGACGATCGTCGGCAGTGCCACCTGGTAGGCCGGCAGTTCGGTATCCATCAGCATGATGGAACCCAGGAAAAAGGCGGCAACACCGCCAATCCCGAGCACACCGAAGCTCGGATTAAACGCCTCCGCCGTCATCAGCGCCACGCCCAGCGCAATCAAGCCCAAGCCCGCATAGCTCACAGGCAGGGCCTGAAAGGCGTACAGCGCGAGCACCAGACTGACGGCGCCCAACACACCGGGCAGGCCGATGCCGGGGTTGTAGAACTCGATCAACAGGCCATAGATGCCGACCATCATTAACAGGTAGGCAATATTGGGGTTGGTGATCACGCCCAGAAACTCGCTGCGCCAGTCGCGCTGGTGCGTCTGCAGGGGAATATCCGCCGTGGCAAGCGTCACGACCTGGCCCTGTACCTGCACCTCGCGACCATCCGCCTGCGCGAGCAAGTCGATGGTATCGCGGGCAATGAGTTCTATAACACCCTGCGCCAGCGCGTCTTCCGCAGAAAGGCTGGCGCCCTCGCGCACGGCGCGCTCCGCCCACTGGGCATTGCGCCCGCGCAA
>JAUHYL010000049.1 GCA_030426545.1 Gammaproteobacteria bacterium
GGGATTCGAACCCTCGATAGGGATCAACCTATACACCCTTAGCAGGGGTGCGCCTTCAGCCACTCGGCCAGCTCTCCGGAAGGTTGCGGGTACGAATCCTTGTGGGTTCGCGCGGTTTTTTCAGGCAAAAAAGGCCCTGACCCGCAGGCGCTGCATAGTAACACAACGGCTGCGAAATCAAAGCCTTGCGGTGATTACATCAGGGGACGGTGCTATTCCTGGGGCGTTTCGGGCTTGGATTGTGCCCGCTCGCCGCCATCCTGTATGCGGCTATAGATCTCTTCCCGGTGGACCGCCACATCCCGTGGCGCGTTGACACCGATTCGGACCTGATTACCTTTTACCCCCAGCACTGTCACGGTAATGTCATCACCCACCATGAGGGATTCCCCCACCCTGCGGGTTAATATAAGCATCTTTGCTCTACTCCAGTCTCGTGTCTGTAGCGTGACCCTACCCACACACGACAGTCTATTACCGAACACTCCAGTTCGGACCAGTAGTTCTAATAGTTAGTATTCGCTCATTTTGCAACAAATGCGGCCCTATTGAAACCGCATTTATTACGCTATCGGCAGTTGCCCAAAAGGCTCAATTTCTCGCCAATTCCTCCGGATCGTTCTCCAGACCAAACGAAGAGTGCAGCGAGCGGACCGCAAGTTCAAGGAACTTCTCTTCTATTATCACCGAGATCTTTATCTCCGAGGTGGTAATCATCAGGATATTGATGCCCACATCGGCCAGCGCTTCAAACATCTGGCTGGCCACACCGGCATGGGAACGCATCCCCACCCCAACCACAGAGACCTTGGCAATCTTGTTGTCGCTGCTTACCTCGCGCGCACCCAGGGCGGTGGCGGTCTTGCGCAGAATGTCCTCTGCCTGGGGCAGATCATTGCGGCTGACCGTAAAGGTAAAGTCCGCGGTGTTGTCGTGCGAGACGTTCTGCACAATCACGTCAACTTCAATATTGGCTTCACCGATGGGGCCGAGAATTTTGTAGGCCACACCGGGCGTATCGGGCACGCCCTGTATGGTCAGCTTGGCCTCGTCGCGGTTGAACGCGATGCCCGCAATTGTCGGGGTTTCCATATCGCTCTCTTCCTCAGTGGTAATCAGGGTGCCCGGGCCATCCTGAAAGCTGTGCAGCACGCGCAGCGGCACGTTGTACTTGCCGGCAAATTCAACGGCGCGAATCTGCAGCACCTTGGAGCCCATGCTGGCCATTTCCAGCATCTCCTCAAAGGTGATTTTTTCCAGGCGACGGGCGCCGTCAACGACGCGCGGGTCGGTGGTGTAAACGCCGTCCACGTCGGTATAGATCTGGCATTCGTCCGCCTTCAACGCGGCGGCCAGTGCAACGGCAGTCGTGTCGGAGCCGCCGCGGCCCAGCGTGGTGATGTTGCCGCGCTCATCCACGCCCTGAAAACCGGCCACTACCACCACGCAACCGTCATCCAGGTCGCGGCGCATATTGGCGTCGTCGATATCGCGAATGCGTGCCTTGGTATGGGCGTCATCGGTGAGAATGCGCACCTGGCTGCCGTTATAGGAGCGGGCCTTGACGCCACGCTTGATCAGCGCCATGGCCAGCAGGGCCGTGGTCACCTGCTCACCGGTGGATACCAGCACGTCCATCTCGCGCGGCTCCGGACGCTCCTGCACTTCGTTGGCCAGGGCGATCAGGCGATTGGTCTCACCCGACATCGCGGAAACCACCACAACCACCTGGTGACCGTCCGCGCGAAAGCGTGCGACCTTGTCGGCCACCTGCTCTATGCGCTCGATGTCACCGACGGAGGTGCCACCAAATTTTTGAACGATCAGGCTCATGTTGTTGCCGGTTAACCCTGCCAAATAGCGCTGGGCGCTGCAAAAGGGCCGCCATTAAACCGCAAAGACGGCCCATAGAAAATACAAGAATGTCGCAATTGCACAGCGGCGACGTCGTCTGCTTCCGCCGCGGTGCCCACTAGCCGAGCTGACTGGAAACCCACTCCGGCACGGTCTTCAATACCTCGGTCAGGGCCTGTACGTCACTGCCCCCACCCTGCGCCATATCCGGGCGGCCGCCGCCCTTGCCACCGAGGCGCTGTGCGTATTCCTTCATCAGGTCCCCCGCCTTGACGCGGTCGACAAGATCCTTGGTAACACCGGCGGTGAGTGCAATCTTGTCGTCGTTGACGGCCGACAGCAGAATCACCGCGCTGCCGAGCTTGTTCTTGCACTGATCCACCGTGTCGCGCAGGGATTTGGCGTCGGCGCCTTCCACATTTGCCGCCAGCACCTTGATGCCCTGCACCTCAACCGCGTCGGCCGTCAGGTCGCCGCCGGCGGAACTGGCCAGCTTCTGCTTGAGGCGCGTAATGTCTTTTTCCAGTTCGCGGTTTTGGCTGCGCAGCGCAGCGACCTTCGCCGCCACGTTGTCGGCATTGCCTTTCACCAGTTCGCAAACCTCGTTCAACTGCTGCTCGTGTTCATCCAGCAGCGCGAGCGCGGCGGCGCCGGTAACGCCTTCGATGCGGCGCACGCCGGCGGCGACGCCGGATTCCGCAACAATCCGCACAACGCCAATATCACCGGTTCTGGCCACGTGCGTACCACCGCACAGTTCCACGGAAAAATCCGCTTCACCCATGGACAATACGCGCACCTCATCGCCGTATTTCTCACCGAACAGCGCCATCGCGCCAGCGGCCACGGCGTCATCCATCGACATGATGCGGGTCTGCACCTCGGTGTTGGCGCGCACCTGTTCGTTGACCATGTGTTCGATGCGTTTCAGTTCCTCGGCGCTCACGGCTTCCGGGTGGGAGAAATCAAAACGCAGACGCTGCGAATCCACCAGCGAGCCCTTCTGCTGCACGTGGTCACCCAATACGGTGCGCAGCGCGGCATGCAACAGGTGCGTGGCGCTGTGATTGAGCCGCGTGCGCTGACGCACGCTGGAATCCACGGCAGTCTGCAGGGTATCGCCCTTGCTGACTTTGCCCTCAAGCACTTTTACGTGGTGCAGGTGGTGATCGGATGCCTTGGTGGTGTCGGTCACTTCCAGGCGCACGCCGTCCGCCGACAGGTAGCCGGTATCGCCCACCTGCCCGCCGGATTCGGCATAAAAGGGTGTTCGGTCCAGCACCACCACACCGGATTCATCCGCGCCCAGCGCATCCACTTCCTCGCCGTCGCGCAAGATGGCCGTAACGCTGCCCTCCCCGCCAACGGCTTCGTAACCGGTAAACTCGGTACTGCCTTCGAGCGACAGCACGTCGTTGTAATCCACCTTGAACGCACCGGACTCCTGCGAGCGCGAGCGCTGCTCGGCCATCGCCGCGTCGTATCCGTCAATGTCCAGGCTGAGACCGCGCTCGCGGGCGATGTCATTGGTCAGGTCGACGGGGAAGCCATAGGTGTCATAGAGCCTGAACACCACGTCGCCCGGTATTTCTCTGCCTGCAAGGCCGTTCAATGCCTCGTCCAGAATCTGCATCCCGTTATCCAGCGTTTTAGCGAACTGCTCCTCTTCACGGAGCAGTGCTTTTTCCACGGCAGGCTGGGCGTCTGCCAGCTCGGGGAAGGCTTCGCCCATTTCCCTGACCAGTGTTGGCACCAGCTTGTAGAAGAACGGGCCATTGGCACCCAGCTTGTTGCCGTGGCGCACGGCACGGCGGATGATTCGGCGCAGCACATACGCCCTGCCCTCGTTGCCGGGTGTCACCCCGTCGGCCACGAGAAAGGCGCACGAGCGTATATGGTCGGCGATCACACGTAGCGAGTTATGCGCCTGATCATCCACCTGCAGAATGCGCGCCGCTTCCTGGATCAATGCCTGAAACAGGTCGATCTCGTAGTTGCTGTGCACGTGCTGCATCACCGCGGCAATGCGTTCCAGGCCCATGCCGGTGTCGACCGATGGCTTGGGTAGCGGGTTCAGCTTGCCCTGCGCGTCGCGGTTGTACTGCATGAACACCAGGTTCCAGATCTCGATATAGCGGTCCAGATCATCGTCTTCGCTGCCGGGCGGCCCACCCGGCACGTGGGCACCGTGATCGTAAAAGATCTCGCTGCAGGGGCCGCAGGGGCCGGTGTCGCCCATCTGCCAGAAATTGTCCTCGTCCAGACGCGAAATGCGATCTTTCGGAAAGCCGATCTCGTTGATCCAGATAGCCTCCGCCTCGTCGTCAGAGACGTGGCAGGTGACCCATAGTTTTTCCGGCGGCAGGCCCAGCGTGACGGTGAGAAACTCCCACGCGAACCGGATGGCGTCCTGCTTGAAGTAATCGCCAAAACTGAAGTTACCCAGCATTTCAAAAAAAGTATGGTGGCGCGCGGTGTAGCCAACGTTTTCCAGATCGTTGTGTTTGCCGCCGGCGCGCACGCAGCGCTGGCTGCTGGTGGCACGGCTGTAGGGCCGCGGATCACTGCCGAGAAACGTATCCTTGAACTGGTTCATACCGGCATTGGTGAACAGCAGCGTCGGGTCATTGCCCGGCACCAGGGAACTGCTCGCCACGCGGGTGTGGCCCTGTTGCTCAAAGTAGGCGAGGAAGGCCTCGCGGATTTCTCCGGTCTTCATAATCTGTCTCGGTTGCAATACAGCGCTGTGGTGCTGGTGTTGGATTGGGTGTCGGTATTGATCGCGGCTCAGCCGGCCATGCGGCCCTCGGCAAACTCCGCGCCACCGATAACATGCAGGTGCAGGTGGAACACCGTCTGGCCGGCGCCAGCGCCGTTGTTCACCACCAGGCGAAAGGCGTCACCGACGCCCTGCTCACGGGCGATATTTCCCGCCACCAGCATCAAGTGGCCCAGTAGTGCCTGATCATCGGCACCGGCATCCACCAGGCGGGGAATGCCCTGCTTCGGGATAACCAGCACGTGCACGGGCGCCTGCGGATTGATGTCGTTAATGGCAATGCAGTACTCATCCTCATAGAGGAACTCACTGGGAATATCGCCACTGATGATTTTGCCGAAGATGGTATCTGACATGGCCCTAACCCAGCTTCTCGTCAGCGGTGAGCTGGCGCGCCTCGCTCTCCAGCATCACCGGGATACCGTCGCGCACCGGGTAGGCGAGCCCGCTGGCCTTGCATACCAGCTCGCTTTTTTCCTCGTCGTACTCAACCGGCGCCTTGGTCACGGGACACACCAGGATGCTCAGTAGCTTTTTGTCGATCATCGCCCATCTCTCGATGTCAGAAAGGATCGACATTATACGGCGTTTTTTACGCCTTTGGCATGGCTTTCAAGGACTTGCGGCGGCACTCACCGAGGCGGCCTGGGGCATGGGGGGCACCAGCAGCTGCGGGTCTATGCGCTCCTCGCGCCAGCTCATACGCCAGTCGAGGTGCGGGCCGGTGGCGCGGCCGGTGGCGCCAATTTCGCCGATAAGGTCACCGCGTTGCAGTTCCTGCCCTACTGCTACCGACACCTTGCTCATGTGCAGGAACGAGGAAGACAGGCCGTAGCCGTGATCCAGGATCACTGTGCCGCCGGAGAAAAACAGGTCGCGCTCGGCGAGAGTGACCACCCCGGCACTGGGCGCCAGCACCGGCGAGCCGGTGGGCAGCGCCACATCAACCCCGTAGTGCGGGCTGCCGGGTTTGCCGTTATAGATACGCTGGCTGCCGTACACGCCCGAGATGGGGCCAACCGCGGGCCAGGAAAATCCAGCCAGCGCTTCCTGCAACAGGTCAGGCCGCTGCAGGCGCTGGCCTTTTGCCGCGCGAACCAGTGCCTGCTCCCGGGCGATGCGCGCCTGGTGTTCTTTGGAAGGCGTAACGGTTTTCTGCGGTACGCCTTCGACGCGCTGGATGTTGTACTCGCGGCTGGCAATCGTCAGCTTCTGCGTACAACGGGTTTCAGCGCTGTGCACAGACAGTGTGGCGTTAGCGGGCGCATCACGGCCAAAGCCCGCCACAAATTCGCCACCGGGCAGTACCTGCAATGCAGATCCGTCGAGCGTAACAGAACTACCCGCTGCGACCTTGCCGTGGATAAGCCCGCCCTGCCTTTTCTGCCCCTGCACATCCACACACGAGGCACTCACTCCAAGCGGAAATGACACGAACAGCAGCACGCAAAAACACAACCTGACCGATTCGGGCGGCACGTCGTTGCGTCGATAGAGACTACGGAGAAAGCCGCCTTGCAGTTTAGTCATCCAGCGCAGCTCGGGCCTCGTCAACCTGTGCTCTATGCAAGGGAAGTACTATCCCAACAGCCAGCGTGAACAGCACGTCGCTACCTGGCTCATCGTAAGACTCGAAAGCCAGGTAGCCGCCAATACCCCGACCCAAATCCAACCATGCAATCGCGCCGAATGCTCCGGCATTGATCAGTACGATATCGTCCTCTGCCCCGGCCTGAAGCAGCCACCAGCCCATACCATAGGGATCTCCGCCGACGCTGCTGCTGAGATCCAACCGCATCTTTGCCAGTGACTGAGTGGACAGCACCTGATTTTCTCCACAACGGCCATCGCGCAACTGCATCAATAACAACTTTCCGTAATCACGCAAGTTGCTGATGGCTCCGCCTTCGATACTGGGATTGGCCTGCCCCTTCAAACTGTCGGGATCACCCGTCCAATCAGTTAGATCATCCCACATATTGCCGAACGTAAAGACCTCGAGATCGCAGGGTCCGGCAATATAGCGGTCAAACGCCTGGTTCCAAGTGCTGTTGCTTACGCTTTCCGCCACCGCGCCCGCCAGTTGCCACTGGCTACCTCCGTAGTCAAACACACTGCCTGCGGGCAATGAGTCTGGAAGCTCAACCGTGTAGAGTGTCTCAGCGCAAGTTGCCAAGGTGGTCGTACCGCTGAACTGACAGTCGTGGCCAGCCGCCTCGTAGGCAGGCAACGGATCAAACCCGGGAATCCCGCGCAGGCCGGGTATACCGGATGTGTTACTCACCAACTGTGCGACAGAGCGATCACCGTATACCCCCACCCAGGGAAGATAATTTGAGATCTGGGATTCAATGTCAAACTCCAGCGTTTCATCTTCATGCAATGCCATTAACAAAAGCACAGACGGCATTTTGCTTGACGAAGCCAGCATAACAACCGTGTCGATAGACTGATCCCCAAACGCTGCCTCATGCACAAAGCCTTGCTCGGCATCGACGAGGGTATAGGAAACGCCGGAAAACTCGCTGTTGTCGTCGAGAAAAGCCTGAAAAGCGGTATCCAGTGGGGAGAAATCGTATTGTGCTTGCGGCTCAGGTTCCGGCTCGGGCTCTGGTTCGGGCTCTGGTTCGGGCTCTGGTTCGGGCTCTGGTTCGGGCTCTGGTTCGGGCTCTGGTTCGGGCTCTGGTTCGGGCTCTGGTTCGGGTTCCGGGTCTGGACCCGGCTCTGGCTCTGGCTCTGGCTCCGGCTCTGGCTCTGGCTCCGGATCAGGCTGAGGGTCTGGTTGCGGTTCAGGTTGCGGCGTTGGCGGGGGATCAAGGGGCGTGTCGGCGGAAGATCCGGAACCCCCGGAGCATGCAGCCAGCAAGAAACTAATACCTATTGCGGCCAGCAGCCCCCTCAAAAGACTCATGCTTTATTGCCCCACTGAAGTACCACTTACAGACACTCAGTGTAGCAGGAACAAGCATTGGTTTTGTTAAAAACTGTAAAGCGCTGACCCGCAAGGGCCAGGCAGTAATGCGCCGCAGTGTCGTGCTAAAGCACTGCGGGTATTAAAGCACCGCGCCTTGCAGTCTCTCAGAGGCCGGCCGCCGAGCGCGCCTCGTCTACCGCCGCCTGCTGCAGCGGAATAATCGTTTCCAGTATCAGGTCGTAAACAGCGCCGGGATTGGCCCGCGAGTAATCGTCGATGGCAACGTACCCACCGATGCCGCGCGCCATGTCGAGCCACGACACCGCGCCAAAGGCACCCGGGTCGTAAACAATTTCATTGTTCTCGGCGTCGCCATAAACAATCCACCAGCCCATACCGTAACCGGGGCCACCCACCGCTACACCGCGATCCACCTGCATGAACGCTACCGCGTCTTGCGACAACACCTGTGTGTCACCGCAGCGGCCACCGCGCAAATGCATCAGCAGTATCTTGGCGTAATCCTGCAAGCTGGTAATGGCGCCGCCCTCGACGTGGGCGTTTTGCTGTCCACTCAGGCTATCCGGGCTGCCGGTCCAATCATCCAGGTTGGACCACATGTTGCCGTAGGTGAATACGTCAAGGTCGCAGGGCTGTGCAATGTACGCATCAAATGCCTGGTTCCAGGTGCTGTTGCTGACGATCTCCGCGACCACGCCGGCGAGCTGCCACTGCGTGCCGCCGTAATCAAACAGTGTGCCCGGCGCAACGCTGCCTGCGACTTCGTTGGTGTACAGTATTTGACCGCACTCCTGCACCGTTGTGGTGCCGGTGAACTGGCACAGGTGGCCCGGCTCGGCGTAGTCGCCGATGCCGGCAAGGCCGGGAATGCCGGAGGTGTTGCTGACAAGATGCACGGTCGTGCGATCGCCGTAGACGCCCTCCCAGGGCAGGTAGCGATCGATAGTCGCCTCCACGTCGTACTCCAGACTGTCGTCCTCATGCAGCGCCATCAGCAGAGATACCGACGGCATCTTGCTGGTAGAGGCCAGTTGCACAACCGTATCCAGCGTGTGATCACCGAAGGCCGCCTCGTGCACTGCACCCTGTGCGGCATCCACCAGCGTGTAGGAGATGCCATCAAATTCTGCGCTGTCATCGAGGAAGCGCTGGAATGCAGTATCCACCGCGGTAAATTCATAGTTCGCTGAGGGTTGCAGGCTGTCGTTGGATCCATCGCTACAGGCTGCGAGGATGACGAGTGCTGCCGGCACGGTGGCGAGGTTGCGCAACATGGACATGCTTGGCTCCTTTTTTATTGGGGTAATAATTTCGCTAACGCTTGTCATTAGCAACGGCGCGAAGGCTGGACAGGAGTGTAGCAAGTCGCGCGCAGCAATGCGTGCCGCCTGGCGCTTTCGTCCAGCCTGGTCCACGGCAGTGCACTAATCCACTTCGGGTGACCAGTTCACGCCATTGATATGACCGCCGCCATCGGCAAACAGCGTGTTACCGGTTAGATAGCGCGCATCATCCGACGCCAGGAACAGGGCCACACCGCCAATATCCGCCTGCGGGTCGCCCATGCGCCCCATGGGATTCTGCTGCAGCATCAGCGCCGCGTTGTCCGGCGAGTATTTCTCGAACAGGTCGAAGGCCGGTGTGCGCGCCGCCGGGCACAGTACATTGACGCAGATACCGTGGCACGCCCACTCCCGGGCGGCGGTGCGCGACAGGGCGCGCAGGGCCTCCTTGGCGCTGTTGTACTCCGCGGTATACGGGTGTGCATTGACGCCATTGAGCGAGCAGACGTTGATCACCCTGCCCCACGCATTGTCACGCATGGCGGGGAATGCCGCCTGCATCGACCACCACGGCCCCATGAAGCCGCCCTCTATTGCGCGGCGGAAGTCCTGGTCGTCGCGGTTTTCCAGGCGCTTGGGAGAGGCGCCCGTGGGATAGGCGTTGTTGACCAGGATGTCCAGGCGGCCAAACTCGGCGAGGGTCCATTCCACCAACCCGGTCACGTCCTCGCGCGAACTCACATCCACCTGGCGAAAGTGGCCGCGCTCCAACGTATCGGCCACGGCGGCACCGGTTGCGGCGTTGTATTCTGCAATGACCACGCTGGCGCCGGCGTCGTGCAGGCGCCGCGCAATGCCCTCACCCACGCCCTGGCCCGCACCCGTTACTACTGCTGTTCGTCCCTCGAGAATCACTGCCTGCCCTCACTGCGTTGCAATCCCTACTTTCTAGCAGTGCGGGACGGGCCCGTAAAGCGGTGCCGGTGCAACGCCTGTGCGCCGTTCGCTGCGGTGGCATTCATGAAGACGCGCGGCATTGAGGTAACATACCCGGATGGGACGCTATCGACCGCCGCGCAAACGCGGCTCCAAGTACATCACACCGCAGGGCGAGCAGGCGCTGCGAGACGAACTGCACAGGCTGTGGAAGGAAGAGCGACCGCAGGTGACGCAGGCAGTACACGAGGCCGCCAAGAACGGCGATCGCTCTGAAAACGGTGATTACATCTACGGCAAAAAACGGCTGCGGGAAATTGACTCGCGCGTGCGCTTCCTCGGTAAACGGCTGGAGGAACTGGAAGTGGTGGATCGCGCGCCGGCGGATCTCAACGAGGTATTTTTTGGGGCCTGGGTCACGCTGGAGGATGCCGCCGGTGAGGAAAAACGCTGGCGTATCGTGGGCCCGGACGAATTCAACATTGCGCAGGGCAAACTGAGCATGGATTCTCCGATGGCGCGCGCCCTGCTGGGTAAAGCACTGGACGACGAGGTGCAGGTAAAAACTCCGGAGGGTGTGCAGCAGTATTACATCACTGCCATCACGTACGACGTATAAAACTAGCCACGGGGCCGGCGGTGCAGCCACCACATGATTAACCCGCTGCTGGCAATACAGATCAGCAACACGCCCACCAAATCCATCAGCCACACGCCGCCGCTGCCTGCAATACGGCCACTGTGCAGATCCAGCAACACCCGCTCCCAGGTCAGCCACCGCTCGCCGCGAGGCAACACGGCGACCAGTTCGGCGGGCAACACCCCGGGGCTTTGCTGCTGGACCAGTGCGCCTGTGGGAGCCGCGCGGGTAAATGCCAGGCCATCGAGATCGGCGACGCGCCAGCCGTCCTGCAGTTCTATCACCAGTTCCCCATCGGCCAGGCCCAGGCCGGTCAGCGGCCCGGGCAGGCCGGCAGAACTGGCCACGGATTCGACCAGTTGTCCGTCGGGCGCTATCAACAACAGTTCACCGCGACAGGCGGCCACGACCATCCCGTCCCACGGTTGCGCGCCGATCAGTTCTCCCTCGCAGGGCGCCACATCGCGCCCGTCGATATACACCCGCCCTGCAGGCGAACGCGCCAGCCACTGCTGCCCCACCGGGAAGGCGCGCACTTCGGCAGAGGAGTCGCCGTAGAATCTGATTAACCAGTCCCAGCTGACCAGGCGAGCGTCCAGGCCAATCGCGGTGGTGTGATTCAGGGCAATACCAGAGGTTGCCAGCAACAACAGAAACAGGAAGATCAGCACGCCGGTGCGCCGATGCCAGCGCCACAGCAAACCCACCAAACGCTGGCCCCGCCTCATTCGCGCACCTGTGCGTCCAGCCAAAGCGCCATCCTGGCCACTTTTTCCGCGGCACGCACAGAAAGCGTGGCGCCCGTGATTCCGTCGATGTGCCCGGTCAGGTAACCGTCCTCCGCCAGGCCCACACCGCCAAACTGTTCAGTGAAAAAGGGATAGCGAATCTCCCAGCCGCGGCTCTCGCGAAACGCCAGCACCTCCACGCGTTCAATTCGCCCCTGTCGCACAACCACCCCGAAGGTGATCGGCTTTTCCTTGCCGATATGCTCAAGAATCCAGGCGCTGCGCGTATCTGCCTGCCAGTAGCGCAGGCGCAGTACACGCGGCACCCAGCCCACCTGTTGCTGCGCGGCGTCTTTCATTTCCTGGGTGAGCCACAGCGTTTGCATCTGTGCCTGGGTTTGTGACGGTGGTGACGCGTGCGCGTCTGCGGGCGAATCGTTGAACGCCAGCGCGAGAAAATCCTCGCGGTTAAGGTAGTCCTCACCATAAGCAAAAAAGGCCGCCATCGAAAAGAGGGCAGCCAATGCGAAGCGGCCAGGCCGCCATCGCCCGCAAGCGCTGATCAACGGAAGCTCCATCCCACGCCGAGGTTAAAGCCTTCCAGTTCCTGGGCATCGTCCGGCGCATCCTGGATCTGGTAGTCAAACTTGAACACCACGTTTTCGTGCAGCCAGTAGTTCATACCCAGGTCCCACTGCCCGTACTCGGTGTCGCCACCACCACCGGCCTGGTTGTCCCATTCACTGTAGCGGGCAAAAAAGCCGAAGTCGCGATTCAGGCGCCACGACGGTTCGATATACCAGCCCTGCTGATTGTCAGCACCGGCTTTGACATCTTCTATCGCATCGTCGATATCCCAGTTCGCCACGAGCGCACGCAGGCCGAAGGGACCATTGGCATAGGCGACATGCGCCGAATACAGGAGGGCGTCAACTTCATCGTTAAGCCCACCCTGGTAGATATCCTGCTGGTAGTGCAGTGTTGCGCCTACTTCCAGGCCGGCTATGCCGGTGTAGGCCAGGCTGCCGGTGTAAGCGCCCTTGGAGGCATCGGCTTCGGCGACTTTCTGCCGACCGTCGCGAATCTTGAACTCGTCCAGATCAAGCTTGAGGCCGGAGGTGAAGGCAACGTCGTAGTTCAGACCCGCCATCAACTCGCCGCTCAGTCCGAGTCCACCTTCCCACCACGTAGTGGGGATGATGTTCTTTTCGACATTGTTCCGCTCAACGCCGTAGAAAGTATCCGGTTCATGCGTTTCGTTGAGCAGGCCGACCGGCACCAGGAAGAGGCCGGCCTTCAGCCGGTGGTAGTTGCTCAGGTCGTGTTCGATGTAGGCCTGCTCCAGCTCCACCTCGCCCGGCTTGCCGTCCCCGGATAACGAGTGCTCCAGTTCCAGCTCTGAAAAGAAGCGGGTGTCCTCGTCAAACTCGTGGTTGAGGAACAATACAAAACGGTGAAAGTCGATCTCGTCCTTGTCGCCGTCAGAGTTCTGGTCTTCCAGATTGTTGTAGTGCATCTCCGCGTAGCCGCCCAGCGAGGTGCGCTCGGCCCAGCTGGAGGCCAGCGTGCCGCCACCGGTGGCGATGGTCTCCTCGACCATGCTGGCCGTGGCTTCGACCTGTTCGCTGGTTTGCTGCACCGTTTCATCGGTGGTGGCCAGTTGCTGCTTGAGATCGGCAATTTCTGCCTGCTGTTGCTGAATAATCGCCCACATCTCCTCCATCGAGGGTGTGGCAGCGGCGACGCCCGAGGCCATCAGGCCCAGCGCGAGGCCTGCGGTGATCTTTTTCATGCGATGTTCCCCTGTCTTTGCACTATATTTCCGAAGAGGCCCGCATATTATTGCGAACCATTCTCATTTGCAATGGTTGTTGAGAAGTTTTCTTATTTACAGAACGCGGCGCGCAACAGACGGGTCAGCGAGCGTGACCACAAACGGGGAACAACCGGGGAAAGCTGCGGCCCCCGAGGGAGGCCGCGGCAGGGTCAGTCAGGTAAAGGCTTCAGGGCGCAGCGCCCGGCATGTAACCGTCGGTGGCGCAGGGCAGGCTGGCGTCACACACATCGACGAACTTGCCCTCCCCTTCCGGCAGCAAGAAGAACGACTTCTGCTGCTGCGCGTTGCTGTCTTTGCGCGGCAGGCTGTGCGGATCCTCGCCGAAATCCGGCTCGAAAGGCGGCAGGTTGGTGATCGGCGGCGGTGCCGTACCACCGTCTCCAGCGCCGCCACCGAGGGGGCCATCGTCCCAGTAAACCAGCACCGAGCCTGGCGCATCGCCTGCGGGCAGGGGCTCAAGATCGACAAAGGGATTGCTGTCCGGGTGACGACCCGGTTCCAGCGCGGGTACGCGCAGGTTGGCACCGATGGCGCGCGCCATCATTTCCGCCGCCCACATGCTCACCTGGTGGTCGCCGTAGGCCACGTGCAGCATCACGGCATGCGCCGGCGTATTCGGCAGCGGGTTGTCCTGGATGTGGTACGCGTAGCCGCTGGCCTCTGCCCGGTCCCACAACATTTGCATCATCGACAGGATAAACGTCTGATCCTTGATGCTGGGATAACCACCACCGTCCTCACCGGTCACTTCGCCGGACAGGATGAGCGCGTAGGTATCAAAATCAATACTGCGCCGCAGCAGCAGGCTGTAATTCATGCCCGGCACACCTAATACCCCGCGCGTAACGTCCTGTATTACGCCCATCAGGGCGCCGCCCAGGATACCGCCCTGGCTGTTGCCGTCGTAATAGACGTTGCTATTGTCAAACACCGGCACGTCACCGGCGCGAAACGCGGCGTTGCTGCGCAGGCCATCGTCGTGTTTTAGCAGCCTGGCGAGGTACATCATCGCCAGGAAGCCCTGTTGCGTGCGGTCGTAGAGCTTGGGCACCTGCGTGACATCCTGCAGCGCCTCAATGGCCGAGCCGATGTCGCCGCCGGCAAAGCCGTACCAGTCGGTGGCGCAGAACATCATCTGGTGATCATTGGACATGATGGCCACGTTGGCGCCGGTACCGCGTTCGGCTTCACCGCGACTACCCAGCAGACCGTGACCGTAAAGCGAAGGCCGCGCCTGCACCTTCGGTGCAAGGTCAAAATCCTCCGCCACTGAGCGCGGTACTGAACACACATACTCGGCGACAAACACATCATCGCCGTTGAGCCGGTCCGGCAAACCGTCATCGGGCGATTCGTAGTTAAAGACAGCGCCTGCAGGGCCGCCTTCTATGTTGAGGAAATTGGGTACATCAAAACTGCCGTGAATGCGGCGCGCAATATGTTCGTTTTCGCCGTCACCACAGGTGTCGCCGCAGGGCGCGAAATCTATCACTTCATCCACCGTGAACGCAGGCGCTGCCGCGCCCAGCGACGCAAACGCCTCGTCGCGAATATGCAGCATACGGCCGGTAATGTTCTCCACGCTGGCGATGTTGAAATCCCAGGCAAGGTACAGGCTATCGCGCTCGATGCCGGCGGCCTGCAATTCGGTAAACAGGGTCTCCATCGCCGGGCGGCGTGCCTCGATATCGGCATTGGTGGTGGGCTGCGCGTCACGGAAGGCACGGAATACCTCCGGTGCTTCAAGGGTCGCGCCACTGGCATCCTTCAGGTTGCGCAGGGCGACAATGTAGCGCTCACCGCGCTCGAACTGCGCCATGGGGCGGATGAGAAAAGTCTGCTCGGCCGGATCGCTTGTGTTGACGTCCAGTTCGGCAAAAATCAGGTGCGGCTCGCCCGTACTGGCGCGAATGACGAGCACGGGAGAATCCAGGTTTTGCGACGCACTCAGATCGGTAATGGGCGGCACCCCGGTTTGCTCAAGATCAAGGCCGGGCACCTGGGTGACGATCATTTGCGACGGAGAAAATCCGTCGTTACGGTTCCACTCCGCCGGGTCGATGGCCACGCCCGCCTTGTTCACCGGCATGGAATCGACGTGCATGTTGACGCGCAGTCCAGTCGGCATGCCGTCATCCGCCACGGTAAAGGCAGCGCTGGGCCAGGGGAACATACAGTTCACGGCGTCCAGTATTTCACAGCGATCAGCATTGGGCGTCGCAAGGTCGATGGGGTCGGGGCCGCGATTATCGCTGCCGTCGGAACAGGCAGCCAGTATCACGGCGAGTGCGGGAAGCGCGATCAATGAGCGTTGTTTCAAGGCGGGTCTCCTCAGGATGACTCTCGTTGTATCACTATCGGTATTGGATTGATTATAGACACGCGTTGGACAACACCGCCAATGTCAGGCTTAGCGCAGTGCGCCGTAGACAATATTCTCCAGCTGCCCGCGAAAATCGAAGGTACTGGAGGGCATTAACTGCGTCATGAACACCACAGTGAGTTCTTCCACCGGGTCCACCCAGAAAATCGTACTGGCCAGTCCGCCCCAGTAGTAGGTGCCTGCACTGGCCGGGTGGCCATTGCGTACCGGGTCAATGAGTGTGGCAAAACCCAGCCCGAAGCCAACACCTTCGTAGGCGGATTCGCTGAAGCCCCCGGTGGCGAAGGCCGACATGTCCGCACCGCCGGGAATATGGTTCTGCCGCATGAAGGCCAGCGTGCGCGGCCCGATCACGCGCTGCCCGTCCAGCGTGCCGCCCTGCAGCAGCATCTGGCAGAACCGGTGATAGTCACCGATGGTGGAAATCAGCCCGCCGCCGCCGGAATAAAAGCTGCACTGGCGGTAGCGGCTGCTCTGGCCGTCGTCCTGCAGCACCATTTCCTTTTTCAGGTTGCGCTCGTAGCAGGAGGCGAAGCGCGCCACCTTGTCGCTGCCAATCTCGAAACCGGTGTCGCACATACCCAGCGGATCAAACACCGTTTGCTGCAAAAAGTCCGGCAGGGACTGCCCGCTCATCACTTCAATCAGGTAACCCAGCACATCGGTGGCCAGCGAATAGTTCCAGCGTTCACCGGGAGAGAACTCCAGTGGTAGACGCGCCAGCTGATCGATCATGTCGCGCAGGGTGTAACCGGCACGCGGAGCGCCAACCTGCTCTTTGCGGTAGGCGTAATCGATATTGCTGGCGCGCATGAAATCGTAGGTCAGGCCCGAGGTGTGCATAAGCAGATCGCGGATGGTCATCGGCCGCTTGACCGGCTCAGTCGCAAACAGCGGGTAAGAGCCCGCCTTCCACACCGCCAGGTCGCGCCACTCGGGAATAAAGCGGTGCACGGGATCGTCCAGCGAAAACAGGCCACGCTCATGCAGCGTCATCAGCGCCACCGAGGTGATGGGTTTGGTCATGGAATAGATGCGCAGGATGCTGTCAGCGCTCATGGGGGTGGCACGTTCGACATCCCGCATTCCGCGCACATCCAGATAGCAGGGCTGGCCACCGCGTGCCACCAGTGTCAGGCTGCCGGGGATTTTCCCCGCATCCACGTAGCGGGTACCGAGGTGCTCACCGATGCGCGCGAGTTGCGCGCTATCCATGTCAACCGACTCGGGACTTACCAGATCCATAGTGATTCCTTGGCGAAAAAAGCAAACGGTAACACAGAAAGACCGGCTGCCAGCCCCGTCTGCGCCTATCCTCCGCCCGCCCGCTCCGGCAGTAGTGCGTCAACCCTTGTGCGCAACACCGGCAAGACTTCCTGCTCAAACCAGGGGTTACGTCTCAGCCACAGATTGTTGCGCGGCGAGGGATGGGGCAAGGGCAGGTAGCGCGGTGCAAAGTCCCGAAAGCGCTGCACGCGCTGGGTGAGTGTTTCCCGGCTGCGTCCGAGGTAGTGGTTCTGTGCGTAACTGCCGACCAGCAACACCAGTTCAATCTTTGGCAGGTGCGCCAGCAGGCGCTCGTGCCACAACAGCGCGCAGGCCGGCAAGGGTGGCAGGTCACCGGACTTCCCCCGGCCGGGATAACAAAATCCCATGGGCACAATGGCAATGAGGGATTCGTCGTAAAACGTATCGCGATCAATTTGCAGCCAGTCGCGCAGACGGTCACCGGAGGGATCGTCCCAGGGTATGCCCGACGCATGCACCCGGGTGCCCGGCGCCTGGCCCACGATCAAAACACGTGCACCTGCACCGGCTCGCAGCACCGGGTTCGGACCCAGCGGAAGTTCCGCCTCGCAGTGCCGACAGGCGCGCACCTCGGTGAGCAGATCGTGCAATGGGATGTCGGTGGCGGACATGCTGTGGACGGTGGCCTCGAACAGCGGGTGCGGCCTGCCCGGCACGCCATGTGACCTGGACAGAGTGTGAACTGAATAGCGAGTATATAGCCGCATTATTGCCCGTCTCGGGGCCTTCTTGCTACCATCGCGCCCTTTCCCCGGCAGGTTCTAAAACGGGTTTAACCACACAGACCCTGCCACGACCGACCTTACCCTGGAGCCGCCATGAGCCGCCCTTCACTGTCTGAGCTGGAGAATCACACCGACTTCGTCCAGCGCCATATCGGCCCGACGCCGAAGCAACAGAAGGCAATGGCCAGGGCACTTGGCTATGACTCGCTGGACGCGCTGATCGATGACACGGTACCCGGTGCCATCCGCCGGGAACACGCCATGCAACTGCCCGGCGCCGCCTCGGAACGCGACGTGATTGCAAAGCTGCGCAACATTGCCGCGCGCAACGTGGTCAACAAATCGTTTATCGGCACTGGCTATCACGACACCATCACTCCGCCTGTTATACAACGCAACGTGCTGGAAAACCCGGGCTGGTATACCGCTTACACACCCTACCAGCCGGAGATCTCGCAGGGTCGGCTGGAGGCATTGCTCACGTTCCAGCAGATGGTGCTGGATCTCACCGGTATGGACCTGGCCAACGCCTCGATGCTGGACGAGGCCACTGCCGCGGCCGAGGCCATGACCCTGCTGCAACGCGTCAACAAGAAGAACCGCGCCACCACGTTCATCGTCGCGGAAGACTGTCACCCCCAGACCATCGCCGTGGTAAAGACGCGCGCCGCCGCGCTGGATATCGAGGTCATTGTCGGTGACCCGAACGAGCTTGTTGGCAGCACGCAGGCATTCGGCCTGTTGCTGCAGTACCCCGGCACCTACGGCCACCTGCACGACCTGGAGCCACTGATCGAGAAGGCACACGCCGCGCAAACACTGGTGACCGTTGCCGCCGATATCATGGCACTGCTGATGGTGCGCGCGCCCGGCTCCATGGGCGCCGATGTTGTGGTGGGCAACACGCAACGCTTCGGTGTGCCGATGGGCTTTGGTGGGCCGCACGCCGCCTTCTTCGCGACCCGCGATGCCTACAAGCGCTCCACGCCCGGCCGCATCATCGGTGTCTCTGTCGATCGTCGCGGCAACCAGGCACTGCGCATGGCGATGCAAACCCGCGAGCAACATATCCGGCGCGAGAAAGCGACCAGCAATATCTGCACGGCACAGGCGCTGCTCGCCATCATGGCCGCTTTCTACGCCATGTATCACGGCCCGGACGGCCTGCGCCTGATTGCGACACGCATTCAGCGCCTCACCTGCATCCTGCACCGCGGCCTGGCGGATGCAGGTTTCGAGGCAGACAACAGCACCTACTTCGACACACTGACCTACCACGTGGGCGAGCGACAGGCCGAGATCGTCAAGCGCGCCCTCGGCAACGGGATGAATCTGCGCGTTATCAGTTCAGACAGGGTGGGCATCTCCCTGGACGAGACCACGACCGCGGCGGACATCGATGCGCTGCTGGAAGCCTTTTCCGATTCCGCCACGGGTCCCAGCGCCGCCAGCCTTGACAATACAGTCGGCGAAAACGCCGGCATCCCCGACGCACTCCTACGACCCATCGATTACCTTTCACACCCCCTGTTTCACGACTACCGCTCAGAAACCGAGATGCTGCGCTACATGCGCTACCTGGAAGACAAGGACATCGCACTCAACCGCGCCATGATCCCGCTGGGCAGCTGCACCATGAAGCTCAACGCCACCACAGAGATGCTGGCAGTGACCTGGCCCGAGTTCGCCGGCATGCACCCCTTCGCGCCGGCAGAACAGACACAAGGGTACCGGGTGCTGCTGGAAGAGCTGACCGACATGTTGCTGGAGTGCACCGGTTACGATGCGCTCTCCCTGCAACCCAACGCAGGCTCTCAGGGTGAATACGCCGGACTGCTCGCCATTCGCCGCTATCACGAAAGTCGCGGCGACGAACAACGCAACGTGTGCCTGATCCCCGCATCAGCCCACGGCACCAACCCCGCCAGCGCCGCGCTGGCCGGTATGAAAGTGGTCATCGTGGAGTGTGATGCAAAAGGCAACGTGGACATGGACGATTTGCGCGACAAGGCACAACGCCACGCCGATGACCTGTCCTGCATCATGGTCACCTACCCCTCCACACACGGTGTATTCGAAGAATCCATTGTCGAGTTATGCGATGTGGTGCACCAGTACGGCGGCCAGGTCTACGTAGATGGCGCCAATCTAAACGCACTGGTAGGTATCGCCGCACCCGGCAAGTTCGGCGCCGACGTCTCGCACCTGAACCTGCATAAAACCTTCTGCATTCCCCACGGTGGTGGCGGTCCGGGCATGGGCCCCATCGGCGTGGGCGCGCACCTGCAACCCTTCTTGCCCTCGCACCCGGTGACCCCGGTTCCGGGCGTCGATCCGAACAACGATGTCGTGTCAGCGGCAACGTGGGGCAGCGCCTCTATCCTGCCGATTTCCTGGGCGTACATCGCGCTGATGGGCGGCGAGGGTCTAACGCAGGCAAGCCGCGTGGCCATCCTCAGCGCAAACTACATCGCCCACCGACTGAAAGATCACTACCCGGTGCTGTACGCCGGCAGCAACGGCAACGTTGCCCACGAGTGCATTCTTGATATTCGCCCCATCGCCGAGGCCAGCGGGGTCACCGAAGAAGACATCGCCAAACGTCTCATCGACTACGGCTTTCACGCACCGACCATGTCGTTCCCGGTGGCAGGCACCCTGATGGTAGAGCCAACCGAATCAGAATCGCTGGCAGAGCTCGACCGCTTCTGCGATGCACTAATCGCCATCCGCGAAGAAATTCGCGCCGTACAGAGCGGCGCGCTTCCAGCCGATGACAACCCCCTGCGCAACGCACCGCACACACTGGCCGATGTCGCTGCCAACGAGTGGGATCACCCCTACCCCCGCGAGCAGGCAGCCTACCCTGTCGCCTCACTGCGCCGCGCCAAATACTGGGCGCCAGTGAATCGCGTCGACAACGTATACGGCGACAGGAATTTGTTTTGCGCTTGCCCTGAGATCGATAGCTATCGGGATTGAGCTGTAGCTTGCTGGACCTGTGATCGCCAGTTGATTTTTCGCTGCTTGAATTTTTATTCGTTTTCGTTTGGTTTTTTTCCCGGTAAACGCCCTGTCCAAGTGGGCGTTGTCGCCTGCGTTCGAACAGCACACTCTCTCCGGCGACAACACCCACTCGGCCAGGGCTCGTTTCGTTTTGACGCGGACATTGAAGTGGAGCTGAGTGTGTTTCGTTGCCACTGTCGGCGGGAGAAGGGCTGCAGGCCCCGTTTTATCTCGGCGCCCCTCCGGGGTGCCTTCAGTCGGTTGCGAGCCGGAAAAGCACCGTCTCGCGCCACTCCTTCAGCTTGAGATTTGCAACGGGGCCTGCAGCCCTTCTCCCACCTTGAGCTCTGCGATTTACAGAAACCGCCAAATCAACTGCCAACCCATTTCCCCACAAGGTATTCACAAAACCGGAAGTAGATTCACCCACTCAATCGCTGCCAAAAACCTCCAACAAGCCAGGACAGCAAATGGCCTGACGGTGCCAGGGTTGCGGGGCGAATATCTTAGCCGTCTGAGCTCCGCAACCCTGGCACCGTCAGGCCAAGCTCCCCACTCTCTAACACCGTCAGGCCAAGCTCCCCACTCTCTAACACCGTCAGGCCGAGCTCCCCACTCTCTAACACCGTCAGGCCAAGCTCCCTACTAAAAAAGACCCACTAAACCCAACGCCGCACACGCTCACAATAACGCAGATAAACCTCACCATGCGCACTCCCCAGGTGATCCTCCTCCAACCGTATCTGCACCTGAATCAACGCCAGATCCAACATCACAATCAGCAGCGTCAACGCATTCGGCAATAACAAAAAGAAGCCGATCACACTGAGCATAATCCCGGCGAAAATCGGGTTGCGGGAATACCTGAACAACCCACGCTCCACAAACTCAGTAGGGTTTTCATAGTCCACCCCGATACGCCAGGATTTCCCCATCTGGCCCTGTGCAATAACAATGATCACCAGCGACACCGTCATCATCGCCAGGCCCAGCCACTGCAGAAAAGGCTGCTCCAGCCAGACAATCGGCGCCAGGTAGTGGTAGGTGCCCGGCAGCAGGTACATCACCATCACCGTCAGTGACATGAAGGGCAGCAGTCGGAAGTAGCGACTGGTCACCTGCTCCGCGCCCGGGTTATCCGGCAGGCGATAGGGATTGATGCCGGTGATGCGATACGTGCGCCAGCTGCGCCACAGGAACGCCAGGCCGAAGAACAGCAGAAAATAGACCGGCAGGTAAATAGAAAGTAGCTCGTGCATGTCTTGCCTCCTCTGACAATGTGCAACAATCGTGGGGCTTCCAGCCACGGGAAGGTCAAGTGTTTCGACACACTTTGCGCGTTGATTGCGCTACCACACAGCCGTTTGAGGCCCCCGCCCACGGGTGCCATACTCCGCACACCGCCAGACAAGGGGAAGATCGATGGCCAATGACAGTCTCGCGCAGACGCTCACACTGCCCTGCGGCGCCACGCTGAACAATCGCATTGCCAAGGCCGCCATGACCGAGGGCCTGGCCTCGCCCCGGGGTGTGCCAACGCCCGAGCTGGAGCATCTATACGGCCTGTGGAGTGACGGCGGCGCCGGCTTGCTGCTGAGCGGCAATATCATCGTCGACGCAGATCACCTGGAACGGCCGGGCAACGTGGTGATCGACCGCGAACCCGACGAGGAAATGCGCAACGCGCTGGCCAGCTGGGCCCGCGCCGCGACGCGCGGCGGCAATCACCTGTGGGCACAGATCAGCCACGCCGGCAGGCAGACCCAGAAGAACGTTAACCCGCGGCCAAAAGCGCCATCGGAAGTGCCCATGGAACTGCCCGGCGGCCAGTTTGGCGAGCCGATTGCGCTCACCGAAGCCGAAATTGAGGAGATCGTGCAACGCTTCAAATTGTGCGCGGCGGCGGTGCAGCAGGCCGGCTTTACCGGGGTGCAGATTCACGCGGCGCACGGTTACCTGCTGTCACAGTTCCTCAGCCCGAAAACCAACCACCGCAACGACCTGTACGGAGGCTCGCTGGAAAACCGTGCACGGCTGTTGTTACGCATTGTGGACACCGTGCGCACTGCCGTGGGCAACGCGTTTCCCGTCGCCGTAAAGCTCAACAGTGCGGACTTCCAGAAAGGCGGTTTCGCCTTCGAAGACAGTCTGCAGGTCGTGCAGTGGCTGGAGCAGGCCGGCGTCGACCTGATCGAGATTTCCGGCGGTACCTACGAGCAGCCGAAACTGCTGGGCGTGGCCGGCATGGAGGATGAGGAACCGCAGCCAGTTAAACAATCCACGCAGATTCGCGAGGCCTACTTCGTTGACTTTGCGCTGGCCATGAAAGAGAAAGTGTCCGTACCGTTAATGGTAACCGGGGGTTTCCGCCGGCGCGACAGTATGCAGCAGGCGCTGGACTGTGGCGGCGCGGACCTTATCGGTATCGGCCGCCCGATGTGTGTCATGACGGACGCGCCACGGCGCTTGCTTGAAGGCGAGGCGGAGTTGCCCCGCTTCGAAAATGCGTTGCGCATGTGGCCGCGCTGGCTGTCCTTCCTCGATCGCTCGCAGGCCCTGCGCACCCTTGGCACCTTCGGCGTGCAGTACTGGTACTACGCGCAGTTGGACAAGATAGGACACGACGGTAAAGCCGACCCGAAGTTAGGTGTGTTCGCCGCCACCCGGCAGGTTATGGCGCAGCAGAGGCGCTGGCTGGCGGCGCGCTAGCGCATCGCGCCCGTATCGAACCGCTTGATCGCGAAAAAGCCGCCGAGCAGGAAATCGCCGTCTTCCAGAAAAACCGTGATACCGCCCCAGGTATTCCACAGCACGCTGTCATCGGGGAATTCCCACGTGGCTTTCTTCTCGCCGGTCTGCCAATCCGCAGCAAAATACTCGTAGGTGTCATTGCGCTTGTTGGCGATGTAGACCAGGCCGTTGGCCGTGGAAACTGCCGGTGGCATCCAGTCTGTATTGTCCACGTCGTCGATGCGCCAGGCTTCGACGAAACGGTTTTCATCCGGTAGCCAGTTGTACTTCTGAATACCGCGGGGAGGCTCCCTGGTGGTTCCCGCCAGGAAGGCGTTGCTGATCAGGTCCATGGCGATGGGGCCGGGTTCAGGATACGTACTGTTAACCACCAGCACACCGTTGTCATAAACCACCGGCGATGCCTCCACCGTGGTTTTACTCAGACGGAACGGTATCTGGTCGGCGATACGACGGCTTTGTGTGCCGGGTTTCTGGATAAAGTCTTCGGGAATGTCATTGCGCCAGAAAGCAACGATCTGGGCGTTGTCCGGATTGCCGTCGGAGATAATGACCAGCTGATCTTCGTCGTCTCCGAAACCCAACAGGGAAGGTGTAGTCCCGGAGCCGTGGGAAGCCGCACCCATCTTAAGCGCCTCTCCTTCCGGCATTACGTCGTAGGGGCTGGACCACGCGCCATCCTTTTCCTCGGTAGAGAGCGCTTTCCCCGTCCACACCAGCTTGTGCATGCGCCGGGAGGTCACCACGTAGATGCCACTTTGATCAACCGCTACCGAATTTTCCACGTGCTCACCGGGAAACAGGCGGTAATCGACGACGTTCAGATCCCGGTCTGTGACGATAACCGCGCCTGTAGCCGCTGCCACAATGTGTCCGTCATAGGTCAGGTTAATACCCAGAATCTTGTCGATACCCTCGGCATCGGCCGGTGGTAACTGCGCGACAATATTGGCGTGCTTTACGGGCAACAGCGGCTGGTTCACCCGGTTGTCGTCAAACGACTTTACCAGGTGATGCAGGTCATAGAAGGTGTAGTGATAGCCGTCGCTGTCGATCACAGCGTAGGCGCCGTTGGGCATGGTGCGCAGGCTGATGTTCAGCTTCCAGTACATCAGCCACGAATCGATCAGCAGGCGCCAGTCCTGCTTGTTGCGTCGGCGATGGTCGATCTTCTGCATGACGGCCGCTATCGCTTCGTCGCTGCCGTCGGCATGCACTTTCTCCCTGCCAGGATAGGGCACGTTGGACACCAGCGTGAAGTCTTCACCGGTGGCACGAACTTTCACCAGGCCCAGCGGGTTGGACGCGATGACCACCGTCTCTTTGCCCAGCGTCTTGTACAGTGGTGCCGAACACCATAACAGCGGTACGGTCTGAGCCTGCGCATGCGTCAACTTGCCGCCTACCGTGGGCCCGTCGACACGGGTGACATCGGTTTGCGCGGGATCGTGATGGGAGATGGCATACGGAGACCCGGCAACAAACGGGTTCGCTGCGGGGAGTTCTCCCGCCTGCGCGGTCACGCTCAGGGACAGAACGCCCGCACAGAGTAATGGAGCGAAGAGACGGATGATCGAAACGCTATCCCGCATGGCAGAGCCACCTGGTTGCAAATGATCCGCGCAGATTAGACCAACGCACCAACCGCGACCATGTCCGCAGCGGCAACTTTCCTATGGCATCTCTGCAGCCATTGCCGGGTAGCTGTAGCGGATGTCTACCACCGGCGTCTCACCCTCTGCGTTGCGCAGATTGCTCACGCCGGAGTACTGCAGCAGGCGCCGCGATTCCCGGCTGTAGACAAGCTGCAGCGGTTTCGCCACGAGGCCCAGCAGCCAGGAATCCACGCGCACCAGCAGACACAGGTGTTTTGCATCACAGCCCTCGGTTTCTGCCTCGGCACGCATCGCGAACGGCCTGTCGAATCCCATGGGCTGAAAACTGAACGTTACCCGTTCATCGGCGAGGAGCGCATCCCACTGGCTACGCACGTAATTGTCGAAGCCGGCATCGACAACATGCCCTGCCCCGTCGGGCGGGAGCAATTCGCGCTTTTCCTGCAGCCGTTCAACCTGTAGCACCACCTGGGGCGCGACGGCACTGCGTTGATAGTCGAGGAACTTGGTGGCCAGCACACCGCCGTCGCCATCGCGATACTGCACTTCACAGAGCAACCCGTCTTCACGACAGAAATGCACTTCGCGGTACAGGAATTCTCCGCTTTGCGACGCATAGGCCTCGCCGGTGGCAAAAAGCGGAAGCGTGGACGCTGATGCAATGGCTGGGAGGCCTGCCGCGAGCACAACAGCTATCAACCTGAGGACGCTAGTCATCGGGCACCCAGGCGCGGCCAAGGCGAAGTAAAGCCGGGAACATCACCGCCCACAGCAGCCCTATCAACAGCGGGCTCAACAGGGGATCGCCAAACGCTACCGCGGTCAGCCTCACCCCGGCGATGTACGACAACGCGGCGCTTACGCCTCCGACCACCGCCGCGATCAGCGGCCTGGCGGCAAAGCCCGCGAAGGCGTGACACAAGGTCGTCGCGAACACTGGCCAGAGGCAGTGCATCCAGAGCGGCACGGCAGAGGCCTGCCCGGCCGAGGTGAAAACACCGGTGTAGAAAAGAATCTGGTCAAGGACATACCCACCGAGAGCTATCACTGCTACCAGGCGCAATTCGGGGAAGCCACGTCCGAGGAAGTAAAAATGCAGCGTCAGGTGCAGCAGCACTTGCGCCACCGCTACCGCCGCCGACTCGCTGACCACGATCACCAGCCAGCTGATATTGAACAGCAGACCGTTGGCAAACATTTTCGCCAGTGGGCTGTTCACGGCAACGGACAGGCGGCGCGCTGCCAGGTGCGTGTCCATCGGCTAGGCCGCCAGGAACTCGCTGCGGGTACGCGGGTCTTCGCGAAACTGCCCGCCCAGTGCCGTGGTTCGCGTGTGCGAATTCGCGTCCATCACACCCCGCGCTTTCACGCAGTAATGCACGGCGTCCATGGTGATCGCCACGTCGTCGGTCTCCAGCAGCGTTTGCAGCGCCACCAGTATCTGCTGGGTCAACCGCTCCTGAACCTGCGGGCGCTGCGCGAAGAACCTCACGATGCGATTTACCTTGGACAGGCCGATAATCCGCGTCGCCGGAATATAGGCGACGCGAGCAACGCCATCGATGGTGATGAAGTGATGCTCACAGGTACTGACCACGGAGATATCGTCGATCTGTACCATCTCTTCCACGCCCATCTTGTTGTCAATGGCGGTAGCCTTGGGGAATTCGGTGTAATCCAGGCCCGAAAATATTTCGTCCACGTACATCTTGGCGATGCGCTGCGGGGTTTCGCACAGGCTGTCATCCGACAGGTCCAGGCCCAGGGTATAGGCGATGTCCGCAAAAGACTCACCGATGCGGGCGCGCTTTTGATCACGGCTTAAGCCGTTTTCGATCAACGGCGTCTCAAGGCCGCGCGCCACCAGCGCGTCGCGCACCTTACGGGCGTCTTCAGAGATTTCCACGGGAGCAGTCTTTATCTTTTCAATCAGGGCAGTTTCCATAGCGCGTCTCTTGATGTGGTTCCTGACAATACGTACGCATTGACTGCGCGATCAGATCTTCACAGAACGCTATTGATCAAACGACCTTGCTTCCCGGCTTCGCAAAGCGGTATCCCGGCTTCGCAAACGCCAGCTGCACGGTGCCTATGACCCGCTCGCGAAAGCCACCCTCGCAGTAGCGCAGGTAGTACTCCCACATGCGAACGAATTCTTCCCCGAAGCCCATGCCACGCACTTCTTCCAACCGCCCCTGGAAGCGCTCGCACCAGTGCTGCAGCGTCAGCGCGTAGTCCTCGGTGATGTCGCGCAGGTGCACGATCTGCATATCGGTATCGCGTGCCACGTGGTCGGCGATCACGGCGATCGAGGGCAGGCAACCGCCGGGGAAAATGTAGCGCTTGATGAAGTCGACCGCATCGCGCGCCTGCTCATAGCGTTGGTCCGCCATGGTAATGGCCTGAATAACCATCTTGCCGTCGTCCCGCAGCAAGCTGGAACAGGTGTTGAAATAGTCCCGGTAGAATTCGTGCCCGACGGCTTCGATCATCTCCACGGAGACCAGCTTGTCGTATTGCCCCTCCAGATCACGGTAGTCCTCACAGAGGACGGTCACCCTGTCTTCCAGGCCTTCTTCTGCTACCCGGGCACGGGCATACTCGTACTGCTCACGCGAAATCGTCGTAGTGGTAACACGGCAGCCATAGTGTTGTGCGGCATAGACCGCCATGCCGCCCCAACCCGTGCCGATTTCCAGCAGGTGATCATCGGCGCTCAGTTCAAGTTGACGGCACAGCTCCTCCAGCTTGGCAACGGCTGCGGTGTCGAGATCGACATCGGCGCGCTCGTACACCGCGGATGAATACATCATGGTGGGGTCGAGAAACAGCGCAAAGAAATCGTTGCCCAGATCGTAATGCGCAGAAATGTTTTCCCGCGAACCGTTCAGGGTGTTGCGATTGAAATAGTGCGCTGCGCGCAGCGCCAGCCTGCCAAACCATGACTGGCTGGCGTCGAAGCGTTGCAATACCGCCATATTGGCGCAGAACAGCCGCGTCACTTCGATCAGCGAGGGGGAAGACCAGTCGCCGCGCATATAGGTCTCGCCCGCGGCGATAGAGCCGCCGGTCAGCATTTGCGCGTAGGCGCGCGGGTCATGCACATGCACTTCGGCGTTCGGACCTGCCGTCGATTCGCTGCCAAAATGATGTCGCGCGGTGCCTTCGTGCAGCACCAGCGACCCCACGGCCAGTTGTTCCATCAGCCTGAATACCGCGCTGCGAGCCATGGACTCGCCCAGTCGGCCCTGGCGTAGACGGGGTAGTCGTACGGCTCCTACACTTACTTCACTCATTGCTTGCTCCTGATGTCAGCTGTCCGTTAGCAGAGGTTGCAGGATGCGCGTAAATGGGCATCCGCTTGATATACAGTTTCAATGCCTGGTAATAAATGGCGGCGGCGGTCTTCAGCGTCGCCAGTGGATAGGTCCAGAGCATTCGGTTGAGGCTTGCGCGCGTCAGCGGCCTGGCACGCAGCGCGAGGGTGGCGTCCATTACCTTGTCGCCCTCCCGGTGATTTTCCAGGTGCACAACCAGGCGCTGGCCAGGCTGATTGCTGCGCCAGTGGTAACGCATATCCATCGGATTGAACGGTGAGACATGCATCGCCTTGTCAAACTCAGTCCGCAGTATCGGCTCACCGTTCTCCACGGGCAGTACATAGCTGTGGCGCTCATCCCAGGGCGTGTTGGTAACCTCGGCCACGATGTATTGCAGCGTGTCTCCGTCTTCGCTGTAGCAGTAATAGCAGGCGATCGGATTCATCACGAACCCGAACAGGCGTACGTTGGCCAGAAGATAGATGGGGCCGCGGTGGGCGGTGCCCGTTTCCTCGCGAATACGGCGCCGAACTTCCTGTATCAGCGGCAGGGAGGGGTCACCCAGATAGTCGCTGCGGCGGAACTCCGCCGGTGCTCGCCCGTCACAGGACCACAGGCGGTTGCCGGCGAACAGCGCGGGGATTTCGTCGAGGCGCAGATAGAGCATGGCCACGCGATAGGAAAACGCGTGCCAGCGCGGCGCGAAGCGGCGATGGCGAACCGTGCCTTCGTAAATACAGGAAGTCACGCCGCTGCCCGGTTGCCTGCTGCCATCGCTTCCACCACGCGCAGAGCGCTGACCACACCATCCTCGTGGAAGCCGTTGTGCCAGTAGGCGCCGCAGTACCAGACACCACCCTCGCCGTTGATCTCCGCCCAGCGCTGCTGTGCGGCCATGCCCTCGACCGAGAACACGGGGTGCTCGTACTCGAAGCGACCCAGTATGTGATTGGGGTTGATCGCCGCAGAGTTATTGAGCGTCACACAGAATGTCTCCGGCGCCTCAATGCCCTGCAGGATATTCATGTTGTACGTCACCACGGCGGGGCGATCATCGCCGCACAGTGAATAGTTCCAGCTCGACCAGGTTTTCCGCTCACGCGGCAACTGCCGTACATCGGTGTGCAGCACCACATCGTTTTTCTGATAGGGAATAGCGCCAAGCACATCGCGTTCCGCCGCCGTGGGCTGGGCCAGCATGCGCAGCGCCTGGTCGGAATGCGTGGCGATGACGACCTGGTCAAAGCGGCGGGTATCGCCATCGGCCATGTGCAGCTCTACCCCGCCGCGCGGCGGACGAACAACCCTGTCCACTGGCTTGGAGGTGTAGATACGATCAGCGAAGCGTGCACACAGTGGGCGCAGGTACTCGCGCGATCCGCCCTCGATGACACGCCAGGTAGGCCGATTCGTCACAGACAACAGGCCATGGTTTTTGAAAAAGCGCAGGAAGAACTGCACCGGGAAATCCATAATCGTACGGCACTCGGCCGACCAGATGGCCGCGCCCATGGGTATCAGGTACTGGTCGCGAAAACGCTGGCCGTACCCGTGTCGCGCCAGGTAGCTGCCCAGTGTCTCCACGGCATCGAGGGCCCCGCTTTCCAGGTCTGCCACCGATTCGCGATTGAAGCGCAGGATGTCACGCACCATACCGATGAAGCTCGGCGACAGCAGGTTGCGGCGCTGCGCAAACAGCGTATCGAGGTTGCCGCCGGCGTATTCCAGGCCGGATTCCGGGTCGCTGACGCTGAATCCCATGGTCGTGGCTTTGCTCGAAACCCCCAGTTCATCCATCAGGGCAATAAAGTTGGGGTAGGTCCAGTCGTTGAAGACGATAAAACCGGTGTCGACGGCATACCGGCGGGTGCCCAGCAGCACATCCACCGTCGCCGTGTGGCCACCTACACGGGCGCCGGCCTCGAAAACGCTGACCTCGTGTTCGGCGCTGAGATAGTGCGCACAGGCCAACCCTGAAATTCCTGAGCCAATCACCGCAATTTTCATACACTCTATTCCTGTTTTTACCTGCGCTCGCACCGGGCACTGCAACGCTCGGCTGTTCTGCAGAGCAAACCGGCCTTCTCAGCCCATTTTGCCCACCCTTTGACCGAGATACGCCGCCACACCGCCAGTGGATCAATCGGAATGAGAATTTGCGGAGGGCGGCACGCGCGGGCGGCATCTTTTATTCGCCGAATGAGTGATCCGACCCTCTAGGGGTGGCGTATACTCCCTGAATCTCTAACGGACACGAGCATGCTGGCAGTGGCAGACAAACCGGGCACAACGACCCCGTCAAAACCCTCTGAAACCCGCACAGACGAGTGGAGCGAATGCCTGCAGTTGATCGCTAACAACCAGGATCGCGCGGCGTTTACGCGCCTGTTCCGGCATTTTGCCCCCCTGATGAAGGCCTTTGCCCTCTCTGGTTCCACGCTGTCGGCCAACCACGCCGACGAGCTGGTGCAGGAGGTTATGCTCAAGGTCTGGCAGAAGGCGGGCGGGTTCAATCCCAACAAGGCTGCTGCGAGCACCTGGATTTACACGATCGCACGCAACTGCCGGACCGACATGTTCAGACGCCTGCAGAAATTCGACACGCCGCTGGCGGCCGAGGATTTATCGGAAAACCTGGAAAGCGAGGATGCGTTCATGCTGGTACACCAGCGCCGCAACCGCGATCGCATCCGGGAATTGCTGGGCGAGTTACCGGGCGATCAGGCCCAGATTCTTGCCAAAGTTTATATGGAAGGAAAGTCTCACTCGGAAGTGGCCGGGGAACTGGATCTCCCACTGGGCACCGTGAAATCACGTGTCCGCCTCGCTCTGCAGAAGCTGCAGATTAAACTCGATCAATAGATAGATGACATAGAACCATGGCAAACTTTCACCCCGAAATTGATTTTCTCACCGAGTACAGCGCGGGCACTCTGCCGCTGGCGCAGTCCGCTTGTGTTTCCATCCATGTCAGCCAGTGCGGCCACTGTAATCGCCTGGCCGCGCAATTGGCGGATCTGGGCGCAGGCTTGTTTGAAGCGCTTGACCCGGAGCCGGTGGGCGACGCGCAGCTGAATGCTGTGTTGGCGCGCCTGGATGACGAAGCTCCGCTCGCCTTTGAGCGCAGCGTAGAGAGTCGCGACAGCAACAGCATCCCGGCAATCCTGCAGCGGCTGATGCGAGGCGATTTCAGTGATCTCACCTGGAAGAAGGTAGGCTCTGCCCTGCGCATTGCTCACCTGGACACGGGCGATCCCCGCCATGAATTTGCCCTCTACCACATTCGCGCGGGCGGCAAGATTCCGCAGCACACGCATCGCGGCGCGGAGTTGACGCTGGTGCTGGAAGGCGGCTTTTCAGACGCGGAAGGCAGCTACCACGCGGGAGACTTTATCTACCGCAAGCCGGGTGAGGTGCATGCACCTACGGCACTGCAATCGGAAGACTGCATCTGCATCGGTGTGCTGGACGCACCACTGAAGTTCACTGACTGGCGCTTCCGTTGGATGAATCCGTTTCTTAAGTTGCGGACTTCCTGAGGGGCTGCAGCGGGCTTTCGGCTA
>JAUHYL010000130.1 GCA_030426545.1 Gammaproteobacteria bacterium
TGGCGAACTTGCCACCCAGACTGCTGGCCAGGGACAGCGCCCGGCTGCGTATATTCTCCGCTTCCAGCGTGCCGGCAGGCAGCACATCGGTCAGCCAGGACTGCACCTTGACCAGTGACGGGCGCGACATCACCGTTTGCACGTTCTCCGGCGTGGCCCACTCTTTCACGATCAGCGAGTAACTGATGCCCTGCTCCAGAACAGCGGCCAGCAGGAGTATTGTCGGCAACAACACCACCAGACAAAGGCCGACACAGGTAATCAGCGCGGCCACCGACTGCCTGCCGCCCAGTCGCCTTTCGACGCGATGGTGTATAGGGTGCGCCAGCATGCCCACCAAAATAGCGAGCACAATCGGCTCAAGAAACGGACGCACCAGCACATAGCAGCCATACAGCGACACGGCCAGGATCACCAGCAGTACCAGCCTGTTTGCACCCTGACCGGGTTCTGTGCGCATCTCTCCTCCTGATGACCTGGGTCAGTCCTGAGCGTCAGGCCTGTTCATTGCATTGACCAGCCCTCAACATAGAGCTTTCGATGCAAAAATCAATCGCCGCGGATCGCGCAGGCGGATGTCCGCCGGTTTCACCGGCACGCGAACCTGCTATTGTTTACGCCACCCCACTCAGCAATAAGCGAAACTATGACTGCCAAGGACAACCAGCCAATACTTGTCGGCGCCGGCCAGCACACGTGGCGCGATATCGATTTCACCCGAACACCCACAGATGCACTGGAAGTCGCAGCGCGCCAAGCACTGGATGACTGCCACTGCAGCGCTATCGAGCAAGCCATCGATGCACTGGTCAACGTGCGCTTCGTCGCCGACACCAACCCCGGCGCGGGCGCCCTTTTTCCACGCAGACCCGCTGCCGAGGTCGCCAGGCGACTCGGCATCGAGAACCCCGCGCTGTACCTGGGCCCCATCGGCGGCAACACACCGCAGTACCTGGTCAACCACTTTGCCCGGATGCTCATGACGGGCGAACATCGCGCGGTATTGCTCAGCGGCGCAGAACTGATGGCAACCTTCTTCGCAGCACTGAAACAGGGTGGCGATATTGCACACTGGGCCGACCCGGGTCAGGCGGAGCCGACTGCCATCGGCGAAGAACGCGACGGCCTCACGGCGCAGGAACTCGCACACGGCTTGTACGAGCCAATCAACACTTATCCCCTGTTCGAAAATGCCCTGCGCCACCATCTTGGTCACGACCTTTCACGGCACAGCGCCGACATTGCCGAACTGAGCAGCCGCATGAGCGCAGTCGCCGCCGACAATGCACATGCGTGGCGCCAGGATGCGTACACCGCCGAGGAAATAGCCACCGTCGCCAGAAACAATCGTTACGTCGGCTACCCCTATACGCGGCGCATGAATGCACTGCTGGAGGTGGATATGGCAGCGGCAATCGTGATGACAACGGTGGGCACAGCGCGGGCGCTGGGCATTCCCGAGGAGCAGTGGATCTACTACCGCGGCGGCGTGGATCTGCACGATATCTGGTACCCATCAGAGCGCCCTGAACTGCACAGCTCTCCGGCTATCAAACTTGGCTGGGAGACGCTCACTGCAAACAGCGGCCTGGGGCTGGACGACATCACTCATTTCGATATTTACAGCTGCTTTCCCAGCGCCGTAGAAATCGGCTGCCACGCCATCGGCCTGTCGCCGCTGGATGCGCGCAATGTCACCGTTACAGGCGGCCTCCCCTACTTTGGCGGCCCCGGCAACAACTACTCGCTGCACGCCATTGCCCAGATGACGGAATCGTTGCGATCAACGCCTGATGGAAACGGCCTGGTGACAGCAAACGGACTCTATCTCACCAAGCACTCTCTGGGGCTGTACTCCAAACTACCCGGTGACGAACTACCGGAAGCGGTCACCCCTGCAGCACTGCAGGAGAGCATTGAGCGTGGTCCGCGCGTGAAGGTAGCCAACAACCCGGAGGGGGAAGCCATCGTTGAAACCTACACGGTCGCCTTTGATCGCGACGGTCCGCGACAGGGCATCCTCGTCGCACGCAATGCGGCCGGTGAACGTATTATCGCCAACAGCAAAAATGACCCAACCACGCTTGAGCAACTGCTGGAAACGGACCCGATAGGGCAACGTGGTCGAATTCACATTGACGGTGACCTGAGTATCATGGAACTGTAGGCAACGCGGCGGAAGCTGAATTACTGCATTACCGGAGTTGATCTCGCCCATGATCAAAGGCAAAACCGTACTGAAAATCCTGCTCGCTATCGCACTGGTGCTGGCCCTGCTTATTGGGCTGGCAACGATGTGGCTGCGCTACGAATTTGAGCGGGTCAGCGAGGAACACAGGGAGACGTTCGACTGGTCCAGCGTGGCCGTCACCAGCCTGGAAGACTCGACACCGGCCGCCAGCCCCTGCGCGGCCCAATACCCCGCCAGAAAGGCCTGGTTTGGCGCTCTGCACGTACACACGTCGGCCAGCTATGACGCCACCTCATTCGGCTCACTGGTGAACAGCGGCGACGCCTATCGCTTTGCACGCGGTGAAACGCTCTCGCTTGGCCTGCGCGGCGATCCGGATACCTACAACGCTCCCGAAGTCAGCATCAGCACGCCGCTGGACTTCATGGCAGTCACCGACCACGCAGAAAATCTCGGCGAAGTGCACCTGTGCCACAATCCGCGCAATATTGCCTACGACGCGCTGCCCTGCAAACTTTACCGCGGCGACATTCGCCTGCCCGTAGAGCAAAGGCTGCAACCGATCATGCGTCTCGCCAGCCTGGCAATGTTCGGCGAGGATCGCTCGGTACGCATCTGCGGCGAGGATGGTGCGCGCTGCCGCCAGCAGGCAGCATCCGCCTGGCGCAGCAACCAGCAGAGCGTGGAGGCGGCTCACGACTACAGCAGCGATTGTCGCTTTACGGCATTTCACGGTTACGAGTACACGCTGGCAGTTGAATCCAGCAACCTTCATCGGAATGTTATTTTCGCGAATGCTGTTGTACCCCAGGACGCCATGAGTGCGAAAGATGCACGACAACCGGAGCAGCTCTGGGAATGGTTGGACACGGTCTGTATCAGCGGCAGCCCAGATTGTGATGCGATCGCCATTCCGCACAACAGCAACTGGAGCTCAGGTCGCATGTGGTTCCCCTACAGCAACCTGGACTTACCACTGGAGGAATTGCAACGTCAGGCAGCGTTGCGCGCAAAGGTTGAGCCGCTGGCTGAAATATTTCAGGTCAAGGGTGATTCCGAATGCCGCAACGGCATCGACAGCGTGCTGGGAGCCCCCGATGAGTTTTGCGATTTCGAAAAGCTGCGCAGGCCCACAGAACCCGCCGATGATTGCGCGGAAGCAATGGGCAGTGGCGGCATGCTGTTGAGCGGCTGCATCTCACGTTACAGCTACGTGCGCTACGCGTTGACCGCAGGCCTACTCGACAGCGAAAAGATCGGCATCAATCCCTTCAAGCTCGGCATCATCGCGGCTACCGACACCCATAATGGCACCCCGGCCGCCGGCCTGGAGAAAGGCAATAAAGGCTCCCATGGTTCTGATCGGGAAGTGAAAAACCGGCTACTGGGCGAGGTCAACGTACCCGGGAACATCGCCAAGGGCTCTCCCGTTCGCTACAACCCCGGCGGTGTCGCGGGTATCTACGCGGAAGAAAACAGCCGCGCGGCACTATTCGAGGCAATGCGTAGACGTGAAACGTTTGGCACCAGCGGGCCGCGTATCAGCCCGCGCTTTTTCGCCGGCTGGTCGCTCGCAGAAGATATCTGCGAGCACAAGGACTATCCCGCCAGCGCCTACGACAGCGCTGTGCCCATGGGCGGCGATCTGCCCCCCGGCCCCCAGGGCTGGAAGGTAAGCCCGGTATTTGTCACCAGCGCAAATCGCGACCCCCGCGACGGCGGCAACCTGCTTCAGCGCATCCAGATAATCAAGGGATGGATAGATGAGCAGGGGCGGACGCAGCAGGCGGTTTACGACGTTGCAGGTGACCCGAACAACGGTGCCAGTGTCGATCCGGCCAGCTGCGCCGTATCCGGGCCCGGCTTCGCACAGCTCTGCGCCAGCTGGCGCGATCCGGATTTCAACCCCACCGTTCCCGCGGTCTACTATGCTCGCGTACTGGAAAATCCCAGCTGCCGCTGGAGTACCCACGACTGCCTCAGCCTGCCCGAATCAGAACGACCTGCGTCGTGCAGCGACCCGGAGCTGCCCTGGAAAATCCAGGAACGCGCCTGGACCTCACCGATATGGTATCAGCCAGCTTTTTAGCCGGCGCATAATCTCAGACCAACGGCTCCAAGCGGGTTAATTCCCGCGCCCATCCCTGTCAGTTATATCGGCGAGAAAGCCCAGCAGTATGTCGTTCACCTCGGCGGACGCCTCAAGCTGCACCAGGTGCCCTGCCCCCTTGATCATACGCACCTCGCGTAACTGCGGGAAAATCGCGCGCATCTGGCTGATGGGATCGTCTCCGTGAAAGCCCTCCAGATCCACATCGTGTTCGCTACCGAGAAAGTAGGCAGGCACTGCACTGGTTACGCCTTCATACGGACGGCGCTGCTCCCACTTCATGTCCATTGATCGATACCAGTTCAGCCCACCGGTGAAGCCGCTGCGAGAATACTCGGAAACGAAAAACTCCATCTCCAACTCGGAAAGCCAGGGCCATGGCAGCGGCGGTGGCTCGGCCATTGCATCGATATAGGAAGTGCCCGGCGGATGCTTGAAGCAATCGAAGTAGTTGCCTGCGCCACTCAGCGTATGAAACACCTTATGCAGGAAAAGTCGCGCACGCGCTGCCAGTTCCTCATCCGCTCTCGGTGGCACCCGGAAGTATTCGATATGCAGGAAGTGTTGCTCGCCCGTGCGCCGGTACTCGGTGAGGGGCGGCTCCTCGGGATTGTGCGGCGCCGCGGGATTTTCCAGCCCGATCACCGCGATCACGCGTTCGGGGTGACGCAATGCAAAGTCGTAATTGGCGAATGCACCGAAATCCAGCCCCGCAAAAACAGCGCGCTCTATGTCCAGGTGATCCAGCAGACCCAGGAGATCGGCAGTGATGTGATCGACATCGTACGCGCGTGGATCAGCAGGCGCGTCGGTCTGGCCCATGCCGCGCATATCGGGCGCAATGACGCGATAACCTGCGTTCGCCAGCGCCGTAATCTGGCGGTGCCAGCTGAACCACTGGTGGGGGAAGCCGTGACACAATACCACCGGCAAACCCTCGCCCTGCTCCACGAAGTGCATCTGAATGCCGTTGATCCTGGCGTGGCGGTGGGTCCAGTCCATTTGCTTACCTCTGTTCCTTGTATGCCAGCTTAAGGACTTAGCACAGTCGACTCAATCGATATAGAGACAGAAAACCCG
>JAUHYL010000050.1 GCA_030426545.1 Gammaproteobacteria bacterium
GGAAGCTGCGCGCAAAGCGCGCGAAATGACCCGGCGCAAGGGTGCACTGGATATTGCCGGTTTGCCCGGCAAGCTGGCTGACTGCCAGGAGAAGGATCCGGCGTTGTCCGAGCTGTACCTGGTGGAGGGTGACTCCGCGGGCGGTTCTGCCAAGCAGGGCCGCAATCGCAAGTACCAGGCGATATTGCCGCTGAAAGGAAAAATTCTGAACGTTGAAAAGGCGCGCTTCGACAAGATGCTGGGCTCCGCGGAGGTCGGCACTATCGTGACTGCGTTGGGTTGTGGTATTGGTAAATCTGAGTTCAACCCGGACAAGTTGCGCTACCACAGCATCATCATCATGACGGACGCCGATGTCGACGGCTCGCATATTCGCACCCTCCTCCTCACTTTCTTTTTCCGGCAAATGCCGGAATTGATTGAGCGTGGCCACGTGTTCATCGCGCAGCCGCCACTTTACAAAGTGGCAAAGGGCAAGCAGCAGCAGTACCTCAAGGATGATGAGGCATTACAGCAATACCTGACCCAGTCGGCGCTCGATAATGCATCCATTTATGTCAACCCGGATGCACCGCCCGTCACCGGGGAAGGCCTGCAGGCACTGGTGGAAAAGTACCGCGCGGTGGGCGCGACGGTGGAACGCCTCAGTCGCCTCTATTCGCCGGAAGTGCTTTGGCAGGTCGTGGCAAGCGACACCCTGACCCTGGACCAGATGCAGGACGAGTCTGCCGTGCAGGCCTTCTGTGATGAACTAAGTGAGCGCTTACAAACCGTGAGCACCAAGGAGAAAAACTACACTGTGGTGGTGCGCAGAGACCAGGAGCGACAGCTCTATTTCCCGGTGGTGAAGTTGCTGGCGCACGGCGTCGAAAACGAAACCGAATACCACCACGAGTTCTTTGCCTCTGCGGAGTATCGCTCCCTCGTTGATCTCGGCGCGACCATCAATAACCTCATTGATGAGGAAGGCTACTTTCAGCGTGGCGACCGAACCTACCCGACGCGCAGCTTTGCCGACGGCCTGGACTGGCTCATGAATGAGGCGCGCCGTGGCTATACGATCCAGCGCTACAAGGGCCTGGGTGAAATGAACCCCGAGCAGCTGTGGGAAACGACCATGGATCCGGAAGTGCGCCGCATGCTGAGAGTGACCATCGAAGATGCTATCGCCGCCGACCAGATTTTCACCACGCTGATGGGCGATCAGGTAGAGCCGCGACGGGACTTCATCGAAGAGAACGCATTATCGGTGGCCAATCTGGACGTGTAGACCCAGAGGCTTGGCAATCGCGCCCGGGTGCGGGCGCGACCTGCCTCCCAGGCACTGCTTTCATCCCGGCCGGCATTATCCCCACTGCGGCATCAGCCGCTTGCCGGCACCCTTCTCCCCTGCAGACCCCGGGGCCTTTCGGGCCCAGGAAGCCATGTGCCCTACCGGCAACCGTCCTGCCTACCTGTTTCACACCCTTGTGCTGATAAAAAGACGGTATTTGGCAAGAAACCCCCTAAAGTTGGCGCCGATCCTGCCGATATTTTTAACAAGACAGAACGTTAAATGCTCACAGTCGATTTGCTGGCTGGTGGTGGCCGTGCTCCGGCCGACACAGCGCCGTGAAGCCCCGGGCGTGATAAGTAGCGTTTTAACGAACTGGTGATACGGCGGTTTTAGCACCCCGTCAGGCAGGACGGGAAACCAGGAGGGTGGGCCGCGAGCGATGTACCGCAACAGCGCCAAGAGTGACATTATTTATACACCCGAGGATCTCATTCTCTATCGGGAGTCTCCGTTCGCCTCCTGGATGGAGCGGCTTACACTCGAAAACCCCGATCACGGTATCGCGCCCGATGACAGCAGTGAACGTCCGTGCCCGCGTGCTTTTGACAGCTGTGCACACCTGCGTAGTGAGCGACTGGATTGGCAGGACTTTGTCAGCGGTACGCGTACCGGTGAACAACCTGCAACGGTAGAGACAAGTACAGACCTGGCGACAGCACTCAAGCAACAGGGAATGGACGTCGTAACTGTAGGTAAGCATCTTGGAGAAAGGGAGCGCAGGGCCGCGACCGAGGCGGCAATGCAGCGCGGCGCCGAGTACATCGCAAACGCGTACCTGGCCCTGGGGCCTCTTGCCTGCTCAACCGACTTGTTGATTCGCAGTAAAGGTGTTTCTGAGCTTGGCGCCTATCTCTACTTGCCACTGTGCAAACCCGGCCCGGCAAATACGATGGGTACCGAGCACTCGGTGCACCGACTCTGTTTCGCCGCAGACCTGCTGCAAAGCTTGCAGGGGGTATTGCCGGCTCAGCTATTGCTGGTGCGAACGGGTGAGGACATCAACTGTCTGCCTACGGCAGATCATATAGACCGCTTCCTTGAACTGAAGTACGCGTTTATGCAGGCGCAGCTAACGTTTCGCAAACACCGCATGCCTGACCCGGCGAGGTCATCGCACTACGGGCGCTGGGCAAACTGTGCACGAGCGGTGCTGAGGCAGAGAGGCTTATCGCGCGAGGTCAGCGAGGCGAATGCGTTGCAGAACAATGTCGTACGCATCGGCCGCAAGGGTCTGGCTGACGCGATGCATCGAGCGATCGCCGGTCCGCAACAACAAAGCGGTAACGATGAGAACGGCAGCACTGGTAACCGCCAAGACGTTTTCCAAGATGCTGCGAGTGTCAGCCTGCAACAGAAACAGTACGGGTGAAAAAAACATTGAAATCAGAATCCGCAAGTATGTGCCATTGGATCTGCCAGGCCACGCTTGCAATTTAAGTAACCGAACCGGCGCCGGAGCCGGCCAGGGGAATATACCAACAACAAAGTGAGTAGAAGCAATGACTGATAACGAAGAGGTTAAAAGCGAAAGCACGATGTCCCAGGATGAGGTACTGCAATTGGTACTGAAGTCGGATTCGCTGCCTTCTCTGCCGACGGTGGCATCGAAGCTGGTGAGCCTTACCGCGAAGGAAGACACCACATTGTCTGATGTGGCATCGCTGATTTCCCAGGACATCGCCATGTCCTCGAAAATACTCAAGGTGGCGAACTCTGCGTTCTATAGCTTCCCGCAACAGATAAGCTCGATCCAGCAAGCCGTTTCGATGTTGGGAACCAACGCTGTGCAGAGCCTTGTTCTCTCCTTCTCGTTCCTGTCTATCAACAAGGTCAGTGCCGAGAGCAACTTCAATTTCGATGAATTTCTAAAGCGCGCGGTAACTGCCGCGTCAGTCTCGAAACTCATTATGGGCAAGCTTTCTGACACTGACACAGAAGAGATTTTTGTAGCCGGCCTGTTGCACAAGTTGGGTGAGCTGATTTTGGCTTGTACCCTGCCGGAGGATTATAACCGTGTGCTGGAATTCATGGATTCCGAGGGACTTGAGCGCCGGGCCGCAGAGAAACGCGTGTTTGGCACCGACCATGGCTATGTCGGCTACGAAGTTGCCAAGCAATGGAATTTCCCTGCGGCTATCGTGTTGCCGATCTTTCATCACCACGACCCGAAAAGCTACTCCAACAATGACGAAAAAATTCAGAAGTACATAGAGGTCATCTATCTCTCCAATGTATTTATGAAAATTCTTGAGTCTGAAAACCCGGCACAGTTCCACGGCCAGTTCATGAAAGAAGCACGTGAGCTATTGTCACTCAGCGCGGATGAAGTAGAGGAAATTCTTGCCGAGGCACACACCAAAGTTGATGAAGCCGCAGCAAACTTCGGCCTTGAGATGGAAGAAGCGCGCCCGGTGCAGGAAGTGTTGCAGGAAGCGAATATTCGTCTCAGCCTGATAAATCTGGACTACGAACAAATCAACAAAGAGTTGATCAAGGCGAAGATGGATCTGGAAGCCGCCGCCAAGGAACTGCAGGAGAAGAACGAACTGTTGAAGCAGCTTGCGGATCTGGACGGACTTACTGGTGTGTACAACAACCGCTACTTCCAGGGCGCGTTGGACAACGAGATGAGCCGTACTTTGCGTCAGGGCCACAACCTGTCCCTGATACTGATGGACATCGATCACTTCAAGCGCTTCAACGATGACTACGGCCATTTGGCGGGCGATTTTGTGCTGGCAGAGTTCTCCAAAGTGCTCACCGAAAACCTGCGGCAGTACGATACGCTGGCCCGTTATGGCGGTGAGGAGTTTGTTGTCATTCTGCCGGAGACGGACGCGGATGCGGCGCGAGCGGTGGCAGAAAAGCTTCGTTCGGCGGTTGAGAAAACACCGTTCCGCGACGGCAAGGAAACTTACAACGTAACAGCCAGTTTTGGCATCTCATTGCTTACCCCGGAAGAGGAGCCGGCGCCGGAGAAGAAAGAGCTCATCCAGCGTGCCGATGAAGCGCTGTACGATGCGAAGAAGGCAGGGCGTAATCAGGTAATGATGTATGCAGCGCGCAATCGAACCAAAAAGTGGTTCAAGCGCGCGTAATAGCATGCTTACAAATCAAAGAACGGGGCCACGGTCCCGTTTTTTTTGCCAGAATTTCCCCGAGCGTTATCCGTGAGCGTTGAAAGGTTACGTTAGTAGGTTGGTACAGCCGAACAGTGGAGTTGCCAAAACAGGAAAAGAACTGCCCAGGTGCGGTGGTGCGTTTTGTCTGGACAGCGCGTGGCTACTCAGGCTTTACCCAGTGTACGCCCGGCCTGGCCCTCGGTAGCGGATTTTCCGGCGTGGGAATAGGTCGCTGCCGTGGAATCGGTGTGGCGCAAAATATCCAGAGCGCCGCGAGTGTGCTGTTGCCGTTGAGTGATGAGTCTGCCGTTGATTCGGTTGGCAAGATTGCATTCAGCGGCAAGTTCCTGAAGGCGGGAGTAGCTTTGCGCCAGACCTGGCTGGGCACTGGATTCGATGTACTTTCCAAGGCTCTCTTCGGTATCGCTACCACAGACGGCGTGCGTTAAGCGGCGCCGAGACTGTGTTAGTTCCAGCTGGATGGAGAGCAGGCGGTTTTTGCTGGTGGTGATGCGCTCGATGGCGTCGACATCTGCCTCCGTCAGGGCGGTGTGCTCCTGGCGCAGAACATCGAGAATAGCCTGCAGGTTGAGGACCTCCTGATCGAGGTGCCTGTGCAGATCAAGCTGCGCTTGCATCGAATTAACCCAGGTCTTTTTCGATGTTCAGCAGGCTGTCTACAATTTTATCAGGATCGATCTGGTAATCGTTGTTTTCGATTTGTTGCTTGATAGCGGCAACGCGAGCGTCATCGATATCCGGAATACTGGCGAGGCGTTCTTCCAGTTTCAACATCTCCGCCGCTGAATTGGTCAGCGTGACGGTATCTTTGCTGACACCGGAAGCGGAAGGATCTTTTGACAAACCGGCCTCAGACGCGCCGCTAACCCTTGTGGTGGGCGCAGAGGACTGGTTCATGTCCGGCCTGGTCGGCTTGATGCTCACTGGATTGTCCACGTTTTTCATAACTTGGTTCGCCTGGTTTAGTTATCGACCTGCATCAATAAAACTTTAGGGCTTTTTTTCAGCCCGGTTTGCAGAGCGGTATCGCCCTATTCTGCACTCTAATTGACCGTAACGGTACCGTCAGGATTTGCCGTACCCTCCACGCGCTTACCCGAACTGACATTGGAAACGGCAACTCGTTCACCGGCGGCGGCATCGCTCATCGCCTTGCCCTGTATCTTCACTTCCAGGCCGCCCGCCCCCGCCACCAGGGTCACCAGCTGCCCGCGCTTGACGACCTTGGGTGCCCGCAATTGACTGACGCGCAGGGTTGAGCCGGCATCCAGCGGGCGCACCAGTTCTTTTCCCACGATTTGGGCCGGATCGAGAATCATGCCGTTGGCCACAGAATCCAGCGGCATATCCACAAGCTTCAGGTCGCTCTGGGCGATGGTGGCATTGCGCGAAAGCGGGTGCGCCAGAACCGGCACGGCCTGCTGTGCCACGACTTTAGTGCGCACGTAAATACTCCATGCCTTCGGCTCGGTACAGGCGACGCGCACACTCACGGTGCCCGGCAGGGAGGAGCCCTGTGGTATTGAGCCCGAGAGGGCCGCTTCACACAGTGGCAGGCGCAGGCGATTGTCCAGTGGGCGCACGTCCACTGACACATTGTCGAAACCCAGCCCACGTGCACGTTCTTCGGCGGTCGATTTTGCGGCGGCCGTGATGCTGTCCAGTGGCTGCGCGGCGTCCAGGGCGGATGCAGAGGCTGCGGCGACAGGCCCCAGCACCAGTAGCGCGACAAAATTGCGGATGTTCCTCCCGGCGCAGAACCGCCAAAAAATTGACATTGTTTATCCAGCATTGGCTTGGCTACAGGAATCAAAGCAGTTTTCGTGCCAGAAATGGTCAGCGCGCCGGGGCGGCAATGATTGCCGCGGGGGTGGCCAGTTGCCGCAAAAACCCTCGATCTTTTCGCCGCAAAGTACCTTAAGTCATTGTTATATATGCAATTAATATTCTTGGCACGCAATGTGTATTAGAGGACGGGAGGCAACGAAAAGAGATTAAGAGGAAGCAACCGTTGAATTTGATCGATAAGGCATTCGGCGTATCCCCCCACGTTCTCGCAGTGCGGGCACAGCGGTTCGAGCTGATATCAGCCAACCTGGCAAATGCAGACACACCCGGGTACAAGGCTCGCGATATCGACTTCGCCGCCGCCCTGGCCCGTGTGCAGGCAAGTGCCAAAACGCCGCGGAAAACACACGAGGCGCACATTGCCACCAGTGACAGCCGCACCCGGGTGCTGTACCGCACCCCCGCGCAGCCCACGCTGGACGGCAACACGGTAGAGACGGAGCAGGAACACGCTGCCTTCATGGACAACGCTATTCGCTACCAGGCGAGCCTCAACTTTCTTAACGGACGCATCCAGTCCATGCAGCGCGCGCTGCGCGGAGAGTAATTGTGAGCCTGTTCAACGTTTTCGAGATTTCCGGCACCGCACTCTCCGCACAGAGTGTTCGCCTCAATACGATCGCCAGCAACCTGGCCAACGCCGGTGTTGTGGGCAGTAGCCCCGACGAGGTCTACCGCGCACGCTATCCGGTATTTTCCACCGCGCTGGACGCGGCCCAGGGCAATGAAGGAACGCCGGGCGTGCGGGTAGACGGCATCGTTGAGAGTACAGAAGAGCCGCATAAGGAGTACGCCCCGGGTCACCCGATGGCTGACGAGGAGGGTTTTATTTACCGCTCTTCCATCAATGCCGCTGAAGAAATGGCCAATATGATCTCGGCGTCGCGCTCCTACCAGAGCAGCGTTGAGGCCATGAACACCACCAAGCAACTGATCATGCGCACCCTGAGCCTGGGTAGCTAGGAGCTTTAATGAACCCCACATCCAACCTGTCTGAAATCTTCCCCTCCACGGCGACGCAAAGTGCTGCGACCGCCTCCCCTTCTGAGCTGGGGCAGGAAGATTTTCTCGAGTTAATGGTGGCTCAACTGGAAAACCAGGACCCCACCAAACCGATGGACAACTTCGAGTTCCTGTCGCAGATCGCACAGTTCGGAACGGTAGAGGGTATCCAGGGAATTCAGGCGGGCTTTGAGGACTTGTCTTCAGTGCTTTACGCCAATCAGACATTACAGGCGGCGGGCCTGGTTGGCTCCAAGGTCCTGACCGAGACAAACCTGGGTGTGCTTGGCGCTGAGGGTGAACCGTTTGAAGCCAGCATCGATGTTCCCTCGGGCAACGAGGGCGTAACGCTGTTTGTGCAGGATACGGCGGGCCGGTTGGTGCACAGCCGGGAACTGGGCGTACTGCAACCCGGTGAAGTAAAGGTGCAGTGGGACGGTATTGGTGATGACGGCAACCCTGCCCTGCCCGGTCAGTACCGCGTAAGCGCAGAGGTCACGATTGGCGGCCAACCGCAGGCGGCATCCGTCTACACCCACACCCTGGTGGAATCGGTGACGGTTGATCGCGGAAATGGTGGCGTCACTTTGAACCTCGCCGGCGGTGACCAGGTGAGCCTGAACCAGGTCAGAGGATTCCTGTAGGCAGGAAATAAAACCGAATAGTTCTGGCTGGAAGAACCACGCCACCAGATTGTAGCTAGCAACCATTGAACAACGCACTTTAAGCGCAACAGGAGAAGAAGAATGGCATTTGACACAGCAGTATCGGGGATCAACGCCGCAACCGCCGATCTCGGCGTCATCGGCAACAACATCGCCAACAGCTCTACCACCGGGTTTAAAACCTCGCGAGCTGAATTTGCCGATGTTTACGCCACCAGCCTGCTGGGCTCCGGCGGCAATGCGATCGGCAAGGGGGTTAGCCTGACCAGCGTTACGCAGGAATTCACCCAGGGCAACATCAGCTTTACCAACAATGCGCTGGATCTTGCGATTAACGGCAACGGCTTCTTCCTGCTCAGCGATAACGGGGCCTCGCTGTACACCCGCGCCGGTAACTTCCAGGTAGACCGGGAAGGCTTTCTGGTCACCAACCAGAACCACCGCCTGCAGGCCTTCCAGGTAAATACCAATGGTGAAATCAACGGCCAGGCCGGTGACCTGCAGCTGGACACCTCACTGATTGACCCGGGCGCCACCGGGCTGGCGACCATCACGGCCAACCTGGATTCTCGGGAAATACCTCCGCCCATTCCTTTCGGCGGGCCGTTCGATGCTTTCGCACCAACCCCCACCGCCCCGGACCCTGACGCCTACAACGCAACAACCAGCGTGACGGTCTTCGACAGTCTGGGTAATGCGCACATCATGAGTATGTATTTTGTGAAGACCGCTACGCCGAACGAGTGGGAAGTACACACCCTGATCGACGGTGTCACAACGTCTGGCCCCGATACCATTACGTTTCAATCCAACGGCAAGTTTGATCCAGGCATTCTGCCGGTAGACCTGAGCATCACCGGGTGGAGTCCATTGAACGAATCGGGTTTGCCCACCGGCGCCGATGTTCAGGACTTTACGATTGCGATGTCGCAGTTCACCCAGTTTGGTTCTGACTTTTCTGTCAGCAGCGTAACGCAGGACGGCTTTACCACCGGCCAGCTACTCGGACTGGACATCGATGACAGTGGCATGGTGTTCGCTCGCTATACCAATGGCCAGGCTCGTGCACTGGGCCAGATAGCGCTCGCGGGATTCTCCAACCCGAACGGCTTGCAACCGCTGGGTGATACCAACTGGGCGGAGACTTTCTCCTCCGGTGCGGCAACGCTGAGTTCACCCGGTAGTTCGGGGCTGGGCGTACTGCAGTCGGGTGCGCTGGAAGGCTCCAACGTGGATATCACGCAACAGTTGGTCAACATGATCATCGCGCAGCGCAACTTCCAGGCAAACGCGCAGGTGATACAGACGGAAGACACGGTGACGCAAACCGTGATCAACCTGCGTTAATCAAGGCGGCGTAGCTAAATGGATCATATGGTTTACATCGCGGCCTCGGGCGCGAACGATGCCATGCTGGCACAGGCGGTCAATGCCAATAACCTGGCCAACGCTTCTACGGCGGGCTTTCGGGCTGACCTGATCTCCGCAACGAGTGCGTACATGACGGGCTCGCAGCTGGAAAGCCGGACCTATGCCACTTCGGCGAATACTGGCATCGAGTTCAAACCGGGTGTCATCAACGCCACCGGACGTGAACTCGACGTTGCTATCAACGGCAGTGGCTGGCTGGCGGTGCAGGGAGACGATGGCTCTGAGGGGCTTAGCCGCCGCGGCGATTTGCGGGTAACGGAGCTGGGGCAACTGGTAGATGGTGCCGGTAGATCCGTTGTGGGCAACTCGGGCCCTATCGCCATACCGCCGTTCAGCGAGATTGCCATTGCCGGCGACGGCACCATTTCCATCGTGCCGCTGGGCGAAGATCCCAACACCCTGTCAGCGGTTGATCGTATCAAGCTGGTCAACCCGGACACCGCGCGCATTGAAAAAGGTCCTGACGGGATGGTGCGCATGATGGAAGGTGAGGAAACCCAGGCTGACGCCCAGGTGACGCTGCTCGCAGGTTCACTGGAGTCCAGCAATGTCGATACGGTTGGCGCGATGGTGTTCATGATCGAACTGTCGCGGCAGTTTGAACAACACACCAAGATGATGAACGTGGCGCAGCAACTGGATGCCGCTTCCGCCGAACTGATGAAAATGAGTTGAGGGATTGATCGATGAGCCAGGCACTGTGGATCGCCAAAACGGGGCTGGATGCGCAGCAAACCAAGATGTCCAATATCGCCAACAACCTGGCGAATGCGGGCACCACGGGTTTCAAGAGCAGCCGCGCGATATTTGCCGATTTGCTCTACCAGAATGTGCGCCAGGTCGGCGCTCAGTCCTCCCAGGATACGATCCTGCCGTCTGGACTTATGGTGGGTACGGGTGTGCGCACGGTTGCAACCGAGCGCCTGTTTACTCAGGGCAATCTGCAGAAAACCGACAACAATCTCGATATGGCAATACAGGGCCGTGGCTTCTTCCAGATCCTGATGCCCGACGGCTCACAGGCTTACACGCGTGATGGCACGCTGCAACTGAGTGACCAGGGCGAGTTGGTCACTGCCTCGGGCTTCTCGCTGCAGCCGTCGATCACGATTCCGGAAAACGCCACCTCGGTGACCATTGGCGGCGATGGCACGATTTCTGTGCGGCTACCCGGATCAACCGGCGTCAACCAGATAGGCACTGTGCAGTTGGCAGATTTTGTGAACCCGGCCGGCTTGCAGCCCATTGGCAACAACCTGTTCCTTGAATCCAGCGCCAGCGGCTCTCCGCAGGCGGGCAACCCGGGCCTGAATGGCCTCGGTGTCATTCTGCAGGGCCATGTTGAAAGTTCGAACGTGAACGTGGTGGAAGAACTGGTGAACATGATCGAAACGCAGCGCGCGTACGAGATGAATTCGCGCGCGATCTCGACCACGGACCAGATGCTGCAGTACGTGGCCAATAACCTTTAGGTAGTTTCATGAGCAACCGCGTTAGTAACACTGCGATACTTGGCCTCACTCTCACCGTTGCCGGATTGAGTGGGTGCACCAATTCACCCGATCGCATTCATCCGCAGTACGCGGCGATGGAACCTATAGACTACTCGCAGGAAGCGATTCCGGCGGAACCCACCGGCGCGATTTTTTACGATCATGGCCGTGGCCTGTCGCTGTTTGAGGATCTGCGCCCTGCCCACGTCGGGGACATTCTCACCGTCGTGCTGGCGGAATCTACCGACGCTGAAAAAAGTAGCGATACCTCGGTCGGCAAGAGCGGCAGTACTTCCATTCCTAACCCGATACTTGCGGGCAAGCTGCGTGACTTTGCTGGCGACAACACCCTGGAGTTTGATTTGTCTTCGGATAACAGCTTCGACGGTGAAAGTGCGAGCAACCAGAGCAACAGTCTGAACGGCAGTATCACGGTGACCGTCGCCAAGGTTCTGCCGGGTGGCAATCTCTATGTACAGGGTGAGAAGTGGATTCACATTAACCAGGGCGAAGAGTTTATTCGCCTGCGCGGGATTGTCCGGCCGTCGGATATTTTGTCGGACAACACCATCCTGTCGACCAAGGTGGCCGATGCGAGAATTTCCTACAGCGGCACCGGCGCCACCGCCGACGCCAATCGCATGGGGTGGTTGTCGCGCTTCTTCGTCAGTCCGCTGTGGCCGTTCTAGAGCCGGTACCGGGAGTTATTGTGATGACATTCAGCCGGCGTATTCGCACCCTTACCAGTGCCACGCTTACCTTACTCTTCCTGCTGCAGGTTCAACTGGCACAGGGCGAGCGCATCAAGGATATTGGCACCTTCGGCGGTGTACGCGGCAACCAGTTGATTGGCTATGGCATCGTGGTCGGTCTGGATGGTTCGGGTGACCAGACCACGCAAACACCGTTTACTGTGCAGAGCGTGAAGAACATGCTGGCGAAGCTCGGTGTAGTGATCGATCCGCGCCTCAATCCTCAGCTAAAGAACGTGGCCGCAGTGATGGTGCACGCCGAGCTGCCGCCCTTCGCGCGCCCCGGCCAGACCATCGACGTCACGGTTTCCTCTCTGGGTAACGCCAAAAGTCTGCGCGGTGGCGCGTTGTTGATGACGCCGCTCAAGGGCGCCGATGGCCAGATCTACGCCATGGCCCAGGGCAACCTGGTGGTCAGCGGCTTTGGCGCCGAGGGTGCCGATGGCTCCAGCGTCGCGGTGAACGTCAGCAACTCCGGGCGCATTCCCAGCGGCGCTACCGTGGAGCGTGCCGTCACCTCGCCCTTCGGCGCAGACAGCAAACTGGTGCTGACGTTGAATACGCCGGACTTTACTACGGCTCTGCGCGTTGCAGAGAGCATCAATGCCAGCTTCGGCGAGACCGTGGCAAGCCCGGTCGACGGCGGCACCATCGAGATCTTTACCCCGGCGGCAAACCCCGCTGAGAAGGTGGCCTTCGTTTCCACGGTCGAAAACCTTTCCGTCACGCCGGGCTCAGCGCCGGCGCGGGTGATTGTTAACTCGCGCAGTGGCACGGTAGTGATCGGCAGCGAGGTGAGACTGCTGCCCGCCGCTGTGGCCCACGGCAACCTGACGGTCAGCATCTCCGAAAGCTTTCAGGCGAGCCAGCCCGGGCCGTTTTCCCGCGGTGGAGAAACCGTCGTCACACCCCAATCCCAGGTGTCGGTTGAGCAGGAAGGCGCGCGCATGTTCTATATCGATCCGGGCGTGACACTCAGGGATCTGGTCGCTGCAGTCAATCGCGTGGGGGCGGCACCGGGTGACCTTGTCGCCATTCTGGAGGCGCTGGAAAAAGCAGGTGCCCTCAGCGCGGATCTCACGGTTATCTGATGAACGCCGCCCAGGGCAGTGCTTTTTTCGATCTGCAGGGCCTGGCCTCTCTGCGCGCTGAAGCGGTGTCCACTCCCTCGCAAGCAGTGGAAGAGGTCTCGGCGCAATTCGAGTCGCTGTTTGTGCAGATGATGGTTAAGTCCATGCGCGACGCCACCGTCAAGGGCGGCCTGTTCGACAGTCACCAGATGGAGGTGTACCAGGGCATGTTCGATCAACAGGTGTCGCTTCACCTGTCGCGCCAGGGAGCCCTGGGTTTATCGGATATCCTGGTAGAGCAACTGGACGGCGGCCAACCGGCCCCGCCGCGCGCCGGTGGGAAGACGGGGCCGGAGCAGCTGGGCCTGTTGTCCACTGCTGCGAACACGCAAAGCGCGCCCGCCATGCCTGTCACCGGAAGTCGACCCAACGTTGCCACGGTGCCTGCCGCCGCAGCGCAATCCGGCGCGCAAGTGGCCGATCCTGCGCAACAGGACTGGCAACCGGCATCGCCCGAGGAATTTATTCGCTCCGTCTGGGATCACGCCGTCGGCGCCGCGCGCCGCATCGGCGTGGATCCACTGGTGTTGGTGGCGCAATCGGCGCTGGAGACCGGTTGGGGCAAACGCGTGATTCAGGGCGCCGATGGGCGCAGCAGCTTCAACCTGTTTGGCATCAAGGCCGGCAACGGCTGGGACGGCGCTGCCGCCACCGTGAACACCGTGGAATATCGGGATGGCCTGGCAGCGCTGGAGCGGGCCAGTTTCCGCGTGTATGACTCGCTGGCCAACAGCTTCGAGGACTATGTCGACTTCCTGCAAAGTAACCCGCGCTATCAGCAGGCGCTGGAAAAGGTAAACGATGCGCGCGACTTCCTGCGCGAACTGCAGGGCGCCGGCTACGCAACTGACCCGCGCTACGCGGAAAAGATCATGGGCATCATGGACACCGATGCTTACCGGCCCGTTGTAGAAAACTTAAAGAAATTTGGCAATTTGTCGCTAAATGGGGGGAGCGGGTGATTATCCCCGTCCGAAATACACGGTGCGGCACCGCCTTTGCGGTCGGGCTGACATCAACGGTGCTGGGTTTTTGGAAGCACTGAACTCAAAAGTGGAAGCAGGTAAAGCGTAGTGGCGGACCTACTGAACATTGGCACATCGGCGCTGCAGTCTCTGCAGCGCGCGCTATCGACCACCGGGCATAACATCGCGAATGTTAATACCGAGGGTTACAGCCGCCAGCGTGTCAACTTCGTCACACAACCCCCGCAGTTCACCGGCGGCAGCTACATTGGCAACGGCGTCACGGTGGATTCCATCGAGCGTATCTATGATCAATACCTGACCGCAGATGTGCGCAATCGCACCAGCAGCCAGGCCAGTTTTCAAACTTACTACGACCTCGCCAATCGCCTGGACGGCCTGATGGCCGACCCGGCTGTGGGCCTGGGCCCCGTGCTGGAGAGCTTTTTCGGTGCGGTGCAGGATGTCGCCAACAACCCCGGCTCCCTGCCCGAGCGTCAGGTGCTGCTGGGTGAAGCGCAGGGCCTGGCGGACCGTTTCCACTATCTCGATACGAATTTCCGTGATCTCGATGCCGAGTTAAACGGTCGTATAGAGGCCGCCGTGGGTGAGGTGAATGCACTCGCCCAGGGCATTGCCGAGATCAACAAACAGATCACGCAGGCCACGGCCCGCGCCGGGGAAAATGCCTCCGGGGATCTGCTCGATACGCGCGACAGGCTGCTGGTGGAGCTGTCCGAGAAGATTGATGTCACCACCATAGAGCAGCCCGATGGCTCGCTGAATGTGACGATTGGAAACGGCCAGCCACTGGTCGTGGGGCTTACCGCGCAGAGCTTTCAGACGGCAGACAACCCGCTGGATCCGACCCAGACCATCGTGGGTATTCCCAGTGCTTCCGGCGAACTGACCGATCTCGCTCGGTTCCTGAATGGCGGCGAACTGGGAGCACTGCTGGATTTTCGCGCCAATACCCTGAACTCGGCGCGCAACGAACTGGGCCTGATTGCGACGGGCGTAGCCGCAACATTCAATGAGCAGCACCGCCTGGGGATCGACCTCAACGGCCTTCCCGGCGGCGACTTTTTCCTGCCGCTACAGGCAACCCAGACGGCACACCCGGGCAACTCCGGCCTGTCGGCGGCGGCCGCCTCCATCGATGATGTCACCGCGCTAACCGGGGACGACTACACGGTGGCCTACAGCGGAGGTATGTGGACGCTTACTAACCTGACAAGCGGTGCTACACAGTCAGGTTCCGGTCCGTTTAGCGTGGATGGGTTGACCATCTCGGTGTCTGGCGCGCCGGTCGACGGCGATGCATTTACCCTTCAGCCGACCCGTCAGGGTGCAACGCTTTTTGCCGTCGCGGTGAGTGATCCTGCGGCCTTCGCCGCCGCCTCCCCGCTGCGCGCTGAATCGGCACTGGGCAATGTCGGTTCAGGTGAGATCAGTGAGCTGGCGGTCACCGGCACCGGGGGATTACCGCTGGGCGGACCGGTCACGCTGACCTTTGATCCCGACGCCCTGGGCCCCGGCGTGCCCGGCTACACGGTAGCGGGAATGGCGGGCGGACCGCTGGCCTACGATCCCGCCACGGAGGGCAATGGCAAGCAGTTTCACCTGGGCGATATCGAGCTGACCCTCACCGGGCTGCCGTCGTCGGGGGACACCATTACCATCGAGAACAACACCAACGGCTCGGGGGACAATCGCAACGCGCTGGCCCTGGGTTCCCTGCAGACCAGCCGCGAGCTGCTCGGCGGCACCGCCAGTTACCAGGATGCCTATGGCCGCCTGGTGGCAGCGATCGGTGTGCAGACGCGCCAGGCCCAGAGCGGCAGCGAAACTGAGAGCGTGTTGCTGGAGCAGGCCGTCGCCGCGCGCAACAGCGTATCGGGCGTCAACCTGGATGAAGAGGCGGCCAACCTTATCCGCTTTCAGCAGGCGTATCAGGCGGCGGCACAGTTTGTCTCGGTTGCCGACCAGCTGTTCCAGACTCTGCTCAACGCGACACGGCGATAGGTAAGAGCCATGCGAATTTCAACGGTACAGATTTTCCAACAGGGTATTTCCGCGATTATGGCGCAGCAAAACAAGCTGGCCTTTACCGAACAGCAGCTTGCCACCGGCCGTCGCATTCTCACGCCCTCTGATGACCCTGTCGCCGCCGCACAGATACTGGATATATCCGAAGATCTTTCCCGCGTGGACCAGTACCAGCGCAACGGCAACCTGGCGCAGGGCCAACTCGCATTGGAAGACACGATTCTCAATGATGTGGGCAATGTACTGCAGCGCGTACGCGAACTGGTGGTGCAGGCCAACAACGCCAGCCAGAGCCCGGACACGCGGCGCAGCATTGCAACTGAAATCGAAGCGCGCATTGACGAACTGCTGGGCCTTGCCAACACCAGCGACGCGACAGGTGAGTACATATTTGCCGGTTACCAGGCCAATACGCAGCCATTTGCACGCCAGGGCGCGGGCTTTGCCTACAACGGAGATGACGGCCAGCGTTTTCTGCAACTGGCCAGCGGTACCCAGGTAGCGGTGCGCGATTCCGGCAAGGATGTGTTCATGTCTGCGCGAACCGGTAACGGTACCTTTTCCGTGGCCGCCGATGCAGCCAACAGCGGCACCGCGCTGGCCGGACAAAGCAGCGTGCAGGGCGGCTTTGCCGCCGACACCTACTCAATTGAGTTCAGTCAGCCACTACCGGGCGACCCGATCACCTACCAGGTGCTGGATTCCAGCCCGGCGGTAGTGGCAAGCGGGACTTACAACGAAGGCGACAATATCGATTTTGCGGGCGCGAGTATTGCGTTCAGCGGAACGCCGGCCGACGGTGACAGCTTTGCCGTGGCGCCTTCCGTGAAACAGGACGTATTTTCCCTGCTACAGGGCATCGCGGACGATCTCAACGCCTCAGGCTCATCACCTGCGGAGCTTGCCGCGCTGAACAACGCCATGGGCGGTGCGCTGAACGAGCTGGATCAGGCAGTGGACAACATTCTGCAGGTGCGCGCTGATGTCGGCGTGCGGCTGAACCATGTGGATAGCCAGCTGGACATAAACGAAAGTTTTAATCTGCAGTTGCAGGAGACGCTTTCCGGTGTGCAGGACCTGGATTACGCTGAGGCAATCAGCCGCTTTAACCTCGAGCTGACTGCCCTGCAGGCGGCCCAACAGGCCTATGTCAGGATGCAGGAATTGTCATTGTTCAATTCCCTGTAGGCATAACCGCCTGAGGTCTCAATGCCTGGTGAGATGAGTGTCTACTGACGCGGCCAGGATGCGGAATAATTCACAAATAGTGCAGCTGAGTAAGTCTTTGCCCTATCGGGCCTGATTGCCGCCGCAGTTTTTCAGGCAAAAGATTCACAATCCCTCCATTTCCCTAAAGTTTTCTCCCCATGGACCGACAAATCAGGTGTCGGCAGTGAGAATTACAGTCGATTGGTGATTCAAACCGCAGTAACAGAACCGTAAAGGTTTCCGGCAAGGCTGGCACCACGGTGAGAAATAACGAGGGGATAACTCCATGGCACAGACAATTAACACAAACATCGCATCACTGAATGCCCAGCGGAACCTGAACAGCTCGCAGGGCGCTCTCAACACTTCCCTGCAGCGACTCTCTACAGGTCTCAGGATCAACAGCGCCAAAGACGACGCTGCTGGCCTTGCGATCTCTGAGCGTTTCACTGCACAGATTCGTGGCCTGAACCAGGCAGCTCGAAATGCCAACGACGGCATCTCGCTTGCCCAGACTGCGGAAGGTGCACTGGCGGAAGTAACCAATAACCTGCAGCGTATTCGTGAGCTGGCAGTTCAGGCGTCCAACGCCACGAACTCCCAGAGTGACCGTGACGCACTGCAAACAGAAGTCAGTGAACTGCTGAACGAGATTGATCGCGTTGCGAACCAGACTCAGTTCAACGGCGTGCAGCTTCTGGACGGCAGCTTCTCTGGTGCAGTATTCCAGGTGGGCGCGAACGCGGGTGAAACCATTACGATTTCAGCCACCACAGACGCCAACACAGCGGCACTGGGCTCAGTAACATCGGCTTCAACGTCTGACGTTGCTACCGGCCTGACCGGCTTTGCTACCGCGATCAGCGCTGGCGACATGTTGGTAAACGGCGTTGATATCGGCGCGGTTGGCTCTGCGGGCAGCGCACTTGAGCGCGCCGGCCAGTTGGTTAACGCTATCAACAACGTTTCATCGGCCAGCGGCGTAGGTGCAACCTACAACAGCGCAACTGCCGAGATCATCCTGGTCAGCAGCGGCAACATCACCTTCACAGGTGCCGCCCTGAGCGCCACGGTAACTGGCTTCACCGCTGCCGAGAACGCGACTGCGTCTACCTCTACCGGTATTGATACCCTGAGTGTCAGCTCTTTCGCTGGCGCACAGCTGGCGATCGACCTGGTAGACAGCTCACTGACTTCCATCAACTCGGCCCGGGCGACCCTGGGTGCGGTACAGAGCCGCTTCGAGTCAGTGGTAACCAGTGTGCAGACCACGTCTGAAAACCTGTCGGCGTCGCGCTCACGCATCCGGGATGCGGATTTCGCGGCTGAAACAGCCAACCTGACACGTGCACAGATCCTGCAGCAGGCCGGTACAGCAATGCTGGCCCAGGCTAACGCCGCGCCGCAGAACGTGCTCGCCCTGTTGCAGTAAGGGCCTGATGGTCTGGTTGACCAAAAGTGACCAGGGGGCGGATCTCCGCCCCCTGTTCCAACCCCGAGAGCAAGCCCCGCGTTGGGCGTGATTGAGGCTCGAAGGAGGTAGGGATATGTCGATTTCAGAGATTTCCAAAGCCACCCCGGTGTTTGCAGTTTCCACAGGCGTCCAGACTGGCGCTGCTGCTAACGACGGCGGGCGGCAAAAAGTGTCACCGGGCGGCAACGCTTCACCGCTCCCGGCACAAACACTCCCCGCAGAACAGGCGCCGGTTGCGCCGAATCCCCGCGACACGGAGAAAGCCGTGGAGATCGTGGAGGAGTTTCTGCAAGCCCATTCGCGCAGCCTGCAGTTCGAGGTGGATGAACAAAGCGGTATGGAGATCATTACCGTTCGGGACGGCGAAACCGGTGAAGTTGTGCGCCGCTTTCCCTCGGATGAAGTCGTGGCGAGTGCGCGCTACATCGCCCAGAACAGCGCGGATGTCACATCCGGTGTACTTATCAATAACGAAACCTAGTGCTGCAGCAATAGGGCTGCACTCTGGCACTGACTTTGCATAAATCACTCATGGTGTGCGAGCACGGCATACACCTGGGCGAAAACGCGAGCCAGTCTCAAACAGAGACAACCTTCGCGGCAGTCAGATAAAGCAGGAATAGAGATGATAACAGCGGCAGGGATAGGCTCGGGGCTCGACATTGAGAGCCTGGTGACTCAGCTGATAGCAGCTGAGCGTGCCCCCGTTGAAAACCGCCTGTTACAGCAGGACGCCCGCATCACCGCCGAGCTTTCCGCCTTCGGTACGTTCAAGGGCGCCCTTTCCGCGTTTCAGTCCAGCCTCGCTGACCTGGCTTCGCCGGGCAGCTTCGGACGCCGGGCCGGCAATTCCAGTGATGAGGATATTCTGGTCGCCCAGTCCGACGGTACGGCGGTCAACGGCAGTTACGACATCACGGTCAGTCAACTCGCCCAGGCGCACTCACTCGCCAGCGGTGCCTATGCCGGCACGGATACGGAAGTAGGGACCGGTACACTGACGTTGCGCTTTGGCACCACAGATTACACACCGCCTGATCCGGGCCCGGAATCCTATAACGGGTTTACCGTAAATCCCGAGCGCGGTGTGGCGACCATCACGATTGACACCAGCAATAACACTCTGGAAGGCGTGCGCGATGCGATTAATGACGCCGATATAGGCGTTAACGCCACCATTGTGAACGATGGCAGTGGCTTTCGCCTGCTGCTCAGCTCCGAACAAACCGGGGCGGAAAACAGCATTGAGATAAGCGTAGACGACACCGGCGATGGCAATAGCCTGGATAACGCGGGCCTGTCGGCGCTTGCTTTCAACAGCAGCGCCAATAACCTGAGTCAGACCGTCGCTGCCGAAGATGCCAGCTTCACGGTGAATGGTCTGCAGATTAGCAGCGCCGAAAACCAGGTTACCGATGTGATTGAAGGCCTGGACTTCACGCTGAAGGACGTAACGGGCTCTGCACCGGTGACGGTTAATGTCACCGAAGACACTGAAGCACTGAAAGAAATCATCACGGGGTTTGTCGACGGCTTCAATGGTTTTGTACAAACGACAAATGCACTGACAGCATTCAATGCAGCCACGGGAACTGCGGGCCCTTTGAATGGTGACTTTTCCGTACGCTCCATTGTGGGCCAGCTACGCCAGGTGCTGGTGAATGCTGTCGAGGGCTTCGACGGTCCCTTCAGTAATCTCAGTGAGCTTGGTCTCAGCACGCAGACTGACGGCACCCTGGCCATAGACGATGCGCGCATGGATGCCGTGCTGGCGCAGAACTACGACGACATTGTCGGCATCTTTGCCGAGGTGGGTCTGCCCTCCAATTCTGCGATTGAGTACGTTACTGCGACAGAAGACACGCTGGTCGGTAGTTACGCCGTGGAGATTACACAGGCCGCCACGCGCGGCCAGCTGGTAGGGGCAACGGCCGGCTTCCCGCTGACCATCGATGCAGACAACGACAATTTCTCGATCAAGATCGATGGCATCACCAGCGGCAATGTGTCTTTGACACAGGGCAGCTATGCCAGTGGCGACCTGCTGGCGGCTGAGCTGCAGGCGCGTATCAATGGCGACAGCGCGATAGCCCAGGCGGGCGCCCGCGTTGATGTGGTGTATAACGGCGATCACTTTGAATTCACCTCCCGTGAATACGGCGGCAGCTCAACCGTTGAGCTCATCGCGGTGGATACCAATTCGGCAGCGCAGCTGGGTCTTTCTGTGGGTGCCGGCGTCAACGGGCTGAATGTGGCAGGCACCATTGATGGAGTGGCTGCACTGGGCTCCGGGAAAACGCTGACCGCGACGCTCGGTAGCGATGCCAATGGCCTGCAGATCAGGGTCAATGGCAGTGCTATCGGGTCTTATGGCGAAGTTGCATTCTCACGGGGCATTGCCTACCAGCTGGACAAGCTGAGCACAGGCTTCCTCGACGTCGAGGGCATACTCGATACGCGCACCGATACCCTGCAGGATCGCTCGGAGGAAATCGACGAGCAGCGCGAACGCCTGGACAGGCGTATGGAGGGGCTGGAAGCACGCTACCGCGCCCAGTTTACAGCGCTGGATACGCTGCTCTCCCAGTTGCAGACAACCAGTGAATTTCTGACACAGCAATTAGCGAGCCTGCCGGGAGCGGGATCGTTAAACAATAACAACTGATGGCAATAACCAGGGGCAGGACATGAATCAATCGGCACTGAGCCAGTACCGCGACATCGGCGTCAACAGCGGCGTAACCGATGCCAACCCACACCACCTGATAGCGATGTTGTTGGCCGGCGCGGCAGATCGCGTGGCCTCTGCCCGCGGGGCCATCGAGCGCGGCCAGATTGGCCGACGTGGCGAGCTGATCAGCGAAACGATCGCCATCGTGGACAGTCTGCGCGCGAGCCTGGATCATGAAAAGGGTGGCGAAGTAGCGGCCAACCTGGCGGCGCTCTACGACTACATGGAGCAGCGCCTGGTAGAGGCCAACATGAACGGCGACGTGGCGCACCTGCAGGAAGTTGGCGCACTGCTCGCGCAGATCCGAACCGCCTGGGAGTCCATTCCCACTGAAACGAGGCAGGGACAATGATGCACAACGAAGTGCAACCTGCGTCCATGCCGCAGCAGGTTTACCAGTGCCGGCGTCTTGCGCAGGTGCTGCAGATGACGCGCGAAATGTTGGCAAAAGCAGAAGCCGGTGACTGGGAAAGCGTTACCGAAATGGAGCTTGAGCGTCGAGATGACCTCGCCAGGTGCTTCGCAGAGCCGATCCCGCTGGGCGACAGTGAGCTTATCGCTGAAGCGCTGGCGACTCTGCTGCATCTCAACGAAGAGCTGATGTCGAGGCTGAAAACGGCACGCACCGCGGTACTGGAAAAAAGCGTGCAGGCAACGAATAACCGGCAGGCAATCAATAGCTATGAGTCTGTCGGTGCGACGCTCAAATCAGCGTCCTGAGTCTCGCACTACGGTCGCCGGCTGGGTGCTTGAACTGGCAAGCCGTTACCTGCGACACTGTTCGAACAGAGAGCACCGTGCAGTGTGACCATGGCCACTAATACCCCGGAAGACCCGTCAGACCCTGCAGCGGAAGACGTCGCACAGGATATCTCCGGTCTGACCTTCAGCGACAACTTCTCTATCGCCTGGCGCCAGGTGGAATACACGCCTGACGATGACCATCTGGCCGTCGTCAACGATTCCAACGAGTCCTTCCTGCGCGCCGTGGCTGCACTGGCGGCTTTTACTGGCGAACATTTCGAAGAAGAAAGCGCCATTTCGCAGGAACTGGAACGCCTTGACCGCAAGATCAACCTGGTGGTCGATCTGGTCAGCCAGCTGGTCTACAAGCAGCTCGAACTGCCCGACAAAACGCGGGTGACTGTCTCCGCCAACGATCTTGTTTGGCGGGAGTCAAACCCGCCGCAGCCGCAGGAGACATTGTTTGTCCAGGCTTATGTGCAGCATGGCACGCCTAAGCCCTTGTGTTTCTATGGCAAGGTCTCCAGCACGCCGGACGATATCGACAGCGGCCGCTGCAGGGTTCAGTACCTGAGTCTTTCCTCTTCCGTGCAAAGCTGGCTGGAAAAACTCATCTTTCGTCATCATCGGCGTGAAGTTGCGTTCAGGCGCTCACGCGGTGCTGAAGATTAGCCAACGCAGCCGGTAAAAAAACACCCGCATCGCATTCGCAAAAACGGGTTTCCATGCGATCCGGATAGCTCGCCCAATGCGCCCTCTGCGCAAATGCTTGATTACCACGAGTTTTTGCCGCATGATTATGAAAAACAAGTTTAGCGTTTTAATATAAGCGAATAAAAACGGGGACGGCTGAATCAACTGAACAAGGGAATGTCAGTGATCAGCGTCATAGTTAAAAGCTGAATTAAAAACAGTGCGCGGATCGAACACCCGGTCTGGAAAGACCGTTTGTGAACGTCTGGAAACTCTGATTGTGAAAAGTCTTGTGCGCTAGCGTTCAGACTCTTCAACAGAACGCACAATGGGGGATTCTTACTGCATGCCCAGCGGTAAGACTGACAAGCAAGTTCCGCGCAAACCCAGCCTGGGTCGCTACACGCGCTTCCCTCTTCATTGCATTCTCCCTCTTCGTACGCCTTCGATGACAGCTTCAGCGTCAGGGAGGGGTTGCCCATGCTGAATCAGGATCCCTCTGTACTGGTAGTAGACGGCAGGCCGGAACGCGCGGAGGAATTTGCCTCCTTCGTACGTTTTCTCGGTTACCCGGTAAATACAGTCTCTGATGAACGCGGCCTGTGTGAAACGTTGACTGCCGAGCCGGACATGCTGGCCATGTTTGTTGCCGCTGAAGGCCCCCAGCAGTGGCTGGCTCCCGTGCTGCGCGGTCAGCGAGAGCGCATAGACAGTACACCGTGCTATCTGCTGGAGCCGGCGGCGCAGGGTGCGCCCCCGGCTGCACTCAAACCGTTTTTGTGTGGCGTGGTATCACGCGACGCCAGTTACAAGGAGCTGTTGGGCGTTCTGCGCCAGGCACAACTGCTGCATGACCATCATGCCGGCGCCGATGACGAGCATGCGGCGACACTCTATCGCAACCTGATTGGCAATAGTGAGGCCATGGATCTGGTGCGTCACCTGACCCGTCAGGTAGCGAGTACGGGCGCGTCAGTGCTGATCAACGGTGAATCCGGCACGGGCAAAGAGGTGGTGGCGCGTTGTGTGCATGCCCTGTCCGCGCGGCGTGATCGGCCCTTTGTGCCGATCAATTGCGGTGCAATACCGGCGGAGCTGCTGGAGTCCGAACTGTTTGGCCATGAAAAAGGCGCATTTACAGGCGCTATCAGCGCGCGCAAGGGTCGCTTTGAGATTGCCGAGGGCGGCACGCTGTTTCTCGATGAAATAGGCGATATGCCGCTGGATATGCAGGTCAAATTGTTGCGGGTGCTGCAGGAGCGCTCCTTTGAGCGAGTGGGTAGCCACACGCCAATTGCCACGGATGTGCGCGTCATCGCTGCGACTCACCGCAACCTGGAAGACATGGTGCTGGATGGGAGTTTTCGCGAGGATTTGTTTTACCGCCTGAACGTTTTCCCCATTGATATCGCACCCCTGCGCGATCGTACCGACGACATACCGCTACTTATCGATGGCTATATCAGTGGTCTCGAGAGTGAGCAGAGCCGCTCGTTGCGACTCAGTGATTCCGCCGTGGCCAGCCTCGTGCGCCACCACTGGCCGGGGAACGTCCGCGAGTTGTTTAACTTGCTGGAGCGGTTGGCGATCCTGTACCCGGACAAGCTGGTGCAGTGGTCAGACCTTCCCGAAAAGTTTCGCCCCAACGAGGAACTCTTCGAGGAGCAACTGGCGGAGTCTTTTGACTGGCAGCAACAAGTGCGCATTAACACCGACAGGGGCACCACGGAGCGCGGCGCCATGCCGTCAGGCAGTTCCGAGAGAATCGATCTGCCTGCAGAGGGCATAGATCTGAAACCGCATCTCGCGGAAATTGAGCGGCGCCTGATGACGCAGGCGCTGGTGCGCAGTGATTGGGTTGTGGCGCGCGCCGCCAAGATGCTCAACCTGCAGCGCACCACGCTGGTGGAGAAGATGCGGAAGTTTGACATTCAGCGCCCGGAAGAGCTGACGGGTTCTTGACGCTGTAACCGCCGGATTTTGTTAACCCCCTGATAACCCAGGTATTTTCTTCTCAGGCACGTTTCTTGCAATCGCACAGGCAGTAGCGCGGTAACGCCGCGTAGCGAATGAAGAGAACTGCCTATGAGCCAGACCGAGCCCCTCTCCGCGGGAGAACTGGAAGAAGCTTTCCAGGTTTTCAACCGCGTATCCATAGAACTGGAAACCACCTACCGCCAACTGGAGGACAAGGTCGAGGCGCTGACCGCCGAGTTGACCAGCGCCCGCTCGGCGAAGCTCAGGGAACTGGCGGAAAAAGAGCGCCTCGCCCATCGCCTGTCGGCACTGGTCGCCGCGCTCCCGGGTGGTGTGTTGATCGTTGATCGTCAGCAGCGCATTCGCGATGCCAACCCGGAGGCGGCACAGATCTTCGGCGGCGCTCAGGTAGGCGCGCTGGTGGGTGAAGCCTGGGAAGACGTGCTGTTGCGTGCAACCGGTGACGCGCGCCTGGAAAGCAAAGAAATGGTGCTGCGCGACGGCGCGCGATACTCCGTGGTCAGCCGTCCGTTGGACACCAGCGGTGACCGCGTGCTGTTGATCACCGACATTTCGGAAATTCACGAGTTGCAGGAACAACTGGGTCGCAAGAAGCGCCTCACTGCACTCGGCGAGATGGCCGCCCGTCTCGCTCACCAGGTGCGCACGCCACTCAGCGCGGCGACGCTTTACCTCAGCCAGCTCGGTCGTCCGGACCTGCCTCCCGAGCAGCGCCAGCTTGTTGCGGGGAAGGTAGGGCAACGACTCGAGTACATGGGGAACCTCCTCGACAGTATGCTCAGCTTTGTGCGCGGCGGCACCCCGGTGCGTGAGCTGATTTTTCTCAACAGCGTCTTGCAGGATTTTCGCGCGCAACTACAACCACACCTCCTGGCAAGTGGATCCACCCTGCAGATTCCGCCGGTGGACGATACCCTGGCGCTGCTGGGCGACCGCGACGAGTTGGTCGGGGCACTCAGCAACCTCGGTATGAACGCCATAGAGGCGGCGGAGAGTCCAGTCCTTCTCGATGTGTGGGTAGGTGCGTTGGATGATCGGCGGCTGCAGATTCGCGTGCGTGACGACGGCCCTGGAATTGGCGAGGACGTCCTGGAACGCATATTTGATCCGTTTTTTACCACCAGAGCGAAAGGCACGGGCCTGGGTTTAGCCGTGGTTGCCATGACGATGGCCAACCATGGTGGTGAAATCAGCGTGCGCAACAGACCCGAAGGTGGTGCGGAATTTTTGCTCACCCTGCCCATCGAGGCTGCTGAAAAAGAAGCGCTAATCACAGGGAGAGCGATCAATGAGTAGACCTGCCCGCGTTCTCGTTGTCGAGGATGACGACGCGCTGCGCGAAGCACTATGCGACACAGTTGAGTACGGCGGCTGCGAACCCCTGGCCGCCTGCAATGGCGCGGAAGCGCTGCGCGTGCTGGACAAGCGGTCGGTCGACCTTGTGATTTCCGATGTGCAGATGGATGTAATGGACGGCCACACGTTGTTGCGCGAGGTGAAAGGGCGCAAACCGCACCTGCCGTTTGTGCTGGTCACTGCGCACGGCAGCGTGGAAAAGGCGGTAGAGGCAATTCGCGACGGCGCTACTGACTATCTGCTCAAACCCTTTGAAGCAGAAGTGCTGCTGGAAATGGTAAGCAGGCTTGCAGTGCCAGCGGCCGAGGACACCGGTTGCATGATTGCTGAAGATCCTGTGTCGATCAATGTGCGTGAATTACTGGACCGCGTCGCCGGCAGTAGTGCCACCGTGCTCATTACAGGGGAATCAGGGGTTGGAAAGGAAGTTGTCGCGCGGCACGTGCACCACAAGTCCGATCGGTCAGAAAAACCCTTCGTCGCCATTAACTGTGCAGCCATTCCCGAGCCCATGTTGGAGTCGATGCTGTTCGGTTACGAAAAAGGCGCCTATACCGGCGCCCATCAGTCGCGCGCGGGCAAGTTTGAGCAGGCCAATGGCGGCACGCTGCTACTGGATGAAATTTCGGAAATGGATCTTGGGCTGCAGGCGAAACTGCTGCGCGTACTGCAGGAAAAGGAAGTGGAGCGCCTTGGCGGCAACACCCTGATTCCGCTGGATGTGCGCGTGCTGGCTACCACCAACCGTGACCTGCGCCTGGAAGTATCTGCCGGGCGTTTTCGCGAGGATCTTTACTATCGTCTCAACGTGTTCCCGGTACATATTCCTCCGCTGCGAGAGCGACCGGGCGACATACTGCCGCTGGCGGTGCAGCAGCTCCGTAGTCACGCCGAGGGTCGCAGTCTTTATCTGGATCGCGACGCGGAACTCAAACTTCTCGGTTACAGCTGGCGCGGCAACGTGCGTGAACTGGACAACTGTATGCAGCGCGCGGCGATTCTTACTGGCGGCAACTGCATTTCCGCACAGCACATTTACTTCGAGGACACCCTCGGGATGGAGCTGCCGGAGCAGGCGACCCCGGCGGCCGATGGTGCCTCCGGGTTGACCCATCGCGCACCCTCCGCCGCAGCGGATGCCTGCCGCGAGCCGGAAGGCAGCCTGCTTAACGGTGGCCTTAAGGACCGCGAACGACAGCTCATAGTCGATGCGTTGAAAACCGTTGGCGGCAAGCGCAAAGACGCAGCCGAAATGCTGGGTATCAGCCCGCGGACGTTGCGCTACAAGCTGGCGAAACTAAAAGAACAGGGCATATCTGTGCCCGCTGCTGGATAGAAGCGCCCACGCGGTGCATTACAGAGGATCAAGCGATGAGCGATATGGACATTAACCTGGTGCTGGCTCAAATGCGGGCCATGTCCGCAGCGGTCGGGCCACAGCAATCGGCCGATGAGGCCGGTGCCGCGGGCGAGGTCGATTTTGCGGAGCTGATGAAGCGTTCGCTGGCGGAAGTGAGCGATGCGCAATCGAACGCGAAGGCCCTGGCGACTGCCTTTGAAACCGGCCAGCGGGGTGTCGAATTGCCGGAGGTGATGGTTGCGATGCAGAAGGCCAGCATTTCGTTCCAGGCAGTGACACAGGTGAGGAACCAACTGCTTAGCGCTTATCAGGAAGTGATGAATATGCAGGTCTAATCCTGTCGCGACAGCGCGAGCGGATTGCTACTAGCGATGAACTGGAAGGGATTAACAAGTACTGATGGCAGAACAATCTTTAAGTCTGTTTGATCGATTTCGCAGCATCAGCAGCCAGCCAGTGGCCATGCAGATCAGGCTGTTGCTCGGTATCACCGCCAGTATTGTGCTGGCCGTCAGTATAGTCGACTGGGCATTGACGCCGGATTTCACGCCGCTATACGGCGAACTCTCGCCCGCGTCCGCGACAGAAGTCATCAAGGCCCTGGAAGCGGAAAACGTGCGCTACGAGGTGGACAGCCGCAGTGGCCTGATCAGCGTGCCCAATGACGTGGTGCGCGAAATGCGCCTGAGGCTCGCCGGTGAGGGCTTGCCGCGCGGCGGCAACAGCGGTTTTGACCTGTTGAACGAGGAGCAGCAACTGGGCACCAGCAGTTTTATGGAGAAGGCGCGCTACGACAGGGCACTGGAGCAGGAACTGTCCAGCTCAATCAGCTCGCTGGACAGCGTGCGCTCCGCGCGTGTGCATCTTGCGCTGCCAAAACAATCTGCTTTCATCCGCAAGAAAAATAAACCGGCTGCATCCGTGCTGGTGAGCCTCTACCCCGGCAGGGAGTTGTCGGAGCGTCAGCTGGCGGGGGTGATTCATCTCGTGGCGTTCAGTGTTCCCGGTCTGGAGGCTGAGCAGGTTTCTGTCGTAGACAATCGCGGCAAGTTGCTTTCCGGGCAAACGGCGGAGGATGACTTCGCTTCGACGAAAGAAAACTTCCGCTATACACAGCAACTCGAACAGCGCTACGTGGACAGGATTGTCGAAATACTCACGCCCATTCTTGGCGTTGGCGCGGTTGAGGCACAGGTGTCGGCAGAGGTGGATTTCACCGTGGTAGAGCGCACCAGTGAACGGTATGAACCGGAAACAAGTGTGCGCAGCGAAGAGCTGATGGAAGAACTGACCGCAGACAAATCTGTGGGCGGCATTCCCGGTACCCTGTCAAATCAACCGCCGGAAGACGCGCAACTGGCGGCGGAATCGCAGCTCGGTGCCGAGGGCGGTGAGCAAAAAGCCGCACCCTCGCGTTCCAGCAAGCGCGAAATTCGCAACTACGAAGTAGATCGCACGATCAGTCATGTGCGCGAAACACCGGGCAGCCTGAAAAAGCTCACGGTGGCGGTGGTGATCGACTATCGCGAGAAAACCAACGAGGAGGGTGAGGTAGAACGAGTCGCCCTCAGCGAGCAGGAAATGTCCGAAGTGACCGCTCTGGTACGTGAGGCAGTTGGTTTTGACGAGACACGCGGCGATAGGGTGAACGTGGTCAACGCATCGTTTGTACAGCCTCCAGCGTTTGAAGAGGTGCCGCTGGAAACCTCCCTGATGGAGCAGGAGTGGATCTGGCGCGCGGGCAAGATGACGTTGGCAGGCATCGGTATGGTGCTGTTGATTCTGTTTGTGGTGCGGCCCTTGATGCAGGCCTCCAGTGCACCGGTATTCCATCCCGGCGCTCTGGGCGCGCCGGTCGCCGCCGGCGGTGGAGCATTACCGGAGGGCGCCGCTGCCGGTGACGACAGGGTGACGCTGGGCTATCAACCCGCTGCGGGTCAGGCCGGACAGCCTGCGGGTTACCAGGAGCAACTGAGCCTGGCTCGCTCCATGGTTGAAGGCGAACCGGAACGCGTTGCCAACGTGGTTAAAAAGTGGGTAGCCACTGATGGTTGAGGCGGTACCGGAACTGTCGGGTACGCAGCGCGCGGCCATTTTCCTGTTGGGGCTGGGTGAAAGCGGCGCGGCTGCGATCATGAAGCACATGGAGCCCAAGGAAGTGCAGCTTGTGGGCGAGGCGATGGCAGGCCTTGGGGACATTACCAACGAACAAATCGCCACCGTTGTGCACGAATTCGCGGAAAAGGTCAGCGCCATCAGTCCCTTCGGCATCGGCGCCGGCGACTTT
>JAUHYL010000051.1 GCA_030426545.1 Gammaproteobacteria bacterium
CCGTACCGGCGCGCGGACTCCAGCACGCTCTCCGTATCGTCGATCAACAGTGTCGTGGCAGGATCGAAGGGGTTGATGTCCTGCAGGCGCCGCCAGAACTCGATGTCCTCCTTGGGCAGGCCCAGGTCGTGAGATACCACAATGCGATCGAACCAGGGTGTTATGTCGACCTCGGTCATCTTGATGTCGAGCGTGGTGCGATGGGCATTCGTGACCAGTACGACCTGCAGTGCGCTGTCGTGCAGTCGGCGCAGAAACTCCAGGGCGTGCGGTCTAATGCTCACCATGTGTTTTATCTCTCGCTTAATGGCAGGGATGTCCAGCCCCAGCTGTTCCGACCAGTGATCCAGGCAATACCAATTGAGCGTGCCCACGCCAGTGTTGAAATGGCCGTGAAGGCGCTGCGTCGATTCCTCGGTGCTGATCTGGTGCTTTTCCGCGTAAATGCCCGGCAGGTGCTCCAGCCAGAAATAGTTGTCGAACTGTAGATCAAGCAGTGTGCCATCCATATCCAGTAGCACGGTCTCGATGTGGTTCCAGTCAATCATGCGGCTGATGCGCCCGAGCTGATAGCGTTGGGTGTTGTGTAGGGATTATGCCGATTTTTGCCCACACTGGCACGCGCGCGCCTGCAGAGCATGGTCGCGCTGCACCGGGCGTGAGCTCGGCAGTGATATAGTAGTGACCATTCAATGAGGGGCATCGCGTGTCAGAGTTACAAAGCCTGGTGTACCAATTGCTGGATATCTGTGCCGAGGCCGGTGAGGCAATCTGCCACCTCTATGGCAGCGCCGAAGCGGGGGAGTATCGATCCAAGGGCGACGATTCACCGCTTACCCAGGCGGATATCGCGGCGCACAGGATACTGCAGGCCGGCCTGGAAGCCCTGCCGGAACAGCTGCCGGTTCTCTCCGAAGAGTCTGGCGAACGTGAAATGGCCGATCGGCACAGCTGGCCCCGTTACTGGCTGGTTGATCCGCTGGATGGCACCAAGGAATTCCTCGCGCGTACAGGCCAGTTCACCATCAACGTGGCGCTGATAGACGCGCACAGGCCTGTACTTGGCATCGTGTATCTGCCGCTTGAGCATTCCGCCTACGCGGGCGTGCCCGGCAGCGCAGCGCAGCACTACCAGCGCGACGGTGAGCGTTGGCGCGGGGAAGCGATTGCTACACGCAGCCTGCAGCGGAACCGACCCATGGTGGTGCTGGCCAGCCGGCGGCATCGTGGCGCACGGTTAGAGGAATGCCTGGATTGGTTGCAACAGCACTGGGGTGAACTTGAACGTCGCAATAGCGGCAGTGCATTGAAATTCTGCCAACTCGCCGCCGGGGAGGGTGATTTTTACCCGCGTTTCGCACGCTGCTGTGAGTGGGACACGGCTGCCGGCCAGGCGGTCGTCGAGGCTGCCGGAGGGCAGGTGCTGGGGTTGGACGGCAAACCACTGCGCTACAACCTGCGAGAGGATCTCTACAGCCGGCCCTTTTACGCGGTAGCCGATCCTGCAGATACCCTCTGGAAGCAGCTACTATCCCGGTGAGACAACTCACGCAGCCCCTGAGCGAATTGTGGTCACTGCGAAAGCTTGTATCTGCAATCCCTGAGGGTATAGAGTTGCACTCTTTCAATGTCACATGAAATGGAACCCGCTTTACTGATATGAGTGAGCCACCCGAGAATGGCGTCGATTCCGACAGCGCCGCCGCCAATGAGGTGATGACACCGGCCATGCGTCTGCTGGAGTTGCAGTCTCGTCACCGGGCACTCGATAGCAAGATTGCGGAGCTACACGGTTATCCCTATCAGAATCAGATTTTGCTGCAGCGTCTGAAGAAAGAGAAGTTGCGCCTGAAGGACGCCATAGAACGGCTCAAGGATGACATGATTCCCGACCTCAACGCCTGAGGTCACGTGCCTGTTGTTCTGCAGGCGCCCACCTATTCATCGAGGACAAGCATGAACAACCTGATCGCATCGCTCACACTGGTAAGTCTTATCCTGTTTGCACAGGCCAGTCCCTCGCTGGCACAACAGGAAGAACCCTCGGTGACAACCCAGTCCCTGCGTGGGCCGTTACATTTGCTGCAGGGTCGTGGCGGCAATGTCGTGGCTTCAGTCGGCATGGATGGTGTACTGCTGATCGACAACGACTATGCCGAGTTTGGGCCTGCGTATGAAAAGGCGATTGGCCTGCTTACGCAATCCGACCTGGCCCCGGGTTTTATCGTCAATACGCACTGGCACGGTGATCACACAGGCAACAATGAATTCTGGGGCTTACGTGGCTCCATCCTTGTTGCGCACGACAATGTTCGCAAACGCCTCAATACCACCCAGCGCAATGAAGCACTGGACATGACGGTGGAGCCCAGCCCTGCGATTGCACTGCCTATCGTCACTTTTGCCGATTCGCTGGTGCTGCATTTCAATGGCGGCGACGTCGAGGTGCGCCACTTCCCGGCCGGCCATACTGACGGCGATAGTGTGGTGTTTTACCTCGAGCAGAATGTCGTGCACATGGGCGATCACTTTTTCAAGGATCGTTTCCCGTTCATCGACCTTGAATCCGGGGGCACCCTAGCGGGCTATATCGCCAACGTGAAAAAAGTCCTTACCATGGTGGATGACCAGACGTTGATCGTGCCCGGGCACGGCGCTGTGGCGAATAAGGCCGATCTACAGCGCTATCTCGACATGTTGCAGGTCACCACTGCCGACATCGCCGCCGCACTAAAGAAGGGTAAATCGGTAGACGCGGTGGTCAGTGCGGGGCTGGGCAAACAGTGGGCAAGTTGGGGTGAGGGCTTCATCAATGAGGAAGCCTGGATTCGTACGGTAGCGGCGGGTCAGTAACCGCCCTCTAGGCCTGTAGCGCTCCTTCCAACTGCAGAAGCTGCGCTTTCAGTTTCAGTCCACCGGCAAAACCTGTCAGTTTGCCGTTGCTGCCCACCACGCGATGGCATGGCACTACGATGGGCAGGGGGTTGCGGCCATTGGCCGCACCGACCGCGCGCACTGCCCTGGCGCGTCCGATTTCACGTGCAATGTCCTGATAGCTGCGCAGTTCGCCGTAGGGAATGCGATCCAGTGCACCCCATACGTCTCGCTGAAACTCGGTACCCTCCGGCGCGAGGGGCAGTTCGAACTTCTTGCGCTGGCCCGCAAAGTATTCCTCCAACTGCCGCGCGCATTGCGCCAGCAGCGGTGTCGACTGCTCGTGTTGCTGCGGTGTCACCCTGTGCTGGCCGTCAAACTCGATGTGCGTGAGGCCTGCGGTAGTGCAAACCAGGCGCAATGTTCCAATACCGCACTCGAAATATTGATAGCGTATCATTTCAGGCTTCTCCACAGCAGGTTGGCGGCGTAGGATCGCCAGGGGGCCCAGTTCTCTGACCGGGCCTGCAGGTTCTTGCCGGGCGCAAGGGCTTCATAGGCTCGCAATAGCCCAAGGTCGGCGTTGGGAAAGCAGTCAGGCTGGCCTACGCCGCGTATGCCGATCATGTCGATGCTCCACGGGCCGATGCCCTTGAGCGCGGCAATCTCATCCAGGGCAACCTGGTCGTTTCTGCCGTCGAACAGTTCTCCCAGGTTGCGTAATGTGTCGCGCCGTCTACCTGGCATGGGGTAATGGCAATCGGGCAACGCGGCGAGTGCGCCGGGTGCCGGAAAACCTAACCCGCCGCAGGCCCCGGACATCTTGTGCAGGACGCTGCGCGCTGCTGCGGTGGATACCTGCTGCCCGACCACCGCCCGCGCGGCAGATTCCCACAGTGACCAGTGCCCCGGCGCCCGTATGCCCGGACAGCCTCGCAACAGCGGCGAGAGTTCAGGGTCGCGGCCCAGCACAGCGGCAATCGCAGAGGGATTTGCGTCGAGGTCGAACATGCGTCGTACACGGGCGACGATGGGCATCAGCAGGCGCAGTTCATCGATCTCGATCTGCAATTGCAGGGTGTTTGTGGTTGGCAGATGGCGCACGCGAAACTGACCACGGGCGTCTTCAAGAGCGATTACGCGTGTGTATTCATCGTCGGACGCCGTCTCGATACCGGCGATAGCGTGGCGCGCAAAAAATGCTGATACTCCCGCCCAGTCGTAGGGAGGTCGATACTGTAAGTGCAGGCGGATGGGCGAGGACGCAGAAGCGGAGCGCGAGTGGCGCCGCAGGGCACCCGGTGCCAGCCTGAAGTGCGACTGCACGGCGTCGTTGAACCGCCGAACGCTGCCAAACCCCGCCGCATAGGCTACCTGTGTCATCGGCATCGAGGTCTCCGCAAGTAACTTTTTGGCAAATAGCAGGCGCTGGTTCAGCGCCAGCGCACCCGGCGAAACCCCAAGCTCCCGCTGGAACAACTTGCGCAGGTAGCGCTCACCGACGCCCAGGCGCTCGGCGAGTCGCGCCACGCCGTCACGATTGAGTGCGCCATCTTCAATCAGGCGCAGCGCACGCCTGATGGTAGTGGTACTGCCCATCCAGGCAGGACTGTTGGGTGCCGATTCCGGTCGGCAGCGCAGGCAGGGTCGAAATCCTGCAGCCGCGGCGAGGGCGGCGCTGGCGAAGTACTCTACGTTTTTTTCTGCCGCTGCCCGCGCCGGGCAGACCGGGCGGCAGTAAACGCCAGTTGTGGTGACGCCGAGGAAAAATTCGCCATCAAATCGCGGATCCCGCGACAGCCGTGCCCGGCGACAGGTTTCCCGGTCAGGCGCTGTCGATGGGAAGCATTTGGGGTGGGTGGCATTCACCACCTCAATATAGTCCTGCTTCGCGATTTAAACTAGCCAGATTCGGCCCTCTATTGTCGCCCGGTGCGGCCTGCTGCCGCTCCCGGCGCGCCGGCTGATTTTGTGTTGGTGTCGGGTTAGAATGCGCCTCCCTGAAAGCATCAGATGCCAAGGAAGCCGACATGCATAAACTCCTACTGCCAGTGATGGCACTCCTGCTGACTGCCTGCCAATCTGCCTACTACGGTGCCGCCGAGCAGGTGGGATACCACAAACGCGACATCCTGGTTGACAGGGTCGAAGACTCCCGCGATGCCCAGGCAGAAGCGGAGGAGCAGTTCCAGTCGGCGCTTGAGCAGCTGTCTGAACTGGTAAATTTTGACGGCGGTGAATTGGAAGACGTGTATGAGGATATGGCGGAGGAGTACGAGGATGCAGTGGCCGCCGCAGAGGACGTACACGAGCGCATCGACGCGGTCGACCATGTGGCCGGCGCTTTGTTCGAAGAATGGCAGGACGAAATCGCTGAGTACAGCAATGCGCGCCTGAAAGCAGATAGCCAGGCAAAGCTGCGGGAGACCCAGAGCCGGTACAACGAAATGATACAGGTGATGCGCAAATCGGAGGCAAAGATGGATCCGGTGCTTGCGGCGCTGAAGGACAACGTGATGTATCTTAAGCACAATCTGAATGCCAAGGCGGTGGCCTCTGTGAAGGTCGAGTTTGGGGCGATCGAGCAAGATATCGAGGAGCTGATAGCGGAGATGCGCAAGGCAATTGCAAGCTCGGATGAATTCATAGCGAGTATGCAGTAGTGCAGCGTATCGTTTAGGTAGGTAAAGCTCGTGGATCTGGTCGTATACGCTGTTCCGTTCTTTATTGCGGCGATGCTGTATGAGCTGGTCTACGGCTATTACAAGCAGAACAACACCTATCGTTTGAATGACAGCGTCAGTAGTCTAAGTCTGGGCGTGCTAAGCCAGGCGCGGCGGTTCGTTACCCTGGGCGTTGGCGGCTACGTCTACTATCTGGTCACCGAATATTTTTCGCTACCGCTGATGGATGCCGGTCACTGGTTTACCTGGGTGCTGGCCACGGTGTTGTATGACTTCTGCTACTACTGGCTGCATCGTATAGGACACGAGCGCACGATCTTCTGGGCGGCACACGTGGCCCATCACCAGAGTGAGGACTACAACCTCACGACCGCGCTGCGGCAAACCAGCACAGGGTTTCTGCTGGGTTGGATTTTCTACATCCCCATGTACCTGGTCGGCATTCCGGCTGAGGTGGTGGTTACCGTTGGGGCTATCAATCTCATCTACCAGTTCTGGGTGCACACGCAGCATATTGGCAAGCTGGGCTGGTATGAGTGGATTTTCGTCACGCCGTCCAATCACCGCGTTCACCACGCGCAGAACGACATTTACATGGACAGGAACTACGGCGGTCTTTTTATTTTATGGGACAGACTGTTCGGTACCTTCCAGGAAGAGCTGGAGGAAGAGCCCGTCGTTTTTGGTATACGCGGGGCATTGAAGAGCTTTAACCCGGTAACGGCGCTGACCCATGTGTACGTTGATATGGCGCAGGATAGCTGGCGCACGCGCAACTGGCGCGACAAGCTGCGCGTCTGGTGGTCACGCACCGGCTGGCGTCCGGACGACGTGGCGGCGAAGTATCCCCGTGAGAAAACCGATCTGTCCCATTTTCATCGCTACGATCCCGCTGTTGCACGGCCTGTGGCTTACTACGCCCTGTACCAACTCATCGCCCTGGTGCTGTTGTTGAGCTATATGCAGGCCACTGAAATCACCTACTGGACGGGATTTGCACTGTGGTCATTTCTACTGGTTACGGCTGTGCTCACAGCGTTGTGGCTGGAGGGGCGCAATGCTGCCGCATTGTTGCGCTGGGAAGTGTTGCGTCTTGTTTCGTTCGGCGTGCTGGTGGCGACTGCGAGTGGTGGCGCATTGGCTGCTATCGCTGTGTCTTGCTGGATCTACATCGCGCTCAATGGAATAGGCCTGGTGCTTCTGCGCAAATCTGATTCTGCCATGGGCGCCGCTTACTAGGTGTTCAGTCGCAGGGTGTAAGTCGCGCGGGCGTCACTTGCAAAGAGGTATTACCGTCGTCCACATAGACGGTCCCTCCGGCAATACTGACACTCAGTCGTAAATTGCGTGACAGAAAAGCCTTGGTTAGCGCTACGATCTCTTCCCATGAAAACTGCCAGACCTCCGTGTGCGGCAGCGCGCTGATTGCTTCCCCGTTGATAGTCCACCAGGTGCTGGCGCCACTTCCAAATGCGTAGACCAGTACAGCGGGGGAGCGGCCGCAGGCCTTGCGCAGACGTGCTTCGTCCGGTTGCCCCACCTCTATCCAGTTCAGCAACTCGTCACTGTCGCTATGGCGCCAGATATCCGGTTCATCGGTCGTGGAAATTCCGCGCGTGAAAACCAATCCGTTCTCATGGTTCAGGCAAAAGGCAACAACGCGAGCCAGCATGCGCTCACCCGTCTCGGAGGGGTGTTGCGCCAGCGTCAGCGATAGCGATTCGTAGTGATTGCGATCACTGTCTGCGAGTTCAATTTGAGCCTTGTGTATCGTAGGTTTAAGCGCCACCGGCTTGCTGCCCCTCGACTTCTGTCGGCATGATTTTCAGGGCGTGTTCCGCGAAGCCCGCACCCGCCTGCGCATAGAGATTGAAGGCAGAGATACCCTGCTTTTCAAGTTGCATTTCTTCCTCGCTGAAGCGCACAACAGCGGCCATTTCGCCACGATAGCCAAGCTCTCTGAGCAATTTTGCAACGAGGAGGTTCTCCCGCTGGTTGGTCAGCGCAAGCATGACCAGTTTGACCTCATTCAATTTCACCCTGGACCAGAAGTCAGGGTTGCTGGCGTCGGCGCCCACGACTCTGCGATGTGTAGCGTGATGCTCTGCGAGCTTGCGGTCGTTATCGTCCACGCCGACAACAGCCCGTCCGAAAAAGGGTGCAATCTCTTCATAGGCTCCGGTGCCAATTCTTCCCATGCCGAGAATAAACACTTGCGCTCCACTGGTATCGGGAAGTTGCGCTCGTACCACACCCGATTCGAAGCCCTGCAGCCTGTGGCTGTAGCGGCGGTAGATCCTGTGGCCCGCAGAATTGACAGGCGAGGCGATTAGAAAACTGATGGCAATTATCAGTGATAGCGCTGAGCTCCACTGCGGGTCTACCCAGCCAGAGCTTGCGGCGACTGCGATAACGATGAGGCCGAACTCACTGAAATTGGTGAGAGCACCAGAGGCCAGTAGGGCGGTTCGGGCTGGCGTGTGAAATACCGTCATCAGGGGGAAGTAGAGTAGCGGCTTGATTACAGCTAATGCGCCGATGACGATCGATAGATAGATAAGCTCCGCGTCTGGCCACCCAAGCAAACCAATTTGCAGAAAGAAGCAAACGAGGAACAGGTCCTTGAAGTACAGAAGATGTCGAGAAAGCTCCTTGGCTTTCTGATGGCCAGCCAGAAGTGCACCGATTATCAGCGCGCCCAGGTCGCCCTTGATGTCTACCATTTCAAACAGTTGCGCTCCCACCAGCGCCAGTGTAAAGCCGAACAGGGTAAACAGATCACCGTGTCCTGCGTACGAAAGCATTTTTAGAATGGGCTTTCGCAGTGGAATAAGGGCCAGTAAGAACAGCGCTTCAATGGCGGGAACCTTGCCGGCGGAAGCGGCGAGGAAGAGTACCGCCGCCAGATCCTGGATGATGAGTACGCCAATAGCGAGCGTTGCATGGCGGGACGAAATTTCACCGCGTTCCTGCATGATCTGGATAACGAAGACAGTGCTGGAAAAGGTAAGGGCAAACGCAATGATCATTGCGGTGCCAATCTCCAGTTCCAGACCCGGCATGAGGCTTGCAGCCGCATACAGTGCGCCAAGGAAAATCAATTGCATCACCGCCATGTGCACCAACGTGGTGCCCCATACATTGGTGCGCAGCAGTTCGCGCGGCTGCAGCTTGAGGCCAATGCTGAACAGCAGCAGCGTGATGCCAATTTCTGACAACGATGCCAGCAGTTCAGTGCCCTGCACGTTTAACTCGTGCAGTACGAAACCGGCAGCGAGGTAGCCAATTAGCGCTGGAAGTCCAACGGCTCGTGCGAGCAGCCCACATAACAGTGCTGCCAGAATGATCAGCGGATCGATCAAGATGAGACTCTCCGGTTATTCAGTGTGCTATCAACTTGCAAAATGTCGCGTATCCCTCTGTGTATTGGTGGCTTGACAGTGTCAGTGGCTTGGCTCATTGCGCACTCGCCACAAAATCCAGGCGCAACTCAGGGCGACTATGGCATCGGCAGCAATGCGCAGTTGATCCACGGCAAGTACGCCCCCGGTGGTTCGCAGCACGGTGAGCGCAACCGCTCCGGGAATGACCGCCGCCACAAAAAGGCTGAACCGGGACTGTCCGAACAGGCCGATCGCGATAATCAGGTAGGTGGCGCCCAGCAGTGCATCCAGTACAGCAGCTTCACCCAGTTCACGCAGCCATAGCGCCGAGATCAACGCTGCTCCCGAGAGAGTCAGCAGGCAGGCAGAGGTGAGGCGCAGCGTACGTAGAATACTTGTGATCATTGGTCGGGTAAGCTTACTTCCAGAACAATGTAACACATGCGGCACATCAGGATGTTACACGTAACAGGCACCGTGATGGCGTCATGTCCGGCTACTGCCCGCTGCTCCCCGCCTGAGATTGCGCGCGCTTTGCCGATAGCGCCAGGGCGGCACGTGACGCGTTCCGCCTGCCCAGTTCTGCCGAGATATCCTGTCCCGCGATGATCAGTTTATCGAGGTCCACGCCGCAATCGATGTGCATTCCCTGCAGCATATAGACCACGTCCTCCGTGGCCACGTTGCCGGTCGCGCCCTCGGCATAGGGGCAGCCGCCCAGCCCGGCAACCGAGGCGTCTATTGTCGCAATGCCGTGTTGTAACGCGACCAGGATGTTGCTCAGTGCCTGTCCGTAGGTGTCATGACAGTGTACGGCAAGCTTTTCTGCGGGGAACGTTTGCAGCAGGGCTTCCAGTAACGCCTGCATTGTTCCGGCAGTTCCAGTGCCGATGGTGTCGCCGAGGGAGACTTCATAGCAGCCCATGGCCAGCAGCTCGCTCACGACCGGTTTCACCTGTTCAGGTGTGATATGGCCTGCGACAGGGCAGCCCAGCACGCAGGAGACATAACCGCGCACAGGCACCTGAAGATCCCTGGCCGCCTCCATGACAGGGGCAAATCGCGCCAGGCTTTCAGCGATGGAGCAGTTGATATTGGCCTGAGAAAACCCCTCGGAGGCAGCAGCAAAGATAGCGACCTCTTCAGCGCCGGCTGTGATGGCGCGTTCAAAGCCCTGCAGATTGGGCGTCAGTGCGGGGTAGACCACGCCGGAGCGTTTCTGCAGGCCGGCGTACACTGCTTCGCTATCCGCCATTTGAGGCACCCACTTTGGGTTGACGAAACTGCCCGCTTCGATGCGTTTGAGCCCCGCGTCGGCCAGTGCTTCAATGAGGCGCAGTTTGGTTGCCACCGCAACAGTCTGCCCCTCGTTCTGCAATCCGTCGCGTGCACCGACTTCGACGATACTGACCCGCTGTGGAAGTTGCATGGCGCGTCAATCCTCTGCTGCGGTGAACGACAGCAACTCCACGCCGCCGTCCACAAGGTCACCGGGCTCGAAATAGAAACTCTCCACGGTGCCCGCCGAGGGCGCGCGCAGGGTGTGTTCCATCTTCATCGCTTCCATGATCAGCAAGGGTGTATCTGCTTCTACAATTGCGCCGGCCTTAACCAGCAAGGTAACAATGGTGCCATTCATAGGTGCGCACAGCTGGCTGGCCGCTGTGTTGGCGTCGCTTTCGCCAGTGTCAGGCGGGACCTGGTGAAAGTGGCTCGCACCCTGCGGCAGGTAGAGTGTGAAGCCCTGTTCGGTGTGCGCCAGGGTGCCGCGCTGGCGGTGGCCGTACAGCTCCACCGTGAGCGAATCGCCGACGAGTTCTCCGTTGATTGGCGTCGTGCGTCCGCCACTGGTCACGTGGTAGCCAGCGTAGACCTGCTCGACCGTTATCTCGTGATCAGCCTGTTGGCAGTGCAATACAAAGCGATGGACGGCGGGTTGATTCATGCGCCACGCGTCGCCGCAGCCCCAGGGTGACAGTGGGCCTTCATCGCAGGCCTGATTTTCCTGCTGTTGCCTGTGTAATAGCAGTGCGAGCGCAGCTTGAGGCAGTTGTTGCTCGAGATCCAGAGCAGTGTCGTGGAAAATTTCCCGGCGATGGCTTTCGATGAAGCCAGTATCGAGCTCGGCCTCGATGAACGGTTTACAGGTCACCAGGTTGTAGAGAAAGTCGATGTTTGTGGTGGTTCCCCCGACGCGGTAGTTGGCCAGTGCTGTTGCCATACGCTGTAGTGCGCGCTCCCGCGACTCGTCCCACGTGATCAATTTGGCGATCATGGGGTCGTAGTACACGCTGATCTCGTCCCCCTGCTGCACGCCGGTATCGACACGCACATAGCGTGACTCGTCCGGCGGTTGCAGAAACTCCAGCGTGCCGGTGGCGGGAAGAAAATCATTGTCTGCGTCTTCGGCATACACCCGAGCCTCGACCGCATGACCGTGTATCTCAACCTCTTCCTGGGCGATCGGGAGAGGCGCGCCGGCTGCTACCTGCAATTGCCATTGCACCAGATCCAGGCCGGTAATCAGTTCCGTCACCGGGTGCTCCACCTGCAGTCGCGTGTTCATTTCCATGAAGTAGAAACTGCCATCTTCATCGAGCAGGAATTCGACCGTGCCGGCACCGCGATAGTCGATGGCAGCCGCGGCGGTAACGGCTGCTTCGCCCATCTGTTGGCGCAAGGCGGGGGTCATGCCCGGAGCAGGTGCCTCCTCGATCACCTTCTGATGCCGTCGCTGTACTGAACAGTCGCGTTCTGCGAGGTAGATACCGTTCTGTTGGCTGTCAAAAAACACCTGTATCTCAACATGGCGTGGCTTGGTCAGGTATTTCTCTACCAGCATGCGATCGTCACCGAAACTGGCGCTGGCCTCGCGCCGGGCGGCAATCAGTGCCTCATCGAAGTCCTCATCCGACCACACCTGCCGCATGCCCTTGCCGCCACCGCCAGCTGTTGCCTTCAGTAACACGGGGTAACCCATCTCCAGTGCGGCGCTGTGCAGCGTGGCATCGGACTGGTCTTCACCGTGATAGCCGGGCACCAGCGGCACGCCGGCCTGTTCCATGATTCGCTTGGCGGCGGATTTTGAACCCATGGCCTCGATGGCCGATGCGGGCGGGCCAACAAACGTGATGCCCTGCTCCTCGCAGGCGCGGGCAAAGTCTGCATTTTCAGACAGAAACCCATAGCCGGGGTGTACCGCCTGCGCGCCGGTGGTTTGGGCTGCCGCGAGGATTTTTTCTCCCACGAGGTAGGAATCGCGTGCCGGGGCAGGGCCGAGGTAGACGGCCTCGTCTGCCAGTTTGACGTGGAGTGCTCCCGCGTCCGCGTCCGAATACACCGCGACCGTTGCTATCCCCATGCTATGTGCCGTGCGCATGATACGGCAGGCAATTTCGCCGCGGTTGGCAATCAGTATCTTGCTGAACATGTCACTATCTCTCCTGCCAGCGCGGGCTGCGCTTTTCGAGGAAGGCACTCAAGCCCTCCTGACCTTCATCGGAAACGCGAATGGCTGCGATGCGCTCGCAGGTCTCCTCGATCAACGCCGCGTCAATTTCGTGGCCTGTCACATCCTGCACCAATTGTTTCGCGGCCTGCACGGCCAACGGCCCGTTTTGGAGTAATGCACTGGCCAGCGACGCCGTGGCGCCGGCCAGTTCACCTTCGGCCACCACCTGGCTTACAAGGCCCAGCCGCAAGGCCTCCGTAGCTGAAAAACGTTCTGCCGTCATGAAGAAACGGCGCGCGGCGCGTTCGCCGATGGCGCGAATAACGTAGGGACTGATCGTCGCCGGAACGAGGCCAATCTTTACTTCCGACAAACAAAAACTGGCGTTGGCGTCGGCCACGGCCATATCACAACAACTCACGAGGCCCACCGCGCCGCCGAATGCTGCTCCCTGGACCTGCGCGATCGTGGGCTGCGGCAGCGCGTGCAGTGTTTGCAGCATCGCTGCCAGCTTTCTTGCATCCTGGAGGTTCTCGGCATAGTCGTAGCCCGCCATGCGCTTCATCCAGCCCAGATCTGCCCCGGCGGAAAAGTTCTTGCCTTCACTGGCCAGAACAACCACGCGAGCCGAATCGTTGTGCGCGAGCGCACTGAAGGTAGCCTGCAAATCTGCTATGACAGAATCATCGAAGGCATTGTGCTTCGCCGCTCGATTCAATCTGACGGTGGCGACGCCCTTATCGTCGATATGTGTCAGCACTGCTTGTTCAGACATAAACTCCGCCTCATGGGCAGCCGGTTGGGTACGAGGGACCCTCGATCAACCAGGCGCCACAATCACATTCGAAAAACGCCGAAACGAGAATCCTCGATGGGCGCATTCAAGGCAGCCGATAGACACAGCCCCAATACTCTGCGCGTATCCGCCGGATCAATCACGCCATCATCCCAGAGTCGCGCGGACGCATAAGTGGGGTGCCCCTGGTGTTCGTACTGGTCGATAATCGGCTGTTTGAAGGCAGCCTCTTCCTCTGCGCTCATGGCTTCGTCGGAGCGGGCCAACTGGTCCTGTTTCACCGTCGCAAGGACGCCCGCCGCCTGCTCGCCGCCCATCACGGAAATACGTGCGTTCGGCCACATGAAGAGAAATCGCGGATCATAGGCTCGTCCGCACATGGCGTAATTGCCGGCGCCGAATGAGCCACCGATGATGATCGTGAACTTGGGTACGCGGGCGTTCGCAACGGCGTGCACCATCTTCGCCCCGTGGCGTGCGATACCACCGGCTTCGTATTGCTTGCCCACCATGAAGCCTGTGATGTTCTGCAGGAATACCAGCGGTATTTTGCGTTGTGCACACAACTCGATGAAGTGCGCTCCCTTCACCGCGGATTCGCCAAACAAAATGCCATTGTTGGCAACGATACCCACCGGGTAGCCGTGGATGCGGGCGAAACCGCAAACGAGTGTTTCGCCGAACAAGGCTTTGAATTCGTCAAACTCCGAGCCGTCCACCACGCGCGCAATCACTTCGCGCACGTCAAACGGCTGCCTTGAATCTGCCGGAATCACGCCGTACAACTCGGCTTCCGCGTACAGTGGGTCGCAGCTTTCGCGCGTGTCCAGCGGGTTGTTTTTTACGCGGTTGAGGCGCTCAACGGCGCGCCGCATCAACTGCAGCGCGTGATGATCATTGTTGGCGTAGTGATCTGTGACGCCGGAGGTGCGACAGTGCACGTCGGCACCTCCCAGTTCCTCGGCGGTGACCACTTCCCCGGTCGCGGCCTTCACCAGCGGAGGTCCACCGAGGAAGATGGTGCCCTGATTTTTCACGATAATCGATTCGTCTGCCATGGCCGGAAGATAGGCGCCCCCCGCCGTGCAAGAACCCAGTACGGCGGCCAACTGGGGAATTCCCTTGGCAGACATGCGCGCCTGATTGTAAAACGCGTGACCAAAGTGTTCGCGATCGGGGAACACCTCATCCTGCTTGGGCAAAAAGGCGCCACCGGAATCCACCAGATAGAGGCAGGGCAGGTGATTTTCTTCCGCGATAGTCTGTGCGCGTCCCTGCTTTTTGACGGTGAGCGGGTAGTACGTGCCGCCTTTGACCGTGGCGTCGTTGATGAAAATCATGCATTCCTGGCCGGCTACGCGACCAATGCCGGTGATGATGCCCGCGCCGGGCACGTCATCTTCATACACGTTGTAGGCCGCGAGCTGTGATAATTCCAGGAAGGGTGAACCCGGATCCAGCAGCGCCTCCAGGCGTTGCCTGGGCAGTAGTTTGCCGCGAGACGTGTGTCGCTGCTGCGCTTTTTCGCCGCCCCCCTGGGCGATGGTGTCGACCAATGCACGCAATGCGTCCACCTGCTGCTGCATGGCGATGCGGTTCGCTTCGTAGACCGCATCCCGGGTGTTTACTGTGGTTTGCAGAACCGCCATGGCGCTCCCCTTACGTGTGCTTCACTTTGTCGCGTTGAACAGCTCGCGCCCTATCAGCATGCGGCGAATCTCCGACGTGCCCGCGCCAATCTCGTACAGTTTGGCGTCGCGCAGCAGGCGCCCGGTATTGGCTTCATTGGTGTAGCCAAAGCCGCCCAGCGCCTGAATCGACTGCAGTGCCATCTGGGTTGCCTTCTCGGCGGTAAACAGGATGACGGCAGCGCAGTCCTGTCGTGTTTCCTCGCCGCGGTCGCAGGCGCCGGCCACCGCATAGAGATACGCGCGACTCGCATTCAGATCTGCATACATATCGGCGAGTTTGCCCTGCATGAGCTGGAACTGGCCGATACTCTGGCCAAACTGTTTGCGATCGTGCAGGTAGGGCAACACCTCGTCGATGCAGGCCTGCATAATGCCGACTGGGCCGCCAGAGAGTACGGTGCGTTCATAGTCGAGGCCGGACATCAGAATTTTGACGCCGTCGCCTTCGTTGCGCAGCACGTTCTCGGCAGGCACTGCGCAGTCTTCAAACACTAACTCGCAGGTATTTGAGCCGCGCATGCCGAGCTTGTCGAGCTTGGGAGAGCGTGAGAAACCGGCTAGATCGCGCTCAACGATAAAGGCAGTAATGCCCCTGGACCCCGCGGCGGGGTCTGTCTTGGCGTAGATAATATAAACGTGAGCGTCCGGCCCGTTGGTAATCCACATCTTCGCGCCGTTCAGGATGTAATGATCGCCTTCTTTGCGCGCCTGCAGATTCATGCTGACAACATCCGAGCCGGCGTTGGGCTCTGACATGGCCAGCGCGCCCACGTGCTCACCTGAACAGAGTTTCGGCAGGTACTTTTGCTTTTGTTCCTCGGTGCCATGCTTGCGCAACTGGTTCAGGCACAGGTTTGACATCGCGCCGTAGGAAAGCCCGACGGAGGCAGAGGCGCGGCTGATCTCTTCCATGATGACCGAGTGGGCCAGGTAACCCATTGCGCTGCCGCCATATTCTTCTTCGACCGTGACGCCCAGCAGTCCCATGTCGCCGAAGGTGCGCCACAGATCCATGGGGAATTCGTTCTCCTTGTCGATCTCGGCGGCGCGCGGCGCAATTTCTTTCTGGCACATCTGGTAAACCGCATCGCGCAGCATGTCGATCTCTTCGCCCAGACCAAAGTTGAGATTGGGATAGGTGGTGTTCATTGAGTGCGTCCTGTGTGAATAGCCCCCATGGGCCGTTGTATTGTCCGGTTTCGGCTACTGCGTCAATGGCTGTCTGCCAGCGCGGATTCCGCAAGCGTGCGAACTTCATCCAGGCCGGCCAGCATGTCGTCGATGTCCTGCTTTTGCTGTAACAGCTTGTCGCGTCTTTGCGCGATGGTGTCGAGCAGGGTTCTTAGCTGTGTGGCGTTGTTATTGGCAGGATCATACATGTCTATCACCTCCACGCACTCCGCAAGGGAGAGCCCGATGCGCCGGCCGCGCAGGATTAACTGAATACGCACCCGCTCGGCGGGGGAGTACAGCCGTTTCTGGCCCTCCCGCGTTGGATTGACCAGGCCTTTTTCTTCGTAGAAGCGGATAGTGCGGGTGGTAACGCCAAATTCGCGCGCCAATTCCGAGATGGTGTAGGTACGTTCGGCCATGATCAGGGGCGGATTACCGTCGTTTGTAGCGCCAAGTTTACGTTAACGTAAACGTTATTTGGGGCGAGGTCAAATACTCGCAAGCAGGACAGGGTGGACCTTGACTGAGGCCGTCATCGAATCTGCTATTATCCTTCGCGTTTTCCCAGGATGGCAGGCCGGTAATGGCGGCGACGACACTTCTCAACCTGTTGGCCGATGGCGAGTTCTGCTCAGGCCAGAGCCTCGCCGACGCCCTGGGTGTCAGCCGTACCGCGGTATGGAAGCAGGTGAATAAAATCGCCGCTGACCTCGGCCTGGACATCGAAACGGTGCGCGGGCGGGGCTACCGTATTGTCGGCGGCATAGATCTGCTGAACAAGGCAGCCGTGCGGGCGCAACTCGCTGCACCGGCGCGCTCGCTCATGAGCGAGCTGGTCATACACGAGGCAGTCGATTCCACAAACTCTGACGCATTGCGCAGGGCCCGGCTGGGTGCTGTTCCCGGGCTGGTGTGTACGGCAGAGCAACAAACCGCCGGACGCGGACGCAGGGGCAGGGAGTGGGTCAGCCCCTTCGCCAGCAATATCTATCTCTCCGTGCTGTGGCAGTATGAGCAAGGTGCCGCAGCCCTGGAAGGATTGAGCCTTGCGGTCGGTGTTGCCGTTGCGCGGGCGCTGGAAGCGTTGTCTGTGCCGGATGTACGGCTCAAGTGGCCCAACGACGTCCTGCACAACGGCGCAAAGCTGGGTGGAATTCTGCTGGAAATGGAGGGCGATGCGGCTGGCCCCTGTAAGGTGGTGGTGGGCATCGGGCTGAATGTGGCCATGTCGCGCAAACTCGCATTGGGCATCGATCAGGCCTGGACGGATATTGCGTCCATTGTTGGAGACGCAGCACCTGCGCGCAGCCATGTGCTCGCCGCGCTGCTCAATGAGTTGCTGCCGCTGCTGTCGGCGTTTGAAGCGCGGGGCTTTGCCGGCTACCGCAGTCACTGGCAGGGCCTTGACGCCTACGGCGGCCAGACAGTGGTGTTGGATACAGGGAGTAGACAAATGGCCGGCATTGCGCGCGGCGTTGATGAGCGCGGCGCGCTGCTACTCGAAACAAGTAGCGGCGTGCAGACCATTTACGGTGGTGAGATTTCGCTAAGGCCGGGCACTTGATGGCATCCACATCGCTGCAGATCGACATAGGGAACAGCAGCGCCAAGTGGCGCCTGGTGCAGGGTGAGCACGTTATCGCGCGCGGCCGTTATCGACCGGATGACGAAGATTCGCGGCGCGCATTGCTCGCGTTACAACCCGCGCCGGTGGAAATCCTGGTCGCCAGTGTGGCTACCGAGGCACAGGAGTCTGCGCTGGCGCAGATGCTAGGGGCTGAGTGGCAGTTAGACCCCTGGTTTGCCCGCACACCGCAGCGCAGTGGGCGCCTGGTCAATAGCTACGCCGATGCCTCGCGTATGGGGGTTGATCGCTGGCTGGCGATGTTGGGTGCATTGCAGAAGGTCGAAGAACAGGGCAGTGAAACAAGATTGGCGGTGGTCGATGCGGGCTCCGCGCTGACCATTGACCTTGTCGCCGCGAGCGGACAGCACGAGGGGGGATTCATCATCCCCGGTGCTCAGCTGATGGAGCGCGCGCTATTGCTGGATACCGACCGCGTCAGGTTTGCCGAGGATATTGGTTATGATCTGCTCCCCGGCACCTCTACCGCTGAAGCAGTTCGCCATGGAATAGCCCTTGCCCAGGTCGGTGCGGTTTCGCTGGCCCTGGCGCGTGCGGGCGCGCCGGAACCTCGCGTGTTTTTCTGTGGTGGCGGTGCAGAACCGCTGTTGCAATTGCTCGAACTGGACGGTGAACTTGTGCCCGACCTTGTCTTCGAGGGCCTGCAGGTTATGCACGCGCGCGGCTAGAAAGTTCCTGCCCCACGTTACACCTCGATTCCCCGCGATACCTCCGACGCATCCCGCGTATTTCTCAGTGCTCGATGAGGCTCATGCGGCACTCAGTCAAACAACGCCAGTATCCGTGCTTCCACGCTGGCTCGCGGGTGCGTGCCAGGCGGGCAGCCTGGATCATCAAACGCCGTGTGGGCCACGCGGCGCGCTCTGCGGCTGTCGGTATCGTGCGTCTTGAACAGAATGACTTCGTCCGCCTGCATGTCGGGAAAGTAGTACCACTTGTGATTCGGGTTGTAGGTAAAGCTGGTTGTGTCGTGTCGAACCTCGCCAATGCCGTGCACCTCGGTGACGGCGGTGACTGCCAGCTCATCTTCCGCGGCTACGGACCGCGCATCGCACACTGCAAGCGGGCAGTCCTGTGGCGGAGGCGATACGCAGCGCCACAGGTTGAACAGGGCACAGCGTGCAAAGTCCTGCAGCTTGAGCCCGGCGACGTGTTCGACGAAAAACTCAATCTGCTCCCGCGATGAGGTGTCGGTGTTGTCGGCATGGGGGTAGCGCGCCGGCCTGGCATTGAGCAGAGGCGCCAGTGCTGCAGTGGCAGTTTCGCTGAAGCGCTGTTTCACCCCGCCGAGCTGAATGGTCTGTGCTGCGCCGGTGGCCTCCCTGACAATCGCCTCCATCTCCTGCATGTAAATAGCGTTGGCCCCGGCGTCGAACTCAATCCCGTCGAACTGACTGATCGCGGATGGATGACACAGGAGCCGGAACCCTTCCCTGTCGAGGCTGGTAGAGAGGTTGCGACCGTTGCGAATGCGCATTTGTCGCCCCGGCAGGCATTGCATGGTTGACGCTTCTTCTTTTTCGGTAACGAAAAGCAGCTTGTCGCCGCCCGCTGGCGGCGGATTGCGAACGTAGTTGATCGCTGCGGTCACCGCAGCGGAGTTGCGCGCGTCATGGTCGGTCATCGTCTAATAGTAGACGCCGCGGTGAATGTCCGTCGAGGTCGGGTTGGCGAGAGACAGGCATGGCCGATGCGGTACTCACATTGTTCGACCTTGCAGACTCTGCTAGCCTCAGAATGATTACAATAAATGTAGGGCTTTCTCCATGCGGCGACGTCTACCCCTCGTTTTTGCGCTTTTTCTCCTGCTCACCGTTCAAGCCTGCAGCGACGGCTCGGATAAGGACGGTTTCTCCCCCGTGCCCGAACAGTCGTTGATGGCGGGCGCCGCCAGCCGAAGTTTGCTGCCTACCGTAGCGGGCGGCCGCGACTACCTGCGGGATGCGCCTGGTTGGCCCGCTCGCGAAGAACTGGACGCTCTCAACCCCGGCGTTTTTGTTCTCAACTGGGATCAGGGCAGGGTGGATGTAGGCAATGGTCGTTCCGACTCGGCCTGGGTGCACGACGACATACGCGCGACTGCACTGGCCCTCTCCTTGGGAGAGCAGCGCGCGATTATTGTGATGGCCGACACCTATTCCTACTTTGCCCCGGATATAGCAGTGATGCGCGAGCGTATGCGCGGCGGGCTACCCGCAGAATGGCAATCGGCGCCGATACTGGTGTCGGCCACGCACAACCATCACGGCCCGGATACCGCCTTCAGCATCAACGACGACTGGTTCTCCATGATGGCGGATGAAATGGCCATTGCCGTGCAGGACGCTGTGGCAGCGATGCAACCGGCCACGTTGAGCGCCGGGACTGGCGAACATGGCTACGGCGTGGATGATGTGCGCGACCCGGTTATCCGCAATACGCAGTTGAACGTGCTTTCTGTGGATGCACAGGCGACGGGCCAGCCGATTGCCACGCTGGTGCAGTGGACCAGCCACCCCGAATCCACGTTGGGCTGGAGCCCACCGGCAGAGGCCGCCGGGCTGGATGCCGCCTGTGCCGCCAAGGGCTGGACCGGGGGTGATTGCACCGCCGAAGGTCGCTACCTGACGGCCGACTATCCCGGCGTATTGCGCGAGCGCATTACCGAGTCACGCGGCGGCGAAGTGTTGTACTTCAACGGGCCAATGGGTAGCCAGATCGGTCCGGGTGCCTCGCCGACGTGGTTGGTGACCGATGAACACCCGGTGGGCGACGGCCTCAGTGTGCCGGACGGCGCGCAACCACTCACCGAATGCACCGATAGACCGACTTACTATTGCCGCGACTTTTCCAAGACGGAATCAATCGGTACAGAACTGGCCAATGCGGTGACCGGTATTCTGGCCGGGGCGGCGCCGGTTGCGGTGACCGAACTCAGTGTTCATACGGAAGCCTTCTATACCCGCCTTACCAATATCGGATTCCGCCTTCTGATTGCCGATGGAGATATTGGCTGGCAAGTGCCCATGCTGCACCTGTGTAGCGAAAAGCCTTTCAGCGACGACAATTGCGTCAGTGACAACGGCGAACTTGTCGATGACCCGTTGCTGACGGCATTTTTCGATAGTCAGATCAGGCGCGGTGATGTGTTGCAAACGCAGATATCCCATGTCGATTTTGGCGACGTGGGCATGCTGTTCATGCCCGGTGAGTTACCACCCGAGTTGGTGGTCGGCCTGCCCGATGACTTCACCACGGCGCCACCTGAAAAGTATTATCGCGAACCACACCTGCATGCAGTGGGTGCGGACTACCAGATTCCCGGCCATCTCCTCTCGCTGGTGGACGAGAGCCTGACGCTGGCGGTGGGATTGGGCGGCGACCAGACCGGCTATTTCGTGCCGCTTTCGGACTACAGGCTACGTTGCCTCGATCTCGTGCTCCCGGGTGGTGGCAGCTGTGCTGACCTGGCCGCCCGAGGGGTGATTGACGACCCCGAATTTATCCGCGGCGCTACCTGCCAGGCGATTACCGATGATGCGAGTGCGCTTACCGATTTCGGTGCCGACGCCGATGCCGTTGCCGCGATCTGCCGCTATGGGCAGGCCCTCGGGCGTGAACTGGGTGAGCCTGACGGCCACTATGAGGAGACCAATGCAGCCGGTTGGGACATGGTCGAAGATCTGTGGGCAGCCGCGCAGCGTCTGCTGAGCGACCAGTAACCAACACCCATGGGGCGGCTGCATGACGCCGCGCGTCAGAATAGTGCCCTGAAGGCAGGGCTGGCAGGCTTTCCTGCCAGCGGGGCCCCTGGTGAATTCTCGGCAGGGTTACTGACGCACTGTCAGCGTGCCGCGGCACCGGTAGTGCCGGGGCTGCGGGGTGATTCAGCGTCATCGTTTGACGCGAATTTTCTCGCCTTCACGCCGTCGTAGTGCTTTGAGCCTGTTTTCTGCAGCCATTGCAGTAGTCTTGCGCGCAAGTCTTCCGCTTTTCGCAGGTGCGCCTTTTCTGGAGTATCGCTGCTCAACAGGTTGATCAGCTCATGAGGATCGTTGTTGAGATCATACAGCCCGTTCAGAATTTTTGAGTTCTCCAGGTAGGGAACCATGAGTTTCCATCCATCCTCGACCACCATGTAGTTGGGCACTGACTTTGCGCAACAGGCCCATTCCGTCACGACGAATTTGCCGTGTTGCCTGTCGCTACCCGTGATCAGGCCACGCAGGCTATGGCCGTCAGAGGGGTAGTTGCCAAGTTCCAGGTAGTCGACAACCGTTGAAAAAATATCCATGTTGGATACATAGCCACCCACCCGCGTGTCTGGCTCAATTTTCCCAGGGAGGCGCATTATCAGCGGCACTCTTGCCGATTCCTCATAAAACACGTTTTTTTCACGCATACCGTGCGCGCCAAGCATCTCACCGTGGTCGCTGGTAAAGACCACCAGTGTGTTTTCTGCCAAACCCAGTTCGTCCAGCGTGTGCAGAATCTTGCCGATCCAGTCGTCCAGTTCTTTTACCAGCGCGTAGTACGCGGCGGTCATGTACTTGAGTTTTTCCGGGTCCTGGTACTCGCTACCTCGATCTTTCATGGCCGCGCGTTTGTAGGGTGAATGTTCCAGATCGTCTCCGATGCTGGCGGGAACGGGCATCGAGTCTACGGGGAACAATTCCTGATATTCCCGTGGCGGTAGCAGCGGCGCATGGGGAAAGTGAAACGACACCGTGATACTGAACGGCTGATCTTTTCGTCGTTCGAGCGCGGCAATCGCCTGCCGTGCCTGAAACGCGGTAATGCTGTGTTCAGCCGGAATGATCGATGTGCCGTGCAGGTCTGGTTGTGATCTGGCCGGGCCCTTCGGAACAGCCTGTTGGCTTGCGCCGTAGTACTTGTCGATCGGGCTCGGTACGTAGGGCCGCTTGCTGAAGGGGTCCATCAGCTCGCCAGCCTTTGGCGCGCGGGGCGGGAAGTGCGTGCCAAGATAATCCCTGTATTGCAGCGACTGCCCCTGCCGTCCAAACACGGAGCGATTGTTGCGAATAGTCCGCTGCGGGTTCTTGTAGATCGCTGCCCGCGACGTCAACGCGTGCCATTTGCCGTGGTATTCAGCAACGTAGCCGTGCTCATTGACCAGAATTTCATCCAGCGTGGGCATCTGCATCAGCCCCTCATCTGGCGGTGCGTTGTAGGTCTGCCGGTTGGAAGTAACGCCGGTGTTCTCCACGGTGTGGCCAGTCAGGATCGAGGCGCGCGCGGGCGCGCAGACCGCCATCTGCGTATAGGCGTGTGTGAAGAAGGCGCCCTCGCGGGCCAGCCTGTCCAGGTTGGGGGTTTCAATCTCTTCGTTGCCCGCGATGCTGAGGCTGTCCCAGCGTTGTTGATCAGTGAGTATGATTAGCAGATTGGTGGGAGGCTTACTCTGGGCGCCTGCATGTAGCGAGCCCGCAAGGGCGGTCAGCAAGATTGCAAGCGAAAACACCTTTGAATTAAGGACGCTTACGAGACCGTCATTGGCGTGTTTGAAAAGGCTTGGCCCCAGGCCGCTGGTTCCTGGTGGGCGAAGCGATAGTGAACTACGGTGAAGGATCCTCATTAACAGCCCTTTATTATTCACGGCGCACGTCCCTGGGCGCTGAACATCTGCCAGCGCGTAACTGTAGCTGCAAAGGACGTAAAACAGGAAAATACACAAGTTTCGAATAGCGGTCTAAACTAGAGTAGTTATCACTACCAAATAAACGACTAGACTGTCTGCTGACAAGCCCCTGTCCCGGGCGGCATTCACACCTGGGGCCACAAGTGAATGGACCCGTTCAGATGAAAAGTGTGCAGAGTTCCCAGGCTTTACAACACTATGGCGAAGGGCAGGACGGTGCAAATACCCGCTTCGTTCAACCCATGGTGCTGCGCTATACCGACGCCAGTGAACCTCTCAGAGTGAGTGGCGATTTTGTGGCGGAGTTTGGTCTCAGCGCTGAAGATATCGCAACAGAGGCGCTGATCGACTGGATTCACCCACAGGACAGGGTCGCGTTCGAGTCAGCACTGGATGCCCGCGGGGGTGCGCTGCACGCACGTCATCGGAAAGGTGATGGCGATTGGGGGCTCCTCTCCTGGCGAATCAGGACAGAGGGCGACCGGTTGGTGGTGCTTGGCGTGCCCTGTTCCGGCCCGACCAGTGAGCCACCCGTTCGCTCTGAACAATCGCCCATGCTTAGCCCGGGACTCAAAAAGACCCTTGAGGCGGCGGTTCATGTTGTGGAGTCGAAAAACCCGGGCCTGCGATGCTCCATTCTTCTGGTGAGTGCCGACGGATCGCGCGTTAGCGTGGGGGCCGGCCCCAGTTTGCCCCGGGAATATAACGCGGCGGTCGAGGGCCTGGAGATTGGGCCCGCAGTGGGCTCTTGTGGGACGGCCGCGTTCTGGAACGTGCCGGTCGTCGTGGACGATATCGCTCGTGACCCCCTCTGGCGCAATCTGCGCCCCGCGGCTGCGCTGGCAGGTGTTGGCGCGTGTTGGTCAGTGCCGATAACAACCGAGGCTGGCCAGGTGCTGGGTGCGATGGCGCTGTACGACGACAAGCCCAGTGGTCCCATGCGCCATCAGATTGACATGCTTCAGATTTCTGCGCGTATGGTGGGGCACGCAATCGAAAGAGACCAACTGGAGTTACGCCTGCGGGACTCTGCGAAGATCGAGGCACTGGGCGTCATGGCCGCCGGGGTAGCTCACGACTTCAACAATCTCCTGTCCGTCATCATGGGTAACGCCGAGCTGGCAATGTCTGCGTTGTCCGGTCATGACCAGACCCGGATAAATCTGCAGAACATCGTTACTGCCAGTACTACAGCTACCGATCTCTGTACGCAACTGCTCGCGTTCACCGGCCGGGGGTCTTCCTCCACCATGGCGTTCGACTGCAATATTCTGGCGCAGGAGATGGGTGAGCTACTCAAGGCCGCTATTTCCAAAAAAGTCACCCTTGACTACAACCTGCACGACTCGCCGTTGGGCGTAATAGCCGATCGCAGCCAGCTGCGACAGGTGCTGATGAACCTGATCACCAATGCATCGGAGGCGTACTGCGAAGAGCAGGGCGTTGTCACGGTAGAGACTGGCGCAGCGCATTACGATACTGACGCGCTGGAAATCAGCTACCGCGACAATTCGCTGCAGCCCGGCGAGTATTGCCGCATCCGTGTTAGCGACAATGGGGCGGGTATGCAGCCAGAGGTGTTGCAGCGAATTTTCGATCCGTTTTTTACTACCAAACGCGGCGGGCGTGGCCTGGGCCTGGCGGCGGTAAAGGGTATCGTGAGCGCCCATGGTGGCGGGATTCGTGTGGAAAGCGAGCCCGGCGTCGGGACCAGCTTCGAGCTGATTCTGCCGCTCATATCGCTACCTGCCGATGAGCAAAAGCCCCGGACCGAGACGAGCATGTCTGCCAGATCGGCAAGAATTCTCATCGGCGAGGATGAGGCATTGGTGCGTGAAACCCTGACGATGGCGATCAGGCGCGCTGGTTACGATGTGGTTGAGGCGGTTGACGGGCAGGATGTGGTGGATGTCTTCCAGCGCAATGCGGAGACGATCGACTGCGTACTGCTTGATCTGAATATGCCAAAACTGGACGGTGAGGCGGTCTTCGCACAGTTGCGTAAAATTCAACCTGATGTCCGAGTCATTCTTAGCAGTGGGTTTGCGGAACAGGAGGTATTGGATCGCTTTGAGGGGGCCGGTGTTGCCGGCTTTGTACACAAGCCTGTTTCCCTGGGTTTCCTTCTGGAAAAGATAGCGCAGGTTTTGGATAGTGGGGACGATTAGTACTTTCCGCAGTCGGGAGCGAACGTAGCGCAACGCGCAATAGCAACGAAACGGAATGTCGGAGAAACCCATGCGTCGTCTATTCATCCTGGCTTCACTGTTCGCGCTGACGTTCAGTCACCAGGTGTACTCGCAGTGCGCCGGCAGTATTCCTCTTTTGTGCGATGCGAATGGCGATTTCTTTGTGGACGCCGATGATATTGCAGCCATCGGTGCAGCAAAGGGGAGCCTGTCGAGCGGGCCTGCAGATATTCGTGATATTGATGGCGATGGGACGATCACCGTACTGGACGCGAAACAATGCACCGCTCACTGCAGCCTGCCTGACTGTAGCGACGGGACATGGACCACCTACTTTGTTGACTGCGAAGCTGAAACTCCGGGCAATGGCACCCACTCTGCTCCCTGGAACAATCTCGAATCTGCCAATTCAGTGCTTCTCGGGCCGGGGGATCGTATCCGCCTGCGCCGCGGTACTGTTTGCAATGGGATGTTGCGGCCGCAGGGGGCGGGCACTGAGGATCGGCGCATACTGATTGGTGCCTATGGCGAAGGTCACCTACCGCGCATTGATGGGCAGGGCGTTGTTTCTGCGGCGGTACACCTCGATGACGTGTCGCACCTTGTGCTCAAGGATTTGGAGCTGACCAACCCCGGCGACCCGTCGGAGCCTCGGCGGGGGGTGTTCCTGACATCGACAGAGCGCAAGGTTTCGAATATCGAGATCCGGGATCTGTATATTCACGATGTGACTGGCCCGGTAGGGTTTAACGGTACCGCCAAGCGCGGCGGAGGCATAATTGCGGATTCGCGCTTTCGCACCACAGACACCCAGATTGACGGTGTGCTGATTGAAAACAATCGCATTGAGGATGTAGGCCGCAGCGGAATCTATTTTGACGGCAGCTCGGCCAGCACCAGTGACAGGCCGCGTGTCTGGGAGGACTGGCCCGCCGCAGGCCAGAACATTGTCATCCGTGGCAATACGCTAAAGCGTTTGCAGGGCGACGCTATTGTGGCGCATGGCACCGCCGGCGCGGTGATTGAAAACAACGTGGTCAGTGTGGGCAACCTGGCTGGCAGGGATTGGACCAGCCCCGATCGAAACTGCGCCGCCGGTATCTGGACGTGGAATTCCATCAATACCCTGATTCAAAGGAACGAGGTGTCTGGCTACCGCTTCGGCCAAAGCGCCACCGATGGCTGTGACGGTACCGGGTTCGATATCGATAACGAACAGGAAGGCACCATCATCCAGTACAATTACAGCTACAACAACGAAGGCGGCTTCATTCTGCTCTGCAGTGATGATGAGCCCCACACGGCGCATGTGCGTTACAACCTGAGCGTTGACGACGGCAAGGTGTTGAACGTATCGCCCTGCAAGTTCCCCACCGTCGGCACCTTTGACGATATCAAGGTCTACAACAACACGTTTGTTACCGCCAAGCCGCTCACGGCACTGGAAACGATACCGCAATCGGTTATCAGCAATGCGGGGGACTTTCAGTTCGCCAATAACATCGTTTATGCAACCGCTGAGCAAAGCGAGCCATTGGCCTGCGGCGACCATTGCACCAATAACCTCTTCTACAATATGCCGCCCTCCGGCACAGGATTCGTAATGGGCGATCCCCTGTTCGTGGATGTCTGGTGGCGGGGTCTGGGCCGGCTCGATGCGGGTGCAGCCTTTCGTATCCTTCCAGGTTCGCCGGCCTCGGCTGCAGGCCTGGGGTTGGTAATTCCGGAACCGAGGGAGGATTACTTTGGCAATCAGGTGCCTGCCAATCCGGCTATTGGCATGCACCAGCTGCAGTAAGTTGTTTTCGATTTCCAGCGAGTAGGTTTGAGCGTACTTCCGGGTGGATTTTGTGTGCCGATTGCCGACTGTCTTTGTTGAAGCTTCTGCCCTGAAGAAGTTGAGCACAGGCAGCGACAAAAAGCGGGCGCTACCGTGCCTTTTCGTACAACGCACCCTTTGCGTTATTGTTCGATTGACATTTGTTGGCCGCCATAGAAGAGCGCGCCGCCCAAATGCTGTCTTGTTGCGAACTATCTCCCGCCGCTAACTCTGAATCCACTGCGACATCTTTTCCACGGCGTCAGTAACGCGCGGACAGTGCCGCTTGACGAACGCTTCATCGATGCGCTCTGTCGCAGCCGCGGCGAGTGCGTTGGCGCCGTCAAAATCCACGATCGCTATGCGCATTGAAAGTTCTTCCACCGGGCGCCCGAAACAGTCTCCCGGCAGCACCGCGACGCCGGTTTGCTCCAGTAACGCTTCGCACAGCGAAGTGCTGTCGACGATTCCGCGTTCGGCGAGCCGTTCGCGCCGCGACTCGAAGTCCGGGAACAGATAAAAACCTCCGGACGCCGGTCGAATGGCCGCACCGGCTTTGCGCAGTGTCTTGACCGCATGATCTGCAAGCGCAGCCAGAATCTGCCGACTGTGGAGAAGGTATTCGTCCATCTCGGGTCGGTCTTCAAGAGCGGTCACCGCCGCATACTGTATCGGTGCGCTGGTGGAGGTGAAGGTTTCGCTTGCCACGGCAGCCATGGCGGTTGCCAGCCAGGCAAGGTTCGGAGGGAAAATGAAGAAGCCGAGCCGCCAGCCCCCCGCGCCACACCACTTGCTGAGGCCGTTGCTGATGATGGTGCCTTCGGGGTAAAAGCGGGCGAGCGATAGGTGTTCGCCGGTGTAATGGGTGCCGCTATAGATCTCGTCCGAGAGCACCAGCACATTGTACTTGCGCAGCACCGCCACCAGGGAACGCAGCTGTTCCTCGTCATAGCAATTGCCGGTGGGATTGCTGGGTGAGTTCAGAATAAGCAGCCGGGGCCGGTTCGGATCGCGTTCGCACAGTTCTTCCAATGCATCCGGTTCGACACCGAGACCGGATTCCGGGCGGGTTTTCAGCCAGTGGATATGCCGACCGATAATGCGCGCTTGTGGTGCGTAGGAAACCCATGAGGGCGAAGGGATGACGAGGTCTCCGTAGTACACCAGCTGTATCAGGAACATCAGTTCCTTCGTGCCGGGACCAACCAGCACGTGCTCCATGGAGTAATCCAGGCCCTCGGTGCGTTTCACCCAGGCGACCACTGCCTCGCGCAGCGCGGCAAGTCCCATCACGGGCAGGTAGTCTTTCTGGTACGCATTGCGCTCCAGACTTTCGCGAACGTGGCCCGGCACGGGGAAGGGCGACTGACCCAGGCCGAGTTTGTAGACGTTTCTGCCCTCGGCGGCCAATTGCCGCGATCGTTCGTTAATGGCCAGCGTGGCTGACTCTCCCATGCCCCGCACGTTCAGGTTGAGGTATACCTCCGGAGAGCGGTTTTCGATCATGGCGGATATCCAGGTTGTGGACGAGAGGGCGGGTGCGCTAAGTAAATCAAATCGGGGAGCGGATGGCGACAGGCGCGTGGGCTTGATCAACCAGTGGGGTGCTCGGATGATCGACGGACTGTTGTTCCGTAATCCGCTCTAGCCTATTGCGTGCCGGCAGCTCTTTCCTTAGAATTGCCAGCGCTTTGAAAGGGGCGGTTCCAGCAGCCCCGATCCATACAAAGCTGGCGTAGCTCAGTTGGTAGAGCAGCTGATTTGTAATCAGCCGGTCGGGGGTTCGACTCCTCTCG
>JAUHYL010000052.1 GCA_030426545.1 Gammaproteobacteria bacterium
GTCGATACTGTGGCCGCATTTGGGGCAGGCAAAGCGGGCGGAGAAGGCCAGGTCGTCGCCATCGCCATCCATGTAGCTGATCGTGGCCAGTCCGTCGGTCAGGCCCAGGGCGGTTTCAAAAGATTCGGCCAGCCGCACGGCGAGATCGTCGCGCACCTTGAAGCGGTCCACCACAACTTCGATACGGTGTTTCTTCTTTTTGTCCAGAGTCGGCACATCGTCCAGATCCACCACGATGCCGTCGACGCGGGCCCGCACGAAGCCCGAGGCACGCAACTCCTCGAACACGTGCAGGTGCTCGCCCTTGCGATCGCGAACCACCGGTGCAAGTAGCATCAATTTGCTGCCCTCGGGCATCGCCAGCACGCTGTCCACCATTTGTGAAACGGTTTGCGCCTGCAGGCTGAGGCCGTGATCCGGACAGCGCGGCTCACCGACGCGCGCGAACAGCAGGCGTAAGTAGTCATAGATCTCGGTGATAGTGCCCACGGTTGACCGCGGGTTATGGGATGTGGATTTCTGCTCGATGGAGATCGCGGGGGAGAGACCTTCGATATGGTCTATGTCCGGCTTTTCCATCATCGACAGGAACTGTCTCGCGTAGGTGGACAAGGATTCGACGTAGCGCCGCTGACCTTCTGCGTAGAGAGTGTCGAACGCGAGCGACGACTTCCCGGAGCCGGACAGACCGGTGATCACTACCAGCTTGTCGCGCGGAATATCCAGGTCGATATTCTTGAGGTTGTGGGTGCGTGCGCCCCGTACCTGTATGGTGTCCATAGTTGCTGTGCCGGGCTCCCGAGGAAACCAAACAGTATATGCCCTGGCGCCGGTAGCTGGCAAAAGCCTGTCTGAAAGAACTTGAGGAGAGGCCGCCATCAGCGGTCATTCGATGTCGCCGCAGGTTGTAAACTGGTACCATAGCCGCCCTTTTTGAACTGGCCCGTGCCACAGAAACATCCCCACGACATCAGTGATCACCGAAACTCCAATGACCGCGCTGGAACGGCGCTCCGTGGCCTCGCTATCGACGCTGTATGTCTTGCGCATGCTGGGCCTGTTCATGGTGCTGCCTCTGCTTGCCCTGTACACACAGGATATGGCTGCTGCCACACCGTTTCTCATCGGTCTTGCGCTGGGTATTTATGGGCTTACCCAGGCGCTGCTGCAGATCCCCCTGGGCTGGTTATCCGACCGAATCGGCCGCAAGCCGGTGATTCTGGGAGGTTTGCTGTTGTTCGCCGCCGGAAGCGTGGTTGCCGCCCTGGCTGACACGATCTGGGGTGTGCTCGCCGGGCGCGCCCTGCAGGGTGCCGGGGCAATTGCCGGTACTGTATTGGCACTGGTTTCAGACCTGACGCGCGAAGAGCAACGCACCAAGGCCATGGCGGTGCTGGGCATGAGTATCGGGCTGTCTTTTGCGATTGCGCTGGTGCTCGGGCCGTTTGTCGCTGGCCAGGGGGGGCTTTCTGCGGTCTTCTGGCTCACGGCCGTCCTTGCGCTAAGCGGCATATTCATCACCGCCGCCTGGGTTCCCGCTCCGCCCGCGGAGCAGGCGACTGAAAAGCACCGGGAGTTCTCGCTGGCAGTGTTGTTCGATCCGCGGCTTGCCCGTTTCAATTTCGGTGTCTTTGCACTGCACTTTATTCTGATGAGTTGTTTCCTGTTGGTACCTGGCTTTCTGGAGACGGTCGCCGGGGTGGAGCGTGGAGCGCACTGGACGATCTATCTACCGGCACTGCTGTTATCAATTCTCGGCATGCTGCCGTTGATGAGGCTCGCTGATCGAGGTGGGCGGACCCGGGAGGCCGTTTTAGTGGCACTGCTCGCGCTGACAATGTCTATGGCCTTGATCGGGATGAGTGGCGCTGCCGGGTTGCTGTATTTCAGTCTCTGGCTCTTCTTTGTCGGCTTCAATTTCCTGGAAGCGACCTTGCCCTCCCAGCTTAGCAAGGTTGCGGCGACGGATGGCAAGGGGGCCGCAATGGGTGTCTTTTCCACCTGCCAGTTTCTCGGTGCATTCTTTGGCGGTGCGGTGGGAGGCCTGCTGCTGCAACAGCAGGGGCCGTGGCTGGTGCTGCTCGTGTGCATTCTTCTCGGCGCTGTCTGGGCATTACTCGAATTTCGCTCTACCGGCGCTGTGGTGGCCAAAGGCGGTCCGCCGCAACGGCAGCGCGCCTAGGCAACTGCGCAATCGCAGTCGTGCCCGGGCCACAAATGCTCGGCTATGGCCGTCCATGATTGTCGCATTTGGGGGTGGGGGTTGTTATAGTCGAAGGTTCTTTCGATACTTCTAATTTGCGTTAAAACTGAGGGTTTGCCATGGCTGCAAGGGGAATCAACAAGGTCATTCTGGTCGGAAATCTGGGCAATGACCCTGAGACGCGTTTTTTCCCGGACGGGGGCGCGGTGACCAATGCGAGCATTGCCACCAGCGAGAGCTGGCGTGACAAACAGACCGGTGAACAACGCGAAAAAACGGAGTGGCACCGGGTCGTCTTCCGTGACCGGGGCAATTATCGCCTGGGCCAGATTGCAGGTGAGTATCTCAAAAAGGGCTCCAAGGTTTACGTTGAGGGTAAGCTGCAGACGCGTAAATGGCAGGGCCAGGACGGGCAGGATCGCTACACCACTGAGATCGTGGTCAATGAGATGCAGATGCTCGATAGCCGTGGCGCCGGTCAGGGTGCTGAGCAGGGGGGCTATTCACAGGGTGATGCACCCAGTGCGGCGGCCCCCGCAGGTGTCAATCAGCCCTCGCCCAACGAGGGGAATGCGCCCCCGGGAGATTTCAACAATTTTGACGACGACATACCGTTCTAGCGTTTAGACCTTGCCAGTATTGGTTTCTGTACGCCGTAGTCCTGTTACCTGGAGCGTTTACGCCCGGCAGTACCCTGTTGTCTGGAGTCGTGTAGGTGCGTGTACTTTTATTGGGCTCTGATACACCCCTGGGCCGTGCGATCGAAGAGCGGCATGAAACGCTGCAGCGACATGAATTGCAATCGCTCAGCCTCTCCGCCTGCCGTTGGAAGAGCGAACGGCAGGCAAAAAAAAGTGTTGTCCGCGCCAAGAGCGATATTGTCGTCGATGTGCGTATTGAGGCGGCGGGTGACGGCGGCGTCCAGATACAGGAACTCGATCTGAAGCGGTGCCACTGGGTCGCCAAGGCTTGCCAGCGCACGGAGACCGCCTATCTTTATATTTCCAGTTCGCGCGTATTCTCAGGCAAACTGGAGCGACCCTACCTCGAAGAAGATCCACCTGACAATGACGAGTCGGTAGGGCAGCTGTTACACAGCGCCGAGCAAATCGTCAGGGACATCTGCCAACGCCATTTAATATTGCGCTTCGGCCCGATTTTCTCCTACGAAGGCGCCAACCTGATTTCGCAGATGTTAGAGCCCCTGCGTGAGGGGGACAGTCTGATACTCGACAACAACCTGCGTGGATGCCCTGTAGCTGCTGACGACGGTGCGCGTGTTGTTCACGCACTGTTGGATCAAATCAGCACTGGCCTGCAGCCCTGGGGTGTCTTTCACTACGGCAGTTCCGATACCGCCACCTATTATGAATTTGCCGAAGCATTGCTGGCCTCCGCCTCGCAGTTTTTTGATGTCAGCGCCTCCGCGGTGCAGCTTGAACGCAAACCGGATGGCCTGGCGCCGCTCAACCGAACGCTCGATTGCACCAAGATCCTCAATACCTTTGCCGTTCGGCAGGTCCCCTGGCGCAGCGCTATCGGCGATATGATCAAACAGTACTACGAATCAGAGCACAACGATGCACAACAGGCGGGAGTTGAGTAGATGGCCAGGGCAATGGATACGGAGTCGCGTTCACTACAGGTCGCTGTGCTCACAGTTTCAGACACGCGCACCGAAGCCGACGACACATCAGGCCAATACCTTGTAGAGGCGCTGCGGGGTGCGGGACATGGGCTTGCAGACAAGGCGATCGTGCGGGATGACATTTACCAGATCCGGGCGCAGCTATCCGTCTGGATAGCAGATACCGGTGTCGACGTGGTGCTGGTGACCGGTGGGACCGGATTCTCGGGGCGAGACTCAACGCCGGAGGCAGTCCGACCCCTGTTCGACAAGGATATCGACGGCTTCGGCGAGGTGTTTCGTGCGCTCTCCCACGGTGAGATCGGTTCGTCCACCATACAGTCCCGCGCCCTGGCGGGGTTTGCCAACAACACGGTGATTTTCTGTATGCCCGGTTCTACAGGCGCCTGCAAAACGGCCTGGAACGGACTGATCAGGGAGCAACTCGACAGCACGCATAAACCCTGCAATTTTGTGGGTGTGCTCAATGTTCGAGCCGGCGAGCATTGAAACCCCTGCTTCCCCTTGAAGATGCACTGAGTCGCGTCTTATCCAGGGCGGGTTTGCCGCCTGACGCCCAATCCTGCGCGCTACTGGCAGCCAGCGGGCGCGTATTGGCTGCAGATGTCGCCTCAACCCTCGATGTACCCGGTGCGGACAACAGCGCCATGGACGGCTACGCACTGCGTGCCGCCGATGCAGGGAGTCCGCTACCGGTCGTACAGCGAATTGCGGCCGGCGCTGTGGGCGCGGCGTTGCAACCTGGCAGCGCAGCGCGAATCTTTACCGGGGCGCCGCTGCCGGCGGGCGCCGATGCAGTTGTCATGCAGGAAAACTGTAGAGAGAAAGAGGGTGTGCTGTTTATAGACAGCGCGATCAAAGTCGGTGACAACGTCCGGCCACGCGGTCAGGACATCAGCGCGGGGGCAACGGTGCTAAGCCGGGGCCGACGTCTGCGACCGCAGGATCTGGGGCTGCTGGCATCCGTGGGCCAGTCTGAAGTGCTGGTTTATCGTCCGCTGCGCGTGGCTATCCTGTCTACCGGTGATGAGCTGGTTGAACCGGGGCAGCCGCTTCAGGGGCCTGCGCAGGTTTATAACTCCAACCGGTATACGTTGACAGGACTGTTGCATGGACTGGGTATGGAGGTGCTTGATCTGGGCATTGTACCGGACGACCCGGAAGCCACGGCGCGAGCGCTTGAGCAGGGCGCTGCACAGGCAGATTGTGTGATCTCTTCCGGCGGCGTGTCCGTTGGTGAGGAGGACCATGTCAAATCACAGGTAGAAGCACTGGGTGAACTAACCCTTTGGAAGTTGGCGATCAAGCCGGGCAAACCATTGGCGTTTGGCGCTATTGCAGAAACCCCTTTCATCGGTCTGCCTGGCAATCCGACCTCTGTGTTCGTTACGTTCTGCCTGATCGCCAGGCCTTTCCTGCTAAAACGGCAGGGCGTGCAGGAAGCGGCGGTGGCGCGGCTGACTGCGCGCGCCGCCTTCGAGGTGAAGCGTCCGGGTAGTCGACAGGACTATTTGCGGGTGAGCCTGTGCGAGGAACAAGGTGAGCTGGTCGCGCAACGTTATAGCAACCAGAGTTCCGGCGTGCTCAGTTCAGTAAGCCACAGCGATGCCCTGGCCGTGGTGCCGGCGCAGCAAAGTGTCGCGAATGGAGACAGGGTGCAGGTAATACCGCTGGACAGTTTTTATTGAGGCGAATTTCGCACGTCGTGCTTATTCGCTGAACTTCTGAAATACCAGCGACGCGTTGGTGCCACCGAAGCCAAAGCTGTTCGACATGACACGCTCCAGATTGGCGTCATCGACGCGCGACTGCGCAATGGGCACGCCCTCGGCCTCCGGGTCCAGTTCCTCAATGTTGGCTGAGGCGGCGATAAACCCCTGTTGTTGCATCAGCAGGGAGTAAATGGCCTCCTGCACGCCTGCTGCGCCCAGCGAATGCCCCGACAGTGACTTGGTGGAACCGACGATCGGAGTATGCTCTCTGCCGGCAAAGGCCTCACGTACCGCTTTCAGTTCCTGAATGTCTCCTGCGGGTGTGCTGGTGCCATGCGCGTTGATGTAGTCGATATCGCCCTCAACGGTGGATAGCGCCTGTTGCATGCAGCGCACCGCGCCCTCGCCGGAGGGTGCCACCATATCGTACCCATCCGAGGTGGCGCCGTAGCCAACCAGTTCCGCGTAGATCTTTGCACCGCGGGCGCGGGCATGTTCGAGTTCTTCAACTACCAGCATGCCGCCGCCGCCGGCGATAACGAAACCGTCGCGGTTGGCATCGTAGGCGCGTGAAGCGCGCTCCGGTGTGTCATTGTACTTGGTAGACAGGGCGCCCATGGCATCAAACAGGCAGCTCAGCGACCAGTGCAGTTCTTCACCGCCACCGGCGAACACCATATCCTGCTTGCCCAGTTGAATCTGTTCCATGGCATTGCCAATGCAGTGCGCGCTGGTGGAGCAGGCGGACGAGATCGAATAATTGACGCCTTTGATCTTGAAGGGGGTGGCCAGGCAAGCTGATACTGTGCTGCCCATGGTCTGTGTCACGCGGTAGGGCCCAACACGGCGCAGCCCTCGCTCGCGCATGATGTCTGACGCTTCTGTCTGGTTTGCCGAAGAAGCGCCGCCGGAACCCGCAATGATGCCCGTCCTGACATTGGAAACGTCTGCCTCTTCCAGACCGGCATCGACGATGGCCTGTTGCATGGCGACGTAGGCGAAAGCGGCAGCGTCACCCATAAAGCGCAATTGCTTGCGGTCAATATTTTCTTTGAGATCGATATCTGGAGCGCCTGCGATGTGGGAGCGCATGCCCACCTCCACCTGCTCCTGCCGGGTGCTGATCCCGGAGCGGCCTTCGAGCAGGGACTGGGTGACAGTCTCGGCATCGTTGCCCAGGCAGGAGACAATCCCCAATCCGGTAATGACTACTCGCTTGCCCATAAAACTAAAATGACTCCGTCGAAGTAAAAAGTCCGACTCGCAGATCTTTGGCGTGGTATATCTCTTTGCCGTCCACGGTGATCATGCCATCGGCGATTCCCATTACCAGCTTGCGCTCAATCACGCGCTTGATATCTATGTTATAGACCACTTTGCTGGCGCTGGGCAGAATCTGCCCGCTGAATTTGACCTCGCCGCAGCCCAGCGCCCGGCCGCGCCCCGGATTGCCGCGCCAGCCAAGGAAAAACCCAACCAGCTGCCACATGGCATCCAGCCCCAGACAGCCGGGCATGACAGGGTCGCCGGGAAAGTGGCAGTCGAAGAACCAGAGGTCGGGATGGATATCCAGCTCTGCGACGATTTCGCCCTTGCCAAGGCTTCCGCCCTCCGAACTGATGTGGGCGATGCGATCGATCATCAACATGTTGTCTGTCGGCAGTTGTGCGTTACCAGGGCCAAATAAACGCCCTTCGCCACAGGCTACCAACTCGTCTTTGTCGTAGGAGCTTTTGCCAGTCATAGATTGAATAGTCTTCATTGGTCGGCTGCCAGGCCGTAGACCCCGCATTCTACCGGAAATGGCCACGGGCGGCAGTTCGAATTACTGGGCCGTCGCCGGCCGGGGCGCCTGGTTGCACCCGCCTGGTGGCGTCTGGCAAGTGATCAGAATGTTACAGAGGTCACAGAATATTCGCCATTCCGTGGGCCTCGCGGTTGTAAAAACAGGGACGTCAGATAGTATGAACTGAGCGTGCGACATGCAGCTGAAATATCCAGGTAAATCAATCCATAACCCGCTATAAATCCAATCAGGGGAAGGCGATGTTAACACCGGTACTTCTATCCGGAGGCGTGGGCAGCAGGCTCTGGCCTGTTTCTCGTGAGGGCCACCCGAAGCAGTTTTTGCCCCTGGCGGGCGAACTCACCATGCTGCAGGAAACACTGCAGCGCACAGCCGGGCTGGATGCCACTGCCCCGATGGTGGTTTGCAACGAAGAACATCGTTTTATGGTCGCCGAGCAATTGCGTCAGATGGGGCTGGAGGCGAGCAGCCTGATTCTGGAACCCTTTGGCCGCAATACAGCACCGGCGGTAGCGCTGGCAGCCATTGCCGCGGTAGACGAGGATCCGGAAGCGGTATTGCTGATTTTGCCGGCGGATCACCTGATAAAAGACGTCGACGCATTTGTCGCGGCCGTGGGTAATGCCCTTCCCCTGGCGCGCGAGGGCAGGCTGGCGACCTTCGGCGTTGTGCCGACGGCACCTGAAACGGGATATGGCTATATCAAATGCGGTTCTGCTCTCGGCGACGACCTCTACGACCTCGAGCGATTCGTAGAAAAACCGGATGAACAAACGGCACGTGGCTACCTCGAATCCGGCGATTACCTTTGGAATAGTGGCATGTTTCTGCTGCGCGCCAGGGATTACCTCGACGAGTTGGAAAAACTGGCCCCCGAGATGCTGACGTCCTGCCGCGCGGCCATGGCAGCTTCTGAGACCGATCTTGACTTTGTGCGGCCAGATGCGGAGCTGTTTGGTCAGTGTCCCAGCGACAGTATCGACTATGCAGTGATGGAAAAGACCGACAAGGGTGCGGTCGTGTCGCTGGACTGTGGCTGGAGTGATGTTGGCGCATGGTCTGCACTGTGGGAAGTGTCCGAGCAGGATGAAGCAGGCAACGTGTCCAAGGGCGATGTGATGCTGGAGAACTGTAAAGGAAGCTATGTTCGCAGCGACTCCAGGTTGGTGGCCGCAACCGGCGTAGATAACCTTGTGGTGGTGGAAACCGCCGACGCCGTATTGATCGCCGATCGCAACCAGGTGCAGGACGTCAAACGGATCGTCAACCGGTTGAAAGACAGCGGGCGAAGCGAGGCGCAGGTACACCGCCGTGTCTACCGCCCGTGGGGCTCCTGTGAAACCCTGGTGACCGCCGATCGGTTCCAGGTAACGCGCATTATCGTTAACGCCGGTCAGTCGCTATCGCTGCAGATGCACCATCACAGGGCAGAGCACTGGGTGGTGGTGAAGGGCACCGCTGAAGTGACCTGTGATGACAAGACCTTCCTGTTGGCTGAAGACGAATCAACGTATATTCCCCTGGGGCGTAAGCATCGCCTGGCCAACCCCGGGCAAATACCGCTAGAGTTGATAGAGGTGCGATCCGGCACCTTCCTCAGCGAAGATGATATTGTTCGCTTCGAGGACATCTACGGGCGCAGCGGTTGACCCCGATGTCCTGCTAATCGTTAACCGCGGAGACCAAGTAGTGATTAAGAAGTGCCTGTTTCCAGTAGCCGGCTATGGCACCCGGTTTCTTCCCGCTACCAAGAGTATGCCCAAAGAGATGCTGCCTGTTGTGAACAAGCCGCTGGTGCAGTACGGCGTGGAGGAAGCCATCGAAGCGAATATGACCACCTGCGCCATGGTCACAGGCCGCGGCAAGCGTATCATTACAGACCACTTCGACATCAGCTATGAACTCGAACACCAGATTTCCGGCAGCGGCAAAGAAGCCTCGCTGGGCAGCATTCGCAGCGTTCTGGAGAAGGGCGTGTTCACCTCGGTGCGCCAACGTGAAATGCGTGGCCTGGGCCACGCAGTCCTCACCGGTGAGCCATTGATTGGCAATGAGCCTTTTGGCGTGCTGCTTTCCGATGATTTATGCATTAACGACGGCCCCGGTGTTCTGAGCCAGATGGCTGAACTTTATGCAGAGCACAAGTGCTCGATTGTGGCGATTCAGGAAGTGCCCAGGGAAGAGACACACAAGTACGGGGTGATAAAGGGCGAGCGTATTGCTGAGGGCGTTTATCGGGTGCAGGACATGGTGGAGAAACCTGACCCTGAAGATGCGCCCTCCAACTTTGCTATCATCGGGCGCTACATCCTGACCCCCGACATCTTCGATATTTTGCGCGCGACAGCGCCTGGCGCAAACGGTGAAATTCAGATTACCGATGCCCTGCAAGCCCAGGCCCGCGAAGGCCGCGTACTCGCCTACCAGTTCAAGGGCAGGCGCTTCGACTGCGGCAGTGTGCCCGGTTTTGTTGAAGCAACCAATTACGTTTACGATAACTACTACACCCGCAACTAATCTATCCCAAACCAAGCGAGCGAAAAGTGCAGGAACTCACGTGTTTTAAAGCTTACGATGTGCGCGGCCGCGTACCCGATCAACTCAACGAGGAGATTGCACGCCGCATAGGGCGCGCGTTTGCCGAGGTGGTTAAGCCCAGTCAGGTGGTGGTAGGCCATGATATACGTCTGAGCAGCGAGGCAATTAAAGGCGCTCTCGCCCAGGGTCTGATGGAGCAAGGCGTTGATGTGTACGATATCGGCCTGTGCGGAACCGAGGAAATCTATTTCGCGACGTCGCATGCGGGAATGGACGGTGGCATTGCCGTGACGGCCAGCCACAATCCCAAGGATTACAACGGCATGAAATTCGTGCGCGAGGAGTCCCGGCCGATTTCCGGTGATACCGGCCTCTTTGACATAAAACGGCTGGCGGAGGAGGGTGAGTTCACCGCGGCGGAGAAACCCGGCCAGTTGCACTCGCTCGATACTGACACGGCCTACATCGAGCATCTCTTGTCCTACGTGGACGTCTCGCAGTTCAAACCGCTCAAGATTGTGGTCGACGCAGGCAACGGCGGAGCGGGCAGGGTGGTCGACCTACTGGAAGCATATCTGCCTTTCGAGTTTATAAAACTGCACCACGAACCCGACGGGAATTTCCCCAATGGCGTGCCCAATCCCCTGTTGCCCGAAAATCGTGCAGCGGCCATTGCGGCAGTGCAGGAGCACGGCGCTGATCTGGGGATTGCCTGGGACGGAGACTTCGACCGCTGTTTCTTTTTTGATGAGCGGGGCGATTTTATCGAGGGCTACTACGTCGTGGGCCTGCTGGCCGAGGCTTTCCTGAAGCAGCAGGGCCCGGCCAGGATCGTGCACGATCCGCGTCTGACCTGGAATACCGTTGATATTGTGCAGGCGCTGGACGGTGAGCCGGTACAGAGCAAGACCGGCCACGCTTTCATCAAGGAGCGCATGCGCCTTGAGAACGCAGTCTACGGCGGGGAGATGAGTGCGCATCACTACTTCCGGGATTTTGCCTATTGTGACAGCGGCATGATTCCCTGGCTGCTGGTTACCGGTCTGATCTGTAACCGGGGTCAGCCGTTATCGGAACTGGTAGAAGAGCGCATGGCCGCGTACCCCTGCAGTGGCGAGATTAACCGCACCATTGAGGATCCCGCGGCAGTGATGTCCAGGGTTGAGGAAGCCTACGCCGCGCAGGCGAAGATCGTGGAGCGTGTCGACGGGCTATCCATGGACCTGGGCGATTGGCGCTTCAACCTGCGTATGTCCAACACCGAGCCGGTTGTGCGCTTGAACGTGGAAAGCCGCGGCGACCAGGCTCTGATGGACAGTAAAACCCAGGAAGTGCTGGCTTTGATAGACGCATGACCGGGGGTAGCGTCTCCGCTTAACGCGCCAGCGACTTATTTGCGTCGCTGTGCTGCCTGCCACTCCGCCACCAGTGCTTCGGTGGCGGGATCGGATTTCGCGCTTTCGCCGCCGCCCAACTGCTGCAGTACATCAGCACCGATTTCCTTGCCGAGTTCCACGCCCCATTGATCGAAGGGGTTAATGCCCCACAATTGTGCGCTACAGAATGTACGGTGCTCGTACAGGGCAAGCAGTGCGCCCAGCGTCTCGGGTGAGAGTTTATCCATTGAAATAACACTGTTGGGGCGGTTTCCTGGCATCACCAGGTGCGCTGCCAGTCGTTCTGCCTCCGTCTCGGACTTACCTCGTTGCAACAGTGAAGCTTTGGATTCCTCTGCTGAGCGTCCCACCATCATCGTGCGACTTTGGGCCAGGCAATGGGCAACCAGTTTGCGGTGCTGCTCGTCCAGGGCTGTATGGGTAGTGAGCGGCAGCACGAAATCCACAGAACAGACCCGGGTGCCCTGATGCAGCAACTGGTGAAACGAATGCTGTCCCAGGGTGCCGGCGCTTCCCCAGAGCACGGGGGCGGAGGCGTAGCCCAGCGTACTACCACTGATGTCCACACGCTTGCCGTTGCTCTCCATGGTGAGCTGTTGCAGGTAGTCGGGCAATTGACGCAGCGACTGATCGTAGGGCAGTACCACGTGTGAGTTGGCCTGCAGGCAGTTGCCATTCCATACTTCCAGCAAGGCCATCACCACCGGTAGGTTTTGCGCCAGGTCCGCCTCTGAAAAATGCTGATCCATGGCGCGGGCGCCGGCCAGCAGGTTGGAAAAGTTATCCCATCCCAACCCGATCGCGCAGCCCAGTCCCACAGCGGACCACACGGAATAGCGCCCGCCCACCCAGTCCCACATCGGCAGGCAATTCTCTGCGGCAATGCCGAAATTCGCTGCCGCCTCCAGGTTGGTGGTTACGGCAAGGAAGTGGCGCGATAAATCGGCTTCTGTAGCGCCACCTCCCAGCATCCATTCGCGAGCGGCAAGACCATTGGCGAGTGTCTCCTCGGTCGTAAACGACTTGGAGCAAATGATGAACAGGGTTGTCGCGGGATCCAGGCTCTGCAGGCAGTGGCAGATGTCCGCGGGATCTACATTGGCCACGTAGTGACTGCGAAGCTTGCCCTGGTAGGGTCCCAGCGCTTCGCTGACAAGACGTGGGCCGAGATCGGAGCCGCCGATACCTATACTGACCACGTCCGTAAAGGCGGCGTCGGTAAAGCCGCTGCGAGCGCCGTTGTTTACCTCGCTACTGATTGTCTGCATGCGCTCGCGCGTAGCCAAGACAGCGCTGAAGGCATCATCAAGTCCGTTCGCCTGGTCGGCCCGAAGCAGCGTGTGAAGTGCCGGCCGATCTTCGGTGACATTGACGTGATCGCCTTTCAGCAGCCTGCCCTTGGCTCCCGCCAGGTCCGCCTCCTGTGCCAGGCGTTGCAGCAGGGCAAGTGTGTCCCGATCGAGTAGTTGCTTGGAAAAGTCAAAGCGCAGACCGGCAGCGCTCAGCGTGAAATCCTGCGCGCGGGACTCGTCCTCTGCGAGCATTGCGGCGATTGAGGCATTCGCTAATCGCCGTGAGTGTTCTAGCAAGGGTGGGTACGAGGGGAGTTCGTTCAGGCGCATTGCGGCGGGCATATTTTGGGCCGGTGGCAGGATGGAAGAGGCAGTATAGGTACCGTCTTCTGCCCAGGCAACACGTAGCGCGGCGGCGGTATAGCGTTTAGTGGTCTCTGTCCACAGAGCGCTCCAGCAGAGCGGCGAGGGCGTCTCTGGCATCGTTCTGTGGCAGTTGTTCCAGCTTTTCCTTCGCGATATCGCGATGCTTAAGCGCTTTCTCCCGGGCGAAATCCAATGCGCCGCAGTTACTCACTGCCGCGACAATCTCGTCGAGGTGGGTGGCGCTTTTTTCGATAATGGCGGAACGAATCAGTGTCTTTTCTTCGGCGGAACCGATCTCCAGCGCCCTGATCAGTGGCAGAGTGACCTTGCCCTCGGTCAGGTCATCGCCCACGTTTTTGCCCATCGCCTGTGGGTCACCATCATAGTCCAGTATGTCATCTACCATCTGGAAGGCGATGCCCAGGTGCAGGCCGAAATCGTGCAGCGCCTGGCGCACTTCGGGTGTGGCTGAGGACAGTGCAGCCGCGCCATGACAACCAGCGGCGAAGAGGATGGCTGTTTTGCGCGTGATGACGTCCAGATACTGGCTTTCGGTGGTGTCAGGGTTACCGGCACGTACCAGCTGCAGGACCTCCCCTTCAGCGATCGTGTTGGTGGTGTCTGCCATGTGATCGAGCAGTGTCATGTTGTCCAGTTGCACCATGAGCTGGAACGCACGGGTGTACAGGAAGTCTCCTACCAGTACCGATGGCGCGTTGCCAAACTCAGCGTTCGCCGTGGGTCGGCCGCGGCGCAGGGCGGAGATGTCCACCACGTCATCGTGCAGCAGGGTGGCCGTGTGAATAAACTCAACGGTGGCGGCGAACTTGATGTGCTGTTCCGAGCAGCCGCCCAGCGCGGAGGCGCTGAGCAATACCAGCAGCGGGCGCATGCGCTTGCCGCCAGCATCGACAATGTAGTGGCCGACGTTTTCCACCATGGCGACATCGGAATGGAGCTGGTCCACAATCAACTGGTTGACCCGTTCAAACTCCGGGGCCACGGTGGCACGTATGTCTTGCATAGGGTTGCTTGGAGTCTCAGGCGCAAGGGAAAGCCCGGGAATGCTAGGACGCCCTCCCAAGGCTGTCAAGGAAGCCCCCGGAGCCCTCCGAAATGGCGCAAGTTATTGTTTTGCGGATGAAATAGTCCTTGCCGTAGACCCGGGATTTGCGTAAAATCGCCGCCCTCTGGATGCCACCAGGGCCTTATCCCCGGCAGTATCCAGCGTCTTTAAGCTGTTAGTGCCTGGCTCTGCCCCCTTGATTTTAAAGGGTTTATAGCAAATGCGAGCAGGCTAACTGAACGGAGCACATTATGTACGCAGTGATTGAAAGCGGTGGCAAGCAGCACCGTGTCTCTGAGGGCGAAGTCCTCAAACTGGAAAAAATCGAAGCAGCAACCGGCGAAACTGTCGAGTTCGACCGGGTGCTCATGGTAGGTGGCGATAGCGTCAAGATAGGCACGCCGCTGGTAGATGGTGGCAAAGTTACCGCAGAGGTACTTGCCCACGGTCGCCACGCCAAGATAAAGATTGTGAAATTTAACCGCCGTAAGCATCACCGCAAGGAAACGGGCCACCGACAGTGGTTCACCGAGGTGAAGATTACGGGTATTTCCGCCTGAGGGGGGCTTGAACAATGGCACACAAGAAAGCTGGTGGTAGTACCCGCAACGGACGCGATTCAGTCAGTAAGCGCCTAGGCGTCAAGCGTTTCGGCGGAGAAGAGGTTAAGGCCGGCAACATTCTCATCCGGCAGCGTGGCACAAAGTTTCACGCGGGCGAGAACGTGGGTATCGGCAAGGATCATACCCTGTTTGCCAAGGCAGACGGCAAGGTATCCTTTGTGACACGCGGCCCGAAGAACCGCAAGTTTGTAGAGGTGTTGAGCGCGTAGGCAGTTCACACCGCAACAGACCGAAAGCCTCGTCCTATGACGGGGCTTTTTTTTGGTTGCCCGCCAGTATGCGGAAAGCCATTCTCTGTGTTCAGATGCCGCTTTAGGTTCGTTCGGTTCTTTTGTATCCGCCCCGCGCCTCGGTTGACGTGTAGTGAGAACACGATGAAGCGACTAGCATCATGAAGTTTGTAGACGAAGCAACAATCAAAGTACAGGCGGGCAAAGGCGGCAACGGCTGCCTCAGTTTCCGGCGCGAGAAGTACATTGCCAAAGGCGGTCCCGACGGGGGCGATGGCGGTGACGGCGGCAGTGTGATCGTGCAGGCCGACGAGGCGCTCAATACCATGGTGGACTACCGCTTTCAGCGCAACTATAGCGCCGAGAACGGTGAATCCGGTCGCGGACGTAACTGCACGGGCAGAAGCGGCGATGACCTGGTTCTCAAAGTGCCCGTGGGCACCACCGTCATTGATGAGGATATTGGTGAGGTCCTTGGCGATCTCTCCGCCCACGGCCATCGGCTGGTGGTGGCGCAGGGTGGATTTCACGGGTTGGGCAACACACGGTTCAAATCCAGTACCAACCGCGCACCGCGTCAAACAACCAAGGGCAGCGAAGGGGAGCTACGCAACCTGAAGCTCGAGTTGAAGGTGCTGGCGGATGTCGGTCTTCTGGGTCTGCCCAATGGGGGGAAATCCACGCTTATTCGCGCCGTTTCATCGGCTAAGCCCAAGGTTGCGGACTATCCGTTTACCACGCTGGTTCCCAATCTGGGTGTGGTGAAAGTTGAGGCCCATCGCAGCTTTGTGATGGCCGATATCCCTGGCCTGATCGAGGGCGCCTCAGAAGGCGCCGGCCTCGGTATTCGCTTTCTCAAGCACCTCACCCGCACGCGCATATTGCTGCACCTCGTCGATATGGCACCCTTTGACGGGACCGACCCCGCCGCGGCGGCCCTGTCTATTGTGCAGGAGCTGCAGCGCTTCAGTCCTACCCTCGCTGAGAGAGAGCGCTGGCTGGTGCTGAACAAGCGCGACCTGCTGGATGAAGCGGCCTTTGATGAGCAGAGGCAGGCGTTGTTGTCGGCGCTTGATTGGCAGGGCAGGGTATACTGCGTGTCGGCGATCAGCGGCGACGGCACCGATGTGCTGTGTGCGGATCTGATGACGCATATTGAGGCACTGAAAGCGGCGGAGGTCGATGATCCGGAGCTGGCCGTTGCCGAGCGAGCCCTGCAAACGCAGATGCAGGCTGAGGCGCGCGAGCGTATCTCGCAGCTACGCCGGGAGCATCGGGCGCGACGTTCCGGCAGTGAGCCTGGAGACAACGATCTCGACGATGACGGCCTGGATGACGACCATGACGTCGATGTCGAGTACCGGCCCTGAAGCCCTGTCAAAGGGGGTGCACCGTATGGGCAATGCATTGAGAGGATACCGGGAACAGCAATGGCTGAGCGACCTGAAATAGCAGCGGCGCGGCGCTGGGTAGTCAAAATCGGCAGCGCGCTGTTAACCGACGATGGCCGGGGTCTGGATGAAGCGATGATCGCCGGTGTGGTCGCGCAGCTGGTGGAGCTGCGCGGGCGGGGCTGCGAGATCGTACTGGTATCAAGTGGCGCGGTGGCCGCGGGTGTAGTGCGCCTGGGCTGGAAGCGTCGGCCCCATCTCATTCACGATCTGCAGGCGGCGGCGGCAGTGGGGCAGTCCATTCTGGTGCAAAGCTATGAGTCGGCCTTCAAAGAGCATGGTATTGCAACGGCGCAGGTGTTGCTCGGGCACGATGATATTACGGCGCGTGATCGTTACCTGAACGCCAGGGGTACGCTGAAGACGCTGCTACAGCTGGGCGTTGTGCCGGTGATCAATGAAAACGACACGGTGGTGACTGAGGAAATCCGCTTCGGTGACAACGATACGCTTGCGGCGCTCGTTGCAAACCTGATCGATGCGGATGCTTTGTTGTTGCTGACAGACCAGGAAGGTCTCTACACCGCAGATCCCCGCCAGACTGCTGATGCCGAGTTGATTCCCCAGTGGGATGTTCACGACACCGCACTCGATGCGATGGCCGGTGAAGGCGGCTCTCTGGGGCGCGGCGGTATGGTGACAAAGCTGCGCGCAGCCCGTCTCGCGGCGCGCTCGGGTACGGAAACGGTCATCGCGTCCGGGCGCAGGGCCAGGGTTCTGTCGGAGGTTGCTGACGGTGCCGCGACAGGTACCTGGCTGCGCACCGGGCAACAACCGCACACCGCGCGCAAGCGCTGGCTGGCCAGCATGGTGCAGATAGCCGGTAGCGTTGAGCTGGACGAGGGGGCGGTCAAAGTGCTGCGTGAGTCTGGCCGCAGCTTGTTGCCCGTGGGTGTGCGCGCTGTAAACGGCGATTTTGCCCGCGGCGATATGGTGTCTTGCCGCGACGCAGCAGGCGCAGAAATAGCGCGTGGCCTGGTAAATTACAGCGCGGCAGAAACGCGGCGTATCATGGGCTCGCCGTCATCCGGCATTGAGGCCATCCTGGGCTACCAGGCCGATGAGGAGCTGATTCACCGGGACAATCTTGTCCTGGTCTAGCTTGCTCTGCCCGATTACGGCGTTGCCCCGACGACGTTAGCTCAACCACTTGCCTATGGGAGTTTTCACCCATAGAAAGTTCATGAGCTTTTTCATGCCCTCGGCACTTTTAGCACTGTAGGGATAGGCATTCTGCATTTTGCCACCGAAGCGATCGATGACGATCGGCATTTCGTGGCAGTAGCCACGCAGGCCCTTCTTGCCATTCACTTGACCCACGCCTGAGTTTTTCTTGCCGCCGAACGGTGCGGCGGGGATGCCGTAACTCACGGCCATGTCATTAACGCTGCAGGAGCCGGTATCGATGGCTGTCGCCAAGCGGTAGCCCTTGTCCTTGTCCTGCGTCCATACATTGCCGTTGAGTCCAAACTCGGAATCGTTCGCCAGACGCAGCGCTTCTTCTTCGCTGTCGACTTTCTGTATACAGAGAATGGGACCGAAGGTTTCCAGCACCATGATATCCATGCTGTTGTCGACGTTGGTTATCACGGTGGGCTCGTAGTACAGGCCCGGCAGATCGGGATTGCGTCGGCCACCCATGTGAATCCTGGCTCCCTTGGCGCGGGCATCTTCCACGTGCGCCTCAATGATGGCCATCTGGCGGTCCCAGAACACTGCGCCGACATCCTCTTCCCAGCCGTGTTGCTGACCCTGCCGCAGCGCGGCACCCTTTTCCAGCACCCGTTTCAGAAAATCGTCATACACCTCCTTTACCACGTAGATGCGCTCTGTGCCGCAGCAGTAGTGGCCGGTGTTCATGCATGAGCCTACCCAGGCGCCATCGGCGGCGCGGTCCAGGTCTGCGTCTGCGCACACGATCATGGCGTCGTTGCCACCCAGTTCCAGGGTGCAGGGGATCAACTGTCGTGCGCAGGACTCGGCAACCTTGCGGCCGGTGGCGACAGAACCGGTGAAAGACACTTTGTCCACGCCACCTTCCACGATGGCTGCGCCCGTTTCGCCGTCGCCCATCAGCACCTGGAGTACGCCTTCCGGCAGACCGGCCTGGCGAAAAATATCCTCCGCCATGCTGGCAGAAAATGGGGTGACTTCGGAGCCTTTGGCAACCACGGCGTTGCCCGCCATGATCGCTTGCGCTGCCTGGTTCATGAGCAGCACGAAAGGCCCGTTCCAGGGAGTGATCAGACCGACGACGCCCAGCGGTTTATAGACCACACGCAACTGCTTCATCAGCCCCATCAGGCCGTGCACCCTGCGCTTGCGGGGCTTTAAGAACTTTTCCGCGTTCTTGGCGTAGTAGCAGAGTTGGTCCGCCACGGAGAATACTTCCATGCCCATGGCGTCCGTGCGCGCCTTACCGGTTTCGCCCACCACCGTATCGATGATGTCATCCTGGCGCTCAATCACAATCTTCATGGCGCGCTCCAGGACCGCGGCGCGTTCCTTCATGGAGGTTTTTGCCCAAGCGCGTTGCGCCTGGCGCGCCTTGCCGATCGCCTGTGCGACGTCTTCTGCGTTGGCGCAAACCAGTTCTCCTGTCGGCTCAAGGGTCACGGGGCTGCGCAACTGCAGTCGGCGGCGCGAGTCATTGGATTCAATCGGTTCGTAGAGGGACATGGCGGGATCTCCTGCTGGGCCGTATAAACTAATGGTCGTTAGTTAATGTGTCAACGCTATCGGTTCAGGTAGTTGCACGGCGCTACGCTGTGGACAAGTTTCAGCCACCTGGCGGCCGCTACCTGGCCTGCTCGGCTTGTCGGGGTGCCGGCCCTTCATCCTTACAAGCTCCGGGGAATATGAAATAATGGCGCGCTTTTCCATTCTGGACCTTGTTGTTCATGGCCTCAACCACGCTTCTGCTGCTCGCCTATTGCGTCGCTATCGCCGCGTGTTCCTATTTGGGCGGCCGTCTGCCAGGTCGTGTGACGATGACACACACCGGCACCCAGCTCATCATGAGCACGGTGTCAGGCTTGATGCTGGGCGTCGCGTTCTACCATCTTCTGCCCCACAGCATCGCACTGCGAGGAGAACCGGCAGGCGTGGACAGCGCAGTCTGGTGGTTGGTGGTCGGATTGATCGTCATGTTGTTGCTACTGCGATTGTTCAATTTCCATGAGCACGATTTCAGCGCGGAACATGGCCAGCAGCATGAGCACGAGCATCACGGTGGCGAACCGCACGCCCATGCAACGGAGGTCGCCGGCAATGTGCATGGCCTCAGCTGGGTGGGGCTGTCTATCGGGCTGGGCCTGCACACGCTGATTGACGGTATAGCACTGGGAGCGGTGATGAGTGGCGGCGTAGCCGCTGATGGGCTCCTTGGCGTCGGCGTTTTTCTGGCCATCCTGCTGCATAAACCACTGGACGCCATGTCAATAGTGACCGTCATGCAGGCCGGGGGTTGGGGCAGCGCCGCGCGCGAGCGTGCCAACATACTGTTTGCGTTGTTGTGCCCGCTGGGCGCGCTGTTGTTCTATTTCGGACTGGGTATGGCTGCGGAGTCTGTGCCGATTGTCGCTGCGGCGCTGGCCTTTTCCGCTGGCGCATTTATCTGTATTGCACTCAGCGACCTTCTGCCGGAGGTGCACTTCCACAGTCACGACAAGGTGAAGCTCACCCTGGCTTTTCTGTTGGGTATTGGCATTGCCTACGGCATGGGTATTCTGGAACCGTCCAGCTTTCACAACCATTGATGGAGTAGCGGCAGATGGCAAGGGTCAAACGTATCGTCTTTCCCCCAATGTGGCTGATCCTGGGGATTATTGTGCAGTTCGCCTGCAACGAATACTTCCCGGGTGTTCGTTTCACCTCGCTGTTGTGGCAGGTGCTGGGTGGCGGGGTGCTGGTGGTGGGACTGGTGCTACTGGTATTGGCAGGTGGGCTGTTCAAGCGGGCTGATACCGATATGGTGCCCTTCAGAAATGTAACAGCCCTGGTGACCACCGGGATTTATCGTTTTACGCGCAACCCCATGTATCTGGGGATGGCGTTGATATTGCTGGGTTGTGCACTGACCGTTGGTGCCGCAACGGCGCTGTTGGTTCCTCCGCTGTTCATGGTCATTATTCAATATCGATTTATTCTCCCGGAAGAACAGATGCTGCGCGAACTCTTTCCCGAAGATTTTCCACTGTATTGTGCGCGCGTGCGCCGCTGGATTTAAGTGATCCCTGAAGCGTAACGCGCTGGCAGGGTGTCAGCGCACATGCGCTAGGGTGCGAGTTTGCGCGCATCCTGAAGACCGCCCACATTAACCACCGTTGAATAACCTGCGGTCATCAGGCTCTGCCGCGCTTTCTCCGCACGGCCACCTACGGCGCAATAGAGGTAGATGGGAGTCTCTGTAGACAGTTTGAGGCCCGCCACGCCCTTCTCTATCGCGTCAAAGGGGATATTGACTGCCCCTTCGAGGTGACCGCCGGCAAACTCAGCCGGACTGCGCACGTCAATCCAGACAGCGTTTTCGGGTATTTCTGCCTGCACGTTAGCGATCAGCGTCAGGGCGAGCAGCAGGAGCAGTAGGGTCGATCGGGTAGCTGTTGTACGTCGCATGGTGTCAATTCCTCGCGCCCAGTTGTCGCGCTAGTGTCGCGGTTTGGTTGCTGTCGTTTTCTGGTTGGGCCAGCCAGGTGGCGAGTTCCTGCTCGACTATGTCCCCCAGCGCCGTGATATGTGCCGCACTGTCGTTGAGGCAGGGGATGTACTCAAAGCGTTCGCCGCCTGCCTGCAGGAAGAGTTCGCGGTTCTCCATGTCGATCTCCTCCAGCGTTTCCAGGCAGTCGCTCGAAAACCCCGGGCAGATGACCTGTACTGAGTGCACGCCCTCAGCAGCCAGCGCCTGCAGGGTCTTGTCGGTATAGGGCTGCAGCCACTGGGCCTTGCCGAAGCGTGACTGGAAGGTGCTCACGTAAGCGGCTTCATCCAGCCCGAGTTCGGTCGCTACCAGGCGCGTGGTCTTCAAACACTGGCAGTGGTAGGGGTCACCTTTGTCCAGGTAACTGCGCGGTTCCCCGTGATAGGAAAACACCAGTTTCTGCGCATCGCCGTGCGCTGCGCGGTGCGCGCGAATACTGTCGGCAAGCGCTCGAATGTAACTCGGGTGATCATGGTAGCTGGCAACGAAGCGTAGCTCAGGCAGCCAGCGCCGCCGGGTAAAGTCCTGCGCCAGCGCGTCAAACGTGGAAGCCGTGGTTGCGCAGCTGTACTGCGGGTACAACGGCAACAACAGTAATTTTGTAACACCCCTGTCAATCATGCTTTGCACCACGTCGGGCAGTGCAGGCTCTCCATAGCGCATGGCGTGATCCAGCACAACGCGTTCGCCGTGACGTTCGTGCAACAGTTTCTGCAGGGCTTGTGCCTGTCGCCTGCTGTTCACCAGTAGCGGCGAACCTTCATCCGTCCAGATACGCTGGTAGGCGCGCGCCGAGCGCGCCGGGCGGATATTCAGAATGACGACGTTGAGTATGAGCCACCAGAGCAGGCGCGGGATCTCCACAACGCGTGGATCGGACAAAAACTCTTTCAGGTAAGGGCGCACGGCTTTTTTATCTGCGCGCTGGGGTGAACCCAGATTGGTGACCAGAACGCCCAGGCGGGGCGTGACAGCGTGGTCGAAGTTCTCTTTACCGGTGTATTTCATGCTGCGGCCAATATACGTTTGCGGGACCTTAAAGCCAAGCGATGGCCAATACCCGCGTCGCTCTTCAGGTGCCCTGGAAGGCCAGCGTATCCAGCGCGAGTGCCAGCAAAAACAGCAGGGTGAAGCGGCGCGTGTGGTCGAACATGAACGCCGCAAACCACAGCGGCCACACATCGCCCGGGTAGTCCTGTGGCGGTGAGGCTGGTTTGGGTTGCCGTAGCACGCGCCATAGGACGGGCAGTCGCGGGGCATTTAGCAGAATCAGCAGCAGGCTGAGGCCGAACTGTCCCAGTGCGATCAGTGTTATCCCCAACGCGTACTGCAGTCCCACCATGGCCAGTATCCAGTGCCTTGCGCGCGCCTCACCCAGCAGCACCGGTAGTGTGCGAACGGCTTTCTCTTTGTCCGCGTCAAGCTTGTCCGTGTGCTTGCCGAACAGGACTGTGGCCGGACCCAGCGCAAATACGAGGCTGATCAAGGTTACCGGCCCACTCCAGGTGCCGCTGAGAATGTAGTATGTGCCGCCAACCATCAACGGGCCCCAGACCAACAGTACTGCGGGCTCGCCCAGCCCGTAGTACTTCAAAGGCCAGGTGTAGAAGAGTACAAAGAACGCGCCGATGAGCATGAGGTTCAGCGTCAGACCACTGCGCTGGGCAATCAGCCAACCACCGAGCAGCAGCGCCACACTGGCGGTAAAACCCAGATAGCGCCAGAACTGGCGCTCGCTCATCAAACCGTCTTCGAGCACATGCACGCCATATTGGTTGCGGTAGTAATTGTCGCCGTCGATGCCACGTCGTGAGTCTGTGTAGTCATTGAGCAAGTTGTTCGTGGCGTGGGCAAACATCAGACCCACAACCGTGGCCAGCCAGAGGCGCCAGTCAAAGGTGCCCGCACGCCAGGCCAGCAGGCCTCCCAGTGCCGACGCCGTGAAGGTCATGAACAGTACCGATGCGCGACAGGCGATCAGCCATTTCGCAACCGGATCAAGGCATCGCCACTCATCCGGCGACAGCCTCGGCATCTGGTGCAGTGCGCGGCCCCAGGTTTTTAAATTGATCATGTGGAATTTGGCATAACAGCGTGATGACAACCCTTCAAGGATAAGGTAGCCGTGGTGACGCTGTACAGTGAGCTAGATCAGTTCCTGTCGTCGCAGCGGTCCAACGGGCGGATCATCCCGCCTTCCCGTCGACCCTCGGTCGCGTCAGTACGGGCAGGTAGCGCAGTAGCCACAGCGCGAATGCGCCAATCCAGAGCAGCCCGGACGTACGCCAGGCCGCCATGCTCAGTGCCGGGTCCCACAGCGGAACCAGCGCTCGAATCAGCGCCGCGAGCAGCACCAGCGCAAACGCGGCGCTGAGATAGCCCGGCACATCCAGCGGTCTGCCTGTGTGGCCCAGTGACACGCGTGCCATCATGGCGATAATCATGCCACCGATGGCGCCCACGCCGAGCAGGTGGATAACGTTCTTCTCTGCGGCGGGATCACCGTTGGCCAGGCCCAGGCCCAGCAATGCAAGGGGGATGCACAGATAGCTCAGGTGCATGGACCAGAGCAGGGGTACGCGCAGTGTTTTCCAGCCGTGCCACCGGGCCAGCCTGACACCGTGTAGCAGGCTGGCGGTGAAGTACAGCGGCGGCAGCACAGCACTGCCGGGTGCCAGCACGGCGAGCAGGCCAATCCCGGCCGTGAGAGCAATCACCGTGCCTTCAAACCAGAGCGGCAGGGGTGAAACTTTCAGCCCCAGACGATTGCCGGTGAACAGCGGCGTCACCCGTCCTCCGATGATGACGATCAGCAGGGTGACCATCCAGATAGCACCATAGTGGGTCTGCCGGGCGAGATTCAGGTCGTCCATGGACCTGTAGCTGAGCGAACTCAGCAATGCGAGCGCGAGTAAAACAGGCGGGAAAAGCAGATTGCGCCACTGTCTGACCGCCCAGACCCGGCGGGTTAATTCCCAGGTCAGCACGGCGATGAACCCCATTTCTGCCAGCCAGGCCAGTGTCGCCTGCGCAGGAAACAGCCACAGTACAAGCCGCGCGGCTAGCCATAGTCCGAACAGCAATTGCAGCGCCCGGCCGCTGGTCCCGGCAATCCCCGTCCAGGTCGCAACAGCGCTGAGCAGAAATCCCGCCACAACGGGCATGGCGAAGCCGAAAATCATTTCGTGGCCGTGCCACCAGCTTGGATAAATTCGGTAGTCCCAGGTGTCGGGCGAGTACATCCACCACAGCCAGTGCGCCATGCCGGCCACTGCAAAGAGGCCTGCGCAGAGAAATCCCGCCCGAAATGCCAACCCCCAGACCGGATGAAACTGCGTTGCTGCGCGGGGCTCTTCAATCTGTTGCGGCATGCGTGTTCCCTCGAAAACTGACGCTGAGCATACCGCAGCCTGTGCTGGCTTTGACAGGTCGGCCGCAGTGCCGCGCTCAAGTCCAGCGTCTGCAAGGTAGCTCTGTCGTGATTGCCCAAGTCGGTGGCGCAGTTAACCATGCACTTCGAATTGCTTTTTGATTACTATTAGCAGCCCGTAGCAACACACCGCTTCCAAGGATTGCCCATGTCACTGGACTTCGACAGCGCCCGCATACCGAATCCGAATCTGCGCGAGGAACACCATGCGTGGCGCGCTCAACTGCGCAAGTTCATGGAGACGGAAGTGATGCCCTATGCCGAAGACTGGGATGAGGCCGGCCATATCCCCATTGAACTCTGGCCCAAAGCAGCGGAAGTTGGTCTGCTGGGTCTGGGTTACCCGGAGGAGTTTGGCGGCATCCAGGAAGGTATCGATTCCTGGCATGGCTGGATCGCCAACGAGGAACTGGCCAGGGTGGGTGTGGGAGGCATTGCCGCCAGCCTGATGGTCCATGGCATAGGCCTGCCGCCTGTCATCAACTGGGGGTCGCAGGCATTGAAGGAGGCAATCGCGCCGCCGGTATTGCGCGGTGAAAAGCACATTTCCCTCGGTATTACCGAACCAGGTGCGGGATCGGATGTGGCACAGCTTACAACGACTGCGGTGCGCGATGGCGACCACTACGTGGTAAACGGTTCGAAAACCTTTATTACCGGTGGTATGCGCGCGAACTGGGTATCTACCGCGGTGCGCACTGGCGGCGAGGGTGCTGGCGGGGTGTCCATGCTACTTATTCCGACGGATGCCGAGGGTTTCAGCCGTACCCAATTGGACCGCAAGCAGGGCTGGTGGGCCTCTGATACCGCCACGCTGTATTTTGACAATGTGCGCGTTCCTGCCAGTAACCTCATTGGTGAGGAGAACTGTGGGTTTGTAGTGGTCATGACAAACTTCAACGGCGAGCGTATGGGCATGGCGGCGGCCATGGAAGCCCTGGGCAGGGTTTGCCTGGAAGAGGCGGTTGCCTGGGCGCGGGAGCGCAAAACCTTCGGCAAGCGCCTGGCTGACCATCAGGTGATCCGCCACAAGATCGCGCAGATGAAACAGAAGTTGAACGCTACGCAGGCCTATATTCGTATTTGCTATGAGTCGATCGAGGCGGGCAACCCCAACCCCGGCGACATTGCGCTGCTGAAAGTGCAGGCCAGTGAGACCATGGAGTTTTGCGCGCGCGAGGCGATGCAGATTCTCGGCGGCATCGGCTATATGCGCGGTAATCGCGTTGAGCGGATTTACCGTGAAGTGCGCGTTAACGCCATCGGTGGTGGCTCTGAAGAAATCATGCGCGATCTGGCCTCGCGCCAGTACGGACTTTAATTATGAAGCTATGGCACTGTACCGGAGCGCGTTCGCTGCGCGCTCTGTGGACGCTGGAAGAGCTGGAACTGCCCTACGAGCTCGAAATTCTGCCGTTTCCGCCGCGTGTGTTTCAGCGCGATTATCTCGAGGTCAATGCGCTTGGCACGGTTCCCTATTTTGTCGACGGCGATACCGAGATGACAGAATCTGCCGCTATCTGCCAGTACCTGGTGGACAGGTACGAGCGCGACGATTTTGGCCTGCGCCCCGGCCATCCTGAATACGGGGCTTATCTGAACTGGCTGCATCATTCTGACGCGACGCTGACCTTCCCGCAGACGATCTCCATGCGTTACTACTACCTCGAGCCCAGTCCTGAAAAACAGGCCGTGGCAGATGACTACGCCAAGTGGTTTATCGCGCGTCTGCGGCGCCTTGATCGTCACCTGGAAAATCACGAGTACCTCGTGGACGGGCGCTTCACTATTGCCGATATCGCTGTCGGCTACGCGCTTTTTCTGGGCAAGGCGCTGAAGTTCGAAGAGCGCTATCAGCCGCAGACAGCAGCTTACCTGGAACGCCTGGTAGAGCGTCCCGCTTTCCAGCGGGCCAACGAACAGGGGGAGCCACTGACGTTCCCCGACAGGGAGTAAACGCCATGAGCATCAGTGAGAAAGAACACGTTGAGTTTCGTGCAGAAGTCTCTGCATGGATGCAGGAAAACAATCCTCCGGATCCGGGTTTCCTGTTGCCGCAGACGTTCATGGAAGTTGGCGACGAGCAGCAGCTGGAATTTCTGCGTGAGTGGCAACACAAGGTCTGGTCCGCCGGCTACCTGGGCATGGCCTGGCCGAAGGAGTATGGCGGCGGTGGCGTGGATCCGGAGTTTCAGAGCATTGTTAATTCAGAGATGCGCCGCCACAACGTCCCCATTTGCTTCAACGTCATCGGGCTTGGCTGGGCAGGTCCGCTGATCAACGATATTGGTACAGAAGAAGAGAAGTCCCGGTACCTCAAGGGCATTCTCAATGCGGAAGATGTGTGGTGTCAGGGTTTTTCCGAGCCGGAACATGGCTCGGATCTCGGCAATGCCCAGACGCGCGCCGTGCGTGATGGCGATGAGTATGTTCTCAATGGGCAAAAAATCTGGACCACGATGGGGAATTTCGCCAAGTACATGATTCTGCTCGCGCGCACCAACCCGGATGCACCGCGCAAGTATGACGGCCTGTCTTTCTTCCTTTCGCCCATGGATGCTCCGGGCATTGAGACCCGCCCCATCCGCAAGATTACCGGAGAGTACGGCTTCACTGAGACCTTTTTCACCGATGCGCGCATACCCGCAGATTGCCTGATGGGTGAGGAGGGGCAGGGCTGGCGTATCGCCATGCAAACCCTGCAGTATGAGCGCGGTGCGGCGGCAGGTGCCGCCGGTGGCCTGGCGATGGTGCGCGTGACCATTGATGACATGATCAATCAGTTGGAGGGTGTGCAGCGTGACGGCGAGCCGGTGTTGCGCGACCCTGCGGTACGCGATCAGTTGGTGCAGGCCATCATTGAGGAGAAGGCACTTCTGTTGGGCGAACGTCGCTCCCACGTTGGCCACCTGACGTCGGATTATCCCGGTTCGCTGCCTTTATCCAGCAAGTTGCGCATGACCGAGATGACCCGTCGCATGCGCCAGCTGGCGATCAATCTACAGGGTGCTGATGGCGCACTCTACGTGGGCGATAGCAATGCGCGTCAGGGCGGTTTCTGGCAGCGCGCCTATTTCAACAGCTTCTCCGCGACGATCGGCGGGGGCACCAGTCAGGTGCAGGCTAATATCGTGGCCGAGCATATTCTCGGTTTACCGAAGTAGGGGGGGCGCATGTCTGTTACCGGAAATACCACACTGAGTTTCAGCGAAGATCAGGCGATGCTGATGGATGTCGCGCGGGAGTTCTGCCGCGACAAGTCTCCCATCGACGTGGTGCGGCAGTACCTGGAGAATGGCCGCGGCTACGATGAGTCTGTCTGGCAGGACATGATTGGGCTTGGCTGGACGGGTATTGCCCTGCCCGAGGCCTGCGGAGGAGCCGGTCTGGGCATCGCTGCGCTGGTACCGGTGGTCGAGGCAATGGGGCGATCCCTGCTGACGACACCGCTGATCAGCACCGCCCTGGCTGGCCAGGTGTTACACCGCGCGGGCGCCCCGGAAGACGTACTCGTCAGACTGGCGGAGGGCGAAGCCGCGACGGTTGCCTGGCTGGAGAATGGCGATTGGGGAGACCACAGCGTCAATGTAACGCTGGACGGAAACGGCGTGCTCAGTGGGCGCAAGCGGTTTGTCACCGATGCCGAGGCGGCCAGCCTGTTCGTTATTCCGGCGCTGCGCGAAGGCGCACCCGTGCTGGCGGTAGTGAGTGCAGACGCGATGAAGGCGGGGGCAATGACAGCCAATACCCTGATCGACCAGACCCGGCGCTCCGCTGACCTGGAGCTCGACGGCGTGGCGGCGTCCGCCGTGGTCGAGGGCCCCGAGGTGTCTGTTGCATTGTCCGAGGGACGCTTGCTGGGTGCCCTGCTGGTGGCCGCCGAGGCGACCGGCAGTGCTGCCGCCTGCCTGGATACGGTGGTTGAGTACCTCAAGACACGCAAGCAGTTCGGCAAGTTGATCGGCTCCTACCAGGCTCTGAAACATCCTACCGTGGACATTTTGCTGAACATGGATTCCAGCCGCTCGCTGGTGTACCACGCTGCGACACTGGTCGGTGATGCCACACTGGATCACGATGCGGAAGTTGCCTGCCGCATGGCCAAGGTTCAGGCCAGTGAGGCGCTGTGCTATGCGGGCGACCGCGCTGTGCAGTTCCACGGCGGGATGGGTTTTACCTACGAATGTGACGCCCAGTTGTATATTCGCCGGGCGCAGTGGAGTCAGCAACAATTTGGCGATCCCCAGCACCATCGCAAACGTCTGGC
>JAUHYL010000053.1 GCA_030426545.1 Gammaproteobacteria bacterium
AGCAGGCCGTAGGGCTGCCATGTGACAAGGCCTGTACCGACGGTACGGGCTTGGGACGCCGCAGGCGCCCGCAGGGTGGCGAGCACCGCTCGCCATCCACTGTAGGTCATCGCCAGCGCGGATGGCCGTCCCCTCCCAAATCCAGGATCAGGCGAGAATCTAACGCCGCCCGCTCTCCAACTGGTGCTGAAACCAAAGCTCATCGATCTCCACCAACCGCCTGCACACTTCACGCGCCATATTCATCTGTAGTAGTAGGAACTGCTCAATGTCATGTTCGTAGACTGCATGCAGTGCGCTGCGCGGGATACGAATCGCCATGCAGTTCTCTAAAGCCAGAGCAGAGGCAGAGCGCGGGGTACAGGCGATTAGGGCAAGCTCGCCAAAACAGCCGCCCGCTTCGATAACGCTTAGCTCAACTGATCGTTGATCAGCTTCCTTGAGGATCCGTACCCGGCCTTCCTCCAGCACGTACAGGCAATCTCCCTGTTCCTCCTGGTGGTAGAAAAAGGTACCTTCTCGCACCGCTATTATCTCTGACAGAGAAAGAACCAATTGCACGCACTCTTCGTTGATCGCGCCGAAAAAGGGCATGCCCTGCAGTAGGCGAATATGTGCATTGCTGGTCATGGCTATGTCGATGTGTGTCCGCAGTCCTCCAAGTATGGTCTGTGTCAGGGTTCAGGGCAATTTCATGTCCGCTTGTGAACGTTAGCCGTGCGGTGCAAAATAAACTGCTAGGGCGATTCCCGGCAGCATGATCTCGCCAGACCAGGCCACTCAAGAGACCTCCGCAAAAATGAAGCGCATTAACATTGTCGCCTGGAATAATGGTGGCGGTCTCAGTCGGGATGTAGAAACGCTGGTAGACGCGCTACCCGGTGAGCGATTTGAAGTCAGTCTGAACGGTGCTCCGCTGAGCGCATCCGTCGTACAGCCGCGCAGGATCGTGCACAGGGCGCTCAACCTCGGTGTCGCGTTGCGCCTGCGTGGACGCCGTATGGCTGCTTACTATGACCTCAATCTTTTTCTTGAAGATATAAGCCCCGAGTTCTTCAAGCTTGCGCGGGTCAATGCGTTTCTGCCGAATCCTGAGTGGTTCAGAGGCTACATGAAGAAGTTTCTGCGCGGCGTGGATGTTGTGTTTTGCAAGACGGAGCATGCTCAGGAGATATACTCGCGGCTGGGCGCGCAGACACGGTACGTTGGCTTCACCAGTGATGATCGCATGGATCCATCCTACAGCGGAGAGCGCAGCACACAGTTTCTGCATGTTGCCGGTAGAAGCTGGCAGAAGGGGACTCAGCCTCTGGTTGATGTATGGCTGCGTCATCCCGAGTGGCCCAAACTCACCGTCGTTCAGAATGCGAAGACTTATAGCCAGTCAGCAGTGGAATCGGTGGAAGCGGCCAATGTAAATCACGTCCTGCGGCGATTGGATGACCAGGAACTCATCGGACTGCAGAACTCCCACGCTATCCATCTTTGCCCCTCGGAAGTGGAGGGCTTTGGTCATTGTATCGTCGAGGCAATGAGTGCGGGCGCGCTGACGGTAACCACTAATGCCCCGCCGATGAACGAGTTGATCAATCCCGAGCGTGGGGTGCTGGTTGACTATAATCGCACTGCGCCGCAGCGACTCGGTACCAACTTCTACGTAGACCCAGATGATCTGGAGAAGAAAATTGAGGTAATTCTGGCCATGAGCGCCTCCGAACGCGAGCAACTTGGAAACAATGCTCGCAAGTGGTACCTGGAGAATGATCGATTGTTCCGCTCGCGATTGCTTGGCGCGGTCGATGATTGCGTTAGCCCGTGAGGCGCACTGCGATGCAGTTTGGTTCGACCTGATCCTGGAAGCGCGAAAAATGGGGCGCCAGGCGCCCCCGGCCAGCCGCCCCGGACGGTTTTAGCGACATTCTGATAGTGGTACCTCCACGCGTCGTTCACGACCGTTGGGCAGGCGTTCAATTCGGTGACAGCCTGCCACCTCATTGTACTGACTGCCGCTCGAGTATCCCGCGTTATCGCCGTGATCCGTGTAACACGCTCGCCCCGCGTGCGTGTGAAACAGCTGGTGTCCGATCACTGAACCGACCAGTGCTGCGCCAAAGAATGCCGGATAGTAGTCGTTGTAACCGTAGTGCCGCCGATGGTGATCGTAGTGGCGATAGCGGTGATTCAGGCGATGGCTGCGCTTGTGGTGCCGGTAGGCATGATGCCCCCTGCCATGTTTGAAATAGTGGTGGCGCCTGTGATGGCGAGCATGCTGATGTGCCCCATGGTGGGTCACCTGCAAGCCGTGACGGTGATGGCCGCGATCATGGTTGCCCCCGGCCGCCGCCTGTGAAGAGCCTACGGCGAGAATGAATGCCAAGCCAATGGTATCGAGTGTATTCATGCTGCTTCTCCTTCTGCCTTATCGGTCAGTGTCTAACAGACTATCTGCCATTGACTGAACCGTGGCTGAACGAGTTCGGGGAAAGTACGCCTTCCTATTCAGCTTCCGTTCAGCCTGGGGACGCTAGTTTGTATAGCGAGAATCAGGCAGTGGAGTTTTACCATGAAGATTGCAAGGAATGTTGTATTGGGCGGGTCGTTGTTCGTATCGATGGCTGTTGCCAGCAGTGATCGTCTTGTCGTGCAGGCGCCCGTGGTATCGGTTGACCCGGTGGTGCGCACTATCACTGACAAGATTCCCCACCAGAGTTGCTGGGACGAGCGGGTGCGACTGCAATCTCGCGGTGGACACCGGTCGGCAGTGCCACAGGTTCTGGGTGCGGTGATTGGCGGCGCCACCGCCGGTGCCATAGGTGACAATACCGGGCACCAGGGCGTGATTGCGACCGCTGGCGCTTTGCTTGGCGCTGCGGTGGGGCACGACGTGGCCCATCAGCGCTCTGCAACGACACGCTACGTGACCGAGCAGCGCTGCGAAACGAGCTATGAACTGCGTGATAGGGAAGAGGTAGTCGGCTACCGTGTGAGCTACGAATACGCCGGTGGTATCTATCACGCGCGAACACGTCACAGGCCTGGACCCACCATCGAGGTTGGGGTGATACTGGAACCTGTTGTCAACTAACGGACGGTTGATTCATGATTTTGCGTCAGCGCGTGGTTATCAGCGTGATAGTTGCGATCTTGCTTGCATGCTCCAGTGGTTTCACGCAGGCGGCAGGAGAATCACGTGGCGCCGGCAATAAAGCCTCTGCGTCGCAACAGACAAAACTTTCGCCCAGGCAGGCTGCGTCAAAGGCTAAAGCCAGATATGGCGGCAAGGTTCTAAAAGTTACCCCTGCCGGCAGAGGGTATAAAGTACGCCTGCTTCAGGACTCGGGTCGGGTTATCACGGTCACCATTGGGGCCTGAACATGCGCATGCTGATTGTTGAGGATGACCCTCACCTGCGCACGCAGGTAGCCAGGCATTTCGAGGCGGCAAGCTGGGTGGTAGAGGAGGCCGGCGACGGGGAAGAGGCGCTGTTCCTGGGAACTGAACACCCCTATGACCTCGCGATTGTCGATCTCGGACTTCCTGGCATATCCGGCATTCAGCTAATTCAGGATTGGCGTGAATCAGGGCAGAGCTTCCCGATTCTCGTGCTCACCGCTCGTGGCGACTGGCGTGATAAGGTTGAAGGTCTTGAAGCCGGCGCCGATGACTATGTGACGAAGCCGTTTTATCTCGAAGAGGTAGAGGCGAGGGCGAATGCTCTGTTGCGTCGCAGCGGCGGACGCGTCCAGGCGAAGATGCACTACGGCCCCATCAGCCTGGACTTCAGTGCGCGCACCGTGGAACTGGAAGGCGCACCGGTGGAATTAACGGCCTATGAGTACAATACGCTGGAGTTTCTGGTGCATCGCGGTGGGCAGGTTGTTTCCAAAGCGGAATTGACCAGCCATCTGTACGACCAGGACTTTGACCGGGACAGCAACGTTATCGAGGTATTTGTGGGTCGACTGCGCAAGAAACTCGATCCCACCGGAGCGTTGCAACCTATCGCAACCGTCAGAGGCGCGGGCTACCGCTTTACGCTGGAGCCTAACCCTTGAAGTCTCTATGGGCCAGGTTGCTGCTTGCGAATCTGATTCTTCTGCCTTTGTTTCTCGGGTCTACGGGTTTTTTCCTGGAACGCAGTTTTCGTGTAAGCCTCGAATCCGCGGCGCAGGAGCGGCTGAAAATTCAGGTGCTGACGCTGCTGGCCGAAGCAGACTATGACACGCAATTGGTGATGCCGGAGGCACTGCTGGAAACGCGGTTCAACCAGGCCAATTCCGGGCTTTACGCGAAGATTTTCGGTTCTGAAGGGCGGGTTTTGTGGGCTTCTGAATCCGGTGTAAATCTGCAGCCGCAGCAGTTCGCGCTGGAAGCGCTTCCGGAAATTGGCGAACAGCGTTTTACACAACGGCAAGACCGCTATCAGATTGACTGGACGATACTGTGGCAAACCGAAGATGGCAGGGAGGCGCCGCTGGTATTCAGTGTGCAGGAAGATACACGGCCGACAAGCGCGCAACTTGCGAGTTACCGGCGCAGCCTGCTGTTCTGGCTGGGTGCGGCGTCGTTGGCATTGATGGCAGGGCAGTTGTTGGTGCTTAAGTGGGGCCTGAGGCCCCTGCAGCGCCTGGCAAGCGATATCGCCAGATTGGAGAAAGGCGAGTCCGATGTGCTGCAGGGGCCGTATCCCCGCGAGATTCGTCCCCTGACCACCAATCTGGAGAGCTTGCTGGCCTCTGAAAAGCAGCGTCGACAACGCACACGGAACACGCTCTCTGATCTTGCCCACAGCCTGAAGACCCCACTTTCGATAGTGCGCAGTGCAGATAACCTCAGTGGCGAGTACCCGGCTATTGTCGATGAACAGATAGACCACATGGAAAAGATTGTCAGCTACCAGCTGCAGCGCTCAAGCGGGGGAACGCACAATCTGTTGACGGTGGTGCCCCTTTTTCCGGTTATCGAGAGGCTTGTGAAGACCTTTCAACGGGTTTACGAGGAAAGAGGCATCCTGTTTGAACTCGCTATCCGGGAAGATGCTCACTTTCGAGGCGATGAGCGAGACGTTCTCGAACTACTGGGGAATCTCATCGACAACGCCTGCAAGTACGGGCGCAGCAGAGTGCGAATCAGCGCGCGGAACACGCACGGCGAGTTGGAACTGGCGGTGGAAGATGATGGGCCAGGTATACCGGAAGACCTTCGGGTCGAGATACTGCGTCGCGGAATTCGCGCTGATAGCACGAGCAAGGGGCACGGTATTGGTCTGGCAATCTCAGCTGATATTGCCGCCAGCTATAGCGGCAAGTTCACTATCGAGAACAGCCCGCTCGGAGGCGCGAAAGTAAAGTTGGTATTTGGATAAACCCCCACGCTGCTGCAATATCGTTGGCGTCGGGCAAGTCGTCCTTGCAGCCGGCTAATTTCTTCGTTGTACGACAACAAACTGGCTGTTACCCACGTTCATAAGTTCTTCCGGCTCCAGGTTGAGCCGATGGGCGAAAAAGCCGACTTTTTCCGGGCGATAGTAAGATGCCTGTCGCCAGAATATCGGTTCCAAATCAGCGCCTTCCACTGTGTCGATAAGATCCTGCTTGCTGAATCTTCGGACGGGTAATCCCATGTGCTGATCTTCGGGTGGCGCCTCTGCGTATTGATTGAACTCAGCTTCCGGCACGTAAACGCGCTCGTTGTCGCCGCTGAACGAGAAACCCTTGGACTTCTCCAGTGTATGGGTTGTGAAGACGATTGCCACACCGTCCGGCTCAAGCAGCGTGGCCACGTCAGACATGAGCTTCCTGCTCAGCGTGGTTGATATGTGCTGGAGAACCATACTCACAACAATCAAATTGAAGCGTTTCCCTGGATTTTCGCTGATGAACTGATCGGTGGACTGGTTGTAAACCAGGCAGTCCGGCTCCCGATGGTAGGCTTTATGGCAGTCGGCCCATCGCGATTCGTCGGGTTCCAGTGCCACGACTTCCTTGACCATGTCCCTGGCGACCGCCGTGATCCGGCCCATGCCCGCGCCGACATCCAGCATAGAGCCGTTGCGGTTCATGCAGAACAGCATGTGGAGTTTGTCGAAGTGTTCCTGCTCGTGGTAGCCGCTGTTGTCGCCGATGCGGCATTCGAAATTTTCGCTAAAGCGCTTCATCGCGCTGTCGTCGAAGTGGTAGACGTATTCAGACATAGTGGTTGATCGCTGGTTTCAGAAAAAGGGGCGCCAGGCGGCAGGGTCGTTTTTATTCGATGCATGAGTTCTAACACCAGCGGCCTGTTCTGTCCAGTCGGCGATGCGGGACGATGGCGAAAACGTGACGTCAATCGCTTTCAAGCGGCCGGTCTCTTGTGGGGCTGTGAGGCGTCGCTAGCTGGTCCGAGATACATACTGACCCCGCCATCCCACAGTCGGGTGGAGAGACGGCATGGTAGATGCGAAATCTTCGCTGTTTCTCCCGGTTGCTATCCACTCTCTGCCGAGCTCGCCAGAGAGGCTATACTGCGTCCAGTTTTCGGGCAGATTCAGCCGGAGGCGGACCCGGCAGATGTAGAGGAGTTTTATGGAAGTTGTTTTGCATATCGGCTATCCCAAGACGGGCTCGACCGCGATTCAATCCCATCTGTTCACCAACAAGCGCTGGTTCTCCGCGAGGGGCGTCTTTGTTCCGGCGGCCGGTATGGCCTCGGGAGCCGGACATGCCTGTTTGTTGGGCGTAGAGGATTCACCCATTGCGGGGCAGGATACTGATGCTTCTTTCCAGGGCGATATCGCGCTGGCGAACCTGACTGACGAACTGCGCGAGGCCGAGGCCGCTGGATTTCGCACCGCGGTGCTGAGTTGGGAAGGGTTTGCGCTGGCTTCCGCAGCGGCTATGCAACACCTGGCCAGCGCGCTGTCGGGCCACACGGTCACACTCCTGGTGTATGTGCGGGACCAGGCGGCGCTCTATGAGTCGATGATTTTGCAGGCCACAAGGGAGCTACGCTACTTCAAACCGGCGGTGCTCGGCGAGCGGCACGTTGACGATATCTGTACTGAAACCAACGATTTTTACCGGCGTATCTGCCAGTGGTTGGAGAGCTTTGGCGATGCGCTGCAGGTTCGCGTGCGTTGGTTTGATCGGCAGAGCCTGGTCAATCGCAATATCGTAGATGACTTTCTGGCAGTGCTTGGCATGGAAAAGGACGACAGATTCGCCATGCAGGCGTCTAACACCAATCCCAGCCTGGATTTCTTCAGCGCCGCGTTTCTGGCTACGGCCAGGCAACTTGGTTCTCCTCCGCTGCGTCAAATGGTGCTGTCCCGTGCACTCTCTCGGACCATTGAACAGCTGGGTGCAGGTTCTTCGAATTTTCTCGATGAGGCCGAAGTCGCTGCTGTCCGAGAACACTTTGCGGCGTCCAACCGTAAGCTTTTCGCTGAGTTCAGACCCGAAAACGTTGCGCCCGGGATCGACAACTTCCCGCTGGCCAGCGCTGAGGAAGACAAGCCCAGCCCGGTAGCCGGTCGCTCGGGCATGATCGCTTTACATCGGAATCGTCAACTACCCCCGCTGGAGTCATGGCAGGGCGAAATACTGCTGGGACAGTCTCTCTCCCGGGTACTTCGGCCACCGTGTCGCGGTTGGCGTGGCGCGGAGAACGACGGGGTGTGGTCCGTGGGGGCAGAGTCAGATCTGGCATTCCTGATTCCGGGCACCGATAGTGTAGAGGGTCCGAATGCGTTGAGGTTAACGCTGGACGGGCAGTACTATTCGAATAACACCCATACCCATGTGGTAATAGCAGGCCATGAGCAGGAATGGGATCTCACCAACGCAGCGATAGAAGTCGAAATTGATGATCAGGTTCGCGAAAGCGGTGTGAAGATACTACTGAAACACGTAGCGCCAGAAGTACCACCGGATTCACAGGGCCTGTCGGCCGATCGCGGAATCGCCTACAAGTTACGCTACCTGAGCTACGACTTCGTCTGGTAGCTGTTTTAGCGCGCCCACGGAAGCACCCAGCGCCATTTGAACGAGCAATCTTGCAAGCTAGTCATCCCAGACGAATTTGTAGGATAGGAATCGCAGTTTGTACGCCAACTCCAACGGCTCAGCAGCGCTGGCCTCATCGGTTGGCAGCGTCTGATGCTGTAGCACGACCCGCACACCGTCTTTGCGGGTCTTGGCATCCAGGGGTATGCGGAGGGTGGCCATGCTCAGGTCCATACACTCGGTGTTGCCGCCAACGCTTACGTCGGTAGCGCTATGGCCTTCGAGGTAACTGCCCGACAGGGTCAGCTCTACGGCGGACGGCCCGGACTCAGGGTGTGTTTCCGGTAGCAGAAACGCCAGCTCCGACATTGACCCCACAGACCATACGCCGTCTGCCTCCGGGCCACGCCACCCTGCATTGGGCGCCCGCGCCACGCGACCGACTTTCTGGTTGTTGATCGGGCCGCCGCCCCAAACCTCCGGAGAGGGATCGCCGAGTGCCCGATACACTTCACGCAGGTACTCAAATTCCGGGGCGAGGCCTTCGTCGTCGGCTTTACCCGGGAATAAATCCGTAGTCTCGGGCGCATTCTCGGGAGGAAAACCACTGAACAGGGCCTCGTTACTGTCGCGGTAGAATTCCTGCAGGCGCTGCCTGTCGTCAACGCTCATGAAATTCTTCGAGGTGCTTCTACTTCTGGCGGTGACATCCGACAACGCCCTGGACAATGCAATGAGCCTGCCGCCGGGAACGCCTGCAGCGCGCGCAACAAGGATGAGCGCCGCGGCGCGGCTGTCCAGGCTGTGGTTAATCTGGGACGATTGCAGCGCAAACTGATCATCCTGCGGTAGTCCCAGCCATTGCAGGAAGTCGACCACCACATTGCCATCCTGTAGCAAGGATCTTTCAAACAGCCGGGTTCGTGCCGTCAGTTTGTCGCCAAACGCGCGTTGCCACCGCGCAAGGACGGTAGGAAAGTCGAACTGGGCAAGGGTTGTATCCGGGATATCTGTGCCGCCGAAAAAACGTTCGGCGGTGAAGTCGCGCAGGTTTTCAAGCCCCTGTAGCGCAGCAGACTGGTGTAGCGATACCTGGTCGCGGAGATACGCAAACAGCGAAATATCGAACTCCCCAAGGGCCTGTGCCATCTCATCGATGACTGCTTCATTGACAATCGCAAAGCCCTCCCAGGTGATCAGCGCTTTGTCGAAACCCTTCGCCTGGCATTCGTTCAACTCTTCAGCAAGTGCCTGAAACTGGCTGTCGGGTTTGAGCAGCGTCCTGTTGGCGCCTGACCTGAGTGGCTGCGACTTGCCCCCAACGAGAAAAGCGTGTCCCAGTCCTGCCGCGTAGCCCGTGCGTGGAATGTAGACGCCACGCTTCTCAAACCAGCCCTGGTTGGAGAACACGTGCCACTGAATGGCCGTCGATCCGGTCTTGGGGTAACCGATGTGTAGGAAAACCTGCATAGGGTATTCTGTCTGTCTAATTATTACCTGGTCGAATATACGAGCTGGCTACCGAATTGCAATCGCGCGTGCTGCGCGGGCTTTCATGCAGCGCCGGTTTGCGCCTCTCAGGTCCAGACAAAATCGTATGCCATCAATCGAAGCTTGAAAGAAAGATTCTGCTTTTCCTGGTTCTCCGCTTCGGCCTGTTCCTGCTGCTGGTGTTCCAATAGTATCTTCACGCCGTCTTTCCTCACCGTGTCATCCAGCGCCACTGTCAGCACAGCACGAGTCAGGTCGAGATCGGCGACGTTGTCCTTTATCGTGACCTTTGTCGCAGTGTTCCCCTCAAAGTACACGCCCGCAATCACCAGGCGTATCGACGAGGGACCTTGCGTGGGGTGCACTTCCGGCAGCTTGAAGGCCAGCTCCGAGGTGGGTCCAACCGACCACACGCCGTCCGCCTCTGGCCCTCGCCAACCTGTGTTCGGTGGCCCTGTGAGCTTGCCAAGGTTGAAGCCTGCGACCAGGCCCCCCTCCCATAACTCCTGCGCGGGAGCCGCCAGGGCATTATGGATAGCCCTCAAATAAGCCAGGCTACCCGTATCTGCGTTGGTCTGTGTACCCTGTTCGCTGCCCACGGATGCCTGGTGATCGAACAGTGATTCGGTGTGATCGGTGTTTTCAGGCGGATAGTTGCGCACAAGTGACCTGTTACTCTCGTCAAAATGCTGCCGCAAAAATTGTCGATCGCCATCGTTCAGAAACTGCCTGGTCGTATCAAAGCCGGTGGCTGCCACCGCAGAAAGTGCGCGAGAAAGCCGCAGCATGCCACTTTTTGGCATACCGGCCTCTCTTGCAATCAGCAGAATCGCTGCAGCATTCATGTCCAGGCTGTGATTAACGTTCTTTTCGCCCAGCCAAAAGCTGTCATCCGGTTCAAGATGCAGGCAGTCCAGAAAATCGAAAACCACGTTCTGCTGTTTGAGCAAATCCCGCTGATAGAGTCGAACCCTGATCTCGATGTTGTCACGAAACAGCGTACTCCAGCGTGACAGGGTAGCGGCGAAATCGTAATTTTTCAGTTTGGCGGGCGGCACGAAGCCGCTGCCGTAAAACCGCTCTGCAGGTGTGTTTAGCAGCGTTTCGAACTCCTGCAAGGTCGCTGACTGATAAAGTGCCAGCTGGTCCCGGACGTAGGCCAGCAAGGTAACCTCGTGGGCACCCAGGTGTTCGTGTGCCTGCTCGATGATTGCATCTTCGACCAGCGCCAGCCCCTCACTGGAGATCAGCGCACTGTGAAAACCCTTGCCTGAATTTCGCTCCAGCTCCTGTGCCAGCTGTTCGAAGAGCCCGGTGCTGCCAGCGGGATCGCCGTCTCCGGCATTGGCGGTGGGCAGAGAGTCTGCGCCCGCCAGGAAGGCATGGCCGAGGCCCGAGGCATAACCGGTCTTGGGGATAAGAATGCCCCTGGATTCGAACCAGCCGCGATTGATAAAGATATGCGACTGGATAGCGCTGCTCCCGGTTTTGGGCCATCCGATATGTATGTATAGCTTCATCCCTTCTCAGCCTCGGTATAAGACCTTGCATTGCATGCCATCTGACTCTCCCGCCGGGAGTGCACCTCGTCGCTCACCATGCCCGGTTGAATCAGCCTGCGCGAGAATCCGGCCTTCACAGCTCTCATGATGCATCCAGAATACAGCCTGTGAGTTGTCGCGCGCTAACGCGCCAACTCGGCCAGGAGAGTTGGCTGGATTGCGGATGGCGATCCGAAAGGTACAACTGCCACCATTCAAGAACCTCCCCGACAAGTCGGTCGCCGTCGTTGGCAGAATAATAGAAAGCATGCTCTCCACACAGTTCTCTCAGCACGGGATGATCTCGGGCAATAATGGCTGTTTCGTGCTCGACCGCGTTGAACAGCGGCATGTCTGCGCCCGCACCCAGGTCAGGTATCACCACGCCGGCAGCGTTCTGGAATAGCAGTTCGCGCATCTCTTCCGATACGCCGGAAAGGTGGTGTACAGCGGCTGCCTTTCTGTATCGGTTTTTTTGCTCCGAAACGACCACCAGTTTGAGCCGATTACCACTTGCCCAAAATTGCTCCAGCGCGTTCACCCAGTTAACCAGGCCGCTCTCTACGCCCCCAGAATCCAGCAGCAGAAGGTACGGGTCATTCGTCAGTGGTTTGAATTTTAGCCGCGTAATTAACGAGGCCTTTAACGGCAGTTTGGCTTCCGCATCGGCCATGCCGGGGAGGAAATGGCCAATGTGTGCCCCCTCCAACGGTAATCCCGACTGGGCCAGCCACTTGCGATAGCTCTCAGCGACGGAGTCTGACACGCAAATGATACCGTCGCTGTGTTGTGCTAGTTGGCGCAGGTAGCTGTCGGCGGCACGGCTATTCACACCAGTATCTGCGCTGCTATTCGTATTACTAGACGGGATGTCAGGCTGCGCTTCGAAAGCTGCCGTAGAGGCAAGCAGGTTGAAAATCGAAACGCCGCGCTCGCGCCAGTGTTGCAGGACACCGTGCGCCTGGGTTGCAAGGTCTGTGGAAGTCGCCGCATCAAGGCCTAGATAAACATCGCCAGATCTGATCTCTACGGGATCGTCATAAATCTCAAGTGGCTCCACCTGAAGCAGATTACTCGCAAAGCTTCTGGCATAGCGATAGTCGCTGCTCTTCCTGTCCCAGTAGACAGGTTCCACCCGGTAGGGCAGGTCTGTGTCCTGAAGTAGGTGGAACAGCAGGTGATCGCTCATGCACCGGGACAAGCCTTGCAGATCACTGTTGTAATGCCGTGCGGAAATATCGATCAGCAGCTGTTCAGTTTCGGGTGCGGTCATTCCTGGACTGGTGCTTGCGGTCCGCTCGCCCATCTCGCATACCCGTTGCCATAGCCCAGCGCCGGAACTGTTTGCGTTGCTGGATGCAAGTGCGTTCAATAGTTGCCTGCTATCTACTGACGCTTCACTGTGCTGATACATTGCTTCCATGTGAGCAATGTAGCTCTCGACGACCTTGTCCGGCGCATGACAATCTGCGACGTGTTGCCTGGCCCTTGCTCCGGTGCGATTGTTCTCTGAAAAAGATGTCAGTGCCGTCTGCAGCGCCTCGGCAAGCTCTACGTTGGAAAAATCGTCGGCTACTTTAACCACGGTGTCGTCTGGAAACTCAGCCATGCTGCCATGCGCGTTAATGATTGTCGTCAGGCCTGCCGCCATGCAGTCGAGCAATGCAGCGGAGGACTCTCCGCGAGAATTGCGGCGCAACTGCAAGGCAATATCTGCAGCGGCGAGGTAATCGTCGTACGCCCTGGAGTCGACATAGCCGGTGATGACAACCTGCGCGCCGAAGCCGAGTTCCAGAATGCGCGCATCGATTTTACGCCTCAACGCAGCGTCGTCGCAGTCTCCGACAAAATACAGCCGCGCACTCGAGTTATTGGCCAGCCCGGAAGCATTCCAGGCATCCAGCAGCTCGAATATACACTTGTTCTGGTTGATAAAGCCGAAGCTGGCGTAAACGATCGCGTCGCTCGATATCTGTAGTCTTCCTCTCGCAGACGCTTTGTTCTGCAGTTGTACCGGCTTTTGAGCGAGCGGTGTGAGATGCAGGTTTTTTAGCAGCCGGTCAGAGAAGTGCTGTCGCAGTTTTTGTTCCGCGAAGCGATTGTGGACGATTACCCCAAGGCGCTCTGTAAAAACCTGGGCACAGGCTGGATAACGGGCGATAGTATCGCGCACATCTCCCACGCAATAGGGCAGCGCCGGCCAGCCGTGGGATAGGTAGACCTGCTGCAGCAGTTGGGTTTTGCCCATCACCTCGAAATGGCTGAAAATGCAATCGCCGAGGAAAATGTCGTGTAGCACAACCAGGCCGGGCCGTGCCTTGAGTAGCGTAAAGTAGTCATAGTGAAGCTGCGAGTTGCCGAAGTGGTACATGATTCGATCGAAGGGCGGCAGTGCCAGTAGAAAATCCCGGTGCCCCATTGTTCTGAAACGCTGCGCCAGCGGCGCATCGACGGCGCCTGGATCCTGGACGACCAGCGTGATTTCGTAGTGATTGGCCAGTGCGGGCAATATGTCGCGGCAGTAGTTTGCAATGCCTGACGCTGTCGGCGGCATCGACGATACAAGCGCCAGCGAAGGCTTTCTGTCAGCACTGCTGCGGCGGGCTTTGCCGGGCTGAGCTTCACGGCCTTCTGCTATGTGCGCAGGCTTCCCGGCCCTCATCTTCGCGGCATGGTCCACTGCCAGACGTAGCATCATCTTGTCTGTGCTGGCAATTGAAAGGCGCTTGACGGTGCGATCCTGGGGGGACGTGTGGCCCCAGTCCCAGCCCAGTTGCTCCAGGAGGTGGCGTTGTTGTGGACAAAGGTGGGCTAGAAAAAGCTCGAGACGTGCAGCAGGGTCCCGTTCCATTTCGCCAGATTCGGGAAAGGGCTGCACTAGCGGTTGGGCGCTTGGCTGACTCAGCCTCGCGGGCGTTAGCTGCAGCCGTTCCATGATGTCGCGTATCAATTGGTCCAGGCCGCCGAGTCTGGCAAGGCCCCGCATGATCATGGCTCTTCCCGCGGGTAGACACAGCATCACTAGAATCAGGGGCCATGCCGGCAGTGCCAGCAAGGTCACGCCCGCGAGACAAATAAGCTCTTTGCCACGACGGCGCAGGTCCCTGAGCAGTTGCAGCAATTGATTCAGGGTCATGCCCTCCGTCTAACCAGAAGGCGTCCTGGCGTCGAGTTATCCGGGCTCTGCGCGCTTGTCATGTTTACCTGACACCGTTTCGTGGCAAAAAATCGACGTTGCCGCTGCAGTCGGGATTTGCGCTGGCGGACGATTTTCTTGCCGTATTCACTGAAAGCTAAATGTACACTGAGACTGTAGGTCATTCACCTATGCCGGGTGTATTCGTCGGCAATCTGTGAGCCATATCCGTTGCTCTGGCGGTGGCGTATCCCGAGCGTGGGCCCGCAGCAAGTTAAGTGCTGCGGGAGTTGTTCAGCCGGCTCCTCCAGCCCCTGTTCAACGGCTACAGCTCCTGGTGCCCGGCATGGAAATTCATGGCCCGCCCCCCCTCTGAGCTTGTCTTATCCACGCAATCGAATTGGCGGTATGATCCTGTTCACACCTGCATGAGAATCCGGAGAAGGCGCCAATGTTTTGTGTTAAAGTCGGTGAAAAATTGCCGTCACGATCGGCTAAGTTATTAGTTTTATTGGAATTTTGGCCCCTATGAAGCCCCGTCTAGTCTACTTGCATATCCCCAAGTCCGCCGGTACCTCGCAGCGCACCTACATGACCGGCGCGGTGGGGAAGGACAGGGTTTTCTGGTATGGCCTTGACCTGGACACGACCGAATTTGAGGCGTCGGATGTGGGTGAGGCGGTCGTTATCGGTGGTCACAGAGAGTTGCAGTTCTACCCCGACGGCTTCAATGCGCTGTACACCGCCGTTGTGCGTGATCCTATTGAGCGCGCGGTTTCGTATTTCAATTATTGCACTCGTGTTTCCGACAAACTGGCCCCGGCCTGGAAAGCAGAACGCGAGCGTGAACTGGCGGATTGGGTACGCAAAGGCGTGGACCCGGACAGCATGGTTGCCTCTATCGAAAACTGCGAGTTGTTTCGCAATCGCGTCAGCAACTATCAGTGTGCTTATCTCTCCCGCTATGGTGCCACGTTCGCGGATGTACAACGCACCATGGAAGAAGAGAATCTCGTCGTGGGCGCGTTTGACAACCTCGATGCCTTTAATCGCTTTTTCCAGCTGGATCTCCAGTTCAATCGGCAAAATGTGGTCAAGGCCAATGTCGGGGAGCCAGGCTATTCGTCGAAGATACTGGCCGAACCCGGGCTAATTGAGATGATAACGAGCGTGAATCGCGAGGACATCGCGCTTTACGAGTACGTTCGAGACACGTGTGACGGACTTTGGAAGAACGCGGTCAACGTTCCCGAAGTCAGTACTGAAATTGCGCAGTACGTTACCCCGTCCAACCTGCAGGTCGAGAAAGGTGAGTTTGACTGGTCAAAAGTTGATCTCTACTGCAAGGGTATTGCCAAGCTTAATCTGGATGTGGACAGAAAAATTCCACTGATGATTGAGAACCGCGGAGACTTTGATGTCGTGTTCACCGAATTGGAAGATCGCTCCTATGGCATCGGCTGGGTCTTGCTTGACGAGGCGGGTCAGCGGATCGATGGTGTGGGTGAAGTGGCGATGGTGAAAGTGAATATTCCCGCCAGGAACAGCAAGGGCATCAAGGTTGATGTGTGTATCAGTACGGAGCAGCTGTCAGGAAAAAGAGCCACTTCCATCGAGTTCTGCGTGGTCGACTGTGGTACCTGGGTGCGGGACAAGTTTCCACACCGGTCCGCCTGGATAAGACTCCATGCCTGACCAGGACGCGGGTCCGCAACAGGATACCGATGTATCCCGCCGCCTCATCGAGTTGCTGCGCAGTCGCGTCAGGAGCAACCAATGTGACGATTTGGTGGCCTATTTCAATAGCATTTTTCCTGAGTATCACTCACCTCATACGGCCCACCCCTCGCTGCCCATTCAGGAAAACAGAAAGCGGTATCACCTCGAGGAATTGCTGCAATACCATGATCAGGAGTTCATCGAGGCGATTTATGCAGCAGTATTGAAGCGCGCAGTCGATGAAGACGGGCTCGCGCAGGGTCTGGCGCAGCTACGAAGTGGTCACGCGAGTCGCATCAAGTACCTGGGGCACTTGTGTTATTCCGAGGAAGGCAAGCAGAGCGAAGTGAGCATCCGCGGGCTGCCACTGAGGTTTTTTCTGACCCGGCTCACAGCCGTACCGGTGTTGGGGATGTTTGCCGGTGCGCTATTAAATTTTGACCGCCTGGCGTTTCTTGACGTAGAGGTCGCCGGGCTGCGGGGCAGGGCGCGACGCCTGCAAAGACCGCCAGAGTGGTTTGAAAGTCAGCGGGAAGAGAATCTGCATGAAGCGTTTGCCGGACGCACGATTGGAGAACGCGGTCTGTCTGTCGCGCTGCCGAAGCTTGGAACTGACGAGGAAGTCGTGCTGGCCGAACTTGAAAGACTGCCCGTGCTGCTCAGCCTGTACGGCGAGGACTTCGTTCGCGCGGCTTTCCTGGTGGTGCTTGCGCGGGAGCCGGCGCCAGATGAGATGGATCGCATCCAGCACCAGTTGGATGAAGGCCTGTCCTCGAGGGTTCGAGTGCTGGGAGAGCTTTGCGCATCGCCCGATGCAGTGCGCAGTATCGATTCGATTCCGGGCTTGCGTCGCGCCTGCCGCCTTGAACGCCGTGAGCGAATTCCGCTGCTTGGTTTCTTTCTGCGCCTCCCGCACCTGCTTCGCGTTCTGGCCCGCCTGGATTTAACCATGGAGTACAACGTGGGAGCGCTGGCTGGCAGCAGGACGAGACTCACTGGCGTCGAAGCGGATATCTACCGGCATTACAACGATTCGATCGCGCACCTGCGCAGCGAGCTCGTTGAGGCCTTTCGCCAGGAAGAGCCCTGAGTGGCGACGTCATTGATCATCCAGGCATCACTACCGAAGCATGGCTACTGCAGCGTGACTATTCGATCATGAATATTGCCGTATTGAACACACAAATTCCCTATTCAGCCGGGGGTGCGGAGCAACTGGCTGGGGATCTGGTGGAAGCCCTGTCCGAACGTGGCCATCGCGTAACGCTGATCACAGTGCCCTTCAAGTGGTACCCGCAGCAGGCGATGCTGGACAGCATTGTTGCCTGCAAGCTGCTCGATGTTTCGGAATTCAACAACGTGCGTATTGATAAGGTGATAGCGCTGCGATTTCCTGTATGGCTGATGCAGCATGATGATATGGCGCTATGGCTACTTCACCAGCACCGCTCGGCCTACGACTTGTGGGATACAGATTACAGCGATCTTGCCGCCATGCGCGACAGCGAGCGGGTGAGAGACCTGATACGTCGCGAAGATAGCGCAGCGATAGGGTCGTGTGAACGGCTTTACGCGATCTCCCAGAACGTGGCGGATCGCCTGCAACAGTACAACGGCCTCAATGCGGGCGTCCTGTATCCCCCGCCCAGGGATATGGAGAAGTTCCATTTCGAGCAGTTTGGCGACTTTTTCTTTTTCCCCAGCAGAATCAATCCCCTCAAGCGGCAGGAACTTGTGATTGAAGCGCTGGCTCACACGAGTGAAGCGGTGAAAGTGCGCTTTGCCGGTATGCCAGACAGTGACGATTATTTCGAATCGCTGTGCCAACGAGCGGAAGAACTGGGGGTGACGTCGAGAATTGAATGGCTGGGGCATGTGTCCGAGCAGGAGAAGATTGCGCTCTACGCGAACTGCAAAATGGTGATCTTTCCTCCGGTGAATGAGGATTATGGTTACATTACTCCCGAAGCGATGTTGTCCAGTAAGGGCGTGATTACGCTGGAAGATTCCGGGGGCTCGCTGGAATTCGTGGTGCACAATGAGTCGGGTTCTGTGTTGCCAGCTGATGCCCAGGCATTGGGCGCTGAGATGGATCGTATCTGGAGCGATGAACGCATTGTGCGAGCATACGGCGAGGGTGCCAGGGCGCGGGTGGCCGAAATCAACCTGGACTGGGACAGCGTGATCGGGCACTTGCTCTAATGAGTATTCGATGCCGCTGGTTGTCCCCCTTTGACGCCGAGAGGACCGAGATCGCGCGCTATTCGCGCATGGTGGTCTCCGTACTGGAAGAAGAGTGCTTCGTCCAGGTGGTTGATGAGAGTGGCATCGTCAACGGTGACTTCACGCTGCAAGACCTCAATGCCAGCCCCGACATCGTCAATTTCTACAACCTCGGCAATAGTGTAATGCACTGCGGAATCCTGGATTTCGCCCTGCAAACTCCGGGTATTGTCGTGCTTCACGATATCAGTTTGCTGGAGCTCTCCCTGGCCTATGCGCGTTTTAACAGCGAGTTTGACATCGCCCGGATGGCCGCCGACGAGTATGGCCATGAAGCGGCGCGAGCATTCAGCGCCATGTTCGGGGGCGAGAACTATAGCTGGCACGGGCGCGATCAGGCGCAATACGATGCCTTCACGACAAACTACCCTTTATTCGAGTCGTTCATCGACAACGCAATGGGTGTGGTTGTGCACTCAGATTATGCACTGCGCCACGTTCAGGCGCGCTACGACGGGCCAGTGGTGAAACTGGATCTGCCTTACCAGCCGCCTGCAAGCAGCCAGGGAGCGCGGCAGCACGCTGAGCCCTTCCAGATCGTTTTCTGCGGGCACGCCGGCCCTAACCGCCGGCTGCGGGAGTTTCTGTCCGCCTGGTCAGCCGTTAGCCGTCCAGAGGCTTTCAGGCTCAGCCTGGTGGGTAAGATCGCCAAGGTCGATGAACTCAATGCCCACATTTCGACACTGGGCCTTACCGATTGGGTGACGATAGTCGGTTTCGTCAGTGATGAGGAACTGGATCAGCGCCTGAGCCAGGCAGACCTTGCCATCAATCTGAGGTACCCAACCATGGGCGAGGCATCTGCCAGCCAACTGCGCTACTGGTCCAGGGGGGTGCCCACCATCGTCTCGGATGTGGGCTGGTACGGCGAGCTGCCGGATGATGTCGCTATCAAGATATCGCCAATTAACGAACGGCAGGACGTCATCACCTTGTTGGAGGAGATGATTGGCGGCGATCTCGGGCGCCTCGCCTGTGGAGCTTGCGGAGAGGCCTTTCTGCGCAGCCAGCATAACGTAGAGCGGTACGTGAGCGGCTTGCTGAACTTTGCCGGAGAAGCGCTGGACAGGCGCTTCGCAGCCGGTATATTTGACGACCGGCTGATCGATATTCTGGCATCAATGTGTGACGATGTTAACGATTCCGCCATGTTCGAACCTACTCTGGCGCGCTTATCCAGTATGGTAGAACGGCTGTAGCCAGTTGAGACGAATGCGGCGCTGAGCGCAGCGCCGACTGTAGTGCTTTAACCAGCTGAAACGACGAAGCACGGCCACAGGAACACGGCCGCAGGCAGCTGAAACGACTATAAAACCATGGAAATCGATATGAAGAATGCTGTTGTTACCGGTGTCACCGGTCAGGATGGGGCGTACCTGGCGGCGTTGCTGCTGGAGAATGACTATCGGGTGTTTGGCGCCTGCCGGCGTACCAGTTCGGTCAATCTATGGCGTATGGAGGAACTCGGCATTGTCGGGCACCCCAATCTGAAGCTGGTAGATTACGATCTCACCGACGCCATGGATTCCCGCCGCCTGCTGGAGGAAAGTGAAGCCAGCGAGGTCTACAACCTGGCAGCGCAGAGTTTTGTGGGTGTTTCGTTCAAACAGCCGATGGCGACTTCAAAGATTACCGGTCTTGGCGCGCTTAATCTGCTTGAGGCGATCCGATCAACCGATACGTCGATTCGATTTTACCAGGCGTCCACCTCGGAGATGTTCGGCAAGGTGCAGGCTATTCCACAGACCGAGGAGACACCATTCTATCCCCGCAGTCCCTACGGCGTGGCCAAACTGTTTGCCCATTGGATGACGGTTAACTATCGCGAGTCATACGATATGTTTGCCAGCAGTGGAATACTCTTCAATCACGAGTCGCCGCTGCGCGGAAAAGAATTCGTAACCCGCAAGATCACCGATACGGTTGCACAGATTCATCTGGGTAAAGCGGATGTTCTCGAGCTGGGCAACCTCGATGCAAAGCGTGACTGGGGTTTTGCCAAGGACTATGTAGAAGGTATGTGGCGTATGCTGCAGGCGGATGAACCGGATACTTTTGTGCTTGCGACCAATCGCACCGAGACGGTACGCGACTTCGTTGAGCTTGCGTTTGCGGCAGTCGATGTCGCTCTGGAGTGGAGCGGCAAGGAAGAAGACGAAATCGGGGTGTGTAAGAAGACGGGTCGCACGCTGGTTAAGGTGAATCCAGAGTTTTACCGTCCCGCGGAGGTCGATCTGCTGATTGGCGATCCGGCCAAAGCTAAACAAGTGCTCGGATGGGAGCCGAAAACAACACTGGAGGAGCTCTGCGACATGATGGTCAAGGCCGATCTTGTCCGCAACGAGAAAGGCGCCTCCTTTTAATGCCGGGAAAGGTACTAGTCACTGGCATCAGCAGCTTCACTGGCCCCTACCTCTCTGAAAAGCTGGGAGCGCTGGGCTACGAGGTTGTTGGCCTCAGCAATAATCACATTGAGTTGAGCAATGCCCTGGTGCTGCCGGGCAATCTGCTGGATGCCGATGGGCTGCGTCAGTCAGTTAATGAACTGCGCCCGGACTTCGTTATACATCTGGCCGCGATTACTTTTGTGCCCCACGGCGATATTACCGAGATGTACATGACGAATGTGGTGGGCACACGCAACCTGCTGCAAGCGCTCGCTGACAGCGAAACGTCGCCTGAGAAAGTGATTCTGGCAAGCAGTGCAAACGTCTATGGCAATACCGTAGAGCGTGAGCTGCCTGAGAGTACGGCATTCTCTCCTGCCAACGATTACGCGGCGAGCAAAGTCGCGATGGAGTTCATGGCGGGTATTTGGCTGGACCGGCTGCCAATTTCGATAGCGCGCCCTTTCAACTACACGGGCGTGGGGCAGGCAGAGAAATTTCTTATCCCCAAAATTGTCAGCCACTTTCAACAGAAAAAGTCCGTCATTGAACTCGGCAATATTGATGTTGTGAGGGACTTCTCTGACGTTCGATTTGTGGCGGACGCCTACGCTGAACTGCTGCAGAATGCGGAGGTTGGTGAGGCCTATAACCTGTGCTCGGGCGAAGGACATTCCCTGAAAAACCTGATCAAGAGCATGAACGAGATAGCCGGTTACGAAATCGAAGTGACCGTCAATCCGGCCTTCGTGCGTGAAAACGAGGTTCGGCGCCTTGTGGGTAGTAACGACAAACTACTGGGTTTGTGCCCCGGGCTTTCGCCTATCGATATGCACGACACACTGGCCTGGATGTTCGAAAGCAAGCCCTGAGGAACCGGGCTTTTCTTCTCTTTCAGATTGTACTTTGCAGCACTGCGACCAGAGGGCCAGACCAGCCTGCTCGCTGTTCGCCAGGTCTGTCAGGGTTTTCTGGCAAGAATAAACTGTTTGCTCGGGATGGCCTGATCCATCGCGGCCTTCATTTGCCGGCCTCTCTCGTGTTCCAGTATGCTGGCCCAGGTTTTACTCCAGTTTTTCAGTGCGGGGTTCTTGGGTTGTACAAAATCTGCCCCCGTCGCCCAGAAAATAGCGAAAAACAGGGTCCAGAATGCGCCCATTTTCTCGTAGCGCACCAACTCCAATCCCGCTTTCTCAACCAGTGACTCGAAATCCTCTTGTGTGAAGATGCGGATATGGTTGGGTTTCTGGAAGTATTGTTCAGGCGCTGTGTCCTGCATAACGGACTCGCCCGCATCGTGGGGAACTGTGAGCAGGTATAAGGCGCCGCGCTTCCCCACCCGGACCATTTCTGCCATTACGCTGCCCGGGTCATCTACGTGCTCCAGCACTTCCGTGCACACAATTTTGTCGGCGGTTTCATCTGCGACGTCGATGTTGTCGCCGGTGCCCACGATGCCCCGTACGCTGGCTGCAGAACGTTGTTGTAGCTGCTGCTCCAGCGAGGCTACCTTGTCGGCGTTGATGTCCAGGTAGATGATGTGCGCGCCCTGGTCGGCGCAAAATTTCACGGCTCCGCCGTCTCCGCAGCCCACGTCCAATACAGTGTCGCTTGCACTGATAACAACACCCGGGCAAATCTCATGCGTTGCCGAGTTGAACCACCCGGAATCCATGATGTCTCGCAGTCCGACGACGGCGTGGTTTTCATTGGGATCATTGTCGTTGGGTAACTGAGTCGATACGTTCTGCTTGAGAACGGTTGCGGTGAGATCCGGTTCTGGGTCCGCGTTTCGCGTTCCGCGCCCGGTCAGCCTGTCGATTAATCTGGAGAGCATGGGGCAATTGCCTTTCGTGTGACCGGTGTTGGTATTCGCCGGCTACCCAAGTTTAACGTACCCGACCGCAGCGACAGCACCAAAATCTGTGTACTAGGGCACCTCTGATTAATGCGGAGACCCGGCTGAGGTATCACCGCATCAATCAGAGGTGCCCTAGGCATTCCCGCCGGATTTTCGGGCAGTTTTTTCCAGGTAGGTCTTCATTTTCTCGTAAACCACTTCATGACCTGCAGAGGCGTTGATGGACTCGATGCTGCTCCTGCGCATCTGCTCGTATTTTTCCGGCTGATTGCGGGCGATCTCGAAACTTTGCAGGTAACCGTCCTTCAAGGAATTCCAGTCGATTCGATAGCATTTGGTGCGTATGGCCTTGCGGTGCTGATCGAAGGGCCAGAACGTCGGGTACATGCTCGAATTGACAATAAACGCATTGCTGTCAGTGATGTAGTCGGCCATCGCGGTGTGATCCGGTGCGATGGCGGGTATGCCCTGGCCCATGAATTCCATTAGCGGGAGGCACTGTCCCTCGCAGTGCGAACTGTTCACCACGTAGTGTGTGCTGTCGATCAGCGTCTCGTATTGCTGTTCGGTGAGGAAACCATGCACGGCGACAACGCGGCACTTGAAGGGCGACATCTGCGAGTAGAGCAGCAACAGCTTACCCAGGAACGTCGTCAGATTGTGGTGCGTCATTTTCAGCACCAGCGTCGCGTTTTCCTCGTCCCGGAACGCCCAGCAGAATGCCGTTACCAAATCTTCCCAGTTTTTCCTGCCGTCCTGGGGGTTCATGACTGTGGTGTAGACGATTCCCTGTAGCTCAAGAATGTTGCCGACTTCTTCGGGTTCGGCGATGAACTTGTCGGCGATGAACTTGTAGGCGCGTTTCAGTAAAGAGCGGGAGGCCGCCCCAGCAGCACTTTGGAATTCTTCGGGTCGCCACATAGACATGGACTTGATGCCAATTCCCAGGGAGCGGTGGTCACGTGCTCCGGGCGCGTGCGTCAGGTCGAGATTGTGAAATTTCAGAAGGTCTGCGTCCTTGTCCGGCGAGAACTCGAACGTGTAGCTGGCGGGTAACCCTGAAAGCTTGACCGTCTTGCGTTCATCGCCAAGTTCAATGTCGATATCACGATCAACATTGGTACCGTAGGCGACCAGTTCCACTTCGAGAACTACCGGCCCTTTCACATTGTGCGGCAACATGATCCAGGGTGAGCCCGTGCGCGACCAGGTGCCCCATTCTTCCGCACTGTAAAAGCCAACCAGCAATTCTATGGAGTCGGGGTCATTCTCAGTGAAGGAAAGGTCGATGCGCTCGTTGTCCCAGGGCTCCATTTTCAGAGGATCCCGTGTCCCCCTGACCTCGTCATTGACCATATCGGCTGACAGGTTGTAGGAGCTGCTATCGTACAGCGTGGCCTTCACCTCCATACTGATCTGCTGCTTCTTGGGCTGTAAGGAGCCGGGGTCAACCGTGTCCACCGCAGCCGGGAGTACGGCCAGGTTGATACCCTCGGGTATCGCTTCGTTCACCACCTTGGCGGCGTATTCCGAGATGGTCAGTGCATTGCCAAGCTGGCTGAGCACCTGCGTCCAGTTGTACTCCGGCGTGTCGTCCCAGTATTCGGCAGGAATGGTGCTGAACTCCCATGCGAAGACGCAGACCGTGGGGCACTCCAGGTGGAGATTGGTTCGGTGGGGAGGAGAGAACGAAAAGAAGATACATTCCTCATCCGGGTTGTCGCGGAAGATCCTGTCTACCTCTGTATCGGGGTCGTCGACAGCGACAAGCTTCCCCAGTCGCTGCATGGCAGGCAGGTACTTTTTGTAGATGAAGTAATAGCTGTACTCGGCACGGCCAAGGCGCTGCTCGATCGTGTCCGCGTTTGTCTCGGAATAGGTGATGATTATCATGCTTCGTGTATACCCTATTCTTTGCCAATCCGGCTCAGTAGCGATTGCAGTCTGGGGAGCAGCGCTTCGCTGGAGCAGAAGGCTTGCTGGCTCTCCCATGCTGCGCGGGACATGCGCTGATAACGTTCCGGATCCGTGTTGGCGACCTTGTAGCTGTCCTGGTAGGCCTCGAAGAGTGTTTCCCAGTTGGGCCGGTACCACAGCGTTGTGAACACCTGCTGCGGATCGTGCGGCCAGTAGTGCGGTTCCGGGCTGGAATCCACGATAAAGGCGTTGTCTGTGTTTGCGTAGTCGGCCATGGCGGTGTTGTCCGGCGTGATGGCGGGTACGCCACAGGACATGTATTCCATCAACGGCAGGCATTGCCCCTCGCTGCGCGAGGCATTGACTATATAGCTGGTGGCGCTGATCAGGGCCCGGTACTCAGCGCCGGAAATGTAGCCGTGTACAACGACGATGCGACACTTGAAAGGATGGAGTTGGCAGAGCAGGGCGAACACATCCTCCAGGTAGCCAGACATATCGTTGTATGTCATTTTCAGGATCAGCGTAACGTCCTCGCGATCCTGGAACGCCTGGCAGTAGGCGGTGAGAATATCTTCCCAGTTTTTGCGGCCGTCACGCGGGTTGAGGATACTGGTGTAGACCACGCCGTTCAGTTTGAGCTTGTGCTCCACCGTATTGAGTTTGGGCGCAGCTTCCGTTGGCGGGCTGGACTTGCTTTCGATTGCAATGCGAGCCAGGCCAATTGCGATGGTGCGGGGATCGACAATCGAGCGTTCAGCCGTGGTATCCAGGCCTTTGAACATAACGAAATTGCTGGGTTGAGTGACGTTCAGCTCGAATTCGTACTCACTGATTTCCAGCTGTGGCTGCAGTGTTACGCACTGGTCGCCAATCTGTACCTGGATATCCTTGCCAATGTTGCCCGCATGGCCGTTCAGTGCGATAACCAGGCGCACCTCGCCGGATACCACGCTGGGTAGCATGATCCAGGGGCTCGTTGTTTTTGACCACGCACCCCAGCCCTCGGGCGGGTAAAAACCGACCATCCACACGTCAGGGTTCATCTCCCCAAATTCGATGTCGAGGTTATGGCAGGACTCTGTGTCGCCCGTGTTGCCTCCCGGGGGGCGCGCCACCTGGCTGGCTGGTGCAATGCTCTCGGAGTTGATTGCGAAATCTCTGCTATCGATGACCGCGGTACCCAGCGTCAGGGTCAGGTCTTTTACCGGCGCTCGCGAGGGCGCCTCGGCCCGCAGCGTCGCCCAATTGTCCCACAGCGGGGCGGGTACGCTCTCGATGGGGTAGTCCGGCCCGATATCGTTGCGCACCACGTTCATGGCGTAGGAGGAGTGGGTCAGTGCCTGCCCGAAATGCTCCAGCGCATAACACCAGCTGTCCTGCGGATCGCTGATAAACTCGCGGTTAGGGATGCTGGAGTATTCCCAGGCAAACACCGGAATGGTGGGGCAGGGAACTTCAAACGGAATTTTGTGGGGCGGTGCAAAGGCAAGCAGGTAACACTGCCGGCCGTTTTCGGTCTCGCGCCGGCAATCTGCCAGGAAGCCCTCATCGATGGCCTCGATGACCCGCGTCTCGCCAAGCTTCTCCAGTAGCGGGAGATAGGCTTTGAGGACAAAGTAATAGCTGTAATCGGCATCTCCCAGGCGTGACTCGATCGTGGAATCGCCGATTTCCGAGTAGCAGTAAAAAAGCATTTACGTCCTATTGCCCTGTGTTGTCTGGAGTGTTGCCTGGAAAGTGGTAGTTTTATGTTGTCAGAGGGCGCTCAAACTGCGTGCGCCTGTACACTCATTTCCAGACGCTAATCCTAGCCTGTGTAAGCCGAGAAATGGAGTGAACTGGGTGCAATTTGTGGCCGATCTATCACTTTTTGCCCCTATCACGCGCACTTTTCAGCGAATTCTTCCAGACCCCAGAAACTGGGCGGTTTACCGTAGTGTTGCAGGAATTTCAGACAGTCCGGGGCGATGTCTTTTTCGAAGGCCTCCAGCGAGTAATCGTCCCAGTGCAGCGGCTTTTTACCGAAGGCGCGCCTGAGCCCCAGTGGGCCAAACAGGCGGTCCTGGCGCTCGGAATCTATTTTCGCCAGCTTGAGCCCGGTCACGTGGTTGGAGCGCAGGAAACGGAACAGGCGGGAGTCGTACAGTTTGCGTGAGCCGGCGTTCATCTGCACCGATCCTGTGTCCGGCATGTCGTCTATGCTCAGGCCAAGATGCTCCAGACAGCGAGTGAGCACAGTGCGCTGATCGGCTTTCAGTTCTTCCAGGAAGACCACCAGTATGGCCTCGTCGCCGAAGGCGTTGCGGTACTTGCTAATGCGCTCCCAGAACAACGTATCCTGTACCATCTGGGGGAATACGCGGAGGCAGTCACCCAGGGGGTAGGGCGCGTTCAGGCCGAAGTTGACACCGCTGTGGTGCATCTCCCGGTAGCTGGATTCGATGCGCGATCTGGGGTTGCGGGCAATGAACATGAACCGGCAGTCCGGGTTGTTTTCCTTGATGCGCGCGATCGAAATATCTTCACGCAAATAGCCGGTGTAATCGGTACTGCCGTCGCCTTTCAGCTGCCCTTCCTGTGCGTCTTCGTAGTGTTCGTCGTAGCAGGTGTGCTGCGTTTCAAACTTCGGGTGCGAAAAGTACCAGGGTTCCTTGATGGGCGGGATGTAGATGCCGGGGTGCAGATCGAGCAGGGCGCAGAGTGTTGTTGTGCCACATTTGCTGAACCCCGGAACGATGAAATCGATTTTAACCGCGGTCGGCACTTTGCCTCCTGGCAACGATCATCTGACAGCGCGGTAGCGCATTGTTGAGAGCGGCCCTGACCTTGTTTCCCGAGGGGTGCTTGAGCACTTCTTCCCAGGTCTGGGTCCACAGCGTGGTTTGTGGCTGCACGTTTTCTATGAGCGATTCGCCAGGAAGTGACGTTGCCCATTTCAGCAGGTAAAAAACAGCCCAGAAACCCGCGAGGTATTCGTGACGGATAACTTCCAGGCCCGCGTCACGCGCCAACTCTTCAAACTCTTCCGAGGAGAAAATCTGGATATGGTTGGGCTCCGAAAAGTAGGCAGGGTGAGCGATATCCCTGATCAGGTTCTCACCACGAGAGTCGGGCACAGTGAGGACGTAGGTGGCCTCTGGTCCGCCGACCCGCACGATCTCCCGGATGAAATCCTGTGGATTGTGTACGTGTTCCAGTACCTCGGTGCTCATTACCACATCGGCGTGGCCGTCGGGGATGGGGATGGGATTGCAGTCGGAAACGAAGCCGCGGATTTCCCCGCCGTTGTTCTCCTTCTCCAGTTTCTCCTGCAGGGCCTCCACCTTGGCGCCGTTGAGGTCAACAAAAGTAACGTCTGCCCCCATGCGCGCACAGAAAGTGATGTAACCCCCGTCGCCGCAGCCAACATCAACGACCTTCATGCCGGGTTTAATCACAACATCGGTCACCAGCTCCCGTGTGCCTTCGTCACACCAGCCGCTCATTTGCCTGTCACGCAGGCCCACGGCGATGGCGCTGTTACGGATGTCTTCGGAACTCAAGATGATTCTCCCTGCATGGTGTTGGAAGCGGTATCGCTACCTGTCTCTTTTACCAGACCCCGGCAACAGTGTGGCCCTGGTTGGCGTTGCTGTACTTCAAGCCGCACCGACCGCCCCAGGCGGTTGGCAGGGGCTGAAGCCCCCGTATCGATCGCGTTTCCAGCGGCTCGGAGTGGCAAAAGTAGTCTGGCATGGCGTCTTTTACAAGAGCAGAAGTCCAGCTTTGTAACCAGTCGCCTCGGGCAGTATAGGGTGCCTGCCACGCGCAGGTCGACCGGCGATGGCCAATTGCGCGTTGGTAGTGTGAACTTATGCACACAATCGTCGCGTTGCGTATTGTGATTGGGCGAGGGTGCACAGGTACGCACCCGGCGCAAAGGCTAGCCGTCGGTGGGCCAATCAGTCCCGGGATGCCCGGGAGGGCTTGCAGCGCGCAGCCGCGGATTCGACAGATCCAGGCGATACATTATCTGGTTGTAATTGTAGCGGGGGGTTGCCTGTACCGTGGCGGAAAAACTCTTGGTATAAGTGCCCTCAAAATAGACGTAGGGTCCACTGGCGTAATAGGGATGTTGTTTAACGTTATAGAAAGAATAGTTCTGGTGACTCGCGATTTTACGCACATTGGTCCAGGGTCCCATTGGCTCATCCGCCTCGGCGTACCAGACCTCACCGAGGTAGCTGCTGCCACCCACCTCATTGGCGATGAGAA
>JAUHYL010000054.1 GCA_030426545.1 Gammaproteobacteria bacterium
GGGCAAATCGGGCATTCTTGTGCGCTCCCTGGGCGGCTTCTTCGCCGGCTCACTGCTACTGGGCACCGCGTTCTTTTTCATGCCCGCATTCTCCATCTGGGGTGTTGCGCTGATGTTCGCGCTGCCCATCTCTCTGGCAACCAATCTCACCGCCCGACTTGCCTTCGCCAACCTGGCGGACCTGGATCAATTCAAAAAGCGCGTGTTGGTGCTCGGCTCGGGTTACGCCGCCTCCACAATCACCAGTTCCATGCGCCGCAAGACAGACCGTCAGGGTTTTACTATCGTGGGCTTTGTGCGGGTGAACGGTGAGGAGCCGCGCATCACCGGTGAACGCATCATCAATCTGCGGCAGCCACTGGCCGAGTACGCGCGCCAGACAGAGATAGACCAGATCGTTGTGGCGCTGGACAACAAGCGCGACCACACACCCAGCGACGAGTTGTTCAAGTGTCGTCTCAAGGGCATCAAGGTGCTTAACCTGGTGAACTTCTTTGAGCGCGAGGCAGGCAAGATTCTGGTTGATTTCGCCAGCCCCGGCTGGATGACATTAACCGAAGACATGCGCTCAGGTTCCGCGAAAAGCCTGTCAAAGCGCCTGTTTGACGTAATAGCGAGCTTTATCCTGCTGATGGGCACGTGGCCCATCATGCTCGCGACGATTGTTGCTATCTGGCTTGAGGACGGGTTCAAGGCGCCGGTATTTTTCAGCCAGGAACGCGTTGGACTGAACGGTAAGGCATTCAGGGTGATCAAATTTCGCAGTATGAGTGTCGATGCCGAGGGCGACGGCAAGGCCCGCTGGGCTACCAAGAACGACAGCCGCGTTACCCGGGTCGGCGCCTTTATACGCCGCACCCGCATTGACGAACTCCCGCAGATATTTAACGTCCTCTCCGGTGATATGGCCTTTATCGGTCCGCGCCCTGAGCGCCCCGAGTTCGTCAAGCAACTGGCAGAGCGCATTCCGTTCTACAATTCTCGCCACTGCGTGAAGCCGGGCATCACCGGTTGGGCGCAGCTGTGCTACCCCTACGGCGCATCGGAGGAAGATGCCCGCCAGAAACTACAGTTCGATCTCTACTACGTGAAGAACCACAGCCTGTTTCTGGACTTCATGATTACCCTCAGCACCGTCGAAGTGGTGCTCTTCGGCAAGGGCGCCCGCTAACCCAAATTTGTCAGCATTTTATACACCTCCCGGTTGTTGGCACTCCCGGGCAGCGCTAAGATACTGAAAAAATTTGGATAATAAACACTAACCTATTCGGCGCGGTTCTTGCATATCAAGTGTATTATCCGTCGTGAGTAGGCTCGGGACTCAAAAACAATGGATGTGGTACTGATAACCTTGGGTGTTCTAGGCATGGGGGCTGTACTTGTCTCTGCCTGGGTATTCATGGTCGCCGCACGCAACTATGTCACCGAAGAGCCGGAGGATTTCCGTTCGGCTTCGCGGCGCGACGCCAACGTGAAGAAGGTGGAACGCAGCGCCACGGATCGACGCCGCGGCCAGCCGGTCACCTTTCCCCTGATGGTCAACGGCATTCTGATCGAAAAGGATCGCCGTGTCCTGCCCGAGCGGCGCAAAGCCGCCTGAACAGGCCCGCATCACCCCGCCGTTGATGGCATTTTGCCCAATTGCGCCCTTTCGCGCAGTCATGCTAGCGTAGTCTGAGGGACGTTTCAGGGCAGTGTCGGGTGCGGGTTGCCCCACCCGCGCCGACCTGACTAACACCCGGGCGCCAGACTCACTACAACGGCACCCGGAAACGGGGTATTCATCAATGGCTGCTTGCGATGTCGGCGCTGCGTTGCGCCATCAAACAGCAGGAGCCGCGGCAGCGTGACGGTCGCCGGCAAAGTAAACACCTTCGTCATCAGTATCGCGATGCTCACCGGTGTCGTACTGGGTGCCAGTGCGATACGTGTGGCCTATCTGGATGCCAAGGATGCCCTGATCGAACGCTCGTATTTTCGCATTCAGAGCAGGCCCGATCTGCACATGGCAGTCTATCGTCGCGACGCCGGCCAGCTGCAGGTGCTGCTCAGGGAACTACTGGCTACGTCAGACGCCCTGCGCTTTGCCTACATTCTGGAGCCCAATGGAGACCAGCTCAGCTACCGCCGACAGGTAAACAGCGGCGCCTACGAAGAACTCGGGCTGGCCACCCTGCGCGGCGAGGTTTCCGCCGCCGACAACAGCCTGACCTCGCGGCACACCACCACCCTGCCCCCCAGCTTCGCCGGCGTCGCCCGCCTGACCGGCGGCGACAGGCTATGGGACCTCACAATTCCGCTGCTGACACCCGTCAATACGGTGGGACGCCGACTCTCTGATGCAGACTTTGCACTAGCGCTTGCCAGCCCAAAAGACGCCGGCAGCCAGCATGTCATGGGCTACGTACACTTTGGCATCAGTCGCCTGATGCTGGTAATCAGCATACTGCCGAAAATCGTCCTGATCTTGCTGGGAACCGTACTGCTCGTCGTTGTTTGCGGCGTCCTGAGCTTCCTGGCCACACGGCGCATTACGGCGCCCTTCTCCAGCATCGTGCGCATGGCTGAAGATGTCTCAGCAGGGCGGCGGGTGAGCACGCAGGGGCTGGAAAAAAACGCGGAGTTCAAGGATCTGGTCGCGCTGCTGAACAGTATCGTGGGCGACTTCAAACACCGCGCGACCAAGATGGCGGTCGATCAGCAGTTGCTCAGCATGAAAGTCGAAGAACGCACTTCGCAGCTATCTAAGCGCAACGAGGAATTGAACAAGGCCGTTAAAGAAGTAACAGAAACCCGTGACCGCCTGCACAAGCTGGCCTATTTTGACAGCCTCACCTCACTCCCCAATCGACGCCTGTTCACCGAGCAACTGGACATGCTGCTGCGCCTGGCGAAGCGCAAGAAGGAAACGCTGGGACTGTTATTTCTGGACCTGGACAACTTCAAGCGCATTAACGATTCCCTTGGACACAGCGCCGGCGATTTTCTACTGCGTGAAGTCGGCAGGCGCCTGTCGCGCTGCATTCGCGATAGCGATCTGGTGGGGTACAACGTCACACCTGAATCGACGATTGATGTCTCGCGCCTGGGCGGTGACGAGTTCACCGTTGTGCTGAACCAACTGTCCTCGCCTGAAGCGGTTACCGTCGTGGCGCGTCGCCTGCTGGAAGAGATTGGCAAGCCGATGCAGATAGAGGGCCACGAACTGGTGGTCACACCTTCGATCGGGATTGCCATCGCACCCGATGACGCCGATACCGTCGAGGGACTGTTAAAAGCCGCAGACACCGCGATGTACCACGCCAAAGCAACGGGCAAAAACAACTACCTGGCCTACTCGCCGGCGCTTGACGCCGCCGATGTCGCCCGCCTGGAACTGGAAAACGACCTGCGTAAGGCCATAGACCGCAACGAACTGGTGCTCTACTACCAGCCACAGGTAGACACCATGACCGGCAATGTCGTCGGCGCCGAAGCCCTGATGCGCTGGGAGCACGCCACGCAGGGCCTGATCCCGCCATTCAAGTTCATTCCCCTGGCCGAGGAGACCGGGCTGATCGGCAGTATTGGCGAGTGGGCGCTGGAACAGGCCTGCCTGCAGCTGGTGGAACTTCAGGCAGCGGGTATCGACCTGCCCAAGGTGTCGGTAAACGTGTCGGCCCTGCAGTTTACACCGTCCTTTATCAGGCGAGTTGCCGACGTACTGCAGCGCACCGGGATCAAACCCAGTCGGCTGGAGCTGGAGCTCACCGAGGGCATAATGATGAATGACTCGGAGGAGATTATCGCTGCGGTGAAGCAGTTGAAGCGCCTGGGCGTGCAGCTTTCCATCGATGATTTCGGCACGGGTTACTCATCCCTCAGTTACCTTTCGCGCTTTCCTCTGGATGAGCTCAAGATTGATCGAAGCTTCGTGGTTGGCATGGAGAACAGTGACAACGACGCCAGCCTGGTGATCGCCATTATCGCCATGGCGCGCAGCATGAAGTTGCAACTGGTGGCGGAGGGTGTGGAGAATCCGGATCAGTACCGATTCCTGAGGCAACACGGCGCCAGCATGATTCAGGGCTACATGTTCAGCAAGCCGGTACCGGTAGAGGAACTGAAACCGCTGTTGTCGCCGGGTTACTTCAAGGAGCAGATAGAGGGTATCGATTCACCGGTCAGGGATCGGGGCAAGCTTGAAACCAGCTGATGGCCCGACCCGTCAGGGCACGGCAGGGGCAGAGTTGAATGAGCCGACGCTGCATGGTCGACGACTAAACAGGCGCCTTCAGGGAGGCAAACTCCTCACGCGTTAGCGCTGCCAGCCTTCTCCGCGTCGCGCTGCTTCTTCATCTGCTGGATGCGTTCCAGCTCTTTTTTATAGGCGGCAGATACCTTGTCCACACCGGACTCGGTTAAACCGCCGCTATTCCCACCGGCCGCCAGAAAGGTGGCGTAGATGCCCGATGACGTCATCAGGCCAGCGGAGATCAAACTTGCGTCAACGCCCTCCTCTCGCAGGGCATTGGCCAGGGCAATAAAACGATCGACACACTCCCGATGAATATCCGCTTCGCTCTTTGACATTGTCAGCACACCTCCAGGGGTTACTGGGCAACAACCCGACAGTCATCTCCTGTCAGGGAGAGTCCGTCAATTCATTCAGAGTGCTCCATTGCTCCGGTGAATTAAGCATGGCATCCAGCCATTGCATCACGCTGGTACCACCAATAGCTTTATCAGGCTCTAACTGCACAAAGGTGTGGCCGGTGCCGATCGGGATAAAACTGCGCACACGCTCGGGGTGGGCGGCTTCCTGCTCACCCAGTTCCTGCAGCATGGCCGTTTCGAAAGCGGGGCCACCAATCGCCAGGAAGGTGTCCGCGAAGACGGAATCCTGGGTGTAACTCAACAGGGCCAGGCGAGTGTCATCATCCTGGTCCAATTGCCAGATCAGGTAGTCAGTCAGGTGGCCATCGGCGCCGATGCAGTTATCGCAGCTGGCGGGGATAAAGGCTTCCTGACCCCACTCTTCCATCAGTTGCATCAGAAACTCCGGCTTACCGGGCTTGGAGACACCGATGCCGGAATCATTAATCACGTCGATGGGCACGTCGGGGTAGAGAAAGCGCACCAGCGGCAGCGCAAAGACAGTGCCCAGTCCACCGCCGCTGTTGCCGGCGAGTACGATTCTGCTGGGTGAGGGAAAGGTCGTCACCGCCACATCCAGGGCAGCAGAGAGATTGTGCAAACCGCGGTGGAAACGATCGGTCTGCCCATCGCCATCATCATCCCAGTCACGATCTCCCGAGTGCAGCGAGCCGTCACAGTACGGGACATAGACCTGGCTCCAGGTGCGCGTGGGGTTGTCCGGGCGTTCCGGATCGTTGATCCCGGCGGGGGGAATGACGGCTGATGCCTCAGAGGTCGCGGCGCACAGATCAGACCAGCAGGCGCCTCCGCCTTCGAGAAAGATCAGCAGTTCCGCGGAACCCTTGTCCCTGGTCGCCATGGCGTACTCACCACCGCGCAGGCAGAGCGGCCCGTCACCCGCACCAAAAGCATGTTGCACGGTATCGCCCTGACTTTCCGACGACATGGGTGTATACACGCCGAGGTAGCGCGTTATCCCCTGGTCGAACAGTTCGGAAAAAGGTTGCGTGCTGTTGGCACTGTTGTCGTTGTCGTTGTCGGAACAGGCACCTAAAAACGCGCCCGACAGCAAAATCAGCGACAAACTGCGGAGTACGGGTTTGATCATTATTCTCTTCTCCTGACGGTTCATCGCCCGATTCTCACCTACTCTCGGTACCATAGCAAGGGAGCCGTGGCGCAGAGACAGTGCTATTTACAAAGGCCACCGCCAAGAAGCCGGTAAGGCTCACAATTATAGATCAGCCGACCCGCCTCACCGTGCTGCCAGTCCAGCGACGGCAGGGCGAAGGCCGGCGGCATGCCGGGCGCTGGTGTTTGCTGCGTTTCTGCCAGCGGACGAGGATAGGTAGACCAGTCTTTGGGGGCGCGCCACCCGGGTGGCGGCACCAGCTCGTGACGAGTGCCTGAAACAGGGTATAACATGCGCCAGGCGTGAATCTCCTCCGCCAGTTTGTTGACCACATCGGGATGTTCCGCAGCCAGGTTATTGCGCTCGTTCGGATCCGACTCAATCTTGAACAGGTAGTTGGTTACCGCCGCCGACAGCAGGCCCTGCTGCACCTCCTGCACCAGCTTCCAGCTGTCGTTGAACGCGGTAAACATGAACGAGCCACGAATCGGTGTCTCAGAGGCAAAAAACACCAGATCCTGGCGAGGGCGCGTAACACCCTGCTCGATGGCCGGCCACATATTGATGCCATCCAACTCGAAGCGATCATTACCGGGAGCAAGGTTCGCGGCAGCGGCAAGGGTTGGAAAAACATCCATGGCGGTCATGATCTGGCCCATCTTCGCACCGGGTGCAAGCCGCTCTGGCCAGCGCATCACGGATACCACGCGGATTCCGCCCTCCCAGGTTTCCCCCTTGCCGCCGCGTAACGGTACGTTGTCTGCACCACCAGTCGCATAGGCTGCACCGCCGTTGTCGCTGAAAAACAGCACGATGGTGTTATCGGCAATACCCTCGTCATCCAGGGTTTTCAGCACCTTGCCGATGGCCTGGTCCATTCCGTCTACCACCGCCGCGTACATGGAACGGGCACTGGGTTGACGCAACAAGCGCGCTATCTGCCGCGACTGGTCGGTATTTTTACTGCGGGCAGGCTGGCGATCATCTTGCAGGTCGGCGTACTTGTCTTGCAGGTCCCGGGGAGCATCCAGGGGGGTATGTGGCGCGATGAACGGCATGTAGATGAAAAACGGCCGACGCCTGTCGCGTTCTCGAATGAAGCGCGATACCTCATCGCCCAGGATAAACGACTCGTAACCCTCGCGATCGATAGACTTGCCGTTGAACTGAAAGTCTTTGCCGCCCTGATTTCCAAACGGGGGGAAATAGCCCACCTCGGTATGCAGGTGACCGAAGAAATGTTCAAAGCCGCGCTCGTTGGGATGATACGCCTGCAACGCATGCCCAAGGTGCCACTTTCCCACCATCGCAGTCTGGTAGCCCGCAGCGAGAAAGGTCTGCGGCATGAAGTGCTCTTCCGGGTGAATGCCGTGGTTCATCCACGGCATAATGACGCCGTAGGAAACGCCAAGCCGCATTGGGTCGCGGCCAGTCATCAGCGCAGCGCGGGTTGGCGAGCAGATAGGGGTTGTGTAAAAGCGCGACAGCTCCACGCCCTCGGCAGCCAGCCTGTCCAGCGAGGGTGTATCGATAGGCCCCCCGTGAAAGCCGACATCACTCCAGCCGAGATCGTCCGCCAGCATGACAATAATATTCGGCGACTCGACCGCCTGCGAAAGCGACGGGATTAGCAAGAACAGCAGAACGAGAGCGCGCTGCACAGGCATGGGAATACTCCTTTCAAGACGGATAAGACAGATAGATATACTAGCCCAGATACGAAGTATGATCTCGACAACCCGCACAGTTCGGAGTGCCAGACAGGCGCAAGCGGAGCACCGTACCCGGCGCCGAGGGACTCAGGACAAATTGACCCCGGCCAGGTATGTGCGTATTTTCTTCGCTCCAGAATGACTGCCGGAGACTATCCGTGGGTAAAAAAATACCTCGCTCCAACGACGACGACTACACGCGCGACATTGTGCAGGAACGCCAGGCGTTCATAGAACAAAACACCCAGGCCAAACTCCACCACACGAAGCAGTTCTCTTTCGAGCCCGCCGAAATGGCCGGCAACATCGAAAACATGTTCGGCGTCGCACAGGTTCCCATCGGGCTTGCCGGCCCACTGCTGGTTAACGGCGAGCATGCAAACGGCGAGTTCTATGTGCCCATGGCCACCATCGAAGGCACTATGCTGGCCAGCTACAACCGCGGTATGCGGGTGATTCGGGAAAGCGGCGGCGTCACCACCACCGTATCCGGCGACGCCATGCAACGCGCGCCGGTATTCGTTTTCCCCAGCGCCAGGGAGGCGCGGGATTTCTGCCACTGGTTGCACGATCACTTTGAAAGCATCAAGGCGCAGGCCGAAAGCACCACCTCGGTGGGTAAGCTGAACGAAATCGAGCAGTACCATGCCCACAACATGGTGTTCACGCGCTTTGACTACAGCACCGGGGACGCCGCCGGGCAGAATATGACCAGCCGCGCGACCTTTGCGGCCTGCGAATGGATCCAGGCCGAGTACAGTGACCTTTCCCACTACCTATTGTCGGGAAACTTTGACACCGAGAAAAAGACCTCCGCGGTCAACCTGCTCAAAGGTCGGGGGCGCCGTGTCACCGCGGAACTGACGATTCCACGCAAGGTGATGCTGGAAACACTGCGCATTACACCGGAGCAAATGCACTACGGCCAGGGCATCACTAACCTCAGCGCATTTATCAGCCACTCATCGAACAACGCGGCCCATCCGGCCAATGGGCTCGCGGCCCTGTACCTCGCAACCGGCCAGGACATCGCGAATATCGGCGAGTCCAATCAGTGCACCACGTATAATAAAATCACGCGGGACGGCGACTACTATTACTCCATCACCTTTCCCTCGCTGATCATGGCTACCTACGGGGGCGGCACCAGCCTGCCGACACAGCGCGAGTGCCTGGAGATTATGGATTGCTACGGCAAGGGCAAGGCCTACAAGCTGGTGGAGATTGCCGCCGCGCTCTGCGTGGCCGGTGAACTCTCGCTCAGCGCCGCCGCCAAGCGCGACAAGGCAACCGGCAGCAACGAGTGGGTGGAGGCACACGAGCGCCTGGGCCGTAATCGCTAGCGCAATGGTATAGGGCGAGAGTGTACAATTCGTCCATGCCACTGGTGATATCACAACAGGTCAGCATTCCCGACGACGAGATTCAACTCACCGCCGTGCGCGCGCAAGGCGCAGGCGGGCAGAACGTCAACAAGGTGTCCACCGCCATTCACCTGCGCTTTGATGTGCCAGCTTCTTCACTGCCCGCGTTCTACAAGGAACGTCTGCTCGCTGCCAGCGACAGGCGTATCAGCAGCGAGGGCGTGGTCGTCATCAAGGCCCAGCGCTTTCGCAGCCAGGACAAGAATCGCCAGGATGCCCTTGAGCGGCTACAGCAGCTGGTCCGGCAGGTATCCGCCACCCAACGCAAACGGCGCCCCACCAAACCCAGCGCCAACAGCAGGCGCAAGCGCGTAGACCAGAAGACGCAACGCGGAAAAACCAAAGCATTGCGCGGCCGGGTCGATTACTGACCGGCTCAACGCCGGGAATCAGAAAGTTAAACCGCGATCACTAATGTGACCCCACGGCCGGGCCGGGGATAGTTTTCTATACCCGCAAAGTCGCCAGCCTCGCCTCTCCGACTAAGATGGGAACATCTCCCCACCAGAGCGATGGCACCCATGGGCAAGGACTCCGTCGAGGTCAACAAATCCACCGTCAAACGGTTTTTTCAGGCAATGAATGAGGGCGATGTCGACGCCATCATCGGCGCCTACAGCGACGATGCCTGCCTGCAGACCATGGGCAACACACTGATTTCAGGCGTCTTCGGGCGCGAGCAGATCGCCGCAGCAGCTGGCAGTATTTTCGAGGTATTTCCCAGGGGGCTGCGATTCGAGATCATCGACATGGTCGCCGACGGCAACAAGGTGGCTGTCGAAGCCACCAGCGAGGGCGAGCACGTTTCCGGTCAGACCTACAGCAACGAGTATCACTTCCTGTTCGAATTCGACGGCGGTAAGCTGACCAGGCTGAAAGAGTACATGGATACGGAGCGTGTAACGGACGTACTCTGCGGCGGTCAACGGCCGCCGTTTGATCTCTGATCGAAAACAAATGCTGTAACAGGCACACCCGGCATCACACACGGAGACTGGACATGGCACGCACACAAGGAATGGACAGACGAGAACTTATCAAAGGTGCGGCGCTCAGCAGCCTGGCGGGTGGCCTCCTGTCACCGACCGTCATGGCTGCGGGCAGCGACAAACCCAACAGTGAAGCGGCCACTGCCCTCGCCGAACTGCAGGGAGCGCTGGACAAACTGGAATCCGATTTCGGCAGTCAAAGCTGGAACCTGCATACCGCACAGGATTTTGCCGAGGCGCGACGGGCGCTGCTGCACAACCTGATGCACGGTCTGGAATCCTGGCTGGAAGCCGATCCTGCGCGGCCGTTTTTCACCGGCTTCATCAATCAGCACAAAAAGTTGCTGGGCGACAACCCGGACGCGCGCTACTTCACCGCGGTTATCGATGGCGAGCACAGCTATCGTATACGCGGCAACCTCGCAGGCGCGACCTACACCAGCTTTACCATTGAGATGGGTGCCGGCGCCGACAACAGCGGTATCGGCCCTACACTGAACGACACGGAATTCAAGGCTGACAGCGATGGCAATTACGAAATCATCGTCAGCCGCGACAAGGCCGAGGGGAACTGGCTGCCGCTGCCTGCCGGCGCCAGCAGTATCACTTCCCGCCACTACTACGAGCGCAAGGTGAGTATTAACCGGGAGCGCATGCACCACATCCCGCTGGAGATCACAAACAGGCAGGCGGTTGCGCCGCGCGGCGCGCCTACCGATGCCGGGATCGCCGCAGGGATTCGACGGGTAACGGCGTTCGTGCGCGGCAGCACGATTCCCATGAACCAGGGCATGGATCTGCCCTGGGTATCGCGCACGCCAAACCGGTTCAAGCCGCCCAGTGACAATGCCAGCAACGAAAACATCACCTACGCTGCCAAGGACAATGTCTACGCCATGGCGCCCTTCCTGCTGCAACCCAACCAGGCACTAGTGATCCGTGGCCGCTTTCCAAGGTGTCGTTTCGCCAACGTGGTACTGTTCAATCGCTTCCTGCAGACACTGAACTACGAAGAGCGCACGATTTCGCTGAACCGGGCACAGGCGGTAACGGACGCAGCGGGGAATTTCGAAATGGTCGTGGCCCACCGTGACCCGGGGCGCGCCAATTGGCTGGATACAGAGGGGCGCCCCTTCGGCATCATCTTCTGGCGTTTTCAGCTTCCGGAAGAAGCATTACAGCCGCTTGAGACAGAGGTAATCGAACTCCCGGCCTAGCGGCACCCTTACCCCGGGCGGTTCGCCCTGGCCCCGCCGCTGCCGAAATGCAACGGTCCTGCTCATGATCCGCCGACAGCGCTACTGCTGCGCGCAGTCGCGTCCGGGCGGACCAGTCAGCCAGAGGAGGCCATTGAGAATGATCTGGCGCACCTGCGGCTGTTCGAAGGCATCCGCGCGATGGCCCATCGTGGCATACAGGCTGCGCCCCTTGCCGACGCAGTTGGACCAGACGACAGGGTGGTCACCCATACGCAGATCCGTTTCGCCGCCAAATAGTTTGGCGACCGGGGTATAAGATTCCTCATCGATGGTTGCCAGAATGTTGAACCCCTCCACACGCGGGCTTTTTTCCCAGGAATACCACTCCTCTTCATGCTGAAAGGTTTCAGGAAGACCACTCAGCACAGGATGCTGAAGATTTTCCAGGATGACATCGGCGAACTGGAACTGGGGACCCATGATATGCGCGGTGAAATCGGCGCCAACCAGGTTGTCGCGGTACCAGCGCCAATCCGCATGTGAACTGTCGCCGGCAGCGTGAATACCCAACCAGCCGCCACCCGCTTCCATCCAGGCCTGGAATACCTGTTCCTGGTCTTCATTAAGCATATCGCCGCTGGCATTGAGAAAAACCACCGCGTCGAATCTTTGCAGGTCCTCGCGGTTGAATACCGCGCCATTCTCGGTGTGAAAAAGTCCCCAGCCGCGATTGGCCGCCAACTCGCGCAGCAGCCTGGCGCCACCCTCAATACCTTCCGTATGCCGGAAGCCGTTGGTTTTACTGAACACCAGCACGGCCGGGCTGGCTAACTCGGCCGGCAATGTGGGCGCCACGGTATCGTGACTGCGATTGGGGAAGACCAGGTTCCAGGCGCCCACGTACCAGATGGCGAGCAGGCTCGCCAATATCAGCACCACCGCCAGGCCGAGAAGCCATTTCAATACACGTACCATAGTCAAATCCTCATTCCCCAATGCGGGGTTGCCACTTTACCGTGCGTTTGGGTCTACCGCGCCCTGAAGCAAGGGTGAACCACCGTGCTGCGAAGTCGCCGCTAGCGGGCACCGTCAAACCAATCATCAAAGCCAAAACTGGTGGAGGGGCCGATGTGCATCTGCTCCAGAACACCATGCCCCACCTTGTCGCCACAACGCGCGATGACGATCTGCTGCACGTGAATATTCTCCAGAGCGAGTGGATCAAGATCGCTCTCTTTCCAACTCTCCGCCTCAATCACCAGTTCCCCATGCCACTTACCGTGACCCCACTGGGGATGCTGGTAGCCGAGGCCCTTCATACGGTGCACCAGCACAGGCTCGAGGGAAATCTCCCTGGTCTCTCCCGAGCGATCCTGCATTGTGATGCGCGCGCTCGCGGCGCGGCGGGTGCCGGGCATGTTCTCGATTGCGTGAGTCACCGTTCCCTGCCAGGTCCGCGCCGCAGGATCATTGGTGCCGGGAATCTCCTCCATGGTCGGATAGTGCGGCAGGAAACCCTGATCCGTGTGCCACTGGTGTCCGCTCGCGTCCTCGAACCAGCCGGCAAGGCTGCATTCGTCGTCCCAGTGGATGGGTGCCCAGCAGAAGTGCACCGCCTGGAATTCCGACAGCGGCGCACCGCCGGTATAGGCATCCCCAACCGGGCGGATGCCCCAGGACCGATCCTTGAGCCCAAAGGTGGTAGCGCCGTCGACTTTCAACTCTTTGCCATCGTAGCGGATCCAGCCGGACCAGAACCCGAACTGATCCAGTCGGGTCGCGTCCATGACCACGTAGCGCTCGTTGCGCAGGGTCTGGCGCCCCTCTTCAATACAGGCGGTGCGCGGCGTAAACAATAAGTCGCACTCAATGCCTGTCGCATTCTTTTCGATCACCACGCGGTGGCGGCCCATGGGCTCCAGTATCTGCAATGCAAACGGTCCCACACTGGTGTCGGTTGGCTCCTGCGGGGCCCGGCGCGAGCCGTGGAAGGCGTACTGCTGGCCGTCTACGACGAAACTGAGGCTGCAGTCCAGAATACCGAGATTGGCGTAGCGGCAAAGGCCCACGCCAAAGTAGAAGCTGCCGTCTTTGGCGTGACCGTTGTACCAGTAGCGGTCGTAGACAAACCGATCGCTGCTCGCGGTATGAAACAGCGGCTCTGCGGTCTGGTGAATCGGATAATCATCAAACTTTGAAAGCATGGCGCAACCTCAGCGAGTTAGTCGCAAACAGCATGAACCAGCGTCTATGGCGCAACAAGAGCGGCGGCCAAATACACTGAGTCGTGTATAGTAAATCAAACCTGACGATTTCCACGCACCCGTAGACTTTTCCTTGGCCTGCACACCTTCTCAACACCGGGAACCGCCAACCTGCCATACGACGGGCCGAGCCGGCCCAGTCTACCCGGTCTCAGCACCCGCAGCACCGCGATACACCTGACCGCACGATGACCACGCCCGGGAAATTGCACGACAACCGCCTGCCACGCTATCTGCCACACGTGCAGCACCCCGACGTCCTGCAAATGGGCCTACAGCCTCTGCAGCCGTCGCACTGGATCGAACCCGACAACGACTGGGCACGTTATTACAGCAACAGGTGCACACAGCGGCAGGCCCTGGGCGAATGCGTCTACCGAACGTTGCCCGCTTCCCACGCTGCCCAGGTGGAACTGGCCGGATTACTGCGCGAGCACCTGTGCACTGCACATGCGGGCCTCTACCGCGAAGACGGTGACGGCCTGATCCACCTACTCGAGGATCAGCCGCTGCCGGCACCCGGGCATGAGCCGCTCTGGCACTGCTCACTCTGGGTGGCGGATGACCTGCTGATTCTGCAGCAACTCGACGGACAATACGCACTCACCGCCGCCAGTCTCGCCTGTCCCAGCGCGTGGCGGCTGGAAGAAAAATTCGGTCAGCCGCTGGCGTTGATCCACGCCCCCATTCCCGGATTCGATACCGAACTCACGCCCAGGGTCACCCGATTCTTCAACCACCTGAAACCGCAGCAGCCGGTACAGCGCCTGAACTGGTCACTGCAAACCACGACGGGCCTGTGCCAGCGCGAACCCCGCACGCTGGCACCGGATGCGGACACGCCACTGTTTTATCGCTGCGAACGACAAACGCTGCGTCGGCTTCCCGGCAGCGGCGCTGTTGTCTTCACGATTCGAGTGTACGTGCACCCGCTGGAAACTCTGCTGGCATTCGAGGGGGCAGGCGCTGCACTGTTCGCTGCCGTCGATACCACGCCGCCAGACATGGCGCGCTACAAGGGTTTTGATCGCATTGCGCCTGCGCTGGCGAACTACCGCAAGCGCTGGATTGAGGCCTCACAGTGAGCGCGCCAGCTCCAGCAGTTTAGCGTGACTGGCCAGTTGCGCCTCCTCGGGCAGCCCCGGCACCCCTGCCCTGACGATCAGCAGACTGAGGCCCAGTCGCTCCCGGTACTCGATGAGCTTATCCCGCACCGCGTGACTATCACCGACCAGGGCGATGTCATCGATGGCTGACTCCTGGATACCTGGAGGCAGCGTCTGCAGCAGGCCCGTTCGCGCAGCCTGTAACTGTGCAGCATCATCGGCAACAAAGACCCCGCGCATCACCGGCACGTCGCTGACCGGCGGATGGCCCGCTGCGGCCACCTGCTCCCGATGGCGCTGATAGTTCTGCTCCAGACTGTCAATAGATTCTACCGGTGAGGCGAGATAAGGCAGGCCAAGACCGGCTACCTGTTGCAGCGCAAGCGGCCCGAAGGCGGCAACCCACACAGGGGGTTCCGGCCGCTGCACAGGCAGTGGTGACAGGCGTATCGGATCACCGTTGTCGTCACTGCCCAGGGATTCGCCGCGCCAGGCACTGCGCATGATGTCCAGGTTGCGCGCAAACAGTTTACGTTTCTCACCCGCGTCGATGGCAAAGGCGCGGAACATGGCCGGCTGCATGCCGCGCCCCACACCGAGAATCAGGCGCCCGCCTGACAACTGATCAAGCACGGCGACTTCCTCAGCGGCCAGTATCGGATTGCGTATAGGGAGCAAATAGGAAGTGCACCCGAGTTTCAGCTGTTTGGTGCGCGCGGCCACCGCCGCCAGCAAGGTCAGCGGTGCCGGGATCGACCGCTTGGCGCCGAAGTGATTTTCCGGCAGCCAGAAGGAGTGAAATCCCATCTGTTCCGCCTGTTCCGCCTGCACACACAGGGAGTCGGCGTCAGACAGTTCTCGCCACGACCAGGCCGTCGTGGCCACCTCCAGTTCAGACACGGCGCCGCGCCGTCAAACCGTTACCGTATCAGCTCACCTTAACGACCAGTTTGCCGAAATTTGCACCGCGAAACAGACCCAGAAACGCCTCGGGTGTGTTTTCGAAACCCTCGACAACATGCTCCCGGTACTTGATCTTGCCCTCGCTTACCCAGCCGGTCATATCGCGGGTGAAGTCCGCGGCGCGATGGAGATAGTTGCTGACAATAAATCCCTGCATGCGAATGCTGCGCTGCAGTATCAGCGCCTGCAGCATACTCATACGGTCCGGCCCCGGCGGCAGCCCCGTCTGGTTGTAGTGGGCGATCAGGCCGCAAACGGGAACGCGTGCCTTGTTGTTGAGCAGTGGCATCACCGCTTCCCAGGACGACCCACCCACATTTTCGAAGTAGACATCGATGCCCTCCGGACACTGCGCGGCCAACTGTGCCGCCATATCATCGTCGTAGTGGCTGACGCAGGCGTCATAACCGAGTTCTTTCACCGCGTATTCGCACTTTGCTTTTGCACCGGCGATACCCACTACCCGGCAGCCCTTCAACTTTGCGATCTGACCCACCACCGAGCCGACGGCCCCCGTGGACGCCGCCAGTACAACAGTTTCACCCGGTTTCGGCTCACCGATATCGAGCAGGCCCACATAGGCGGTCAGGCCCGGCATACCGAGTACGCCCAGCGCGTAGGAAGGAGGATCGATGCGCGGGTCAACCTTGCGCAGCCCGCCGACCCTGGTGGCCGAATACTCCTGCCAGCCGTGATAGGCATTCACCAGTTCGCCGGGCTTGAATTTCGCATTATTGGAGGCAACGACCTCTGACACCGTTTCGCCCACCATCACGTCGCCAATCTCGACCCGGGCCGCGTAGCTCTTACCGGCATTCATGCGCCCGCGCATGTAAGGGTCCAGCGACAACCAACGCGTCTTGAGCAGCACTTCATCTTCACCGGGCACCGGCACGGGAGCCTGCTCCAGGCGAAAGTTATCCAGGCCGGGTTTGCCCTTGGGTCGGGATGCCAGTACCCAGCGACGGTTCACCGCCCCCTGCGCGGCGCTGGCTGGGTTGGCCCCTATAGCGCCCAATGCGGTCAGTGATGCCAGTGTGAAGTCTCGTCGGCTAAGTTGCATGTCCGGCTCCTGCGCGGTGAAAAAAAGAAGCTAAGCATAGCGCACTATTCAACATACCGTACCCATGACGGCGAAGCGGCGGGTGGCGGCGGTCAATACCTTGACTTGCCATTCGGGGGGAGCGATAAGTACTGTCGTTATAACGATTTTTCAGAGGACTACTGGCCATGTATGACCTGGTGATTCGCAATGCCACCATTGTCGACGGAACGGGCGCCGCCGCCTACCGCGGCGACCTCGCCGTAGAAGACGGCAAGATTGCCGCCGTGGGACGCATCGAAGGTGAAGGAAAGCGCGAGATTGATGCCAAAGAGCACCTGCTCACTCCAGGGTGGGTCGATGTGCACTCACACATGGACGGCCAGGCCACCTGGGACCCGCTGTGCTCTCCCGCCGCTGATCACGGCATTACCACGCTGATTATGGGCAACTGTGGCGTGGGCTTTGCTCCCTGTGAAAAAACCGACTACGCCCACGATCGCCTCATTGCCGTCATGGAAGATGTTGAAGACATACCGGGCACCGCGCTGCACGAGGGTGTGAAATGGAACTGGGAGTCCTTTCCCGAGTACCTGGACGCGGTGGAGGCCTACCCGCGCGCCATTGACGTCGGTGCCCAGGTGCCGCACTGCGCCGTGCGCACCTACGTGATGGGTGACCGGGGTAAAGACAACAAGCAGGCCACACCGGACGACGTTGCAAAAATGGCCGACATCGTCAGAGAGGGTATCCGTGCCGGCGCACTGGGCTTTACCACCTCACGCACCGAGCTACACACCACGCGAGAAGACCAGGCCATGCCAGGGACTTATGCCGATGAAGATGAACTGCTGGGTATTGGCAGGGCCATCGGTGAACTCGGTGGCAGCGGTATCTACGGTGTCGTCTCCGACTGGGACAACTGGGAAGAAGAAATGGACTGGATGAAGCGCCTGTCCATTGAGAATAACTGCCAGGTCAACTTCGTGCTGTTTTTCCGCGAAGAGGAAGACTGGCCGCGCGTGAAGCAACAGCTGGACTTCGTGCGCAAGGCGCGCGACGAGGGCGCAAGGCTGATCCCCCACGTGGGTGCACGGCCGGTCAACCTGCTGCTGTCCTGGGATGGCACGATCCACCCGTTCAGCTTCCACTCCCATTTCGGCCCCCTGTCCATCTTGTCGCACGAAGAGCGCCTGGCGGAACTGAGAAAACCCGAAGTGAAGGCCGCGATTCTCGCCGAAGATCTGCCGCTGATGGGCGATGATTTTATGGACACCATCATCGGCGGTTACGACAAACTGTATGACCTGGGCACTCCGCCCAACTACGAGCCGGGACCCCAGGACAGTATCGCCGCCAAGGCGAGCGCTGCCGGGGTGACGCCGCAGGAATTCTGTTATGACCTGATGCTGAGCAACAACGGCAAGGGCGTGGTCTACTTCCCCTGCTTTGGCTACAGCTCGGGCGACCTCAGCCGCCAGGCGGAACTATTGCAGGACGAAAGCACGGTCCTGTCGCTGGCGGATACCGGCGCCCACTGCGGCGTGCTCTGCGATGCCAGTGTACCCACGCAAATGCTCAGCTATTACGTGCGCGATCGTGAACGCGGCCATCGCTTCAGGTTGGAAGACGTGGTGAAAATGCAGACCCACGATACGGCGCGCTGCGTCGGGCTGGAAGACCGCGGTACGCTGCAGGTCGGCATGAAGGCGGATCTGAACCTGATCGACTTCGACGCACTACAACTGGAAACCCCCGAGATCGTTTTCGATCTGCCCGCGGGCGGGCGCCGCATGTTCCAGGGCGCAAGAGGCTACCTCGCCACTGTCGTCAACGGCGAGGTCATTATGGAAAACGGCAAACACACTGGCGCTGTGCCGGGCGCCCTGATCCGCGGGCCGCAGACAGCGCCGAAGGCAGCCTGACAAGCGCGCAGCGATGCCCGAGATCAGCGCTAACCTGCGCCTGAACCTGACTGGCGCAGAGGCTGAGCCTGCGCTGCGCTCCCGGCGCTACCGCGCCGCTATCGACATGGCTGCCTACGCGGATGCGCAGGGCTTTTCCAGCGTCAACGTTGAAGAGCACCACGTGGCCGAGAACGGCTGGCTGCCCTCCCCGCTCACCATGGCCGCCGCCATTGCCGCACGCACCGAACACTGCAGCATCGGTGTGATGGCGTTACTGGTGACACTCTATGACCCGATCCGACTGGCAGAAGATATCGCCGTGGTTGATCTGTTGAGCGCCGGACGACTCAACTTCATCGCCGGGATGGGATACCGGGACATCGAATTTCACATCGCCAACAAACCTTTCGACGACCGGGGCGCGTGGATGGATCACGTGCTCGAAACACTGCTGAAGGCGTGGGGCGATGAACCCTTCGAGTACAAGGGCAGGCGGGTGAACGTGACGCCCAAGCCCTATACCCGCCCGCATCCGTTCTTCCTCGTCGGCGGCATGAGTAAACCAGCGGCGCGACGTGCCGCGCGTCTCGGCCTGCCCTTTGCGCCCCCGGTGGCGGACCCCGAGCTGGAGGCATACTATTTCGCCCAGTGCGAACACTACGCCACGACCGGCTTCACCCATTCACCCCCGGCTGATTTTTCCGTGTTATTCATTCATGAGGACCCGGATCAGGCCTGGGAAGAACTGGGGCCGTATCTGCTCAACGAGGCCGTGGAATACTCAAGCTGGAAAACAGCGAGCGTCAAGCGGCCACTGGAGTTCTCCAGCGATTCGATTGAGGCGCTGCGCGCCGAGCAGCGCTACGAGATCATTACCCCCGCAGAATGCCTGGCGCGACACCGCGAGCGCGAAGATTTTTTTGCCGCTATTCACCCGCTGATCGGCGGCATGCCACTGGATGAGGCGTGGCGTTGTCTGCACGCTTATACCGAGCAAGTACTGGCCCCGCTACGGGCGGAACAGGAGCAATAGCAGCATGCGCATGACAGCAGAACTTTCACTGTACCCCTTCGATGCGGACTACATTCCCACCATCAAAGCGTTCATCGATTTGCTCAACCAGGTTGAAGGCCTGCACGTTGAAACCCATGCCACCTGCAGCATCATCCACGGCGACGATCAACTGGTGATGGATACCCTGAGAGACGGGCTGCGCTGGTGCCGGGAAAGCGAGCGCAAAGTGGTGCTGGTAAGCAAGTTTCTGCCAGGGCACCAACTGGACGAGTAGCCCGGGAAAAGCGCCGGCGAACAAGCGCTCAGTACAACACCGGTTAAGTACGGTCTCTCCATCAAGGGCGCACTGCACGTCAGGAAGCAGCGGCAATCGTCGTGCTTTTGCAAATGTCCACCAGGATACCGGACAAGTGCGACATACCCGACAAAGCCTCGATGTTTTCCACCCCATCCCCCGCCAGCCGATTGGAATTCACGCCGGGATGTTGTTGCGCGTGGCGCAGCCCGTCTGCCTTGTCATGTCCCCAGCACTGCGGAATGGCGACGGTGCCGGGCATCATCTCATCGGTAATCCGCACCGGGATGGTGATGCGCCCGTGCTCTGATGACACATCCATCAGGTCGTTTTCGACCACACCACAGCGCTGCGCATCCTCGGGGTGAATGTAGGCATAGTTGGTTTTCTCTTTCACCAGTTGTGCCGAGTTGGCGGACGAGGTATTCATGCGCCGAATTTCACGCTTGCCGATAAGCTTCATGCGATCGGCATTGTGCAACTCCTGGGCATACAGCGCCTCGACACTGGCGCTGAACGCTTCGACAAAATCTGTCGGTGCAAGATCGACCAGCCCATCGGCAGTCAGCACCCGCTCTGTTCCCAGAAAATTATCACCGTCGTTGTCCGGCAGGCGCAGACCGTGGGGATGCTGTTGCAGCATTTTCTTCAGCGAAGGTTGCCCGGCCTGTTTGAGCATACCGCTGATGAGCATTTCCGGTACACGCACCCAGCGTCCCAACGGGGTGTGCGCCAGGCGCGCCGCGAGCTTCAGGAAGCCGCTGATAAAACGATTGCCCATCAGCGTAACGCCCAGCTTGTCGGCAAGACGCGTGTAGATCCACCATTCGTGGCGAACCCCGGGTGGCGGCTCCAGCACGGGGCCCGCTGCGTAGAGGTAAGGTGTCGGCGTGGTGGCTGAGAACGATTGCAGGGCATAGGGCATGCCCGAGCGCTCCATCCAGGTGGTGGCAGGCAGTATGTAGTGCGCCAGGTTGCCGGTTTCATTGCGAAACCAGTCTATGCTCACCAGCAGCTCCAACGACGCCATTGCCTCTTCCAGCCGACCGTCGGGGCTGGGGCAGGCCAGTACCGGGTTGGAGGCTTCAACGATCATCGCCTTCACCCTGCCGCTGAGAATATCCTCCGCGACCATCCCTGCCGGCTGCTGCCCGCTCACGGTTGGCAGGCCATCCTCGCGGTGGAAGCCAAGACGCATCTGCGGATCGTCCTTGGCGAGCATGGCGAAATCGAGTATGCCCTCGCCGATGAGACTACCGCCCTTGCGATCAAAGTTCCCCGATATCAGGCTGATCGACTCCAGCAACCAGTAACACAGCGTACCGCTGCGGCCCTGATTGACGCCGGTGGCCATATTCAGCGCAGCGCCATCAGCGGCGGCGTAGGCGGACACCAGATCGCGCAAGGTGTCTGCGGCAATGCCGGTAACGGCGGCCTGCCTCTCTGCCGTCCAGGGGGCAACGCTGGCCTGTAGCTGAGCGAAGTTTTTCATCGTCGCGGCAACGCGTTCGTGATCGACCGTGTCACGCTGAATCAGCTCGTTACAGAACGCGGCGAGAAAAAACACATCGGTGTCGGGGCGAATGAAATGGTGTTCGGCATTGCGCGCGCTTTCGACGCGGCGCGGATTAATAAACACCACCCGGCCACCTCGCTGCACAATACCCTGGAAGCGCTGAATAGCGTGCGGCAGGTGGTACAGCGTGTTCCCCGACACCATGGGGTTGGCACCGAGAATCATCATAAACCGGGTGTGATCGACATCGGGATAGGCCAGGCGCATCGGTGAACCGTACATATCGCCATTAACCCGAAACTTGTTCATGGTGTCGCAGGTTCCTGTGCCATACATGCGGTTGGAGCCGATACCCTTGAACAGGTCACCGCGGAACATCGGCGCCAGCAGGTTCGCGCCGCCGGGGGCACCCACGAAGTGCCCGACAGACTGTGCGCCGTGATCGGCACTGAGTTGGCGAATTTTCTCGCTGATCTCCGTCAACGCCTGTTCCCAACTGATCGGCTGCCAGTCGCTGCCGCTGCGTTTCATCGGCTCGGTGACGCGATCCGGGCTGTGCTGCACGGACGCGAAGCGGGTCCCTTTCACGCAGGCGTAGCCGCGGCTGACCACGTGATTATCGTCGGGTCGGATGGCGCTGATGCGGTTAGCTTCGACATCCACCTCAAGACCGCAGAACGATTCGCACAAAGAGCAGAAAGTCAGTCTTGTTTCCGGCATGTTCGTCTACTCACTCCTGGCCAACCGTAGTCGGCTGATGGAAATAAGGCGCTATCGCCTGCTGCTTCCCGATCTTTACTCCACCGGGTAAACCTGTACCGGTACACCATTAACCACACAGGTACTCGAAGCAATATCCAGCGATTCGTCGATCAGGTCATTGCAGCTGATACCGGGACTCAGGGTCGCCGCGTTACTCTGCTGCGAGCCTGCATGGACGTGCCCGAAACCGTGCGGGATACTGATCACACCGGGCATCATCTCGGCGGATATTTCGACCGGCACCTGTTGCTCCCGAACCTTGCTGACCACGCGTGCCTGCCCGCCCTGCGTCAGCCCGATCCGCTCGGCATCTGCCGGGTGAATCTTCATGGTGCAGCGATTCTTACCGCGCACATAGGGTTTGAGGTTGTGCAGCCAGGAATTCATATCACGGATATGCCGGCGCCCGATCATCAGCAGGTCGTTGTCTTCCGGTTTTTCATCGGCTGCACTGGTCTTTGCCAGCTCTGCGAATCGGGCAGCGATACGCGTAAGATCATTCGTGAATACCTCGTGCATCACGTCAATGCGCTTTCCTGGCGTTCGCAGAATTTCATCGATGCGTGACTGCAGCGGCCCTAGATCCATGGAGGCCTGGGGGTGCTGCTGGATTTTCTGCAGGGAAATGCCCTCTTCACGCTGGCCGAAGCGATCACCGTAAGGGCCGGAGCGCAGCATGATGTCAGCAAAACGTTCGGGAGAGGTATCGCCCGTCACCTGGCTGACCACCTGGTCTTCGGTCAACGTATAGCCATCGCTCTCCGCGCGCTTCAGCGCCAGATCTACCATGCCCTGCTGAACAAAGCCGTCCATTTCATCGCGCGTGATACCGGCCATACGTGCGGCGATTTCAAGAATAATTTCGCCCAAGTCTCTCAGTTCAGGGGCGGGCTCAAACGTCTTCGGTGAGTAGGACACGTAATTGCGCGTGGTGAAGTTCTGAAAGGTCACGTCAACATTGCTGTGCTCCGGGTGTACCGTGCTGGGCAGGATGATATCCGCTCGACTGGTGGTTTCGTTGATATAAATATCCAGCGCCACCATAAAATCCAGCGTATCCAGCGCCTCGCGAATTTTGTCACCGCGCGGCACGGAGAGCACGGGGTTACCACAAATCGTCAGCAGCCCCCGCACCCGGTGGCCGGGGGCGGTAATCTCTTCGGCCAGCAGGGAAGCGGGCAACTCACCGCAGGTCTCCGGCACGCCGCGCACTCTCGAGTGCCAGCGCCCGTAGGGCTTGGTGCCGCCGTCTACCCCGGGGCCGGAGCCTCCGGTTGGCGCGGTCGCAAACATCATGCCGCCCGCACGATCCAGTTTGCCGGTGATGATGCTGATGACCATCAGCAACCAGTGCGCCGCCAGCCCGAACTCCTGCGTACACAGGCCAACACGGCCGTACAGGGCCGCCCTGTCGGTGGCGCTGTAGGCTGCGGCCAGCTCACGCAGCGCGTCTGGACGGACCCCGGTCACGGCGGCCGTGTTCTCCGGCGTGTACTCGCTGACCAGTGTCTGCAGCGCATCCAACCCGTCCACGTACTGCGCCAGGTGGCCGGGTGCGACGGCCCCGCTGGCAAACAGCACGTTGGCGAAGGCCAGCAGAAAAAACACGTCGGTCCCCGGCCTGATAAACAGGTGCTCGTCCGCCACCTCAGCCGTTTCAGTAAAGCGCGGGTCGATGACCACGCAGCGTCCGCCCCGGGACTGGATCGCCTGCATGGCGCTTTTCACATCGGGCTGGCCCATGATGCTGCCCTGGGATACCACCGGGTTGGCGCCCATACAGATAAACAGATCGGTGCGCTCAAGGTCAGGCACAGGGAATAACCATTCGTGCCCGATCAAACCCCAGCAGACCAGCTGCTGCGGGTGCTGGTCTACCGTACCGGCTGAGAAAAAACGTTCAGTGCTGACCGTCGCCATCAGCGACTGCAGATAGACGCCCGCTGCGAAGTCATGACCCAGCGGGTTGCCAACGTAGAGGGCCAGTGCATCCTTGCCGTACTCAGCGCGAATCGCAGAGAACTTGTCAGCGATAGTATCCAGCGCCTCATTCCAGCTTATGGGCTCCCAGCCCCCGTCGGTGCGTTTTACGGGGTGGCGCAGGCGCTGTGGATCTTCATAGACATAATTGAAGGCCTGTGATTTTGCACACACATAGCCGCGCGAACGATGATCGTCACGGTCGCCCTGTATCGAGACAATTTTCTGAGCCTGCCTGTCCACCTGCATGACCAGGCCACAGCAGGCTTCGCAGGTGGGGCAGATACGGCGCAGCGTTTCCAGTTTGTTATCTTCTACTGCAGTCATTATTGGCGCTCTGCTCCCGTTGTATTAACTCGACGTCTGTTTGGTCAACCGGGACATAAAACCCCACAGGTGTCCCATGCCATCATCCACATTTAGCATTCTCACGCCAAACTCCCGATCTTCGGGCGGCTCACATAGCACACCGGCGGCGACCACCCTGCGATGCATTGCATCGACATCACCGACCCAGACCCCGACCCAGTGCGGGCGAGCATCGTCCAGGGTGCGACGTCCGGATCCGTCCAGCCACAGTTCTGTATTGCCAACGCGCATTTCCGCATTGTGAATCACACCCCTGTCGTCCTGCCAGCGCGACAACTCCTTGAAGGCAAATACACGCGTGTACCAGTCCAGCGCCGCGGCGACATCGTCATAAAACAGGTAGGGAACAATACCCTGATAATCACCAGGCATAGATTGCCTCCAAACTGAATGCGAGTATTGCAGCCTGTGCATTGGTCTTGCCTGCGCCAGACTTGAGATCAACGAAACCCATGCCGCTACTGATCTGCCACGCGGCAATCTGCACCGGGTGCGACGCTGGCCAGCAGTGCTGCGGCGGCGCTTCGTGGTTCGCCAAGTGCGGGATAGGCGCGCAAGCAGTCCGCCGAAGGCGCCAGATCACCCACCGAATCCGGGGGCATTGCCTCGGGAATGGTAAAACTGATGTGGTACTCGCCAGGTCCGGGATAGGCATCGCAGGCACGCGGCTGGCGGTACAGTACGCCCTCCGTATTGCGCAGTGCGGTGAGCAGCTGCACTGCCTGCGCGCCGCTGAGGCTAAACGAGCACTCGCGCCCGTTGACGCTAATGTCGATCGTCCGACGCCCCCAGTCGGCACTGAACCGCTGGACTGGCTCACCCCGCCACGGCGGCGCCGGCGCGAGCGCCAGGCGAAACGCAGGCAGGCGGGTGTAGGCTTCAGCAAGATGCGCCTGCATCTCCGAGCGCGAACGCAGAATACCGGCCAGGATAAGTACCGCAATGAGTACGCCGACTGGCAGTACAACCAGCAACACTGCGCGCAACAGGCGCGCATTCAGTGTCCGCAGCAGCAACAGCGCCACGGCGAGACCGATTACCGCTCCCAACAACCCGTTAAACAGAACGATGGCACCTGCGGCAAGCCCCTGCCCTTCCCCGACGCCGGCGAGGGTGGCAATCCAGAGGCCCAGTACAAAGCTGACCAGGGAAAAGCTGGCACACAGCAGGAACCGGGCAAGCCAATGCAATGATCGCGACATCAGAACACTACACCCGCCAACGAAAACGCCTGCTCAAGCGCGCTGGATCGATCGCCCGCAGCGAGCTTGCCGAGCCGCTACCGATGCAACACGCCGATACAACCACTCTATTACAGGAAGGCATACGTAACCGTTTTTCTCGCAGGGGCTCCCTAACAGTAGTGACGGTGGCCAGTTTGGTCAATGTCAGTGTGGCGACGCGGGAACAGAATCCACGGTACGGTCAAAGGAGCTGATCAAACTGCTCCTGCAGAAACCCCCGGTACTGCATAAACCGCGCCCGGCGCGATTTCTCCTTGAGTTCGGTGGCGGGACTGAGTCCGAATTTTTTTTGCAGAACATCAAGCGCCAACTGGTGCCAGTCGATCTCGGCACTGTCCAGGACCTGCTGCAGTTGATCGCCGGTGATCCCCTTTAGCCTTGCATCGCGTTCAATGCGCAGCGGACCCTGCCCTCGTGCAACCCGTTGGCGTACAAAGCTCTCAGCGTAGCGCTGGTCATTCTGCAGGTTTTCATCGACAAGGCGCTGCAGTTGCTCGTCGACCAGCGCTTCGTCTTCAAAGCGTCTGCACAGTTTTTGCTTGAGCTCTTTATAAGCGTGTTCGCGGCGCGCCAACAGGTTCATTGCCGCGCGGCGGATATCAGCAGGGTTGGCAGGTTTGTCAGCGTAAGACATGGAGAAAACAGGCGCCGGGGCGCGAGAGTGGGAGAAGTGGGTCCCCGACGCCTGTGTAAAACTCAGGTGGCCTGCCCTATTCCTCGGGCAGCGTCACCTCATCCTCGGCTGCGCCCTCGGCTTCCTTTTCGGGCAGTTGGGCATTCATGGTCTGGGCGCGAATCTGGTCTTCGATCTCCCGGGCAACCGCCGGATTATCCCCCAGGAACTTGGCGGCATTGGCCTTGCCCTGCCCGATCTTGTCGCCTTTATAGGCGTACCAGGCACCGGACTTGTCGACCAGGTTGAGCTTCACGCCCCAGTCGATGACCTCGCCCATGCGGTAAATGCCGGCGCCGTACATAATCTGGAACTCGGCCTGTTTGAAGGGCGGCGATACCTTGTTTTTCACCACCTTCACCCGCGTTTCGTTGCCCACTACCTCGTCGCCATCCTTGACCGCACCGATACGGCGGATGTCCAGACGCACAGAGGAGTAGAACTTCAGCGCGTTGCCGCCTGTGGTGGTCTCGGGGCTACCGAACATCACACCGATCTTCATGCGGATCTGGTTGATAAAGATCACCAGGCAGTTGGTCTGCTTGATCGCACCGGTCAGCTTGCGCATGGCCTGGCTCAGCAGGCGCGCCTGCAGGCCGACATGAGAATCGCCCATTTCGCCCTCGATTTCAGCCTTGGGCGTAAGCGCGGCAACAGAATCCACGACCAGTACGTCAACGGCACCGGAACGCACCAGCATTTCAGCCACCTCCAGCGCCTGTTCGCCGGTATCCGGCTGCGACATGATCAGGTCGTCCATCTGTACGCCCAGCTTTTCGGCGTACAGTGGATCCAGGGCGTGTTCCGCATCAATAAAGGCCGCGGTTCCACCCGCCTTCTGCGCTTCAGCGATCACTTGCAGCGTCAACGTGGTTTTACCAGAGGACTCCGGGCCGTAAATTTCACAGATACGCCCCTTGGGCAGGCCACCTATGCCCAGGGCGATGTCCAGGCCCAGAGAGCCGGTTGATATCGCCGGGATAGCGACATGTTCCCGATCGCCCATGCGCATGACAGTGCCCTTGCCGAACTGGCGCTCGATCTGGCTCAGTGCGGCGTCCAGTGCTTTTTCCTTGTTTGCATCCATGATGTGTCCCCTCTCGCGGTTGCTGGTGTTTAGATTCTTGCCTTCAATTGACTGATCTTTACGTACCGGTCGTCGATGACTGATTCCGGGTTATTGCTCTGTCAGCAGTGTGTTGCGTTTCTGCCTTGTTACAATCATCGCTATGGCCTGTACGGTTTCGTTCTGCGCAACACCTGTCCGACTGCAACACCTGTCCGACTGCTGCCCGAGACCTGTGTGGCTGTACAGCAAAACTACTGTATATATACTCAGTGTTTGAAAATCAGATTGCAAGCCCCAAAAAGCATTAAATTCGATCGCCCGTTTTCATCCGCCTGAATTGGCGACAGGTGTCCGTACCGCGCCGGCAAAGCGTGGCCGACACGCCACTGTTGCGTTTTCAATAGCAGATATGTGGCAGTGCCTGCAGCGGGATAAAAACTCTATTGGTCTATAATGAACCCATCGTCCGCCACGGGTAGACCGCGCGCCCGGGCAACCAAGCAGCACCGTCAAGTACCAGGAGCAGATGTAATGGAACAACTGACCGAACTGGACAACGCCTTCATCCAGCAGGAGAGCGTTGAAACACCCATGCATATCAGCCCGGTCATCATCTACGACCAATCCCACCGCAAGGGTGGCAAGGTGCGGTTCAAGGAAATACTCACGGTGTTCGAGCGCAACCTGCACAAGTCGGCCATCTTCCGCCGCCGACTGGCCGGTGGTGCCATGGGCTTCGACACACCTTACTGGATAGAGGATCCAGACTTCGACCTCGAGTTTCACGTGCGGCACATCGCACTGCCCAAGCCCGGTGACTGGCGCCAGTTCTGCATTCTGCTGGCCCGGCTGCAGGCGCGGGGGCTGGATATGAAGCGGCCCTTGTGGGAGGCCTACGTCATTGAAGGGCTGAACGGGGTGGAGGGTCTGCCGGAGAACTGCTTCGCGCTGGTATTGAAGATCCATCACGCGGCAATCGACGGCGTTTCAGGCGCAGAGATCCTGACGGCGATTCACAGCCTTACCGATGAAATCGAGCCCAGGGAAGTCGTGGATACCTGGCAGGGTGAACGCGAACCCACTCCCTGGCAGGTGTGGTCACGCGCCTATATACACA
>JAUHYL010000055.1 GCA_030426545.1 Gammaproteobacteria bacterium
GTCGACGACGAGGCTGTAGGTGTGCTCTGGCGCATTACCGAAGTCGGCGGCCTGTAATTCGCCGGTAAACGGGTTCAGTACGTCGTCCAGTTTGCTGTCGATGTAAGCATAGCTGAAGTGCAGAAACAGGCCGCTGGCGGGCATGGCCATCACTTCCACTTCCACACCGCTCATTTCACCATTGTCGATGTTGAAAACGCGGGTGCCCTGTATCGTGCCGGGAATCTGGAAGTTGTACTGGAAGTCTTTGAACTCCTGGTAAAACAGTGCGACATTCAACTGCAGCATGCGCTGCACAAGATCGCCTTTGAAGCCGGCCTCCACCGAGCGCAGCTTCTCCTCGTCGAAGCCGTTGCTGAAACCGGTCTCGTCCGGGTCACGGATGTTGAAGCCGCCGCTCTTGTACGCCTCTGCCAGTTTGGCGTACAGGTTGATGTTATCGCTCCAGTCGTATTCAGCGATGAAGGCGAGGGAGTCGTCGTCGTAGGTGTCGCCAGTGTCCACGTCGAAAAAGCTGGGCGGTAGCAGCGGCAGTAATGCGGTGTCCTGGTCGACGACTACCGTGTCTTCAACCCGGCGCACGGCATCGCGCTTGTCTTCGGAGTGCCGCCAGCCCAGTGTCAGGTGCAGTCGCTGTTCCAGAATGGCCGGCGTCCACGTGGCCTGGGAGAAGAACGCCCAGGCTTCGTTGTCGATTTCGTTGTACTCGGTGCCAATGTTGTAGAGTGTGCCGCCGGCAAACGGGCTGACGCTGAATATGTGGCGGGTGGGGTTGATAGTCTCCTTTGCATCCTCGGCGAAGTAGTAGAGCCCGGCGATGTAGTCGATGGATTCGCCCGCGCTGCCCAGCAACTGAAACTCCTGCGAAAACTGCTCCTGCTTGAGGTCCGGCCGCACCGCTGGGATGTCCAGCCGTGCGCTACCCGCGTTGGCACCAATCACGGCGCTGTTGAAGTCGAGGCGAAAGCCCTCTGCCGAGCCACTGGCAAAGTCGATGTAGCTCTTGTCCGACAGTTCCCGAAACGCGGTGATCGAACGCAGGGTGGTTGTTTCGCTTGCCTGCCATTCAAGGTTCAGTGTGTGGCCATCAATGCCGGTGTCGGTGGGTTCCAGAGGCACGGTGGTATTCAGGGTATTGATTCGGTTGTTGTCGTACTGGATATAATTTCTGGCGATGTCGCCGACGATGGAGAGTAACCCCGAGCCGGATTCCCTGGGGGTGACGGCCTGTGTGGGCAGATTGAAATACTCGATCTCTGAGGAATCGTAGCCGTAGTCAATGCTGAGCGTTTCGTTCAGGTCGGCGCGAAAGTCCAGCCGCAGGCCTTTCGACTTACGGTCACCCCAGCCGCCGCCGGGCCCGTTGTTATCAGTGAAACCCGCGACATCCTCAAAAAAATAGGCCAGTTTCACCGCGTAGTTGTCGCCCAGCGGCACATTCGCCGAGGTTTTGCTGCGCAACAGATCGTTGTTGCCGGTGCTGAGCGTCTGGTCGAAGGTGAACGCCTGAGTGTCGGGTTTCTTGCTGATCAGCTTGATAGCGCCGCCCGTGGTATTGCGGCCATAGAGTGTGCCCTGTGGGCCGCGCAGTATCTCGATGCGCTCCAGGTCGGCGACATCAAAGGCGAGCCCGGTGGAACGCGCAATATAGGCGCCGTTCAGGTAGACGCCCACCGCGGCGTCCTGGGTGATCTGGGTATCCGTTAGTCCCACACCACGGATAAACAGGCGCAGCGTCTGGTTGTTCGAGGGAAAGCTGTCGATGGTGAGGTTCGGCACCAGGCCATTGAGGTTGGTGATGCTGCTGATGCGCTGCTTCTCGAGTTGCTCCGCGTCCATGGTGAACAACGAAATCGGTGTGCTGCGCGCGGACTGCTGGCGATGCTGAGCGGTAACGATCACTTCCTCCAGCACGGCGTTGGCCGCGCGGGCTGTTGCCGCCGGGCACAGCAACATGGTGACAAGAAATGGCACGGAATAGTGGCGCAGCGTGGGCATCGAGAGTCTTGCTCGTCAGCAATTTATCGTTATGAAAACATTATGGCGTTATTTGACGATTTATCAAATAATGCCCTGTCGCGCCCGCCGCGCGCAATCACGGCTTGGGGCGCAGGAGTTACTTGGCTACACTGCAGTGAGCCAATCGAGGTGAACGCACTATGACACGCACGATCAAGGGTACGTCCGTCACTCCTGCCGGGGGCAGCGGGTTCCGCGCTACAGTAGGCAGTAAAGCAGCCGTGTTGATGGGGGTCGTCGGTCTCGCTGCCTGGCTGGCACTGGGTGGCTGTTCGGATGGCAGCGACAGTAGCGGCAATGCGCAGGATCGTACGCTGCGCATGAACCAGATACAGGTGCTGGGCACCCACAACAGCTACCATATCGAGCCGCGCGCGAGCATTCTCGAAGTATTGTCGCAGTTTGATCCAGAGACCGCGCTGGAGCTCGAATACACAGCGTTGCCGCTGGCGGAGCAGTTCGATCGCGGTGTCAGACAGATTGAACTGGACCTGTTTGCCGATCCCGATGGTGGCCTTTATGCCCAGCGCCGCGGGCTGTTGGTGGTGGGGGAGGATCCGGAATCCGGCCTGCCGGAGTTGGATGAGCCGGGGATGAAAGTGTTGCACGTGCAGGACATCGACTTTGAAACTCACTGCCTCACGTTCAAACTCTGCCTGACCCAGATGCGTGACTGGTCTGATCTCAACCCCGGACACCTGCCGATTATCGTGATGATTGAGGGCAAGGAAGACGCAATCCCTGATCCGCTGGACCTCGGTTTTGTCATACCGCTCATGTTTGGGTCGGCCGAGGTAGACGCCATCGACCAGGAAATTCTGGATATATTTGCGCCGTCTCGCCTGATCGTGCCCGACGATATTCGGCGCGGACAGGACACGCTGGAGCAGGCGGTGCTGAATAGCGGCTGGCTGACGCTGGCCGAGGCGCGTGGCCGCTTTATGTTTGTCTTTCTCAATCGCAGCGCGGCCAGGGATGCCTATCTCGATGGCCATCCATCGCTGGCGGGGCGTGTGATGTTTACCAATTCCTCAGTGGGAGACCCGGACGCCGCCTGGGTCAACGTCAATAACTCCCTGAATGATTTTCAACTGATCCGCAACCTGGTGGACGCAGGCTATATTGTGCGTACGCGAGCTGACGCGGATACCTACCAGGCGCGGGAGGGCGATTATTCGCTGCAGGAATCTGCCTGGGCCAGTGGTGGCCACACGGTGAGCACGGACTACGTGGTGGCGGACCCCGATTATGACTCGGGATACACCGCCCAGGTACCCGGTGGGTTTGTGGCGCGCTGTAATCCTGTGAATGCGCCAACGGATTGCGATTCCAGTTTGATCGCACCCTGAGACTGAAGGGCGCGGCGTACAGATCGCCTGGGCTCTGGTTGATAACAACAGCTTGGGTCGGTGTTATCCGGCGTCGTCGTTTTTCATCGCCGCGTAGGCGTTCAATGCGGTTTGCCGGGCTTCGGCATGATCTACGATCGGCTGCGGGTAGGTCTCGCCAAGTTCCACCGCTGCTGTCTCAAGAACCTCGGCTGGCGCTGCCCAGGGCTCGTGCAGGTAACGATCAGGTAACTGTGCCAGCTCTGGAATCCAGCGGCGTACGTACTCACCCTTCCCGTCAAATTTCTTACCCTGCAAAATAGGATTGAAGATACGGAAGTAGGGTGCAGCGTCCGCGCCGCAACCGGCGGACCATTGCCAGCCACCGAGGTTGTTCGCCATATCCGCATCCAGCAATGTGTCCCAAAACCACTGCTCGCCGTGGCGCCAGTGCAGGAGCAGGTGCTTGGTGAGGAATGAAGCGCAGACCATGCGCACGCGATTGTGCATGTAACCGGTCTGCCACAGTTCCCGCATACCCGCGTCAACGATGGGATAGCCGGTTTCTCCACGCTGCCACTGGTGCAACATGGCTGCATTCTGCTGCCACGGGAATGCGCTGAACGCTGCATTGAATGGGCCCTCGGCAATGTGCGGGAAATGCCAGAGCAGGTGCGTGTTGAATTCGCGCCAGCCGACCTCTGCCAGAAACTTCTGCGCCTGTGATTCCGGGCCTGCCTGCCCGGCAGTCGCCTGTTTCACGGTGTGCCAGACCTGCACCGGGGAAATCTCGCCGAAGTGCAGGTGCGGCGACAGTTTTGAGGTGGACGCTTTGCCGGGAACGTCGCGCTCATCGCGGTAGTTATTGAGGCCGTCTGCGAGAAAGCCCTGCAATGCGTTGCGCGCGCCTGCGCTACCGGGTTGCCACAGATCGGCCCAGCCGGCCGCCCAGTCGGGGTTTTGCGGCAGCAAATCCAGTGCCTTGAGTGTGACGCTCTCGGAGTCACCCTCCTGGAAATTGCAGGTCGAGGGCAGCGCCGATGGTTCACGCGGCGTGGCAGTCTTCAGGCAGTGTTTCCAGAAGGGGGTAAACACGCGGAACGGCTTGTCGGATTGATTGCAAATACTCTCCGGTTCAAACAGCAGGTAACCCGGGAAGCGCTTCAGTGTTACGTCGTCCTGCTGCAGTGACTCAAACAGGGTCTGCTCCAGCTGCGCCGCCCAGGGTTCGTAGCCGCGGCTGCAATAGATGTCGGTCGCCCCCACCCGCCTGGCAAGTTCGGGTAACAACTTGCGTGTGTCGCCGTGCAGTAGCAGCAGCGGTGCCCCCTTTTCCGCCAGATCCTGCTGCAGTGCGGCCAGACTATGATGTAGCCACCAGCGGCTGGCGCCTCCCAGGCGGCGTTCACCCGGCGAGTCGTCATCCAGCACATAACACGGTAAGACGGGCCGCCCGCTTGCCAGGGCTGCGTGAAGACCGGGTAAATCGGTCAGGCGAAGGTCATGCCTGAACCAGTAGATGATGGGTTCTGCATCTGACATATAGGCTTGGTTGCACTCCGCGATGATTGCCCCGTTTGTGTCTTGTTACGCCGCACAGGGGCAAACGGTTTAATCGCCGTGGTCGTCCCGTTTCTGTCCGGATACTTACCACTATGCGCGTTGGCGCCACATCATCCAATCTTTTCAGGGCCCCGTAATTTCCCCAACACGTTTGATTCACGCAGCAAGTTAAGGAGAAAGGTATGCAATGGTTGAAAAGAGTGGGAATGCTGTTGGCTCTGCCACTGGTGTTCGCCTGTTCAGACTCAAATAACGATTCCGACAATGCGGTGGAAGCGGCACAACTGCGTCTTACCCACGCATCGCCGGATGCACCGGCAGTGAATGTCTATGTCGACGGGGAGCTTGCTCTGGAAGGGGTTGAGTTCAAGCAGAGTTCCGGCTTGATTCCCCTGGCGGCCGGCACCGTTGACGTTGAGGTGCGCGGTCTGTTGCCAGACGGCTCGGAACTGAGCGTTATCGGCCCTGTTGCACTGGATTTGCAGCAAGGCATACGCACGGACGTACTGGCCGTGGGCAAACTGTTGGACGCCCAGGGCGGGCTGAGCATTGCGCCCCAGGTCCTGGATCCGGTGGATATAGAGCAGGGCATTGAAGACGTTCGAGTCACCGTTGTCCACGCGGCTCCCGATGTCGGGCAGGTAGATGTCTACGTGACCGCTCCCGAGGATGCGCTGGAGGGTGGTTCCCCCATTACCGCAGCGTTTGGTGATGCGGCCGGGCCGGTGAGCCTGATGGCGGACACGGCGTATCGCGTGCGGATTACCCCCGCGGGCACGTCAACGGTTGTGTTCGACAGTGGCACGCTCAGCTTCGGAGCTGGAACTGAGTTGGTCGTTGCTGCCGTGGAGAACACGTACGGCGTGGGTTCTAGCCCGGTGACACTGCTGGCGATTGGCGCAGAAGGTGCCTCGGAGGTACTGGACGCAGCGATGGGTGGTGCTGTGCGGGTCGTGCATAACTCGGCCGATACTCCGCCGGTAGACGTCCTGGTCAATGGCACTGAGGTGCTCGACGCGGTGCCTTTCGCCGCTGCAAGCAGCTACTCGGATCTGGAGGCGCCCGCGGGTACTTACAACGTGGTGGTCGCGGCTGACGCGGACAACAGCATTGCGCCGATTGACATTGATTTGACCATCAACGCTGCAGAGAGCTACACGGCCATCGCAGTAGGATCCTTCGCCGACAGCTCTATCGAGGCGATTCTCACTGTCGATGACAGACGCAAGCTGGCCACGGCTGCCGTAGTCGAGGTGATCCACGGTTCCTATCTTGCTGCAGCGGAAATCCCCGTGGATATCTACCTGACGCCGGACGGTGTCATTGCGGACGAGGCACCGGCAGTCGCGGGGCTGGCCTTCGGTGAGACTACCGGGCAGCTGCAACTGGCGCCGGGCGCCTACTGGGTGACGGTAACTGCGGCTGATGACAAGTCCGTGGTCGCTTTTGACAGCGGTGCTGCGCTGGCACTGGATGCGGGTGTGAACTACACGGTCATTGCGCGTGATCCTGATCCGGTGACGTTTGATGGTAGTCCATTGATTAACGTTATTCTTTTGACTGATTGAGTGTTCTAAGGGTGTGATCCGTGTCGGGTTTGGGCGCGTAATTACACTGGAGATTCAAGACTCCCATCCAGGAACTGGCCCGTGCTTTATGTGCGGGCTTTTTTTTGGGTGGGGGAGGGGGCCCGACGGTGCCAGTCTTGCGGGGCTCGGAAGGCTGAGATACTCACCCCGCAAGACTGGCACCGTCGGGCCATTTGGAGTGATGGCCATGTTGCCAGGGAAATGGGGGAAGGGTGCGCGCGGGGAGGGTAACGGCAGGGTGGGCGGGCGACAGCGCGGCGCTTTGAGGGGTGTTGTGCAGATGGTTGTCGCGCTGCAGGGGCCGCCGTAAGGTTGTTGATGTACCGCGTTCTTAAAGCTGGTTTCGCAGGCCCAGGCTATCGTGATAGGGGTCGAGAAAGACCTGCTGATCAATGTAGGCATCCGGCGTGTCGGCGAAGTGGTGTTTCAGCAAGGTGATGGGGACGATCAGCGGTACTTTACCGGTTCGATAATCCTCAATCAGCGTTGCCAGGCGCTGTCGCTGGGCGTCGGTGATGCGCTTTTTGAGATAGCCCGAGATGTGGAACAGCGCATTGCTGTGGCTGCGTCGTGTGGCGCGTTGTTGCAGAGCGTTCATCAGCGTTGCTATGAAGGTGTCGGCCAGTTCCTCAAGCGGTTGGCTGCCGGCGTCGGCCAGCATTCTGCCGAGCGCCTTGTAGCTGGGGACATGGTGGGCCATGACGAGGTATTTGTGTCGCGTGTAGAACGCAATGAGCTTTTGTGCCGACAGGCCCGATTCGCGCAGCGTTTTCCACTGGTGATAGGTAATAGCGCGGGTGACAAAGCTTTCGCGCAATCCGGGGTCGTTGAGCCGGCCGTCGTCTTCCAGTGGTAATAGGGGGTCGATTGCATGCAGCGCAGCGGTGAACACACCGCTCTGGTCCGAGCCCATCAGGCGCCCATCGTCGGCGTAGCGTTTCACACGCTCATAGCCGCAACTTGGGCTGCCCTTTACCAGGATATATCCGCACATCCGGGGCGCTGAATCGATAACCTGCTGTCCGAAAGCCTGAATTTTATCGGTGTAATCGTGCTCGTGGGATGCGACGTCGACAATGCGTACCGTGTCGACATCGCCGACCAGGCGAATGGGTGGGCGCGGGACGCCCAGGCCAATGCCCATTTCGGGGCAAAAAGGTCGCGTGTCGAAGTGCTCGCTCAGAGCGCGCACGTGCTGGTTCGCCGATTTGCTGTCGCCGTTGTAGCGCACGGCGTTGCCCGCCAGGCAGGAACCAATGCCCAACAGGGGTTTTGTCGCGCTATCCGGTGATTGACCGCTCATGCTGCTATTCCCACAAGATGTGTAGTGAATTTAGGCTGGCTGCTGACCAATGACAAGTGTGTCACAGGGGCAGCTTGCAGTCTTGTTACGCTCGCCTGCCCACTGCGGATGAAGCGATTGCGGCGCTGCCTGCACGGTCCGAAAGAATAGCGCCTGGCATGCCGGTCGATTTGCGGACATTTTTTGTCATCTGACTTGATCTCTACTGCGTAATTATCTTCGACCAGGAGGTTACAGTTATGGGAACAATACAATTACAGCCGCGCCCGCTTTACGGGATCGGCACTGTCGCGCGACTCACAGGCATCAAGCCGGACACGCTGCGCATCTGGGAACGGCGTTACCAGTTGGGGGCGAGCCACAAGTCGGCCTCCGGCAGGCGCCAGTATACCCAGGCCGATCTGGAACACCTGCAGCTGGTAGCAGCGCTGGTTGAAAAGGGCGCCCGTATCGGCGAGATCGCAGCATCGGAGCGTCGCACACTGGAAATGATGTTGCGCGCGCGTGGGGAAAGTAAAAACGAGGCCCTGCTGCCGAGCAAGCCGCGCGTTGCGTTTGTGGGCGAGCCGCTTTGCAAATGGCTGGATGAGCATCAGGGCTGCCTGATGAACGTCGATGCCATTCTGGCGCCTTGCGCCGTGGATGAACTGGACGCGCATCTTATCGAGCAATTTGGTGCGGTGGACGCCGTGGTGGTGGCGTGTACCACGCTCAGCCCGGCGAAGGTGCAGGCCCTGCACAGCCTGTCATGCGCGGTGCAGACTGACCGCGTGCTGCTGCTGTACCAGGGTGAGGGCGGTCGCTGGTCCGATGAGCTCACGGAGCGCGGCTTCAGCGTGGATACTTTTCCCCCGGATCCTGCCCGGTTGGCGGTGTATCTGCGCAGTGCGTTCGATGCACACGATACCGACGCGGGCACTGAAAACCTGGGCGATCTTGTGACCGGCAGGCCCAGGCTGTTCAATCAGCAGGAGGTCGAGAAGGTCGCGGAGTTCGAAAAGGCGCTGAGTGCGAAAGACAGTGTGCTCATCAGCGATCTTGTACAGGACCTCGCGTTACTGGAAGACCAGGTTGCTGCATCCGATGCGCATGAATGGAACGACGTTGCGGTGCAGGCCTGTGCGTTTGCCTACGTCGGCCAGGCGCGCTGGTTGATGGAGAAGGCCCTGGGCCTGATGTTGGACGCACGCGCCACCGACGCCGCCGCCTGATCGTCCCACGTCCTGGCGTACCCTGCGGGTCAACCTCGCAGCAGTGCGCCGGGCCGCCTTTGTCACAGTTTGTGATCCTACGCTGTCCTGCGGGCATGGCCCGCAGGACAGCGTGCGTTGCCATTATCCAGCGGTGCCCTAGAATGGTGTAGCGGTAACTACCGTTGCGCGCATCAATGACGAAAGAGCGTTGTTATGGGTATCCGGGTCACACTTGTCCGCTTGACGCTGCTGCTGTTCGGACTGCTGGTTGCAAGCCGTGCGCTTGCCGCAGCGGGTTTTTTCTATGGCCATGTCCACTCTGGCAACGACGCCGTCGCCGGCGCCATGGTGACGTTCTTTCACGGCCAGCCATCCCATTCCCTGACGGTATTTGCGGATGAGCAGGGGCGGTTTTTAACGCCTCCGCTGCCCTGGGAAGAGGGGTACAAGGTGCGCATACGCCGTGCGGGATGGGAGGACGTGGTGATGGAAGGTCAGCGTCCTGCACGCGATGGCCGCTGGCTGGACGTTGCCATGCAGCGCATCACCGACGCGGATGACATGATCCAGCAGCTACCCAGCAATTACTGGATGAACCTGGTGCTGGAGGAGATGGACAACCGGGACCATCTGCTGGAATTCAAGATGCAGTGTACCTACTGCCATCAGCAGGGCTCACCGCTGACCTCGCGGCGCCAGTTCAGCCGCGAACAGTGGCACGACATCATTCTCGACATGGGGCGGCGCAGTGCCATCATCACCCAGAGTCTGCGCGATACGCTGCCGGATTATTACCTGGCCGCCTACGCTCCGGAAAACGTGATGACCAAGTTGCCACGCTACGATTCCGACCAGGGTCCGCTGCCCGTGCCCTCGGCAACGGTGCGCCGCGCGGTCATTGAGGAGTGGGATCTGGGCGGGCCGCAATCGGGGCAGCACGATCTGATGGTGTATCACCCGGACGGCTCGATCTGGAGCGTGGACGGGCCCATGGACCAACTGCACGTCATTCGTTTTGACAGCAACCCCAGTGGTGAGCGCACAACCTACGATATACCGCGTGGCGATCACAAACCCGGCGGCGTGTACTGGAAAATGGAGCGCGGTGAAAAAAACGGCCGCGCCACGTATCTCGCGCCGCACTCGTTACAAACGGCTCCGGATGGCGTGATCTGGCTGACGCTTGCCAGCGGCAACCAGTTGGCCGGCTTTGACCCGCGCACCGAAGAGTGGGATATCGTGGACCTGGAAAAAGGCATCAACCCGCATACGCTGCGCTTCGATGACAGGGGCCGGCTCTGGTACACCATCACTGCCACCAACCACGTGGGCATGTTCAATCCACAAACGCGCAAGCAGACCTTCATCCGCCTGAAGTTTCCGGATTTTAAAACGCGACTGATCACCTGGTTGACGCCCCTGTTTATTGCCAACGCTGACTTGCTGGATCTCGACGATCGTTCGGCGGAGATGGACGGCGTTACCATGCCCATGCCCTATGGCATCGACATACACCCGCTGGATGGCAGTGTGTGGTTCAGCCAGTTGAATATGAGCCACATCGGGCGCATTGACCCCGATACGCTGGAAGTGACCGCGATAGAAACGCCCTTTGTGACGCCGCGGCGCCTGCGCTTCGACTCCCGCGGTAACCTCTGGGTGCCCAGCTATGCCGAGGGCAGCATCCACCGCTTTGATACCGCGAAGATGGCCTGGAAAGAGCGCTACGTGATTCCCGTGGAGCCGATTGGCAGCGAAGTGCCCTATGCGGTGTTCGTGGATCACTCTACCGATCACGTGTGGATCACCGGCACCCAGAGCGACAGCATGATCCGCTTCGAGCCAGCTCAGGAGCGCTGGACAATCTATCCCCTGCCCACGCTGGTGACTTACACCCGTGAGTTGGATATGGACGCGGAGCGCAACGTGTGGACCAGCCATTCCTCCAGTCCCGCCTGGCACGTTGAGGGTGGGATTCCGAAATTAACGCGGCTGGACCCCGACGGCGCACCCGACATTGAGGCTTCCGGGCTGTTCAACGGCACGCGGCCTGTGCGCGCGCCTGCGGCCGCGGTCGTTCAGCGCTGAGCGGCACGGCGGACACAGCCGCGCCGTCCGGCGCGCTGATCGAGCGCCTGCGAGGCCGGCGGCGCATACTATTTTGGCTGTTAGGTCTTGTGAGCCTGTTGTCGGCCGCGCGTTCCCTGGCAGCGGGCGACTGGCCGGTGTTTGGCGGTGATGCAGGGGGCAGTCAATACTCTCCACTGGTGCAGGTAAACGCGGCAAACGTTCGCGATCTCGAGCGTGTCTGGGAATACCGCACCGGGGACTCGACGCTGCAGCGCCCCGACGCGGTGCCCGGCTCGTTTCTCGCCACGCCGGTTCTGTACGAGGGCACACTCTACTTCTGCTCGGGCTACAGTCGCGCCTTCGCCATCGACGCGGTCACCGGCAAAGAGCGCTGGGTGTTCGACAGCAAACCGGATATGCAGGACGGCACGGCGAAGTGTCGTGGCGTGGCGTTGTGGCACGATGATGAACGTTCCACTGGCGGCGCGGCCTGCACCAGCCGTGTGTTCATGGGCACGCTGGATGGCCGCCTCGCAGCCATTGATCGGCTCACCGGCCGCGCGTGTGATGATTTTGGCGAGAACGGGTTTATCGATCTGCGGCAGGGCGCCGGAGAGGTGCGGCGCAACGAGCTGGTGATGACCTCGCCGCCCGTGATTTACCGGGATCTTGTTATCCAGGGTGCCAAGGTGCGCGACAATCAGCGCGCGGACGCCGCTCCCGGGGTCATCCGCGCCTGGGATGCAAGGAGCGGCGAACTGCGCTGGGCGTTCGACCCGGTACCCGCCGGTTCACCGTCACCGCAAGCGCTGGGTGCGCCGCCAGGGCAGCGTTACCACCAGGGCACACCCAACGCGTGGAGTATTTTTTCCGTGGACGAGGCGCGCGGGCTGGTGTTCATTCCGTTTGGCAGTCCCGGGCTGGACTTTGTAGGCGGACACCGCAATGCCGGCGGCGTGGACCGCAACCGCTACGCCAATGCCGTGGTCGCCCTGCGGGCGGCAACCGGCGAGCTGGTGTGGCATTTCCAGACGGTGCACAACGACCTGTGGGATTACGATCTTGCGTCGCAACCCCTGTTGCTGGATATCGAGCAGAACGGTGAGAGCATACCGGCGCTCATTCAGGCCACGAAGATGGGCTTCCTGTTTGTACTCAATCGTGAAACCGGCGAGCCGATCTACCGCGTTGAAGAGCGCGCAGTGCCGCAAACTGCGATACCCGGGGAGACCAGCGCCGCCACACAACCCTTTCCCACCTTCCCCCGGCCCCTGCACCCGCTGGGTCTGGATGAGGACGACGCCTGGGGCTTTACCTTCTACGACCGTAACGCCTGCCGTGAAAAAATTCGCGCGGCGCGCAACGACGGCATGTACACGCCACCCGCGCTGGATCGCTATTCCATCCAGTACCCGGGAGTGGCGGGCGGGCAGAACTGGGGTGGGTTGGCCTATGACCCGCAGCGCAACCTGCTGGTGATGCCGCAGAATCACGTGGTGACCTACAACAAACTGGTGCGCAAGGAGAGCGTCGCGTTTCTCCCCGAAGGGGACTACACCGGCGGGTACTCGCCTAATGAGGGCACCCCCTTCTACATCAGTCACGAGATTCTGCTGTCGCCCTTTGGCGTACCCTGCATCGCACCGCCCTGGGGCACACTCATGGCGGTCAGCCTGGACAGCGGCGAAAAGCACTGGGAAGTGCCGTTGGGTACGCCGCGGGATATGGTGCCCGGAATGTCCTGGTTCCCCTGGTTTCCTACCATGGGCTTTCCCAGCGCTGGCGGCGCGCTGCTGACCGGCAGCGGCCTGGCGTTTATCGGCGCGGCCCTGGACAACTACCTGCGTGCCTTCGATGTGCACAGCGGTGCCGAGTTGTGGCGCGCCAGGTTGCCTGCCGGTGGCCAGGCGACGCCGATGACCTACCGCGCCGATGACGGCAGGCAGTACATTGTGATCGCAGCCGGTGGACACGCCTATATGCGCACGACACCGGGAGACAGCCTCGTGGCCTATGCGCTGCCCGCGCCCTGATAGCGTCACTCCGATCGAGACGCGGCAGTTTGCGGGTTATGTTGGCGAGCCAATTTAGTTTGTTGCGGTGAAACACGGTGCGCAATAGGCGCCGAAGTTTATTATCAGACAGGTGCCTTGAATAATCCTGATCTTTCTGCCATTCTGATTTGGCAACGTCTCCATGATGATTTGCTACGCCCCGGGCGGTCGTACCCGGGTATCCGTTACCAGGTATGCTGAGCGCATGCAGCGCCCCGTGAGGGAGTTCACCCGTGACCGCTTTCGTCCAGCCCACTACGCCTGAACAGCTTCTTCACCTGGGTCCTATCGACCCGGTGGAAAACCCGTTCCCCATTTTCAGAGAAATGCGCGACAAGCAGCCGGTGGGGCCCTCGGGAATGGGTTACTACATCGCGTCCTTTGAATTGGCGCAGCAGGCGCTGCTCGACGACGAAACCTTCTCCAACAAATCCAACAGCCCGGACTACCCCGGTATCGGCATGGTATTCGGGCAGACCATCATCGGCATGAACGGCAAGGAACACCTCAAGCATCGCAACCTGATCACACCCGCGCTGCGCCCGCGGGCGCTGGGGGACAATTTTGAGCAACTCGCGCGAGATACAGCAGATCGGCTGATCAACAAGTTTATCGATTCAGGCAAAAGCAACCTCGTACCTGATTTCACGTTTCTCTACCCGCTTTCCGTGTTCGTGCAGATACTCGGTTTGCCCGAGGAAGACGTCGATGATTTTCACCAGTGGGGAATCGATCTTACGCATGTTGCGTCGGACCCGGCCCGCGGCCTGCACGGCTCCGCGTGTTTGCGCGACTATCTCGGCCCGGTGGTGCAGGACAAGCGCAATAACCCCACGGGTGATCTCATCTGCCGCCTGATCGAGGCGGAGGTGATGGGCGAGAAGATGACCGACGAAGAGATCATCAGCTTCCTGCGCCTGTTGATAACCGGCGGCGCGGATACCACTTACCATCTGCTGGGCAACGTACTGCACACCCTGCTCAATGATGCTGAATTGCTCGAGCTGGTGAGCAATGATCGCAGCAAGATCGAGCCGTTGTTGTGGGAATCACTGCGCTGGGAATCGCCAGTACAGTTTGTTTCGCGCGCGACTAACCGCGAGGTCGAAATTGGCGGCACTGTCATACCGGACGACAGCATGGTGACGGTGTTGATCGGGTCTGCAAACCGCGATGAACGCGCTTTCGAGAATCCCGATGTCTTCGACATTACCCGCAAGGCCGATAAATCCCTCGCTTTTGGCTATGGCCGTCACTATTGCGCGGGAAAGGACTTTGGTTTCACCGAGGCCACTATCGGGCTGAATGTGCTGCTGGACAGGTTGCAGGGATTGCGCTTTGATCCGGACGTTTCCGAGCCTAGCAAGATTCGCGGCGTTGCCTTCCGTGGCCCGTCTCATTTGAAAGTACAGTTTAACCACTGAAGCCTGTATCCGCGTCCATCGGTAAGGCACCCTTGATCACATCCTGTCTGTAGCAGAGGTAACCATGTCAGAACTTGACGCGTTCCGGGAAGAGGTTCGCTCCTGGCTGGAGGAGAACTGTCCGCCCGCCATGCGCACACCCATGCGCAGCGATGAGGATGTGTGCTGGGCAGGCCGCCAGTGGCAGTTCCAGAGCGAAGACCAGCGCCTGTGGTTGCAGCGCATGGCAGAGAAGGGCTGGACGGTGCCCGAATGGCCTGAAAAGTACGGCGGCGGTGGCCTCAGCAGCGCCGAGGCCAGGGTCTTGCAGCAGGAGATGGCCGCGCTGGGGTGTCGCCCGCCGCTGGCCAGCCTGGGCATTATCATGCTCGCGCCAGCCATGTTTAAGTTTGCCAGCGAAGAGCAGAAGCTGGAACACCTGCCGAAAATCGCCAGCGGGGAAATTCGCTGGTGCCAGGGTTACAGTGAGCCGGGCGCCGGCTCCGATCTTGCCAGCCTGCAGACCTCGGCGATCAGGAAGGGCGACCACTACGTGGTCAATGGTTCCAAGATCTGGACCTCCTACGGGGACAAGGCGGACTGGATTTTCTGCCTGGTGCGCACTGATGCAAACGCGCCGAAACGCGAGAGCATCAGCTTCTTGCTGTTTGATATGGCTTCGCCCGGCGTGAGCACGTCGCCCATACAGCTGATCAGTGGTGCATCGCCGTTCTGCCAGACTTTTTTTGACGATGTGGAAGTGCCCGCGCGCAACCTCGTGGGCGAGGTTAACAAGGGCTGGACGGTGGCCAAGTATCTGTTGCAGCACGAGCGCAATATGGCGGCGGCGCTGGGTCGCAGTCGCAGCGGTAAAAAGAAAACGCTGCCCCAGATCGCTGTCGAAGCACTGGGCACCGATGACGCGGGGACGCTGAAAGAACCCGTATTGAGACAAAAGCTGGCACGATTCCAGATTCGGGAGCAGGCGTTTACGCTCACGATGCAGCGGATTGGCGACGAGATGGCACGCGGGGGTGACCCGGGCCCTGCCTCGTCGGTGCTCAAATACTACGGCTCCGAAACGAACAAGCAGCGCCGTGAGTTATGGCTGGCCCTGGCGGGGATGGACAGCCTGGGCTGGGAGGGCGAGGTGTTTGACGAGGGCATCGTGGCGCGAAGCTGGTTGCGCAGCAAAGCCAATTCCATCGAAGGCGGAACCTCGGAGGTGCAGTTGAACATTATTGCAAAGCGGGTCCTGGGCCTGCCCAGCGCGGTATAGGGCGGGCCATGTCACTCGCCCTGGACGAACAGCAGCGCCTGCTGCAGGAAAGCGCAGAGAGTTTCTTTGCCGGGAAAGCGCCGGTGAGTGCGCTGCGCAGACTGCGCGACGACAAAGACGAAACCGGCTTCTCACGCGAGCTATGGCAGCAGATGTGCCAGATGGGCTGGACCGGCACGTTTCTGCCGGAAACGTACGGCGGCCTGGGGCTGGGTTTCAAGGAACTGGGTGTCGTGATGCAGGCCAGTGGCCGCACGCTGAGCGCCAGCCCGCTTTTTTCCAGCATCGCTCTGGGCGCCAGTTGCCTCAGCCTGGTGGGTAGCGAAGCGCAGAAAGCCCGTTTGCTGCCGCAGTTTGTCAGCGGTGAAAAGTTGGCGGCGCTGGCGTTGCAGGAAGGTGCGCACCACGATCCGGTCAATATCGCGACCAGTGCAACCAGGGAAGGGGATGCCTGGTTGCTCAGCGGCTGCAAGCGTCACGTGGCCGACGGCCACACGGCGGACGTGTTTATGGTCGTGGCGCGCACCGCCGGCAGCGCGCGCGACGAGCAGGGCCTGTCACTGTTTCTTGTTGACTCCGGCACGCCCGGGGTGAACGTGGAGCGGCGCTTCATGGTAGACAGCCGCAATATGGCGGAAGTGACGTTCGACAAAGTCCTGCTGGATGCCGACTGCCTGATGGGTGAACTCAACGGGGGGTACGCGCCGTTGCAAGTGGTGATAGATCGCGGCAATGCAGTGTTGAGCGCAGAGATGCTGGGCTCTGCGCTGGAGGCATTTGAGAGAACACTGGATTACCTCAAGCAGCGTGAGCAGTTCGGTGCTCTGATTGGCACCTTCCAGGCGCTACAGCACCGCGCGGCGCAAATGTTTTGCGAACTGGAGATGTCGCGATCGGTGGTGATGGAAGCGCTTCGTTGCGCCGATGAAAGCCCGGAGCAACTGGCCATTGCGTCTTCACGGGCAAAGGTACAGATGTCTGAAACCCTGCGGCTGGTGACCGATGAGTCCATCCAGATGCACGGTGGCATCGGCATGACGGATGAAGAAGAGATCGGCTTCTTTCTCAAGCGCGCACGGGTAGCGCAGCAATTGCTGGGGGATGAGCATTACCACCTGAATCGATTTGCCGGTTTGAGCGATTACTGAGCTTGCGCTAGTTCTCTTTCCCGAGTTTGCCGGCTTCCTTCTGCAGGCGCGCAAAATATTCCTCGGCACTCGCTCCTTTGGAACCAGGCAACAACGGCGGCAGTAACGTGGATGAGTACGACGGTACGCTGTTGTTGTACTCGACGTCACTCTCGGCAAACCAGTAGTAGGCGTAGAGGCCGCCTGAAATAATGGCGCTCAGCAAAACGGCAGCGATTCCGGTGCGCATCAGGTTGGTAGCGATGAGCAGGTTCAGGTGAAGCAGAATGGCAACCCAGGCAAAATAGGCGATCCACTCCAGCAACTCGCTGGCCTGGGCGTTGTGGAACGGCCACGCCAGTAAATTAGCAGACAGTTCTATGAACGTGGCCAGCAGCAGCACGCTGGCAGTAGCGATCAACTGCAGTCCGAAGTGGTGCTGGTGTCGAATAATGCGTCCGCCCAGTGCCCACAGCCCAGCCCAGCCCAGCGCGATGGCGATTCCCAGCATGGCAGCGGAGAGCAGCCCGCCCCACTTCAGGTCGGTAGACTGCAACAGGTAGACCACGACCAAATCCACAGCGGCCGCAAACAATAGTACCGCCAGGGGTAAAAGGAAGCCGACAGAGCCACCGGAAAGCCAGTTGGCCAGTACCAGCTTGCGCGTTTTCTCCACGGGTTGATCGGGCGAGTGCAAGGTCAGGCGTGTGCGCCCAATGGTGATCGCATCGCCGGGATTGACCTGCGGCAACGTCGTGTCGACGACAGTATCATTGAGAAAAACCGGATTGGTGTTGTCCAGCACCTCCATACGCCAGATGTCACCGTCGCGAAAAAGTCGAATCTGTCGCGGCGCGATGTGTGCATCGGTTAGCACCAGGTCATTGTCGTAGCCGCGCCCGATCGACAGTACCCCCATACTGCTGCGCGCCAGTTCTGCGACGCGCCCGTGGCGCATGCCGGTCTGTACTATCAGCGTTTCCAAGCTACCGCCTCCGCCATAGAGCGCAACAGAAGAAACGCGTTTTCACGGCTGATGCCACTGGAGGAAACCTTTACCACCGCCGCTTTGTCCGGATAGTCCAGCGACGCCATGACCATGGAAACTTCAAGCAGGCCACCCAGTTCGCGGAAACTGCGCATACAGGTGGAGACTTTCCAGTTGCCCGATGCAAGGCTCAATTTGTCGTCGTGGCAGCGGTAGGGAGTAATTTCGTCTTCGTCGGCGTGAACGTAGCTGGGTCGATGCATGAAGCGTGATTCGAGCAGTTTATAAAACTGGAAGCGGTTTAGTTCTTCGGTTTCTGCAAATTCGAAGCTGTACCGGAAGCTGCCAAGGTAGATCTCCCTGCTAACGAAAATGGCATCTTCAGACTGGCAGTGCTGATGTGTGGCCTCATAGCGAATATCCTCTTCATCCACCGAGTGCCCCCAGCAATTGAGCGATGGGTGCAACTTTTTTGGAACCTGCAACTCACCGAGTGCCCGTTCGCTATTCATGTTGGCGATAACGTCATCGTAAAAACGCTGCTGATCCGCCATTAGATCGGCGGCAATACGTGTAGAAAAATCTGTGCTGTCTGTCGCGGCCCGGGCGTCTTTGAGCAGTGTGGCCAGATGCGCCACCGGTACCAGAAAGCTAATCTGCTCGCCGCCCTTGGAAACGTTGATGCCGATCACCTCGCCGTTGGTGTTCAGTGCGGGACCGCCGCTCATACCGGGATTGAGTGAGCCTGAAAACAGGATCTTGCGGTAGCGCGAGTTCTCGACCAGGCCGTTGTAGGTACCTTCAATGATCGTTTGACCAAGGTCCAGCGGATTGCCCATGGAGTAGATGCGGTCTCCCTTGGACAGGGGTTTTTGCGATAGTGCAAAGTAGGTATCGACCGCAGTACCGGCTGTCACAATTGCCAGGTCATGCACCACGTCGACCGCAATGAGATCCAGTGTTTCCACACTGTCATCCTGCAGAATTGCCTCCAGCCGAAATTTCTCCGGCTCGTGAATGTAGGAGGAAACAACGTGGTAGTTGGTCGCCATCAGACCCTCCGGGCTGATGATGAAACCGGAGCCAGTGCTGAATTTGTCGCCGGAGGCGAGATCGATAACGCGGATTTGGCGCACCATTGTACTGTTGTCGCCAAACAGTTCGGTCGCCCGATTAGCCGCAGTAGTCGGGTAGGTCATTGTGGCGAGCGTGATGCCAGCGAGGACAAGGGCAAACCATACGGTGAGCCGACGCGGGCCGTGAATCAATTGAACAGTCGAGTGCGTAATCATGGGCCGTCTACAATGCGGCTTTAATCAGTCTTCCGCAAGTCGCTGTTGAGCCTCGCCCGACAACACCGTCTTCAGTATTTTCCCCGCTGCGTTGCGCGGCAGAGGCTCGTGGCTCAGTTCCCAGGTGGTGGGTACTTTGAACCCGGCGATTTTTTCACGGCAGTGTCGCGTTAGCTCATCCAGCGCAGGCGCTGCGTCAACGGCGTGAACGACCACGGCTTTGACTTCCTGCCCCCATTCATCGTGGGGCACACCAAACACCGCCGCCTCTACCACTTCAGAGTGCAGCTCCAGGCAGTGTTCAACTTCCACGGGGTAGATATTCTCCGCGTTGCGCAGTATCAGGTCGCGTGCGCGGGTGTTGATGTAGAGCAGGTCGCCCTCAAAACGCCCGATGTCGCCGGTGCGCAACCAACGTCCCGGGGCAATCGCCTTTGCGGTTGCCTCGGGGTTGCGCCAGTACTCAAGCATGACACAGCTGCCGCGTATGCAGATTTCACCCTGCTCACCCTCGGGCAACGGGTTGTTGGCCTCGTCGCGAATACTCATCTCTATGCCAGGAAATACTCTGCCCACCGAATCGGGGTGGTCGGCCAGTAACTCACCCCAGTTATGCGTACCGACGCCAGTGGATTCGGTAAGCCCGTAGCCCACCGCCATACTCCCGCTGGTGCCAGAAAAATTTGCTGTCATGCGCTTCTGTGCGGCTTCCGAGGTAGGTGCACCACCAGACCCGAGTCGGCTGACGCTGGATACGTCATACTTTTCGAAGTCTGGGTGATCGATGACGCGCGCCGCCATGCCTCCAAGCGAAGCCCAGGTAGTCACCTTTTCGCGCTCTATCAGTTGCAGGACCTTCTCCGGATCAAACCGGCCCACCGTCCAGGCCGTCTTCATGCCCACACCGATGCTGGTAATCACGCCGGTAAACAGGCCGGAAAGGTGAAACAGTGGCGCAGAGAACAGGCCGCAGTTGGGTAGGCTGCCCATTCCGGGCCCTTTGCCGGATTCAAGCTCCATCATCATCATGCGCAGGCCGCTGAACACGGTGGACGAAAAGAAGGTCAGCAGGTTGCGGTGACTGCTGAGAGCGCCCTTGGCCCGGCCGGTGGTGCCCGAGGTGTAGAGGATCAGTGCGGGATCATCCTCGTCGATCTCACAGTCCGGCAGTGTGTCCGCAGTCACCTGTTCCAGTTGCGCGAAATTGTCCTCGATACAGGTGACGGTGCAGGGCAGATCATCATCCGCTACACGGGCCAGGCGTTTGCGATCACCTATCAGCAGTTTCGGTTCGCAATTGGCAATCGCGTAGAGAATTTCCTCGCGCTGCCACCAGCCGTTCAGGCCGACACAGATCGCGCCGATGCTCATGCTCGCCCAGAAAGTGATAATCCATTCGGGGTGATTGTCCGCCAGAATAGCTACGCGGTCCCCTTTGTTCACACCGTGCACATCGCGCAGCGTGTGTGCCACTGAGCAGACCCGTTGGTAGTGCTCGCCAAACGTAATGCGCTGACCCTCGCACACGATGTACTCGCTGTCCGCGTGATTGAGCGAGTTTTCCAGCAGTTCGCGCAGTGAACGGTTACGATCCTTGAAGACCTTGATGTCCTCGCCCAACACGTTTTCGCGAACGATTTCGAATGCGCCGCCGGGTGCTATCAGTTCCTGTTCGATCTCTTCTACGGTTTTCACTGGCGCGGGCTCTCTTTGGTCGTTGCGGTAGTGCGGTGCGGGGTTCAGCTGCCGGGTAAAGCGCCGGGATCGCCGGGCGCCTGCAGCAGTTCGATGCGCAGGCCGTCCGGGTCGGTGACAAAAGCGGCATGCGTTCCCCACTTTGCGTTGTCCACGCGCGTGTGACCCATAAGATGGCCGCCTGCGGTTTCGACGTCGCGCACTGCCTGGTCGATATCAGCGACACGCATAGACAGGTGACTCAGCCCGACACGGTTCATCGGTGGTGGCGGGTCGATGTCAATCACACCTGCTTCGGGGTAGTAAAGCAGTTCGATGCGTGTGTCGTCGCGCTCGAGGTAAACCGCCTCGAGTTTGCCGCCGCGGATTTCAAGCAGCGTCTCCGATTGCTCTCCTTCCACCTGCAGTCGCGACAGTTCGGCAAAGCCCAGCGCCTCGCGGTAAAACGTTACCGAGCGCTGCAGGTCGCTGACGCAGATACCGATGTGTGAGAGGCGCTGAATGTTCATCGTCGTTCCCCTTATATCGCGACCTGGCCCTTGCTCAGGCAACCACGTCGCCAAGGCGGCGAAAATGTGCTGCCGCATCCGCCGGTAGTACCGGCGGCTCCTTGCCGACAGCGTAGCAGCCGAGAATCACTTCCGCCGAACGCTCGATGATTTCCACCATGTCGGCCGCGCGGCGCAGGGTGCGGCCGCCCACGATGAGGCCGTGGTTAATCAGTAGCGCTGCCCATTCATCCTGCATGGCACCGGCAACCGCCTCGGCCAGTTCCGGTGTGCCAGGCATGGTAAACGGAATGCGCGGAATGTTGCCGAAAAACGCGGCCTCGGTGGAGATGGGCAGGAAGGGCAGGCCGGTGTTGGCCAGAATCGTGGCGTTGGGCGCGTGGGCATGGATGACAGCGGTCGCCTCCGGCTTCACTTCCAGCACGCGCGTATGCATGCACCACTCGGAGGACGGGGAGCGTGCGCCCCGGTCCAGGCTTTCGCCCTGCAGGTTGATGCGCACCAGTACTTCAGGCTTCAGATCTCCCTTGAACAGGCGGCTCGGCGTGATCCACACCTCGTCCTCTGTGTCGGGAATGCGCACGCTGATGTTGCCACCGGTCGCGGTAATCACCTGCGCTTCGTACAGCTCCTGCATGATGTTCACCAGGTCCTCGCGCGGGTCGCCCGGCACGATTACGGCGGGCGCGCTGCCCGCTTCACCGGGGCGGGGCACACTGGCGAGATCGCCGGGGTCGCCGACCGCATCGCGGGCGGCGCTGTACAGCCGCTCCATGTCGGCGTTCATGTGTTGCAGCGTCATGGCCTTGGCGGCGTCACCCATGAAGGAGATTTCGCCGTTCATGGCACACTCCATAGTGTCGATGGTGCCGGTGAACATGCCGTCGAGAATTTCGCCACGCATTTCCAGCTGCACCTCGGCGCCGTGCGCAGGTTCTCCCAGGCTGCTGTCTACCGCGCCGTTGTTGAGATGGAAGTAGAACGCGAGGCCCAGGTCGTGGGCATTGAACTGCAGGGTGACGTCCTTGTCGGCGCTGAAGGCTTTGACGGCTTCGTCCTCTGCGAGGCCGGTGCAGAACGCCTGCAAAATCGCGCGCATTTTTTCCACGATCTCCGCGGGTGCTGCGATGTCGGTCGCTCGTTTGGCGGAGTCGGCTTTTGTGGCTTTGGCGTCGCGTTGCAAATCAGTGACCGCCGGTCCGCTGCTTTGGGCAAGTCGCTTGAGTTCTTCCCCGGTGGGCTCCCGTCGTGGCTGCTCCCAGCTAAACCCCTCCAGCACCGCCGGGTTGAGTACATTGTCCGGGCGTTCACCGTTGGCAAGTTGCAGCAGAGCGTTGGAGACGCGTTCGCCCTGGTGAATCGCGACTTCCATCGTGTTGCCCGCGGAGTGAGGCGTGGCGATGACGTTGGGGTTGCGCACCAGCGGGTGGTCGAATCCCGGCGGTTCAACCGCGAAGGTATCCAGGGCAGCGCCGGCGATGGCGCCGGATTCCAGCGCGTCTACCAGCGCCTGCTCATCGATAAGTGCGGCGCGTGCCGTGTTGATGAAAAACGCACCTGGCTTCATCGCCGCGAACTGCTCTGCGCCCAGCATACCGGTGGTTTCACTGGTGACGGCGGCGTGAAGGCTGACGAAATCCGATTGGGCCAGCAGGGTGTCCAGTTCCACCAGGCGACACCCCGCCAGTGCGGCCTGCTCGGTACTCACGAAGGGATCGGCGACCAGGATCTCCACCTCGAAACCGGCAAGGCGTTTGGCGACTGCGCGGCCGACCGCGCCCAGGCCGATCAGGCCGACAGTTTTGTGCCACAGCTCAACCCCTTGCAGCTGATTGAACGCCTGCCCCATTTTGCCCATGTTGCCAGCGTTGCAATCCTCCTGACCGAGGAACTGGCTCGCTGCGGGCAGTTTGCGCGCCAGGTTCAGCATAAAAGCCACCGCCAGATCGGCCACCGCCACCGCGTTGCGCCCGGGTGCAAATAGCACCGGTATGCCGAACGCCGTGCAGGCTTCCACATCGACGTTGACCGCGTCACCGCGGCAGGCGGCAATCACCCGCAGATCCGGCAGTGCCTGCAGTGCGGTGACGTCCACCACATCGACTTCGGTGACAAAAATCTGCTTGCCCTGCAATGCAGCTACCAGGTCGGGGCCGGTGAGCAGGCGCTTCGATTCGCGAAAGCTGGCGTACTCAACGTTCATCCGTGTGCGCAGCGCGGTCAGCGCCTCGTCACCGAAAGAGGCAGAGACCAGGGCGTTCAACGGTGCCTGTGAGGCCCGGTGGGCCGTGGCAGCGGCGTCCGGCTCGCGCAGTACCCGCGGCAGCAGGTGGTCTATCGCCACCGGTGTCGTGGCGTTTTGCGCTCCCTCGCGCAGTCGATTCCAGGTCGCGTAGAGTTGATCGTACTGTTCAAGCAGCTCGTCACGGGGTGTGAACGTGCGTTGTGGGCCGCCCAGCGCCGCGGCAGCGCTGGCCAGATCAGTACAGGCACCGGCCGCAACACTGGCACACATGGCGGCGCCCAGTGCGCTGGTCTGCCATACCTCGGGTACAGCCAAGGTTGACCCGGTTACGTTGGCGAGCAGTTGTGCAAAGCTGTCACTGCGCGACAGGCCGCCGCACAGCGTGATGGTTCCTCCCGCCAGCACCGCTGGCTCCGGCGTCTCATCGCTTGCATCATAAACGCGTTGCAGGTTAGCGCGTAAGGCGCAGGCGCATCCCTCTACCACTGCCCGTGCCAGGTGGCGACGCGGTGCATTGTCGGTACATCCCATGTGGCTGAGCGTAATCGTGCCCATGGGCATGGACGGTGCCCCCATGTTCATCACCTCGGCGCCGAAGGTGGAGAGCATGCCGGCCGCTCCGGGCTCGGAGAGATCCGCTTCCGCAAGCAACTGTGCCTCGGGTTGACGCGATTCGGGAAACAGCATGTTGGCCATTGTGGTAATCGAGTCGCCCATCGGGCCGCTGTTACTTTCCAGCACCCAGCGTTCGGGCAGCACGTGGTGGGCGCCCAGCATGGCTGCCGTACTGTCTACGACGGGTGCATCCGCAACGCGCTGCACGGGTGCCGTGGTACCGGCCACCACCACACAGTCGCCACTGTGTACCGCACCGGCGCCCAACAGGCTGCACTGTGTATCTGCGCCGCCAGCGGCAACCAGCGCTTCGGTGGTCAGGCCCAGATGGGCAGCGGCGTCGTCGTGCAGTGTGCCCAGGGCGGCGCCGCTGTCGGCAACCGGTGGAAAAGCCTCGCGTGGCAGGCCCATCGCGTCGATGAGATGCCAGTCCCACTCGCGCTGCGCGAGTTTGAACAAACCACTGGCGCTCGCCTGCGACGCGTCAATGGTACGCACGCCACACAATTTTTCGGTCAACCATTCACCAAATCCGTAGACCGTCGCGATCGAGTCGAACGTATCCTGCGCCTGGTTTTTCATCCACAGCAGGCGCGCACTGGTGTGCAGCGGCAGGGCGGGGGAGCCGGTGCCGGGCAGCAGTTCATCACCCCACTGCAGCGCGATGTCGAACGACTCGCCGGCGGCGCGTGCATCGATGTTGGGTGTCGCAAGTAAAACGCTGCCTGCCTTATCCAGAACCACCGTGCTGAAGCGCATCGCGGAAACGGCGAGTGCGGCGACGTCGCCCGGTGCGATATTGCCACTGGCCATCGCATCCCTGGATGCCGCACCCACGGCCGCCCAGAGGGTATCCAGGTCGAGGTCGTAGCCTGTGCCGAAGGTTCCGGGGGCAGGGGTGAATTGCCATGGGCGTGAAGCGTCGATGCGTTGATCGCTGTCTGCGTTTACCAGCAGGCAGCGAACACCGCTGCCGCCTAGATCAATTCCCATCATCCAGGGCTTGTTCATGAGCAGTTACCTTGATCCTGTTGCGGCTGTCGTATGAATTGTCGAGAACCCGGGGTGCAGTCTGCCTTCCCCGCGATTGATCGGTAATGTCCCGGCTCGCGTGGCCAGGAAGGCAGTCCCGGGTAGTCGGGGAAGCGGGGAGGATAATGCCGATACTGTGCGCTGGATATTATCATCAGACACTTGTCTTAAAAAGATAGAGGGCACCTGTGAGTTCGGCTATAATTTTGCCATGTAACGCAGGTGGTTTTGTCCCTTCGCCGCGAGTTTGAGGTTCCCCGCATGACCGATCGAATCCCGCTGCCCATGCCGTTCGGCTGGTTCCGAGTGGCAGAATCCAAAGACCTGGCGGCCGGTGAAGTGAAGTCTCTTCACTACCTTGGAAAAGATTTCGTCTTGTTCCGCACGGAGGAGGGCGAGGCCTGCGTGGTCGACGCTTACTGCCCGCACCTGGGTGCGCATCTGGGCGTTGGCGGCGAGGTGGTGGGTGACAGTATCCGCTGTCCTTTCCATCACTGGCGTTTTGATGGCAGCGGAGCCTGCGTTGAAGTGCCTTACGCCAAACGTATTCCCGCGAAAGCGCGTATCGGCACTTACCCCGTCAGCGAAAAGAACGGCATCATTTTTATCTGGCATCACCCCCAAGGCAAGGCGCCACACTGGGAAGTGCCGGAGATACCGGATCTGACGGCCGCAGAAGGCTGGCTCGATATCGTGTATCACACAGCGCAGGTGCGCAGTCATCCCCAGGAGATGGCGGAGAACGTGGTCGATTCAGCGCACTTCCGTTACGTGCATGGCACACCCGATATACCGGATAAAACCTTCACCTTTGAAGAGCACATTATGCGCGCCTACCAGGGCCTTACGTTTACCACGCCCGATGGTGATCTGAAGGGCAGCGTCAATATTGAATCCCACGGTGGCAGCATCGGCATCACGCGTTTCGAAGGCATCGGCGAGACGCTGCTGGTGATCACCGGCACACCGATCGATGAAGAATTGCACGAGTCCGTGATTCGCTTTCGTTTCCGGGTGATCGACGGTGATGAGAAAACAGCGCAGGCTTTGGGTGATGCGTTCATCGCCGAGGTTACGCGCCAGCACAGCCAGGATGTGCCGATCTGGGAGAACAAGAAGTTTCACGAGAACCCGGTTTTGTGTGACGGCGACGGTCCTATCCACTCCATTCGCAAGTACTACCAGCAGTTTTATCCCTAAACGGGGGAGGGTAGCCCTTGAGCAACGACCCCTACATCGTCATCACCGCAGATGCCCATGCCGGGGCTTCCGTGCAGGGTTACCGCGAATACCTCGATAAAGCCTACCGTGAAGAGTTCGATGCCTGGCGCGACGCGCGCAATAGCGCGGCACGCGAGCGATCCGCTGAGGGGCACGTCAGCAAGAAGAAGGAAAAGAACTGGAACTCCGAAATGCGCCTGGCTGACCTGCTGGGTGATGGGGTTGTGGGCGAGGTGATTTTCCCGAACACCGTGCCGCCGTTCTATGCTGACGCTTTCCACGTGTCACCACCACCCTCGGTGGCCAACTACGAACGGCAGTTGGCCGGCATGCGTGCACACAATCGCTGGCTGGCGGAATTTTGTGCCGAGGCGCCAGCGCAACGCGCGGGCATTGGCCTGATTCACCTGAACAACGTGGAGGACGCCATTGAAGATGTGCAGTGGATCGCCAACCACGGTTTACGCGGTGGCGTCCTGTTGCCCCTGCCTTCGCCTTCAGAGACTCATCTCGAGCCATTAAACAGCCCGCACTACGATCGCCTGTGGGCAGCGATTCAGGACTGCGACCTCGTCATTAATCAGCATTCCGGGCAGGGCTCGCCCTACTACGGCGAAGCGCAGGGCTCCAAAGCGCTGTGGGCGATGGAGATGCCGTTTTACGTACAGCGTGGCTTCACCAACCTGATTATGGGCGGCGTGTTTGAGCGTTTCCCGAAATTGCGCTACATACTCACCGAATCCGGTAGCGCGTGGGCGCCCAAGCTGATGAAGCAGATGGACGCTATGTACATGGCCTGGAAGGCGGGCTACATCGGCGAGATTGATACCTCAAAAGATCCGGCGCTGAAAGAACCGCCAAGCTTCTATGCCAGGCGCAATTGCTGGTACGGCGCCAGTTTCCCCTCCGTCGCGGATGTGAAAGGCCGTGATGTCGTCGGTGTCGACCACGTGTTGTGGGGCAATGACTACCCGCACTACGAAGGCTGCTATCCCTACTCGCGGGAGAATATGCGCTTCGCTTTCTCCGAACTTGAAGAAAACGAAGTGCGCATGATGCTGGGCGAGAACGCGGCCAGGCTCTACAACTTTGATCTCGATGCGCTGCGCGCAGCGGCGACCGAGGCCAATATCACGCCGGCCCTGGTGCAGGAGCCGCTGGATAAAATTCCGGAGGACTCGACCTGCATCACCTTTCAGCGCGCGCGGGCGATGGAGTTTTTGAACGCCGGTTCCTGATCGGCCCACGGCTTCCTCTGTCAGTTTTTTTTACGACTTCTCGATTCGCACCCCGTTCCGTGAACTCCGGTGTGGGATAACCGCTTGAAAAACAACCAATCATAATTTTATGGCACATATTTTGTGTGGAAATAAAAGCAGCTTCATTTATTAACGGATTCTTTCAGACATTGGCAGGGAGGTTCCCCCAATGCCTTTTCCCGCGTCCGAGCAGTCGACCGCAGCGACCCTTCGAGCCCTCCTGTTTCTAGTCCTGCTTGCACCGTTCGGTGCACTGGCAGAGTCTCCACCCAGCATGCCGTTGCCGCCCTGTGAAAATGCAGAGGGGGAGCGCGTGGGCGCCTGCCCTAACACCAGTGAATATCTTTCAGGTACAACTTCCGGGCCGTTCGCACCCGGGTCTACGATTATGGTGTCGACCGTGCCGGACGTGCCTGTGTGTCATGAACATATTGGCTTCGCGCCCTTCCCCTGGAGCCCCAGTCCCTGTTATTCACGCGTTTCCCAACCGGCTGTCTTGGGCTGCGGCTATATCGA
>JAUHYL010000056.1 GCA_030426545.1 Gammaproteobacteria bacterium
AGTGAGATCAGCCCGGTGCTGGCCAGGGCAATGGATCGCATCTTTTTACTGCACGCAGACCACGAGCAAAACGCGTCGACTTCTACTGTGCGGCTGGCGGGCTCTTCGGGCGCCAATCCGTTTGCCTGTATCGCCGCCGGCATTGCCGCGCTGTGGGGGCCGTCGCACGGCGGCGCGAACGAGGCAGTGCTGGAGATGCTGCAGGAGATCGGCGACGTTTCCCGCATCGATGAATTCGTTGACCGCGCCAAGGACAAGGATGATCCGTTCCGCTTGATGGGCTTTGGTCACAGGGTCTACAAAAACTTTGATCCGCGCGCAAAAGTCATGAAAGAGGCCGCCGACGAGGTGCTCGCCGAACTCGGCATCGAGAATGACCCGATGCTTGCAATTGCCAAGAAGCTGGAAGAGATTGCGCTGTCCGACGAGTACTTTATCGAGAAAAAACTCTATCCCAATGTCGACTTCTATTCCGGCATCATCCTGAAGGCCATTGGCATTCCGACCAGCATGTTTACTGTCATATTCGCAGTGGGACGCACGGTGGGCTGGATTGCACACTGGCACGAGATGATCAGCGGCAGCTACCGCATTGGCCGCCCACGTCAGCTCTACACTGGTTATGCACAGCGCGATTTCGTGCCACTGGATAAGCGTTAATGAATCTGGAAAATTAAAAACCATCGCTCAAAGGCCGCGCTGCGGCCTTTTTTACTCCCCGTTCCCTGCACCAGCGTAGGGCGAGTTAACGGATTGACTAGAGAAAAGCCTTCACATGTCCGACATCGTCATCAGTGGTACCGGCCTTTTTACGCCGCACGAATCGATCAGCAATGAAGAGTTGGTTGAGTCTTTCAACGCCTATGTCGAGGCGTTCAACGCCGAACACGCTGACGCTATAGCCGCGGGGGATATCGCGGCGTTACAGCCCTCCTCGGCCGATTTCGTCGAGAAGGCCTCCGGCATTAAATCGCGCTATGTCATGGACAAGGCCGGCATTCTCGACCCACAGCGCATGGTGCCAAACCTGCCCGAGCGCCCGAACGAAGCGCAGTCACTGCAGTGCGAGATGGCGGTACAGGCCGCGCGGGAAGCGATGGCCCAGGCTGAAAAAAGCGCCTCGGATATCGATGCTGTGATCGTCGCGGCATCCAATATGCAGCGCGCCTATCCCGCCATGGCAGTTGAGATCCAGGATGCACTGGGAATTGAAGGCTACGGCTTTGATATGAATGTTGCCTGCTCATCAGCTACGTTCGGCATACAGCAGGCCCGCGATGCGGTGCTTACTGGCAGTGCCAGCTGCGTGTTGATAGTCAATCCGGAAATATGCAGCGGCCATCTCAACTTTCGCGACAGGGATTCGCACTTCATATTCGGCGATGTATGCACAGCGGTCATCGTTGAACAGCAAGAGACCGCGCAGGGCAAAGATCAGTACCAAATTGTCGACAGCAAACTGCGCACAATTTATTCGAACAACATCCGTAATAACTTCGGCTTTCTGAACCGTGCCGACGAATCCGGTATTGGCCAACCCGATAAGCTGTTTGTGCAGGAAGGTCGCAAGGTGTTCAAGGAGGTTTGTCCCGAAGTTGCCAGGCAGATTTCAGAGCAACTGCAGGCAAACAATATCGCACCCGCCGAACTGAAACGCCTCTGGTTACACCAGGCAAACCTGAGCATGAACCAGCTTATTTCACGCCGGGTGCTGGGACGGGATGCCCGGGAAGACGAAGCGCCCACCATCCTGGACGAGTATGCCAACACCAGTTCCGCAGGCTCGGTGATCGCCTTTCATAAACACCGCGCGGATTTTTCTGCGGGCGACCTGGGTGTGCTCTGCTCCTTCGGTGCCGGCTACAGTATCGGCAGCGTCATTCTTCGCAAGCGCTAGCGCGAAGGCTTAGCCAGAGCCGAGAATCCGTTCCAGCGCGTCGATCAGCGCATCACACTCCGCATCCGTGCCAACGCTGATACGCAGGAATTGCTGTATCCGCTCGTGTGCAAAGTGCCGCACCAGGACGCCCTCCTCCCTCAGTCGCTGAAACAGCTCTGCCCCATCGCGTTGGGTGTGGCGTGCAAAAACAAAATTTGCACTGGAGGGGAGCACTTCAAACCCCAGTGTTTCCAGGCGGGCACTGAGTTGCTGGCGGGAAGCAACGATACGCGCACAGATTGCACTGAAGTAGTCTTCATCCTCAATCGCAGCCAACGCAGCGCGTTGTGCCAGCGTGTCCAGTGGGTAGGAATTGAAGGAGTTTTTAACCCGATCCAGTGCCTCGATGAGTAGTTCGTTGCCCATGGCAACGCCAACCCGCAAGCCCGCCAGTGAGCGAGATTTGGACAACGTCTGCACGACCAGCAGATTGTCGTAGTCCTCAATCAGGGCGAGCGCCGACTCGCCACCGAAATCAATATAGGCCTCGTCAACCACCACCACAGAGTCCCGGCAGCGCTGCAGCAAACCGGCAATCGCTTCCAGGGGCAACAGCATGCCGGTAGGCGCATTCGGGTTGGGGAGTATGACGCCGCCGTTTTCGCCGGGTATCGCCGCTACATCAATGCCCAGATCTGCCTTTACCGGCACCTCGCTGTATCGGATAGAACACAGGTCGGCCCATACCGGGTAAAAGCTGTAGGTGATGTCGGGGAAGTACAGCGGCGCTGAGTGCTTCAACAGCGCCATAAACGCGAACGCCAGCACCTCGTCCGAACCGTTACCGACAAATATCTGATCCGGGCTGAGGCCTGAACGACTGGCAATCGCATCCTTCAACTGTGTGGACTGGGGGTCGGGATATAGACGCAGCGTTTCGATCGAAACGCCGGCCACGGCACGCTGCACGGCGGGCGATGGTGGGTAGGGATTTTCGTTGGTGTTGAGCTTGATCACGGGCCGGGTACCCGGCTGCTCACCGGGTACGTACGGCGTAAGGTTTTTTACCAACTCGCTCCAGTAACGGCTCATCGCATTTTCCTCATGGCCGCGCTCGCCCGCATCCTTCACTTGCCATGGCCTGCGGCCGCAAACAGCCGACGACGCCAGCGCGCGCCCAAAAAAGCACAAAGCCCGGTGGTGCCCGGGCTTTGTGCTTGTTGTACCGTTAAGAATTCGGCACGGGATATGGCGTCCCCTAGGGGGTTCGAACCCCTGTTACCGCCGTGAAAGGGCAGTGTCCTAGGCCACTAGACGAAGGGGACGCTGTGCCTTCAACTCAAGGCCGCGACATTGTACCCGAGCGCGATGTTGATGCAAGTCTGTGAGCTGCGCCTCAGAGGCGCAACTCGCAGCAGCACCAGGGACAGCCAAAATGGGCCTCCCGGGTGTCGGTTACGGAGACTAGTAACTGAACGCCGTATCAAGCATCAGGCGCTGGTAGTCGGCATCGCTGCCAAGATCTACCCCGGTACTGGTGTCAAAGTAGGTTGCTCCGATAGACCACTTGTTGTCCAGCGCATACTTGACGCCGAATTTATGGCCCTCCCCGTCCGTTCCACCACCCGAGAAGTCAGAATCGGTGAGCAGCCCCAGTGTCGCGTCAGCTTCCAGTACCTGATACTGGTATTGCACCTGCCAGCTACCCTTCTTCTTCGCTTTACCCAGTTTTATGCCGGCGATATAGCCCGTGTCGAGGTCATCGGCATCTTCATTCTGGACGTAGTCGGCGTAGATACTGAGCGGCATGTCGGCAACACGCATACTGAGATCGACCGAGCCGTTGAACAGGTTGTAATCAAACGCGTAGACGTCCTCACCACCGACGACAGTCGATGAGTTACCGAAGAAGTCAGGATCGTCTGGATCCAATGCCCTGCGCCCTTTGGTCGGGATGTCGAGGTACTTGAGCGCCGCTGTCAATGTCACACTCTCGCCCAGATCAAAGCTCGCGCCCACCTGTCCGCCCCAGATCACGTCGTCATCCTCTTTGCTGTCGCTCTCGAGGAAGCTGTAGGTCGCTGTCGCGAACAGGATGTCGCCTTTCCAGCCCAGGGCCAGACCTTCAGGGCGAAAGTCGCCGTCCCAGATCAGGCCGCTCTTCTGTGGTCGGTAGAATGGGTTGCTGAACTTGCCCATTGTGACATAGGTGTTTTCCAGTCCCGTCCACTTGAAATACGCCAGATCAAGGCGCAGATCCTTGGTGGAGCCACCGCCGCCCAGTGTCTGGTTGGTGGAAACCGGATCATCGCCGCCGCTGGCCATGCCAAGGCCAACTTCGGTGGTGTCCGAGGGCGAGGCAATCAAGGCAGCGCGGGCGCGGATACGGTTGCGGTCACGGTCACTCTTGCCGTCTTCCTCGATGTCCTCATAGCGGTAGCGGAAATCCCCCTTCCACTTCACTTTTTCCGTCCAGGCGCTGGCCTTGTTCTGCTCTTCGAGGCGCACAATCGATTGATTGAGGTCCTCCACTCGCACGCTGCTGCTACCGGCGGCACGTAACTCTGAATTTTCGGTTTCCAGCTGGCTGACACGCTCTGCCATGGCGGCAAACTCGGCTTTGAACTTTTCCCACTCTGCCTCGGGCACATGGGCCTGCACGGCCGCACTCCCTAGCGCAGCAGCGGACACCGCAATGGACATGATCTTTTTCATACTCGCTTCCCCTAACGGATTGACGGATATGCGCTCACACGACGGCGCACACTGGGGAAGAGCTTATCGACTCAAGATGACAGTAATATGACGAGAGGATCCGCCAGGGCGGAAAACGTGGCTACGATCAGGTCTGGCTGTGCTCAGACACCACAGCAGCCAGGCTGACGCTGTTGGAAGATGGCGCCAGGTTAGTTCGGGAGATAAGCAGACTGGGAACGTGTTAAGCGGGTTTCCTGAACGGGTTACCCGCGCGAGCCTCAGGCAAACAGGCCAACCAGGGCGGCACTGATTCCGACCATTACCAATGCTTCCAGGACCAGGGCAGGAAAGACCACCTCCGGCGCTCTGGAGCGAAGTTCTTTTTGTGCAGCACGCAAGTTCATGACACCACCTAGCAGAAATATATATGTTGTATATACATAATATAGACCTATAATACGCAACTTACAAGCGCAATACTTGTGATAAACTGCCGACCGCCGTCCAGCCCGTGTCCCCGTTCACAAAATTCGAACATCATCGGCCCGAAAAATAATGTCGAAAACCAAGCTGCTTAACATCCGTATCGACCCGGATCTCAAGAAAAAAGCCAAGAAATTGGCAGAGGCCGACGGCCGCTCGCTCTCCAACTGGGTCACCAAGCTGATTTCCAGCCGCGTGCGGGAAGCGGAAAAGGAGCTAGCGCTCGAAGCTGAGAAAGAGAAAAAGGCTGAGAGCAGTGACTGAGCCGCGCCATAACCCTGAGCGCGCCTGCTTAATCCTGTTAACGCCGCGCCGACAAATTATCCGAAGCGCCCGGTAATGTAGTTTTCGGTCAACTGATGCCGGGGATTGGTAAAAATCTCCTTGGTTTCCCCCACTTCTATCAGTTTCCCCAGGTGAAAATAGGCCGTGCGCTGCGACACCCGCGCCGCCTGCTGCATTGAGTGGGTAACAATGGCAATAGTGTACTTCTCGCGCAGTTCGTCTATCAGCTCTTCGATACGCGCGGTCGCTATCGGATCCAGCGCAGAGCATGGCTCATCCATCAAAATCACTTCCGGGCTGACAGCGATCGCCCTGGCAATACACAGGCGCTGCTGCTGGCCACCGGAGAGTCCGGTCCCCGGCTTGTCGAGCTGATCCTTCACTTCTTCAAAGAGGCCGGCCCGCTGCAGGCTCTTCTCCACAATGCCGTCCATCTCGGCCTTGGTGTGAGCCAGACCATGAATCCTCGGCCCATAGGCCACGTTCTCATAGATGGATTTGGGAAAGGGGTTGGGCTTCTGAAAGACCATGCCAACTCTTGCGCGCAGCAGCACCGTGTCCTGGTTGCCGGCGTAGATATCTTCGTTGTCGAGCGTGATCTCCCCTTCCACCCGGCAGCCGGGAATAATATCGTTCATGCGATTCAGCGTACGCAGGAAGGTCGATTTGCCACAACCTGAAGGGCCGATCATGGCGATCACCTCGTTCTCGCCAATATCGAGTGAAACATCCTTTATCGCCTGCTTATCCCCGTAATGCACGTTTACCGTGCGTGCGGACATCTTGGCATTATCGACAAACGGTTCGCCGATGGTCTCGTAATCGCCGACGTCGCCATGGTCGCGGATATCCAACGGCGCCTTCTCAGCTGTATCGGATTCGCGCTGGTTGTCAGTCGCACCGTCCATTGTTGCTGTCATCGTATTCATAGTGCCAAAGCTCTCAAATAATGCTGGCTAGTGCTATTTCATTTCGAAGCGCCGGCGCAGGTATATTGCCAGGGCGTTCATAAATATAAGAAATGTCATAAGGACCATAATGGCCGCAGATGTCTTCTCTGTGAAGCCTCTTTCGGGGCTATCCGCCCAGAGGAATATCTGCACAGGCAGGACGGTAGAGGGGTCTGTCACGCCTCCAGGCACATCCATAATAAAGGCCACCATCCCGATCATAAGCAAGGGAGCGGATTCGCCCAGGGCCTGCGCCATGCCGATAATTGAGCCCGTCAGAATGCCCGGCATGGCAACCGGTATCACGTGATGAAAGACCGTCTGCAACGGTGATGCGCCCACGCCCAGGGCCGCCTGGCGAATAGAGGGTGGCACCGCCTGGATAGCAGCCCGCGAGGTGATGATGATGGTAGGCAGGGTCATCAGTGACAACACCATACCGCCCACCAGCGGCGCAGAGCGCGGGAGTTCGAAAAAGTTGATGAACACAGCCAGGCCCAGCAATCCAAAGACTATCGAGGGTACCGCAGCCAGATTATTGATATTGATCTCGATAAGGTCGGTCAGCCTGTTGCGCGGCGCAAACTCTTCCAGATAGATTGCCGCCAGTACGCCTACCGGGAACGCGAGAAAGAAAGTCACCAGCAAGGTATAAGCCGAACCGAGTAGCGCGGCCTTGATCCCCGCCAGTTCTGGTTCACGGGAATCACCCGCAGTGAAAAAGATCACGTTAAACCGGGATTCTGTTCTGCCCTCAGCGCGCAGACTATCAAGCCACTGGATTTGATTGTCCTTGACCCTTCTGTCAGCTTCGTCGAGCTGGGTATCAACTTGTCCCTTGAGGTAGCTCCCGGCTTCGGAGTGCGCCCTGAGCCAGACTTCCTGCTTGGTGCCGATGAGGCCCGGGTTCTCCAGCACGCTGTCGCGCAGATCGTACTCTGCTCCGATACTGATCAGTTTGTACAGGGCGCGCTTGTCCTTACGCCCGCTGACGTCTGGAAACATTTCGCGCAAGCTCTGCTTGATCACGCCATTGAAATTTGCGGCGTAAAGCTCCTCCTCTGTCGGGTTTGCAGAAACCTCCAGCTTATCCGCATCAAAATTCACGGCTATGCGAATGAAGTGCTGCGTGAAAGCCGGCGTGCCCTTGCTGACAATATCAGCCAGGAGGATGAACAGGAACACAAAGCCTGTCAGGACCGCCAGGCGGCCGTACCACTGGAAGCGCCGCTCACGGGCATAACGCTTCTTCAGCGATGCCTGTATTGCAGTTGTGCTGTTGTAAGACATTCCCGGGAAGCTCTCCTTAATCGTATTGCTCGCGGTAGCGACGCACCACATAGAGGGCGATCACGTTAAGTAATAGTGTGACGAAGAACAGCACCAGACCAAGGGCGAACGCAGCAAGGGTCTTCGGGCTGTCGAATTCCTGGTCGCCCACCAGGAGCGTAACAATTTGCACGGTAATGGTAGTGACCGCCTCTAACGGGTTGGCTGTCAACTTGGCCGACAGGCCGGCCGCCATGACCACGATCATGGTCTCGCCAATGGCGCGGGAAACGGCGAGCAAAATGCCGCCGACAATACCGGGTAACGCCGCGGGAAGAAGCACTTTGCGAATGGTTTCGTTCATGGTGGCGCCCATTCCCAGCGACGCTTCGCGCAAGCTATCGGGAACGGCATTAATGATGTCATCGGAGAGCGACATGACAAAGGGAATAATCATGATGCCCATCACAATACCTGCGGCGAGGGCGCTTTCCGACGCCACAGACAGCCCTATCGATTCTCCCAGTTCCCGGATAAACGGGGCCACCGTCAACGCCGCAAAGAAGCCATAGACGACCGTCGGCACGCCCGCAAGAATCTCCAGTACCGGCTTGGTTACCGCGCGAAATCGATTGGTTGCGTACTCTGACAGATAAATGGCGGACATCAGGCCGATGGGTACCGAGATCAACATGGCCACGGCAGAAATCAGCAGCGTGCCCACCAGCAAAGGAATGAACCCAAAGGATCCGGATGCCGCCACCTGGTCTGCCCTGATCGCCATCTGCGGACTCCACTCAAGGCCAAACAGAAACTCCGAGAGCGGAATGATCTTGAAGAACTGGATTGCTTCAAACAACACCGACAACACGATACCCAGAGTTGTCAGTACGGCGAGGAAGGAGCAACCAAACAAGACCCAGCGAATAATGCCTTCGACATGGTTGCGCGCGCGCACGGCAGGGCTGATATGCCGAATGGCGAAGATGGCGCCGACCAGGGCGGCAAGAAAGGCCAGGGCAGCCTTGGCACTGGCAAAACGATCAGCCAGGCGCCTGTAATAGTCACCCGCTGCCACCTGGGTGGCATCCAGTTGTTCGGCGCCCACCATACCCTGGGCATAACCGAGCACCTGGTTATAGTACAGGCCGAACTTGTCAGCGGGCAGTTCACGCGCCTCGGGGGGTAGCTGCTCCGCGACCATCCCCGCCAGCCACCGTTCTTCAAAGCTCATGGCAAGGATCAGTACCACGATAGCCGGGATTGCCGCCCAGGCCGCGGCCATGTAGCCGTAGTGACGAGGCAGTGAATGCAGGAGGCTGTAACCGCCTATGCGCTGACCGAGAACCTGGGAGCGTTTGCGCCCCAGGTTGTAAACCACGACGCACATGGCAAGCAGGAAAAGGATAACTGTACTGGTTTGCATTATCCGGGGCACCTGGCGGTTATGGCCGCGCTATCAATATCAATCAGTTGTAACAAAAAAATGGTGCGCCGCCAGTGCGGCACACCATTATACGCCCTCATTGAGCCGGGCGTGTTACCTGCTCCAATTACATCTCCAGGCGTTGAAGCGACTTTACGTCAGACTGAATCTGCTCCAGTTCTTCTTCGTCCAGGGGAATCAGGCCCCTCTCTGGCAGGTAGCCGTCTTCGCCCATCGCCCGCTCAGAGGTAAACTCTATCGCATATTCCTGGATGCCGGGAATTTTCCCCACATGGGCGCCCTTGATGTAAAAGTACAGCGGCCTGGATACGGGGTAGTCTCCGTCGGCGATGGAATCGAAAGTCGGTTCCACACCGTCTATCAGCGAACCCTGCACCTTGTCGCCGTTCTCATCGAGGAAGCTGAAACCGAATATCCCAAGCGCGTTGGGGTTCGCCTCCAGTTTCTGGACGATGAGATTATCATTCTCCCCCGCTTCGATATAGGCACCATCTTCACGTACTGCGTAGGCGATGGTCTTGAAGATATCTTTGCCCTTGGGCGGTTTACCCTTCTGCTCAGCCAGCGAGTCGTACAACCCCATGGACATGCCAAGTGACTGCATTGCCGATTTAATGCCCGCGGCATCATCGGCGCTCATTCCATACAGCGCCTTCAGTGCAGGAATGCTTTTCGCGCCGCCGCCCAGCGCCAATTCTGCGAATGCATCGCGTGTGCCGGACGTGGGCGGTGGACCCAGGACCTCGATTTTAGTCGCAGGCAGGGCCGGGTTAACGTCTTTCCAGGTCTTGTTGGGATTGGTGATCAACTTGCCGTCCGGGCCGGGAATATCCTTGGCCAGTGCACGGTAGACATCACCGAGAGACAGTTTCATTTGCGCAGACGCTTTGGAATTGGCAATGGCGATGCCGTCATACCCTACCAGCACCTCGACAATGTCGGTGACGCCATTGGCCTGGCAGTCATCGTACTCGCTCTGCTTGATCCGGCGAGACGAATTGGTGATATCCGGGGTATTCGCTCCCACGCCCTTACAGAACAGCTTGAGACCGCCGCCAGAGCCCGTGGACTCGATTTTAGGGGCTTTGAAGCTGGTGGAGCGGCCAAATCGTTCAGCCACTACCGTTGCGAAAGGATAGACGGTTGATGAGCCGACAATGCTGATATTGTCCCGCGTTGCGGCCGATAATGGGGTAGCGGCCGCGAGGCCCGCCACAGTTGCGATCACACCAATTAGCTGTTTCTTCACGTGGTTAACACTCCGTTAGTTCAGTCCAGGCGAATGGAACACAATGCACAGTCCCAAGACTCACGGAGATTCTAGGTACGCATTGTTACGGTAGTGTGACAGGCGGGCATTTCTTTCCCGGGAGCCCATTTTCTGCCCTATCCACGGGATTCCTCCATCGCTTCCAGCCTGCCATGGCGCACATCGCGGCCACGCACGAGATACACCAGGTGCTCCGCAATGTTACAGACGTGGTCGCCAATACGTTCCAGGCTGCGCAAGGCCCACATTTCATCCAGCACCGTGCCGATAGCGCGATGATCCTCCATCATGAACGTGACCAGACTGCGCATGGCTGAGCCGTACTCTTTGTCTACTTCGGCATCAGACTGCACCACCTTCACCGCCTGCTCTACGTCAAGGCGCGCGAAGGCGTCCAGCGCCTCTCGCAGCATCTGCGCCACGCGGTTTCCTATGTGTCTGATTTCGATGAAATTACTGGGAGAGTTTCCGCTTTCAGCGAGACGCACCACCTGCTTGGCCACCTTCGCAGCCTCGTCACCGATCCGCTCCAGATCCGTGTTGACCTTGATAATGGCAATCACCAGCCGAAGATCGCTGGCCGTGGGCTGCCGCCGGGCGATGATGGTGGCGCACTCGTCATCGATCGCCATTTCCATCTTGTTCACCTCGGCATCCTGGCCTACCACCTGCTCTGCGTCACCACTGTCCAGCTTCATCAGGGCGTCGAGGGCACTCTTCAACTGGTCTTCCACCTTGCCGCCCATTTCCAGCATATGATTGCGCAGCTCCTCCAACTCAGTGTTGAAGCGTGCGGAAATGTGCTGCTGGTAGTCTTCCTGCTTAACCGACATCGGATTCTCCACTTGGAAAGATCAGGGCAAAGGTGCTGCCCACAGAAGGTTTACTCGTTATTCGAAAATCGCCACCGTGGGCAGCTACCACATGTTTCACTATGGCCAGACCCAGGCCTGTGCCCCCGGTCATTGACGAGCGGCTGTCGTCCACTCGATAGAAGCGCTCTGTCAGTCGGGGAATGTGCACGGGGTCGATACCCACGCCGTGATCCTCAACTTCAACTATGCATTCGTTTGCGGAGGAATACCAGCGGATGATCACCGGGCTGCCCGGCTCGCTGTACTTGACAGCATTGCTGAGCAGGTTGGCAACAGCGCTATAAAGCTGACGGTAATTGCCGTAAAACTGACGATCCGTGCGCACATCCAGTTCAATAGGCGTTTCGGGGTGCATGTCGGAAAATTCTTCACGCACTTCCTGCAGGAGCCCGGTCATGTCGACGAGTTCATGCTGCTCCTCTCGCTTGTCGTTCTCAATTTTCGATAACCACAGCAGATCCTTGAGCAGGTTTTCCATGCGGTCCGCCTGCTGACTCATTTGTCGCAACGGTTTATTCAGTTTCTGCGGCAGCTCTGAGGCAGTGGCCAGAAAGGTGTCCAGGTAGCCGCTGATAACGGTCAACGGAGTGCGCAACTCGTGCGACACGTTGGCGACGAAATCTCGCCGTATCTGTTCCAGGCGAACGGCTTCGCTGATGTCCCGGACAAACAGCAGGCGTTCACCCTGTCCAAAACGGGTGACCTCCACGCGCAGGTGCTGACGGCGATCATCCCCGGAGACGTACTGCAAAGGCTCACTGAAGTCATCACCCAGAAAGTAGTCGGTAAACTCGGGAGCGCGAACAAGATTGGCCAGCTTGTGGCCGGTATCCTCGGGGTAGCGCAGACCGAGCAGGGGTTGAGCAGCGCGATTCAGCCACTTGATAGCGCCCTGGCGATCGATCATGACAACGCCGTCGCGCATGGAGCTGAAAGAATCCTGCAGGTAATTGACGTGTTCCTGCAATCGGAGCTGAACCTCCTCGCTGCTGCGTTGATGAGCGTACATTCGCGCGAGCAATTCGCCCCAAATACCATAGGCATCGGGCGGAGTCTGCGCTGGATCCTGCAGCCACATCTGCACCTTGCGCAGCTGATAGAGCCATACCCCCACCAGGCCCACAAACAACGCCAGCAGGGCCTGCAGAGGGTAGCCATACAGCCAGCCCAACAGCAGGGCGACAGCCGATGCAAACAAGATGCGCCCAGCGGCCGCTAACCAGCTCATCAGCGACCTCGACCCATCATCAGGTCACGCCCTGTGTGGAAAACCGATAACCGGTGCCGCGAACAGTCTGGATCAACATGCTGTAATCTGCCTGCCCTGACTGCAGCGCCTTCCTCAGTCGGCGTATATGGACATCCACCGTGCGCTCTTCGACATAAACATTCGCTCCCCAGACCCTGTCCAGCAATTGCCCCCGGGTATAGGCGCGCTCCGGGTGAGACATAAAAAACTGCAGTAGATTGAACTCGGTGGGGCCCATATCAACAGGCGTGTCAGCGACGAGCACCCGCCTGCTGTCAGCATCCAGAACAAGGTCTGCCACCGCCATACGCTCCCCTTCACTACTACCGTGCGCGCGGCGTAACAAGGCCTTGATACGGGCAATCAGTTCGCGCGGCGCGAAGGGTTTGGTCAGATAATCATCGGCGCCGACATCCAACCCCTGAATGATGTTGTCCTCGTTGGTTTTTGCCGTGAGCATGATAACCGGCATGTCCCGGGTCAGATCGTCGCGTTTCAACCTGCGTAACAGCTCTATGCCACTGCCACCGGGCAACATCCAGTCCAGCAGCACCACATCCGGCCGTTCGTCGACGATCAGGGCATACGCCGTTCGAATATTGTCGGCCTCCAGGCAGCGAAATTCAGCCAGCTCCAGCGCCATTCGCAGCATGTCACGAATGGCAAATTCGTCATCGACTATCAGTACGGTGCGAGAACTCATGCGGTATCCCCCCCTGCTTCTAATCAGGGGGTATTAAATGACCGGAATATGACAATTACATTACATCGCTGAAAAGGGCGATGACAATAGAAAGTGCAGCGAGAACGGTTCCGGCGTCAGCGCAGGCTGGCGTTGATGTTCTGCAGCATCTTGTTGCCAGGGCAGAGATCGCTTTCATCCAGCTCGTTCAAGGGTCGCTGGGAAGTCTCCATGAGATCGTGCAGATCGCGCGAATCCTCATCGATATAGATCAGTCCGGTAAGAATACTGCCGGCCTCCCGGTGATCTTCTATCGTATTCAATGCCGAACGCCGATCAAACGGGTTTAGCGACTCGTCTACCTTGTAAAGATGCAGGGAAGAGCCGTCGTGCATGGTCACTTCCTGAGCGGTGCCGGGTTTGTAATCGGTGGTGATTTCCTTGCGCAGCGGCACAAAATCTACCGTTCCGGTTGCCTCCGCATGCTCGCGGACGAACTCGTAGCTCTTGGTTGACTCGGGGTTGTTGTTGAACGTCACGCAGGGCGATACGACATCCAGCAACGCAAATCCACGATGACTGATGGCCGCCTTGATCAGGGGCACCAATTGCTCCTTGTCCCCTGAAAAACTGCGTGCGACGAAGGTGGCACCCATCTGCAATGCAGTCGCGCACAGATCTATCGCACCCCAGAGGCTGGGATCCCCTTTCTTGCTCGCCGAACCCTCATCGGCGGTGGCGGAATCCTGCCCCTTGGTCAGGCCATAACAGCCATTGTTCATCACGATGTAAACCATATTGAGGTTGCGGCGCACCGCGTGTGCGAATTGCCCCATACCAATAGACGCGGTATCACCATCTCCCGATACACCCAGGTAAAGCAGGTCGCGATTGGCCAGCGCTGCCCCCGTCACTACCGAAGGCATGCGCCCGTGCACCGAGTTAAACCCGTGAGATTGTCCGAGAAAATACGTAGGTGACTTGGAAGAGCAACCAATACCCGACAGCTTGGCGATCTTGTGCGGCTCAATAGACAGTTCATGGCAGGACCTGACAATCGCGCCACTGATGGAATCGTGACCACAGCCGGCACAGAGGGTGGAAATGGCACCCTCGTAGTCCGCCTTGGTGTAACCCAGGTCATTAACCGGCAGGTCAGGGTGCCGGAATTTCGGCAGTTGATAGCTCACTGGTTTTCTCCCGCTGCATTTGCCACGCTACGCCGGTGTAATGGCGTCACGTTGTCCCCGTTAAGGTGTTTCTTGATCTGTTTCCGGATGTTGCGCGCACTGATTGGCGTGCCGTCGAAACACAACACTGACTTCAGCTTGTCCGGGCCAAATTCAAACTCGGCCATCAACAGCGTGCGCAACTGGGCATCGCGATTCTGCTCGATAACAAATACCTGTTCGTGATCTTCAATAAAGGATTTGACCTCACTGTTGAACGGGAAAGCACGCACTCGCATGGCGTTCATGTGAATGCCTTCCTCGATGAGATAATCCAGGGCTTCCTTTGAAGACTCCTCACTGGTGCCAAAGTAGATCACTCCGAGATGGGTGTCCTTGCCGCAGCTGATAATTTCGGGAGCGGGAACGTATTCGTTGATGGTCTCCCACTTCCGCAACAATCGCAGCATGTTTTCCTCGTACGCTTCCCCGCGCTCCGTGTAGACAGCGTACTCGTCACGCGAGGTACCGCGCGTGAAAAACGCGCCCTTATTGGGATGCGTTCCAGGATAGGTCCGGTAACAGATAGCATCGCCGTCCACGTCGAGATAGCGTCCGAAATCGAAGCCCTCATCCAACTGTTCCGCCGTGACGACCTTTCCCCTGTCATAGGTGCGCTCGTCATCCCAGCTAAGCGGCTTCGACATATTGTCATTCATGCCCAGATCAAGGTCGGACATAATGATAATGGGCGTCTGCAGGCGCTCTGCCAGATCGAACGACTGCGCCGCAAAATCAAAGCACTCACCCGGCGTCGACGGAAACAGCAACACCTGTTTGGTATCACCGTGTGACGCGTAGGCGCAGGACAGCACGTCGGACTGCTGTGTGCGGGTGGGCATGCCGGTGGATGGCCCGGCGCGTTGAACGTTGAACAGCACCGTGGGAATCTCGGCAAAGTAGGCCAGGCCAAGAAACTCGCTCATCAGCGAAACACCGGGACCCGATGTCGCGGTAAAGGCCCGCGCACCATTCCAGGCTGCGCCGATGGCCATACCAATGGCAGCAAGCTCGTCCTCGGCCTGCACGATGGCGTAGTTCTTGCGACCCGTGCCCGGATCTATGCGCATCCGCTTGGCATATTTTTCGAAGGCGTCTACCACCGAGGTGGAAGGCGTGATCGGGTACCAGGCGGCAACGGTTGCACCGCCGTAGATCGCACCCAGCCCCAGGGCAGTATTACCGTCCAGCAAAATTTCATCGCCGACCTTGTCAGTGGCCTCAACGCGAATGCCAATCGGGCAATCTATATTCGAACGCACCCACTGGTGGCCCAGTTCCAGCGCGTGAATATTGGGCAGTACCAGTTTTTCCTTGCCCTTGAACTGATCTTCAACGAGGCTGGTCAACACCTTGAAATCCATGTCGAGCAGCGCCGCCAAAGCGCCAACATAAATGACATTCTTGAACAGCTGGCGCTGACGCGGATCCTTGTACTCCTCGTTGCAGATTCTGGTCAGGGGAATACCGATGATTTCCACATCGTCGCGCAGCAGACGCAGGTCCAGCGGCTTGGTATTGTCATAGACAAAGTAGCCGCCCGGCTCTACCTCCTGGATATCCTGCGCCATGCTCTGGGGGTTGACCGATAGTGCGATGTCAATCCCGCCCCGACGACCGAGGTAGCCCCGGTCGTTGACGCGCACCTCGTACCAGGTAGGCAGGCCTTGGATATTCGAAGGGAAGATGTTTTTCGGTGAGACTGGAATGCCCATGCGAAAGATCGCCTTGGCGAACAGGTTGTTGGCGCTGGCCGAACCCGTCCCGTTGACATTAGCGAACTTGATGACAAAGTCGTTTACCGCTTCGATGCGCTTCATACCGGCTGCCCCGCCTGCGTCACGTTGTAGAGAAATTTCTGCATATCCCAGGCAGTGGTCGGGCAGCGTTCCGCACACAGGCCGCAATGCAGGCAAACGTTTTCGTCCTTGACCATCACGCGCTTGGTGGGCAGCGTTTCAGACACGTAAAGGTCCTGCGCAAGATTTCCCGCCGGCGCGGCCAGTCGTGTTCGCAGTTCTTCCTCCTCTCCGTTCTCGGTGAAGGTAATGCAATCCGTCGGACAAATATCGACACAGGCATCACACTCTATGCAGCGCGTCTCTTCAAAAACCGTCTGCACATCACAATTGAGACAGCGCTCAGCTTCCTTGTAGCCGGTCGCAGGATCAAAGCCGAGTTCAACTTCCATCTTGCGATCACTGAGGGATTCTTCAAGCGGCGCCAGCGGCACAACGTAGCGCTGATCGGTCTCGATCGCGTTATCGTAGCTCCACTCGTGCACGCCCATTTTCTGACTGGACAGGGTAACGCCAGGCGCGGGACGCTGGGTAACATCCTCACCGTTACAGAACAAATCGATACTGACTGCCGCCTGGTGACCATGGGCAACCGCGGTAATTATGTTCTCTGGCCCGAACGCGGCGTCACCGCCGAAGAATACTTTCTCGTTGGTAGACTGAAAGGTCACCTCGTTAATGACCGGCATGTCCCACTTGTCGAACTCGATTCCCAGATCACGCTCTATCCAGGGAAACGCGTTTTCCTGGCCGATGGCCATCAGCACATCGTCGGCTTCCATAAACACAAGGTCTTCGCCGGTGGGCACGAGGCTGCGCTTGCCGTCTTCGTCATACTGGGCCTCCACCTTCTCGAAGTGCATCCCGACCAACTTGCCGTCTTCGACGACAAATTCCTTGGGCACGTGGTTGTTGTAGATCGGTATGCCCTCATGCATGGCATCTTCTTTTTCCCATGGCGACGCTTTCATATCCTCGAAGGGGCTGCGCACAACCACCCGAACATCTTCCCCGCCAAGGCGTTTGGAGGTACGACAGCAGTCCATCGCCGTGTTGCCGCCACCGAGCACCAGCACGCGCTTGCCAATGGATTCAGTGTGTTCGAAGGCCACGCTTGACAGCCAGTCGATACCCAGGTGCACGTTATCCATGGCATCTTCAAGTCCCGGCAAGTTGAGGCCTTTGCCGCGCGGGGCGCCGGTACCGACAAACACCGCATCGTAGTTCTTGTCCAGCACGGACTTGAGGCTATCGACTTCAACGTCAAAGGTGGCATTCACCCCGCGTTGCAAAATGTAGCTCACCTCCTCGTCGAGTACTTTGATCGGCAGGCGAAACGCCGGTATCTGGCTGCGCATCATGCCCCCGCCGGCGAACTGGTTGTCGAAAATGTCGATGATGTAGCCCAGTGGCGCTAGATCGCGGGCCACGGTCAGTGATGCAGGACCCGCGCCAATCAACGCGATGCGTTTACCATTCTTTTGCGTCGGAATATCCGGCAGGCGATCCTCAATGGCGCCTTTGTTATCGGCGGCCACACGCTTCAGGCGGCAAATTGCAACCGGCTCCTCCTCCACACGCACCCGGCGGCAGGCGGGTTCGCAGGGCCGGTCACAGGTGCGGCCGAGAATCCCCGGAAACACATTGGAGCGCCAGTTGATCATATAGGCGTCGGTGTATCGCTGCGCAGCGATCAGACGAATGTACTCGGGCACCGGTGTATGCGCTGGACAGGCATACTGGCAGTCCACGACCTTGTGGAAATATTCGGGATTCTCGATATCTGTAGGATTCACTTCCGCTACTCGTAATAACACACTGTTTCTGTTGTTATTTGGCGCGCTGAGGTCAAGCGCGGCAAAGCGGTTAGTGTGGCACAGGTCAAGCCCCATTTCATTACGACGGGGCGGTAATTCTCGTTATTTTCCGGGCGCTTAGGTGACTTGGGTAACATTGGTGCCTAATTTCATACTGCGGCGGCTGCGGTGACGACGGTGGCGAGTCAGAACCAGCTGAAAAAGCCACCGTCATCTTTCAGTTCCTCCTCGCAACTGAGCAGTTGCGACCGGTAGGTGGCGGCGCGCCGCTCGACCTTTCGTGCGACCTTCAGCAGCCAGGGTTTTTTCTGGTAGCTGCCGCGGTTATAGCCGCCCTGCCCCTCGTGATAGGCCAGATAAAGTCGATAGGCGTCCTTGCGCGAGATGCCGCTGCGCCGATGTGACTGCGCGTTGTACCAGCCGATAAAGTCGATGGCATCGTCGAAGTCATCGCGGTCGGCACCGTAGCGTCCCGCAGAGCGCTTGTACTCGGCCCAGGTGGTTTTCTTCGCCTGGCTGTAACCGAATGCGCTGGAGGGCCTGGGGCCGGGTATAAAGCCGAGAATCTTGCGCCTTGGCGGCTTGGCCTTGGCCACGAACCTGGATTCCTGGTGCATGATCGCCATCATCACGGAGATGGGGCTGCCCCACTCGGCCCGCGAATCCGCGGCACTTTCATACCAGTCGTCCTTCTCGCGGAAGATTTCGCACAGGTTGTCCGGGTTGGAGGGAGGGCCAGTGGCGCAGCCCGCAAGCAGCGCCGCACAGCAAAGCACCGCGAGCGCGCCAGGGGTGCCGGGCTTCACGGTGCCACCCCATGATCGCGCAACAGGGTGAGCAACGCCTCCTCGTCGATTACTTTCACGCCCAACTCGTTCGCTTTCTCCAACTTTGACCCGGCCCCGGGCCCGGCAACCACGCAGTCAGTCTTGCCCGATACGCTGCCGGCAACCTTTGCACCCAGACGCTGCAACGCTGCCTTCGCCTCGTCGCGGGAAAGTGCCTCCAATTTCCCGGTAACCACCCAGGTCTGGCCGTCCAGCACCTGAAGATCATCAGCGACGGGTTCCAGGTCCTGCCAGCGCACGCCCGCATCACGCAGTGCATGCACCACTGCCATGTTCGCAGCGGAATCAAAAAACTGCCGCAGGTGATCTGCCACCACCGGCCCGACGTCGTTCACCTGCAGCAATTCCTCCTCGGAAGCTGCCTGCAATGCGTCCCAGTTACCGAAATGCCGCGCCAGATTAAGCGCCGTGGCCTCCCCCACTTCGCGGATGCCAAGTGCAAAGATGAAGCGCTGCAGCGTGGTGTCCTTGCTCGCATCGAGCGCCGCGAGCAGGTTTTCGGCTGATTTTTCGCCCATCCGCTCCAGGGCAACAAGCTGTTCCCTGGTCAACGCGTACAGGCCGGCCACGCCTTCGACAAGCCCGGCGTCGACCAGTTGCTCGACCAGCTTGTCGCCGAGCCCATCTATATCCATTGCTCGCCGGGACGCGAAGTGTCTGATAGCGGCCTTGCGCTGTGCTGCACAGATCAATCCCCCCATGCAGCGCCATACCGCCTCACCCTCCTCGCGTTCCACGCTGGAGCCGCAGACCGGGCAGGCGTCGGGAAAGACGATGTCGCCGCCAGCTTTCGCCGGTCGGCGCTCCTTGAGCACCGACACAACCTGAGGGATGACATCACCCGCTCGCCGCACCACAACGGCATCGCCGATCTGCACGCCGAGACGTTCGATCTCGTCGGCATTGTGCAACGTGGCATTGCTGACCGTGACGCCGCCGACAAACACCGGCTCCAGCCGCGCCACCGGCGTGATCGCACCGGTACGCCCCACCTGGAATTCGACGTCCAGCAGGCGCGTCACCTCCTCCTGCGCGGGAAACTTTCGCGCAATCGCCCAGCGCGGAGCGCGTGAAACAAAGCCGAGACGCTCTTGCTGACTGGTCGCATTCACCTTGAACACAATACCGTCTATATCGTAGGGGAGCTGATCGCGACGCGCGGCGAGTTCTTCATAGTATTGATTGCAGGCATCGATGCCTTTGACCACGGCGGTCTCGCTGTTAATGCGCAACCCCCACTCTCCCAGTTGCTGCAAAATATCGGACTGGCGATCAGGCAGTTCGCCGCCGCGCACCAATCCAACGCTGTAACAGCACATCTGCAGAGGACGCTGGGCGGTAATTCTCGGATCCAGTTGGCGCAGGCTGCCGGCGGCGGCATTGCGTGGGTTGACGAAGGGCTTCTCACCTCGCGCCCTGGCTTCTGCGTTCATCGCTTCGAAGCCCTTGCGCGGCATGTAGATCTCACCCCGCACTTCCAGCAGGTCGGGGAAGCCGGTACCACGCAAACGCAATGGGATACTGCCGATGGTGCGCACGTTGTGCGTAATGTCTTCACCGGTGCTCCCGTCGCCGCGGGTAGCTGCACGCTGCAACTGGCCCTCACTGTACAACAGCGAAACGGCAATACCGTCCAGCTTGGGTTCACAGGCAAATTCGAGGGCGCTTTCTTCATCGCCATCCGCAAGCCCCAGCCGCTCCAGCAGACGTCGGTTGAAGCTGAGCATATCCTCGGCGCTAAAGGCATTACCCAACGACAGCATAGGCAATTCGTGCGTCACCTGCTCAAACTGCGCCAGGGGCGTTCCCCCAACACGCTGGCTGGGAGAGTCAGGGCTTTGTAATTCGGGATGACGTTGTTCGAGTTCCAGGAGACGCTGCAGGCAGCGGTCATACTCTGAATCGGGAACCGAGGGCGCGTCCAGTACATGATACTGGTGGTTCCATTGCTCCAGTTGTGCACGCAGGGACTCGACTTCCCGCGCAACTGCCTGCGCACTTTCAGTAGAGGCCATCGATTTCGTGCCGCCTCACCGCGTCTTGGCGACCAGACGCTGCTCCAGTTCCCGAATTTGTTGACGGCTGTGTTCTGTCGCCTGGCGCGTGAGTACGCTGCGCGACTCGTCGAGCACATCGCCACCGAGATTGCGCGCCACGGCCTGCGCAGTTTCCAGCATGTAGTCGTAGGCTTTCATCATGTCTTCGGGGCCTGGCAGCGTCACGAAGAAAACCAGGCCGGGTGTAGTCATGCCCGTCATATTGTCGATATCGAAGACACCGGGCTGCATCATATTGGCCACGGAAAACTGGATCGCGCCGCGACCAGCCTCAAACTCATGCCGGTGAAAAAAGTTCATGTCGCCCAGGCGCAGGTCGCAGGCGAGAAGAATTTGCAGGATGTCCTCGCCGCGGAAACCCTGCTGACTGCGTGCCACGACATTGAGCATGAAGACCTGGGGATCAGTATCCCGGGGCAGTTTCCCACCGGGTTCCTGCGTGGAACCGGACGCTGATTCCTGCCCGGCAGACTCGTTGCCTGCCAGCCAGTCCATCTCATCGGCATCGTCGCTGCTCATCCCCTGCATCAGGGTGACATCGTCGTCGCCGGATGCCTCGGCGCGCTGTTGCCCGGCCGCCCTGAGCAGATCGCCACGTTCCACCACCCGCGCACCGCCATTGGGAAGCTCTTTCAGCCAGCCAATATCGGCATCGCGCTCGGGAGGGAGTTTCTCGGGATCGACAAGATCGACTTTTACCCGCGAGCGGTTGTTGCGCACACGGCGCACCGCATCAAGCAATACAGCCAGTATCAGCAGAACGCCGATAATGACCATCCAGTCTCTGACCGTTAATTCCATCACGCCCCGGTTGCCCTGCCTTTCACTGCCGCCGCGCTTTGTTATCCCTGCGCTTTTTTGACACTGTGCTCATCTTTAACTGGCGGCCATTTCCGCCGCCTCATCGACGTCCACGGAAACGAGCCGCGACACGCCAGGCTCATGCATGGTAACACCCATGAGCTGATCGGCAATCTCCATGGAGATTTTATTGTGGGTGATGAAGATGAACTGCACTTTGTCCGACATCTCCTTCACCAGGCGCGCATAGCGGCTGGTGTTGGCGTCATCCAGGGGGGCGTCCACCTCGTCCAGAATACAGAACGGTGCCGGGTTCAGCTGGAAGATCGAGAATACCAGTGCGATGGCCGTCAGTGCTTTTTCTCCACCGGACAACAGGTGGATGGTGGCGTTCTTCTTGCCCGGCGGCCGCGCCATGATAGAAATGCCGGTATCGAGCAGATCGTCACCCGTCATCTCCAGGTAGGCACTACCACCGCCGAAGACGCGCGGGAACAGTTCGCCGAGACCGCTATTAACCTTCTCGAAGGTATCGCGGAAGCGGTTGCGTGTTTCCTTGTCGATTTTGCGAATGGCCGACGCCAGTGTCTCCAGCGCGGTTGTCAGATCTTCATCCTGGGCGTCCAGGTAATTTTTCCGCTCGGACTGCAGGGTGAATTCGTCGATCGCAGCGAGGTTGATCGGACCCAGGCGGGTGATGCGATTGCCCAGTTTTTCCAGCGCGCGCTGCCAGTCTTCCTCGTTGGCTTCTTCGGGCAGCGCTGCCAGCACCTCTTCGACATTCTGCTCGTCGTCGGCCAGCTGTTTCAGTATCGCTTCACGCTGTACCTGCAACGTCTGGTTGGCCAGGCGTTGCTGCTCCAGTTCGTTGCGCACAGACTCGGCGCGCTGTTCAATCGCCGCACGCTGTTGCTCAGCCTCACGCAGATTGTGCTCCACCTCGGCCACCGCTTGCCGGGCTGCGGCGAGTTCGCTCTCGGACTGCAAACGCATCCCAAGTTGTTGCTCAAGCTCGGCCTGCAGACCTTCCAATGGCGTTTCGTTCTCCGCCGCCGCCTGCTCCAGGTTAACGCTACGCTCACGCAGCTGCAGTACCTGGCGGTCGGTGCGCTCTACCGACTCCCGCATGGCTTGCGTCTGCGTCTGCAGCGACTGGTGACGCATGGCCAGCTGGTGAGCCGCATCCTTGTCCTGTCTTGCTTTCTGGCGAGCGGTGTCCAGGTCGGTACGGATGGCGTCGCGGGATGACAACAGCGTCTCCCGCTGCCGGGAGTCTCCCTCCATGGATTCGATCGCCGTCGACAACAGCCTGCGCGCTTCTGCCAGGGCCTCGGTTTCCGCGCCAAACTGCTGCCGCGATTCTGCAATCTCCGCTTCGATACGCTCGCGGCGCATACGCAGCTGTTCGGCCCGGGCGCGCAGGGCTGAAAGTTCTGCACTGGCATCAGCGTGTTCGCGTGTGCGCAGTTGCAGTTCATTTTGCGCCTGCTGGCGCTCGGCTTCGCGTTCCTTGAGTTGCTTCTCACTGTCTTCCAGGCGACGCGCGAGCTCGCGTTCGCGCGCCAGTTCCTCTTCCAGCGCCGCGGTGAGCGAAGCCAGCTCCTCCTGACGCTTGATCACGCCGCCCTCTTCCGCACTGTCACGAGTCACACGCAACCAGTTGGGGCCCAGCCAGATACCGTCGGGCGTAATAATCGATTCGTGTGCTGCAAGATGCGGCCGCAGCGCCATGGCAGCGGCCAGATCCGGTGCGGTGCGCACGCCGGCCAACAGGGCGCTGGCACGGCCACTGCCGCTGACTTTCCCCGAGAGAGCGTCGTGGCCAGGGGCGATATCCGTTCGCGGCTCAACCAGGTGCAACTGGCCCTTTTCCAGCGCCTGCAACTGCTCTCCCAGGCTGCCAATATCATCGACACAGACGGCCTGCAGATAATCGCCCAGGACGGTTTCAACCGCCTTTTGCCAACCCTCTTCCACGCGCAGCTCGTCCAGCAGACGCGCATTGCCGGCGAGTTGCTGTGCTTCCAGCCAGGGCCCCACGCCACGCTGCTGATCATCGCGCGCGGCCTGCTGCAGCGCTTCCAACGAGGCAACTCGGCCCCGCATTTGCTGCACCTTGACCCGTGAATCACTTAGCTCGCGTGACAGGCGAGCGCTGTCGTCGCGGGTCTGAGCAATGCCTCGCAACAGGGTTTCACTGCGCTGCTCATGACCACCCATCACGGCCTCAAGGCTGCTGAGCTGGGCGCCCAGTTGCTGCAGTTCATTGTCCTGTGGTGCGCTCTGCAGACCTTCAAGCTCAGTCTGCAGTTGGGCCGTGCGCTCCTGCAAACGCGTCAACGCCTTCTCGAGGTGCTGGATACGCGATTGTTGTACCTCGGCCTGTTGACGGGGTTCCGCGGCATTGTGGTTAAAGACATCCCACTCCTGCTGCCACTGGTGCATCGCCTCTTCGGCGGCGACCAGCGCCTGCGCGGACCCGGCCTCTATCGACTGCAGCTGCTCCAACTCCGGACTGATGGTTTGCAGCTCTTCTTCCCAGGCGGCAAGCCTGGCGCGGTCCTCACCCAGGTGACTCTCGGATTCCTGCAGCGTCTCACGGGTCTGGAACAGATCTTCCTGCAGCTGTTTGCCCCGCTCCTGCTGGTGCTTGAGGGTTTGCTCGATGCGTGCGACTTCTGAGCCGAGCGAATAATAGGTAGCCTGCACCTTGTTGAAGGCGTCATTGCGATCAGCATGCTCCACGCGGTGTGTCTCGATCGCGCTGTCTACCTGCACATGTTCCGAATGCACGCCTTCGAGCTTTACTTCCAGCTCACCGATGCCATGACCCGCCTGCTTGAGCTGCGCGTCCAGCGCCTGCCATTGCAACGCCAGCAGTTGCGCGCGTGTCTCGCGCTCCTGCGCCTTTAACTCACCGTACTTTTCTGCCGCGGCGGCCTGCCGCTGCAGGTGCTGCAATTGGCGCTCAAGTTCTTCGCGCAGGTCTGTCAGGCGCTCCAGGTTTTCCTGGGTACGGCGCATGCGGCTTTCAGTTTCCTTGCGCCGTTCCTTGTACTTCGAAATGCCGGCCGCTTCCTCGATGAATACGCGCAGTTCTTCAGGCTTGGATTCGATCAGGCGGCTGATCATGCCCTGCTCGATGATCGCGTAGCTGCGCGGCCCGAGGCCGGTTCCGAGAAAAATATCGGTGATGTCGCGCCGGCGACACTTCGCGCCGTTGAGGAAGTATTCAGACTGCCCCTCGCGGCTCACCTGGCGCTTGGTGGCGATCTCCGCATAGCTGGCGTATTCACCACCCAGCTTGCCGTCACTGTTATCGAACACCAGTTCGATGGAGGCCTGCCCAACCGGCTGCCGGTTCACCGAGCCGTTGAAAATCACGTCGGCCATGGACTCGCCGCGCAAATTCTTGGCTGAACTCTCGCCCATCACCCAGCGCACAGCGTCAATCACATTGGATTTGCCGCAGCCGTTGGGGCCGACGATCGCGCACATGTTGCTGGGGAAATTTACGCTGGTGGGATCGACGAATGACTTGAATCCGGCCAGCTTAATAGTCTTTAATCGCATAGAACTTTAAGTTTTATTCGTATGATATTGATTTATAGACGTTTGTTTCAACTTTTTGCAACAAATTCTAGCTGCGGCCCCGATGTTGAAACACAACATGTAGTGTATAGACTTTAATCCAACAACACTATGCCTGAACAGGCCTAATCAGAAAAAATCGTTTGTGGGGGCTGCTGCCGGCCGGAAAAGGCGCTGTGCGCTAGTTTGGCACGAGTTCCAGACGCACGGCTGCAGCGGCATCACCCGGCGCCAACGGGCCCGCGCTGGCAACCCAGGTGGCACCGGCCTCTCCCGGCCGACCATCCGGTGACACCTGAGCATTGACCACGATAGCAGCCGTTGTGGACAGCTTCTGCCCGGCCATGGAGTTGCTGTCGTCCAGCCGCAGCGTGGTCGGCAGATCCTCACCACGCAACCGCGCTACCGCAATCGGCATGCGGCTATCGCTGGCGGCGTTACGCGCAAAGACAAAAACGGTATCGCCAGCGTTAACCGTGGCACCCTCTGGCAGTGTGATTTGCACGGTTACGCCGGCTGTTGTCCCGGCATTGTCAGCGGACGACGGCACATCCGCGCCGCCCGCCTGTTGTGCGAGCGCCTGACGTGCCTGCTGAATCACACCGGCGATCACCTGGCCCGATTCTGACTGCGCCGACTCCAGCGCCTGCAGCCGCTGCCAGTAGGCGATGGCGGCGCGATACTTACCCTGCTCATAGGACGCCATTCCCAGCAAGCCCAGGGCGGTGCGCTGACGCGGGTCAGCGGCGAGTGCCTGCTCGGCGCGCAGTCGCGCGCGATCATTCAGCGTGCGCCCCGCGCTCAGGTATTCTGCCTGCGCGGCGAACGCCAGCGCCTGCGGATCCTCTGGCACAACATCGAGAATGCGTTCGTAGATTCCCAGGGCCTGCTGAAAATCTTCCTGGCCCATGTAGTAGCGCGCCAACAGTGCGCTGTAGTGCAGGTTGTCTGGCCGTTGCAGAGAACGCTCGCGTACCGCTGCGATCAGTTGCTCCATTTCAGCGGGACTGGTCTGCGCATCCAGTGCGTTCAACTGCTCTGCGATCTGTATGTCACGTGCGTTCCCAAGCCAGTAGTAGAGCGCTGCGGCCAGCAGCGCGGCGATGGGCAGCAATACCCAACGCGGAAACCCGGAAGACAGTGTTGCCGATTGCGCTTCACGGGCGGCATCTTCCAGTAACTGCAGGCGGGCATCGTCACGCAGCGAGGGATCACTTTCCGCGGCCAGCTCGCGCTCACGCAGGCGATACCACTCGAGATTTTCCTGCTCACTGTTGCCCAATTGCCGCTGGTCGCGCCCGCGTGGCAGCAAAATGAAAACAGCGCTGAGCAACACCAGGGCGGCACATGCGAGGTAGAATTCCGTCAACTGCCACCTTCCTTTTCGTTCAGCAGCGAGCGCACGCGCGCCTCATCTTCCGCACTCAGACCCGCCGGCTGTGAATCGGGCGGTGGCTTGCGTCTGCGCACAGTAGCAACCAGCACGGCCGCGCCTATCAGTAGCAAAAACACCGGTGCAAACCAGAGAATCAGCGTTGCGCCGCCGAAGCGTGGTCGATAACGCACGAACTCCCCGTAGCGGTTGACCATGTCCTCCAGAATCTGCTCATCGGTGGCGCCTTGCTCGAGTTGTTGATGCAGGCGTTTGCGCAAATCCTGGGAAATGGGTGCATTGGAATCGGCGATGTTCTGATTCTGGCACTTGGGGCAGCGCAATTCCGCGCTGAGGCGTTGGTAGCGAAGTTCCAATGCGGGATCGCTGAACTCGTAGGTTTCAATGACGGCATAGACAGGATGCGCCACACCCAGGCACAGCAACAGGAACAGTGCTCGCAGCATGCTCACCGCTCCACCTCGGCAGTCAGTTGCTGATAAAGTGGTTGCAGCGTGTTGTGCCACACGCGCTCATCGACCACACCCACGTGTCGGTAGCGCACCACGCCCTGTTCGTCGAGAAGGAAAGTCTCCGGCGCGCCATACACGCCAAGATCAAGGCCGAGACTACCTTCCCTGTCCGCAATGTTCAGCCGGTAAGGGTCACCCAACTGCTGCAGCCACTGACGCGCCGCCGCATCCTCGTCTTTATAATTCAGCCCGAAGATGGCAACGCCGGACTGCGCCAGTTCCAGCAGATAGGGGTGTTCCACGCGGCAGGAGACGCACCAGGTGGCCCAGACATTGAGCAGACTGACTTGCCCTACGATGCTCGAGCGATCAAGGACCTGCCCCGTTGCCAGGTTCGGCAGGGAAAACGCGGGCAGCGGCCGGTCAATCAGCGCGGAGGGCAGTTCCTTGGGGTCGAGCGACAGCCCGCGAAACAGGCAAAGCGCCAGGACCGCGAACAGAAACAGCGGAACAGGCCCGCGTCAATAGCCGCCTCTGTCATGACCTGTCCCGACGCGGTATAACGCCGCTTTTGCGGCGCTAACTCTGCCACCAGTTCTGCGCCCCGGTAGACCTCGAAGCGCGCCTCGTCGGCAGTAAAGTTGGGGCCCTGAACGGGCTTTACCTCGAGAAAACGAAACTCGTAGCCGGCCAACGCATGTGTATCGCCGGCCGTCATTTTCAAATCGTGCTCCTGGGCATACTGACTGGTCGCCACCACGCCGATAATGGCGGCGGCAAACCCGGTGTAAGCAACGACCATGCCGATATAACTGGGCGTCAAGCGGTTCACG
>JAUHYL010000002.1 GCA_030426545.1 Gammaproteobacteria bacterium
CAATGACGTGCCGGTGGTCGCGCAACACACTGGCGCGGACAGCGCGTCGGTGATTTACGACGCGCTGCAGGCTGCGCAGGCAAGGCAGGTAGATGTGCTTATCGCCGATACCGCTGGCCGCCTGCACAACAAGGACAACTTGATGGAAGAACTGAAAAAAGTTGTTCGTGTGATGGCTAAGCTCGACCCCGCCGCACCGCACGAAGTGATGCTGGTGCTGGATGCAGGAACCGGGCAGAACGCACTGGCGCAGGCGGAGAACTTCCGCCAGTGGGTGGGTGTAACCGGGCTCAGCCTGACGAAACTGGACGGTACGGCCAAGGGTGGTGTGATCTTCGCCATTGCGAAAAAGCTGGGCCTGCCGATTCGCTTCATCGGCGTGGGCGAAGCCGCCGAAGATTTGCGGCCCTTCGCGGCAGAGCAGTTTATCGAGGCACTGTTCGCGGGGGACAGCACCCACGAATGATCAGTTTTGATCGTGTCACCAAGCGCTACGAAGCAGGCCATGATGCCCTGCGCGAGGTCAGCTTTGATATCGAAAAAGACGAACTGGTTTTTCTGACGGGCCACTCGGGTGCGGGCAAAAGCACTCTGCTGCGCCTCATCATGCTGATGGACAGGCCCACACGGGGGCAGGTGACCATCGATGGCCGCAACCTCTCATCGGTCGGCAAGCGCGCCATACCGGCCCATCGGCGCGGCATCGGCGTGGTTTTTCAGAACCACCGCCTGCTGTTTGACCGCACGGTATTCGATAACGTCGCGCTGCCGCTGATCATCGCGGGCTATGATCATCGCGAAATAGGCCGCAGAGTCCGTGCAGCGTTGGATAAGGTAGGACTGTTGCGGCACGAACATGCCATGCCGCTGAGTCTTTCCGGCGGCGAGCAGCAGCGCGTGGGCATTGCACGAGCGGTTGTCGGGCGTCCCAACATCCTGCTCGCGGACGAACCCACGGGCAACCTGGATCCAGAGTTGTCCGCCGAGATCATGCGCTTGTTCGAAGCGTTCAATCAGGTGGGTGTAACCGTTCTGATTGCCAGTCACGACCTGGTGCTTATTTCGCGTCTGCACCACCGCATATTGACGCTGAAGGACGGCCGCCTTATCAGCGGCGCCAGCGGCCCGGGTGACGCGTTATGACCGGTTCCGCGGATAAGGCAACCCGACGCGGTGGCGCCAGCCTGAGCCGTGCCGATCTCAGGGATCGTTACAAAGCCTGGCTGCAACATCACCGCCTCTGCGCAGCCGACAGCCTGGCAAAGGTACTGGAGGCACCAGTCGCCAGCCTGCTGACCTGGCTGGTGATCGGGATCGCGCTGGCGCTGCCGGTGGGGCTCAACGTCGCCCTGGAAAATGTGCAGCGCCTCAGCGAGGGCTGGGACAGCCCGGCGCAAATGTCCGTTTTTCTGCAGCAGGACGTCAGTGTGGAGCAGGGCGACCGTATGCGCGAGGAATTCAGCGCGCGCGCCGACGTCGACAAGGTCATTTTCCTCTCCCGGGATGCAGCGCTGGCGGAGTTCAGCAGGCTCTCGGGTTTTGCGGATGTGGTCGCCAGCCTGGAGTCCAACCCGCTGCCGGATGTTCTGCTGGTTACACCTGCCAGCGCGCTGTCGGAAGTGGGGATCAGCACTCTGCGCGAAGAAATGGCGACTCGCGAAGGCGTGGCAGAGGTAGTGCTGGATATGGCCTGGTTGAAACGCCTGCAGCACCTCATGACACTGGGGCAGCGGTTTGTCCTCGCGGTTGGCGTGATGTTGATACTGGGTGTCGTGCTGATCCTGGGCAATACCATTCGCCTTGCGATTGAGAGCCGGCGCGAGGAAATAGTGGTCGTGAAACTGGTGGGTGGGAGCAGTGCGTTCGCGCGGCGGCCCTTTCTGTATACCGGCCTGTGGTACGGCGTGGGGGGCGGACTGGCTGCCGGTCTGCTCGTCAGCGCTGCGCTGTGGTATCTGGACGAGCCGGTACGGGTGCTTGCAGGACTGTACGAGAGCAGTTTTTCCCTGCTTGGGCTGGGTCTGATGGGGGTGCTCAACCTGGTCATTCTGGGCGGCGTGCTGGGTCTGGCGGGCGCGTGGTTGGCCGTCGCCCGTCACCTGGTGCGGATTGAGCCACGCTGACGGCCATGCCATCTTAACTTGCTGTATTTTAAGGCTTTTGTGTGTTTTTTTGGTGTGCGTGCGGAACTTTTCCGACGTTAGCACTCTAAGGTAAAGAGTGCTAAAATCGTCTTGCAAACTGGAAGAGGGCCTGCAGACATGAGCAAGGGCATACAGCCGTTCGAACAGTTGGTTCCGGGAGCCAATCTTACCGCCTATGTGCAGGCGGTGAGTACTATCCCGGTTCTCAGTGCGGAGCGCGAGCGCGAGCTGGCGGAAGCGCTGTATTACAACGACAACCTCGACGCTGCACGTGAGCTGGTGATGTCCCACCTGCGCTTTGTCGTGCACATTGCTCGCAGTTACTCCGGCTATGGCCTCGCCGAGGCGGATTTGATCCAGGAAGGTAACGTCGGCCTGATGAAGGCAGTAAAGCGCTTCAATCCCGAGAAGGGCGTGCGTCTGGTGTCCTTCGCTGTTCATTGGATCAAGGCGGAGATGCATGAGTTCATTCTGCGCAACTGGCGCATCGTCAAGGTTGCAACTACCAAGGCGCAACGCAAACTGTTCTTTAATCTGCGCAGTGCGAAGAAATCACTGGCCTGGCTGACGCGAGATGAGGCGCAGGCCGTTGCCGACGACCTCGGCGTGGATGTCAGTGAAGTGCAGCGTATGGAAGGCCGTCTCAGCAGCCGCGATGTAGGCTACGACCAGCCGGCCGACGCGGATGACGACGACAGCAGCTGGTACGCGCCGCAGTTCTTTCTGGAAGACAACAGCATGAATCCGGCGCAGGTGGTCGAATCAAGCGATTGGCAGGAAGACAGCGAAGGCAGGCTGCACGCGGCACTGGCCGATCTCGACGAGCGCAGCCGGGACATTCTGGCGCAGCGCTGGTTGTCCGAAGAAAAGGCCACCCTGCATCAGCTGGCAGACACGTACGGTGTTTCGGCGGAGCGTATCCGCCAGCTGGAAGCCAATGCGATGAAAAAGCTGCGCACAGCGCTGGCAGCCTGAGCAATTCCGGAGGCGGCCAGGCCGCCTCTTTTTGTTACACTCCCGGTATGGCCAAAACTTTTCTGACGCTGGCGTCGATGAGCGCACTGTTCGCAGTAGCGCTTGGCGCCTTTGGCGCTCACGGGTTGAAAAACAAACTCGACGACTACGCATTAGGCGTTTTCCAGACTGCCGTGCAGTACCACTTCTACCACAGCCTCGCGCTGTTGGCCGTTGGCATCATTGCCCTGAATCAGCCGCAAACGGCGCTGTTGCGTAACAGCGGCCTCCTGTTTACCTGCGGCATTTTGATTTTCTCGGGAAGTCTCTACCTGCTGAGTATCAGTGGCGTGCGCTGGCTCGGCGCGATAACGCCGCTGGGAGGCCTGGCGTTTATTGCCGGCTGGGCCTGTCTCGCAGGCTATTGCTGGAAGCAGCTCAGCTGAAGGTTTCCCTTACCCCCCATGTCTGACGCCCCGCCTGAAAGACGCCCTGATGGGCGTCGCCGCATTCGTAGCTACGTGCTGCGTGCAGGTCGCATGACTGCGGGTCAGGAGCGCGCCTATGCTGCGAACTGGAGCCGATGGGGTCTGGAACCCGGTGACGGTTTACTGGATTTCGAAGCCTGCTTTGGTCGCGATGCGCCGGTGACACTGGAAATCGGTTTCGGCATGGGCCAGTCGCTGTTGGCCATGGCCGCCGCCGCGCCGCAGCGTAACTTCATCGGCATCGAAGTCCATAAGCCCGGTGTGGGCAGGTTGTTACACGGTATGGAAGAGGAGGGGGTGCACAACCTGCGCGTCTACTGCCACGATGCGGTGGAGGTGTTGCGCGACTGTATTCCCGATCACTCGCTGGATACGGTGCAGATTTTCTTTCCCGACCCCTGGCACAAGAAGCGGCACAACAAACGCAGGCTGATTCAAGAGCCTTTCGTAGCCGCCCTGGCGCAAAAAATTCAACCGGCTGGGGTTCTGCACCTGGCTACCGACTGGGAAAACTACGCCCAACAGATGATGGAAGTGCTCGACAGTTCAGCGCATTTCAGCAACACCTGCGGCGCAGGAGAGTTTGCCCCGCGCCCGGCGCATCGGCCACAGACCAAGTTCGAGCGCCGCGGTGAGCGTCTGGGGCACGGGGTGTGGGACCTGGTTTTTTCCCGCTGTGAATTGGCCAGCAACCGCTAGGGGAAAAATTCGGCAATCACGCTATCCAGAAACTGGTAGCCCAGATCAGTAGCTGCTACCCGGCCCGCGCTGCATTGCAGTAGTCCCCGATCACACAAACGCTGTAGCAAGGGCTTGAGCTCGTCGTCATCGAGCCCGGTCCGCTGGCGGTACAGTTGCAGTGAAAACCCTTCCCGCAGCCGCAGTGCGTTCATGACAAACTCGCCGGGCATTTCCTCTGCTGTTAACCAGCGCCGGCTCGCTATAAACGGATCGTTCCCTGTCGAGAGATACTCCTCGGGTTGGCGTCGCTTACCGTAGCGTTGAACTCGGCCGTCACTGAAACTGATCTTGCCGTGTGCACCGGCGCCAATACCGATGTAATCGCCGAAGGTCCAGTAGTTGGTGTTGTGTTTGCAGCGCTGTTTAGGCCGTGCGTAGGCGGAAACTTCATAGCGTTGATAGCCTTGCCCGGCCAAGAGTTCCTCGCCAGCGCTCTGAATCTCGGCGAGGTATTCCTCCGCGGGCAGTACGGGAGGCTTGCTGTAGAAAACGGTGTTTGGCTCGATGGTCAGCTGGTACCAGGACAGGTGGTCCGGATTGATGTCGAGTGCCGTCTGCAGATCTTTTTGTGCAGCCTCCGGAGACTGACCGGGAAGGCCGTGCATCAGATCCAGGTTGACGCTGGAAAACTGCGCTTCGCGCGCGAACTGCGTTGCCGCTATTGCCTGTTCGCTATTGTGCACCCGGCCCAGGGCACCCAGGCACGCATCGTCGAAACTCTGTACGCCCAGGGACAGGCGATTGACGCCAGCCTCGCGGAACCCGATGAATTTTTCTGCCTCGGCACTGGAGGGATTCGCCTCCAGCGTGATTTCTGCTTCGGGGTGCAAGTCTGCACGCTCGCGCACGCCGGTGATCAGCATCTGGATTGATAGTGCGGAGAACAGGCTGGGCGTACCTCCCCCGATGAAAATGCTATTGATTGTGCGAGGCCCGGCCAGTGCAACATCCCGCTCGAAATCCTGCAACAGCGCACTGACATACTCGGACTGTGGCAGGTCGCGTTGTTCGTGGGAATTGAAGTCACAGTACGGGCACTTACGTTCACACCAGGGCAGGTGAATGTACAGGCACAGCGGTGGCGGTTTCATCGTCGCCTGCGCAGCGCGTCAAACAGCAGTGCACTCGCCTGTGCCCGGTGACTGATGCTGTTCTTCACCTCGGTTGGCAGCTCGGCCGAGCTGCAGTTGTGCTCCGGCACCAGGAACAATGGGTCGTAACCGAAACCGTTGCTACCCTGTTCCGCATAGAGTATGCGCCCCTCCCACGCCGCCTGACAGACGACGGGTGTTGGATCCAGTTCATGGCGCATGTACACCAGAACACATTGGAAGCGTGCTGTTCGATCCAGTTCCGGAACACCCGCGAGTGCTTCCAGCAGTTTGCGATTGTTGGCCTTGTCGCCCGTGCCCGAGTAGCGTGCTGAATGGATGCCAGGTGCGCCGCGCAGCGCATCAACCTCGAGGCCGGAATCGTCTGCCAGCGCAGGCAGGCCACTGTGTCTGGCAGCCGCTCTGGCTTTCAAAATTGCGTTCTCAACAAAGGTTAGCCCGGTTTCGTCAACCTCCGGCACCGCGAAGTCTGACTGCGGGCGCAGCGCTACCTCCAGCGGGGCAAGAATTCGGCCCAGCTCCCGCAGCTTGCCGGCGTTGCCGCTGGCCAGAACGATGGTGCTGCTGTTATCCGTGCTTGCCATCAGTTGATGTAGAGCTGGTGTTTGAATTTGAAGGTATAGGTTTTGTCCGCGCCTTCGGGCCGAAAATCGATTTCGAAAAACCGCCACTCTTCGTTGATGAATTTGAACTCGGCGATGTAATAGATGGCGCCACTTTCGCGGATCTCCTGAAACTCGAGATCCTGGTTTTGGATGAGGTCCCAGGTGCGGCCCTGTAGCAGCATATTGCGCGCAGCGGTGCCGTCACCGATGTGTTCACGTACGGCGAGGTTCAAAATCGCGCGCTTCTTGCCGCGGGTGATGCCGTAGTTGGCCGCCACCTCTGGTGAGAGAAACGTCGTATTGACCACACTGTAATGCAGTTCAAACGGACCGAACATTTCGGATTGCTGCGCTTTTGGTGCGCTCGATAGTGTGCCCAGCACGAGCAGGGTGACAAGTATTCTCAGCATGCGCATGGTGCCAGGCACCCCCTTACCGGGTGATGTGATAAATCGCGGTCGTCGCGAACAGATTGGGCCAGCGATCGGCAAACATCGGCCGTTCAGAGGTATTGCCGACGACGTCGCGCGCCAGTATTTTGATACCGCGCTGCCGACACAGTTCCTCAAAATCGTCGACGGTGCAGTAGTGAATATTTGGTGTGTTGTACCAGGTGTAGGGCATCACACTGGAGCGCGGCATGCGGCCGAACAAACCCAGGTGTAACCGGCAACGCCAGTGGCCGAAATTGGGAAAGGTCACAATTCCCTCGCGCCCGATGCGCAGCATCTCTTCCAGCACACGGTCAGGGTAGTGCACGGCCTGCAGTGCCAGGGCCATGACCACTGTGTCGAAACTCTGATCAGGGAAGTTCGCCAGGCCCTTGTCCATGTCCTGCTCAACGACATTAATGCCGCGCGCGATGGCGGCGGTGATGTAGTTGTGGTCGATTTCAAGCCCCATACCGCGCACGTCGAGATTGTCGCGTAGCGACTCCAGGAACTCACCGTCACCACAACCGAGGTCGAGCACGCGCGAAGCCGGTCTGATCCAGCGCTGAATATGGGTCAGATCAAGGCGCATCAGCTCTCTGACCCCACTCTTTGCATGTAGGCGCTGAGGACTTCCCGGTACCGCGGAATCGGCAGCAGGAAGGCGTCATGCCCTTCATCGGCCTCAATTTCCACATAGCTCACGGGTTTATCTGCCGCTATCAGCGCGTCGACAATTTCACGCGAGCGTTGCGGGGAGAAGCGCCAGTCGGTTGAAAAGGAGACCACCATGAAGCTGCAGTTGGCACGTCGGAACGCTGTCACCGGGTCGTTGTCGTAGTCCAGGGCGAGGTCGAAGTAGTCCAGCGCCCGGGTCATCAGAATGTACGTATTGGCATCAAATTGACCGGAAAACTGGCTGCCCTGGTAGCGCAGATAACTTTGTACCTGGAACTCTACCGCCTCCTCACTGCCGGTACCCAGGGTGCCGGAACGCAAATCGCGGCCGAATTTTGCCGCCATGGCATCATCGGACAGGTAAGTGATGTGGCCGATCATGCGCGCCAGCGCCAGGCCGCTCGCCGGTACTTTATCGTTGCTCTGGTAGTTTCCATTCAGGAAATCCGGGTCCGAAAGAATCGCCTGCCGTGCCACCTCGTTGAACGCGAGGTTCTGCGCACTGAGTTTTAGCGCCGCGGCAATGACCACACAGTGTTTGATCCGTTCAGGATAATCGATGGACCAGCGCATGGCCTGCATTCCACCCAGGCTGCCGCCGATGACGGCGGCCCAGCAGTCGACCCCCAGGTGATCGGCAAGACGCGCCTGGCTGTTCACCCAATCGCGGGTGCGGATTGCGGGAAAGTCAGGTCCCCACGGTTGGCCGGTGTCAGGGTTGATCGAACTTGGCCCTGTAGAGCCATGACAGCCACCCAGATTGTTGAGACTCACCACGAAGAAGCGATTGGTGTCGATAGGTTTGCCCGGCCCGATGCATTCATCCCACCAGCCCGGTTTCTTGTCGTCTTCGCTGTGCAGGCCTGCCGCGTGATGGTGTCCGCTAAGGGCGTGACAAACCAGCACTGCATTACTGCGCGTTGCGTTGAGTTCGCCGTAGGTCTCGTACACCAGCTCGTAGCTTGACAACTCCCGCCCGCAGGAGAGCTGCAGCGGCTGCTCGAAGCGCGCTACCTGCGGGGAAACGATGCCCACTGATTGGCTGTTCAGGAGAGCGCTCACGGGGTCAGTGTCAGAGCCCTATAACCAGGCCGGGGGGTAGCCCCACACTGCCGGCCATGTGGCGCAGAACGATCTGCAGGATGTTGATCAGCACGAATAAAAGGATGGGTGAAAAATCCAGCCCGCCCATGGGCGGCACTGCCTTGCGAAAAGGGCCCATCACCGGTTCGGTAATCTGGTGGAGGAGAAATATCGCTGGATTCTGGCTCCCCGGTGCAACCCAGCTAATGATGATCATCGCCAGCAGCGCAAAAAAGTAGATGTTCACGAGCAAACCGGCTACACCCAGCACGGACCAAAGCACCAGCAGCGTTATCGGCGGGAAGGCCGCGCTGACCAGCCACAGCACCAGCGCGATGCCCAGCAGCTGCAGGAGAATGCTCAGCAGCAGTGAGGCGAGGTCCATTCCTGCAAAGCCGGGAATTATCTTGCGCAGCGGCAGCAGAAGCGGGTTGGTAATCTTCACCAGGAACTGTGAGATGGGATTGTAAAAATCCGCGCGCACCAACTGCAGCAGGAAACGCAGCAGCATCGCCAGCAGGTACAACGTCAGTACGGTTTGCACCAGATAAACAAGAATCTCTGCAGTTACGCCCATCTCAGCTCCTAGCCCATTTCCTGCGCCATTTCTGCGGCGCGATTGGCCGCGGCGTTCATTGCGCGCTGCACCACATCGCGCAGCCCGTCCGTTTCAAAACTGGCAACCGCCTCCTGCGTTGTGCCGCCGGGGCTGGTTACCCGCCGGCGCAGCTCAACCAGATCGACATCGGATTCGCGCGCCATGCGCGCGGCGCCCAGTGCAGTTTGCTGCGCCAGGGCAGTAGCGGTGTCACGATCCAGCCCCAGTTCACAACCGGCATCGATCATTGCCTCGAGAAACAGGAAGAAGTAGGCAGGCCCGCTGCCCGACAGGGCAGTGACGGCATCCAGTTCCTCTTCCCTGTCCACCCAGCATGTCAGCCCTACTGCATCGAGAATCATCTCGGCATAGTTGCGCTGCTGGTCGCTGGTTTGGTCATTGGCGTACAGTCCACTCGCACCGCAGCGCAGCAGCGCGGGTGTATTCGGCATGCAGCGCACGATGGCGGTATCCGCGCCCAGCCGTTGCTGCATGCTGGCAATGGTCACGCCGGCGGCAATCGAGATAACCACGGCGCCGGCATCGCGAACTGCGGTGGCGATGCTGTCGGCGGCCTCAGCCATCACCTGGGGCTTAACGGCCATGATCACGACACCTGCTCCGCTTACGGCGGCTGCGTTGTCACTACCGGTGGCGATATTGCCCAGCGCGCGCAGGCGCTCCAGACTTTCCGGAAACGGATCTGCTGCGCGAATGGCGCTCTCTGGATGGCCACTGTCCAGCAGCCCGCCGATGATGCTGCTGGCCATATTGCCAGCGCCGATAAAAGCGATGTCAGGTGCGTTCAACGGGAGCCCCGCGGGGCCCGGTTTATACAAGCCGGGCGGTATAAAAATGGGCGATCAGTATACACGCCGCCCGTCGCCAAAATCACCTGCTGCGAGGTCCGAAAATGGCCGTGCCTACACGCACGATGGTGGCTCCTTCGGCGATGGCGGCATCCAGATCCGCAGACATACCCATGGACAGCGTATCCATACCGGGGTTTTCGAGCTGCAAACTGTGCAATGCCTCGCGCATGCGGCCGAAAGTCGCGCGCTGCTGCGCTTCGTTGTCGGTGGGTGCGGGTATGCACATCAGCCCGCGCAGGCGCAGGCGGGGCAGTTGGCCTATGGCGTTGCTCAGCGCGACCAACTCGTCAATGGAAACGCCCGCTTTGCTCTGCTCTCCCGATACGTTCACCTGCAGACAGATATTCAGCGGCTCGCACTGTTCCGGCCGCTGATCGTTCAGGCGCCGCGCGATCTTTTCCCGGTCGACACTGTGCACCCAATCGAATTGTTCGGCGATTGCCCGGGTCTTGTTCGACTGTATAGGGCCGATGAAATGCCAGCAAAGCGGCAGGTCCGAGAGTGCCGCAATTTTGTCCTGGGCTTCCTGCAGGTAATTCTCGCCAAAATCGCTCAGGCCACAGCGATGGGCAGCGCGTATTTCCTCGGCCGAACGGGTTTTGCTGACCGCAAGTACAAGTATGTCACTATTGCCAAACTGGCTTTTTTGTGAACTGCGCCGTACCCTTTCAAGTAGCTTTGAGATATTGTCGAAAAGCTGTCGCTCGTCCATGGCGGAATGGTAGCCGATTCGAGTGGCGAGGTGAGAATAAAAAGGACGAGATTACAATAATCGGTGGCCAGGAGCCGCCGTAAACAGCTTTCCAGCCGGGGTGGCTCGAAATGCAGGGTGCATCGGTATGTACACTGCGTTGTCGTGCATCGCTGGGAGGGGAAGGGGGAACTATGGATATTACGGAGCTGCTGGCCTTCAGTGCCAAGCAGGGCGCTTCTGACTTGCACCTGTCTGCGGGACTGCCGCCGATGATTCGCGTGGATGGCGACATACGTCGCATTAACCTGCCGCCCATGGAGCACAAGCAGGTACACGACCTCATTTACGACATCATGAACGATAAACAACGCAAGGACTTTGAAGAGTTCCTTGAAACCGATTTTTCGTTTGAGGTTCCCGGTGTCGCACGTTTCCGTGTCAACGCGTTCAACCAGAATCGCGGCGCTGGCGCCGTTTTTCGTACCATTCCTTCAAAAGTTCTGACCATGGAAGACCTCGGTCTGGGACAGGTATTTCGCGATATTGCGATGATGCCGCGCGGGCTGGTGTTGGTAACCGGCCCCACGGGTTCAGGTAAGTCGACCACGCTTGCAGCAATGATGGATTTCATCAATGACAACAAGTACGAGCACGTGCTGACCATTGAGGATCCCATCGAATTTGTGCATGAAAGTAAAAAGTGTCTGGTCAACCAGCGTGAGGTTCATCGCGACACACTGGGTTTTACCGAAGCACTGCGATCGGCGCTGCGTGAAGACCCGGACATCATTCTGGTCGGCGAAATGCGCGATCTGGAAACCATCCGCCTGGCACTGACGGCCGCGGAAACCGGCCACCTGGTATTTGGCACCCTGCACACCACCTCGGCAGCGAAAACAATCGACCGCGTAATTGACGTATTCCCCGCGGCGGAGAAATCCATGGTGCGCTCCATGCTGTCTGAATCATTGCAGGCGGTGATTTCACAGACACTGCTCAAGCGCGCCACCGGCGGTCGTGTAGCCGCGCACGAAATCATGCGGGGAACGCCCGCCATCAGAAACCTGATTCGCGAAGACAAGGTCGCCCAGATGTACTCCGCGATACAGACCGGAAGTGCAGCAGGTATGCAAACGCTGGATCAGTGCCTGGAAGATATGGTGGACAAGCGTGTCATCACGCGGGAAGTTGCCCGTGAACGAGCGCGCATGCCGGAAAATTTTTAAAGCACGCGTAGAGACAGCAGTAGGCCAGAACTAAAGAGGTTTGCCAGATGAATATTGAGGCATTGTTGGAACGAATGGTAGAAGAGGGCGCTTCCGACGGTTTTATCGCCGCGGATGCACCGCCCAGCATCAAGGTGGATGGAGAAGTCTTTCCGATCAGTGATCAGCCGCTTACCCAGGAAGAGGCGGAGGCTCTGGTTCTGTCGACAATGATCGACAAACACCAGCGTTACTATCTGGAGTTCAACGAGTGTAACTACGCGCTGAACACAGGCAGGTTGGGCCGTTTTCGCGCCAGCGCTTTCGTGCAGCGCGGCAAGTGCGGCCTGGTGGTGCGCCGTATCAACGATACGATCCCGACTATCGAGGGGCTGGGCCTGCCACCCATCATTAAAGATCTGGCAATGACCAAGCGTGGCCTGGTGGTCTTTGTCGGTGCAACCGGCACCGGTAAATCGACCTCATTGGCGGCGATGGTTGGCTATCGCAACCACAATAGCCGCGGCCACATTATCAGCATCGAAGATCCGATCGAATACATTCACGAACACGCCGGCTGCATCATTACCCAGCGCGAAGTGGGCATGGATACGGATTCTTTTGATGTCGCGTTGAAGAACACGTTGCGTCAGGCCCCCGATGTCATCCTGATTGGTGAAGTGCGTTCCGCGGAAACCATGCAGCAGGCCCTGACCTTTGCTGAAACCGGTCACCTGTGCCTCTGTACGCTGCACGCCAACAACGCGAACCAGGCGCTTGATCGCATACAGAGTTTTTTCCCGGCGGAACTGCACAGTCAGGTGTGGATGGATTTGTCGCTGAACCTGAGATCCATGGTGGCCCAGCAATTGTTGCCGCACAAGGATGGCGAAGGGCGCGTGCCGGTGGTGGAAGTGCTATTGAATACACCCCTGGTGGCCGACTACATCCGCAAGGGTGAAGTGCATCTGATCAAGGATTTGATGGCGAAATCCACCGAGCTTGGCATGCAGACTCTCGACCAGTCGCTGGTGAAAGCCTACAAGGAAGGCCTCATCACCAAGGAAGACGCCGTTCGCTACGCCGATTCCGGTAACGACGTGCGGCTGCAGATCAAGATGCATGAACGTGGTCAGGGAGGCGTGGATAGTTCCCTGGGCCTGGCTATGGACGACGAGGAAGATCAGGGCCAGTTTATCGGCCGTTAGCATGACGGGCCGTTAGCGGCAAACGGGGCTGCGCGAAACACGTTTTCCCCTGTTCCCGGGTTGTCCGCTATCAGTGGACGCTTTCAGCCGGCTGAGTGCTCATTCAGCCAGGTGCGAAGGATAAGCTCCGCTGCATCACTGTCTACCGGGCGTTTCTTGTAATCTCCGCTATGGCCACGCTCACGCTGCGTCAGCTTTGCCTCAAAGCTGGTAAGCCGTTCGTCGACCATCACGACTTCCCTGCCAAAGCGCCCGTGCAACCTGCGTGCGAAGCGACGTGCGCGCTGTGCCAGCGGACTTTCACTGTCGTCCATGTTCAGCGGGTCGCCCACCAGTAGCAGTTCCGGCTGCCACTCATCGATGAGTGTCTGCACTTCATCCCAGTCGGGCACGCCGTCCCGGGCAGTCAGGATGGACAGCGGCTGTGTGGTGCCAAAAGGCACGTTGGCGCTGGCAACACCGATCTGACGCAGGCCGAAATCAAAGGCCATAACGCGAGTGACGGTAATGGTCATAGAGGGTTTCTGATTGGGAACGGTGGCAGCGGGCCGTCTGCGCGCGCCAGCTAGGCGTGGCCAGCCTGGCCGGAAATCAAATTCATATCGATGCCCAGCATTGCGGCGGCAGCGCCCAGCCGCTGGTCGGCCGGCGTAGAGAAAATGATACTGCTGTCGCTGGGAAGGGTGAGCCAGCTATTGTCGGCCAGCTCCTGTTCAAGTTGGCCGGGCGCCCAGCCGGCGTAGCCCAGTGCGATAAGGTGATCCTCCGGCCCATCGCCGGCGGCGATTGCACGCAGGATATCGCGCGAGGTCGTGAGCGTAATTTCCGGCGTAATTTTCAAACTGGCTTCCCAGTCGCGAAGCGAATGACGGTGCAGTACAAAACCGTGATCCATTTGTACCGGCCCGCCAGCCATTACCGGTTCGTCATCGAAGTTCCGCTTAACGTTGATTTGCAGGTGCTCGAAAATTTCCTGCACTGTCAGATCCAGTGTCTGGTTGATAATGATGCCCATGGCACCGCTTTCGCCGTGCTCGCAAATATAAGTGATGCTGTGCGAAAAAATCCCCGCAGTCAGACCGGGCATCGCTAATAGAAAGTGATCGCGCAGGCAGTCGCTGCTGCGGGCTGTACTGACGGAATGTGCTCCGGACATAAAGCGCGGTTGCCCCCTGGAGAATTGCAAAAAGGCTTTTCTACGACGGTTGACTGGAGCTTAGCTGGTTTTCGCGGAATTGCCATGTGCGAATTATTTCCAGCTTGTCCGTCGTTGCTTTCAGCTCGGGAGGGAAAGGCGAGTAGGGTGCGGCCATGCGCACGATTTTGATGGCGGCCTCGTCCAGTACAGCGTAGCCGGAGGACGACAACACCTTGATATCTTCCAGCGAACCGTCGGAGCGAATGACGACCATCAGGCGGAGGTCGCCATAAATGCCGTAGCGCACGGATGCCTCGGGATAAAATTTATTCCCCACAGCCTCCAGGCGACGACGCCAGTCGAGTAAATAGGCTGCGTCGGCGGACTGTCGCGCCGATGCTGCGGTCAACCTGCGTACCCTGGGCCGCGTGGAGTGCGCGCGGGTCTGCTCGGCCAGCTCTGCCTGCAGGCTGGCCAATTCACGATTGAGGCGATCCACCTCCGGGCTGATGCCATCGAGATCGACTTTGCGCTTGTCCTTTTCTGCCATGTCCGTATTGACGGCACGTCGGCTGATCGCAGCGGTGGTCAGTGCGTCCTGGTAGTTGGCATCGCGGTCATCGTTGTTACGGCGCGGCAGCCGCTGCTCCATGAGAGCCGCAAGTGGCAGGTTGTCCGTGCTGGTGATTGCGGTGAAGTCATCCATCTCGCCGGAGCCAAGCTGGTTGGTGGCTGCCAGATTTTGCGCATCGTCAGGTGCTTTGTCTGCCGGGGAATTGGCCAGTGTGACCTCTATCTGCGGCGTTTTGTATTCGCCCGAGGTCAGTTCGAAGGAAATGCCGAAAATCAGGCCGACATGTACCGCCAGCGCCAGTGCGAGCGCGGTACGAAAGTGTCCTTGCTGTGTGTGCCCCGAGCCCAGGTAAACCATCTGGATGACTGTTATTTATGCGCCAGTTTCTCGGCTATACAGTCCATGAGATCGCCAGCGATGTCCAGATTAAAACCTGCGTCAATTTCACGAATGCAGGTGGGGCTGGTGACATTGATCTCAGTGAGATAGTCACCGATTACATCCAGTCCGGCGAAGATCAAGCCTTTTTCGCGCAACACGGGTCCTACCTGGTCGGCGATCCACTGGTCGCGGTCGGTCAGGGGCTGCGGTACACCGGTGCCGCCCGCGGCGAGATTGCCACGGGATTCTCCGGCCAGCGGCACTCGCGCCAGACAATAGGGAACAGCCTCACCATCGATTAACAGGATGCGCTTGTCCCCGTTCTTGATCTCGGGCAGATATTGCTGCGCCATGATGGAGTGGCGGCCATACCCGGTGAGTGTTTCCAGGATGACCGTCACGTTGGGGTCGTCGGCTCGTGCGCGAAAGATGGCACTTCCACCCATGCCGTCCAGCGGTTTGAAGATCACGTCACCATAATCCGCGTGAAAGCCTTTCAAACGCTGCATGTCCGAACTTACCAGCACCGGCGGGCAGCACTCGGGAAACTCCGTGGCGAACACTTTTTCGTTGCAGTCCCTCAGGCTCTGGCAGCGGTTGACAACCAGACTGCCGGCGCGCTCCGCCGCTTCGAGAATATAGGTGCTGTAGATGTACTCGTTGTCGAAAGGGGGATCCTTGCGCATCAGGATAACGTCAAGGTCGGCCAGAGGCGCGTCGCTCGCCTCGCCGAGTTGGAACCACTTCTGTGGATCCTGAAAAACCTCCAATGGCGCCATACTGGCACGCGCTACGCCCTGCTCCAGGTAAAGGTCGCCCTGTTCCATGTAGTACAGGCGCCATCCGCGGGCCGCAGCCGCCCACAGCATGGCCATCGTGGTGTCTTTCTTGTAGCTGATGTCGGCGATGGGGTCCATCACGACACCGATGTTCACAGTCATGGCTGTCTCTCAGCGTGTCGAGGGCCTGCTAACTTACGCAAAGGCCCACAGGGGCGCAAGTGACACGCTCCCCGCGGGCTTGCTGCAGGCCCGGTCAAATCGCGTAGAATAGGCGCCCGTTTCAATGCAGCGGCTATTCAGTACTTCGGGGAGCAGATTGTTATGACAGGACTCTATCTTTTTCTGGCCATTCTGAGTGCGCTGGGAACCTGGACGGCCATTGTCCAGGCGCGCCGGCTTTACTGGGGGATGCCGCTGTACTTCCTGTCGGCGTGGCTTACCGGTGAGTTGGCCCTTATTCATGTGCTGTGGCAGGTTGCTCTCACGGGATTCCTGGCGCTGCTGGGGCTGCTGTCTGAACCGATGGCGCAGCTCGCACTGGGCCTGTTCGCACTGTCCTGGCTGGGACTGGTGTATTTGCACTGCCAGGCGCTGGACACGCCGGTGACGTTTCGCAGGGCGCTGAGGACTGCGCTGGGCGAGGATTACCGCCTGCAGATTCCCCGCGAGCGACAGGCGGTATTGCGTGACCATATTGAAAGTGGTGAATGGATGCGCCCGTTCCACTTTGAGCGCCCCGGGGTCAAAGTGCACACGCACCTGCCCTATGCCGAAGCAGGCAAGCGCAACCTGCTGGATATATACGAACCGGCGCTGCCGCGCGAGGGCGGTTGTCCCGTATTGCTTCAGGTGCACGGCGGCGCCTGGATGATTGGTGAAAAAGAGCAGCAGGCCAAGCCACTGATGTATCACCTGGCCCAACGGGGATGGGTGTGCGTTGCGATCAACTATCGGCTCAGTCCGCGGGAAACCTTTCCCGGCCACATCATCGATGTGAAGAAAGCGATTGCCTGGATTAAAGAGCACATTGCCGAATACGGCGGCAATCCGGACTATATTGCCATCACCGGTGGTTCCGCCGGCGGCCACCTCAGTTCGCTGGCGGCGCTGACGCCCAATTTCGCGCCGTTTCAACCCGGTTTTGAGGATGCAGATACCACCGTGCAGGCGGCAGTGCCCTTCTACGGTGTGTATGACTTCCAGGATGGAGACGCGGTGCGGCAAGACATGCCGATGGAGGACTTTCTCGCTGACCGCGTGTTGAAGTGCCGTCCGGAACAGGATCCCGAGCTATGGCACAACGCATCGCCGATTAACCACGTGCACGAGAATGCGCCGCCGATGCTGGTTATCCAGGGCACGCACGATTCCCTGGTGTGGGTGGAGGAGGCCAGGGCGTTTGTCAGTGTGCTGCGCGAAAAATCCAGTCAGGCAGTCGCCTACGCGGAGTTGCCGGGTGCGCAACATGCCTTCGAGATCTTTCACTCGCCGCGCACGGACCATACCGTCAATGCGGTCACCGACTTCCTGGAGTGGTGCCACGCGCAATGGCTTGCGCAAAAGTAGTCATTGCAGCAGCGCCTCTGCGCTGGTGACAATTCCGATGACCAACAGGGCGGCGATGGCAACCCGTCGGTAAAGCGCGCCGCCGTAGCGTTTGAACAGCACCAGCCCGGCCCGGTCGCCGATCAGCATCACCGGGAAGGCCGTGAGAAACAACCAGAGGGAATGCCATCCCACCAGGTCCGCCGCGCTGTACGCGGTGAGTGCGACCAGCGCGGACACGGTAAAAAACCCCAGCAGCAGTGCGCGAGCGCGCGCAGGCTCTGCCTGCGTAGCCAGGGCGTAGACAATGACAGGTGGCCCGGGAATGGCGAAGATGCCATTCAGCAGGCCGGACAACACGCATACCGCGCCCGCCGTCGCGGCATTCCCCGGGGCTGGCCTGGGGCGGTATAGACTCAGGGCAAGACAGGCGCAGATAACGGCCAATCCAATCCCCAGCCGGAAGTGCTCCGGCGTAAGCTGCAACAGCAGTGATGCGCCTGCAAACGTGCCGAGTACGGCCCCAATGGACATCGGTACCGCGCAGCGAAGAGGAACCTGGTGCGCATAGACAGGGGCTGTCACCAGCCCGATGCCGAGCGCAAGTGAGGCGCTGAGCACCACGGCCTGCGTGGGTGGCATAATCAGCGCAAATATCGGCATGGCGGCCAGGGCAAAGCCGAAGCCGGTAAACGCTCGCAGCAGGGCGGCGATGAGAATCACCGTCCAGATCAGGAGCAGTTTGCCAGGACCCAGCGCGGCGAGAAATTCCACCTCTTCAGAACGCCATGTCACCCCAGCGGGACTGCAGGATAGCCAGTGCCGCCAGTGGTGCGGTTTCGGTGCGCAATACCCGTGGACCGAGGGCCAGGGATTCGAAACCGGCGTCCTCGGCGAGCGTTATCTCCGCGGCAGAGAGGCCACCCTCCGGACCGACCAGCAGGGCGACGCTGGTCGGCGACGCCAGCTCTGCGCGAGAGATGGCCCGGTGATGCAGCACCAGCTTGCAGGCGTCGTCGTTTCGCTTCACCCAGTCGGACAGGTTCTCAATGGGATGAATCAGCGGCAGCACGTCGCGGCCACATTGCTCGCAGGCGCTGATGGCAATCTGTCGCCAGTGCTGCAACTTCCTGGCAGCGCGATCACCCTTCAGCTTGACCTCGGTGCGCTCAGAGGCCAGTGGCGTCAGGCTACTGACACCCAGTTCTGTTGCCTTTTGCACTACCCAGTCCATGCGCTCGCCCCTGGACATGGCGATGCCCAGATGAATGCTCAGCGGCGAACGCGTTTCTACATCCTGGTGCGCGCCCGTTTGGACCGTTACGGTCTTTTTATCCAGCGCGAGAATCTCAGCGCGGTATTCGCCACCCTCGCCATTGAACAGTATGAGTTCATCGCCGACGCGCATGCGCAGGGCCCGGGCGATGTGTTGCCCAGCACTGCCCTGCAGCGTCATCGTGGTACTGCTATCGAGTGCTTCTTCTGTGAAAATTCGTGGTCGTCGCACGGCAGCCCGCTTACCCGGCGTTAGCGAACAGTCAGTTTACAACGTATTGAAGGGGTGTACCCGGGCGGCTTACGCCAGGCCCAGGTTGCTGTAGATTTGCTGTGTCGGTTCTACCTGGTTCATGGTGTAGAAGTGGATGCCCGGACAGCCGTTTTCCAGCAGCGTCTGGCACAGTTGCGTGACAACGTCGACACCGAACTTCTGCATGTCTTCTTCGTTGCCGCGCAGCGATTCCATTCGCTTGCACACCCAGCGCGGGATCTCCGCGCCGGTATTGCTGGCGAAACGCTGAATGTTGTCGAAGTTAATAAACGGCATCACCCCGGCGTAGATCGGCCCGTCAATACCGGCGTCAGCACAGCGGTCCAAAAAGTAGAAATACGCTTCTACGTTGTAAAAGAACTGCGTGATGGCACTGTTGGCGCCGGCATCAAACTTGCCCTTGAGAAACTGCACGTCAGTATCGTAGCTCTCTGCCTCCGGGTGAATCTCCGGGTATGCGGCAACTTCGATTTGAAAATGGTCGCCGTGACGCTCTCGCACGAACGCGACCAACTCATTGGCATAGACCATGTGTGTTGAGTGGCCGAAGCCCGACGGCCGGTCACCGCGTAGGGCAACCAGGCGCTTGATGCCGCGCTCACGATAGGTGTCCAGCAAATTGCCTACCGAGTTCTCGTCATCGCCGCCAAAGCTCAGATGTGGCGCCACATCGATCCCCTTTTCAGCAATAGCCGACACGACATCGAGAGTCGTGTCGCGGGTACTGCCGCCAGCACCATAGGTGACTGAGAAAAACGCCGGGTTGAGTTCGTTCAGCGCCGGGTTCACCGTGTTCAGCAACTTGTCCATTCCCGCCTCGGTTTTCGGCGGGAAGAACTCGAAGCTGATGCGCGGTTTCTGCTTTGCCATGGGCTATTGCTTCCTAGTACTTGTAGCTGTCGGGCTTGAACGGGCCGTCAGTGTTGACGTTGATGTACTCGGCCTGTTCCTTGGTCAGTTTGGTCAGCGTTGCACCAAAGCCACCGATCATGTGCGCCGCCACTTCCTCGTCGAGTTTCTTCGGCAGTACTTCCACGCTCAGCGCGGCAGGCTTCATCTCGGGTTCGAGGTTGGCGAACTTGCGTTCGTACAGGTAGATCTGTGCCAGCACCTGGTTTGAGAAAGAGCCGTCCATAATGCGCGACGGGTGTCCGGTAGCGTTGCCCAGGTTAACCAGGCGGCCTTCGGACAGCAGCAACAGGTGATCGTTGCTCGCACGGTCACGGTAGACCTTGTGCACCTGGGGCTTCACTTCTTCCCACTCCCAGTTGCTGCGCATGTAGGCGGTGTCGATCTCGTTGTCGAAGTGGCCGATGTTGCACACGACCGCGCCACTTTTCAGCGCCTTGAGCATATTGGCGTTGCAAACGTTGTAGTTGCCCGTTGTGGTAACAACCAGGTCAGTGGTTTGCAGCAGGTCGCGATTTACCGACGCTTCTGTGCCATCGTTGACGCCATCGATAAAGGGCGACACCACTTCAAAACCGTCCATGCAGGCCTGCATGGCGCAGATCGGATCGATCTCGGAGATCTTTACGATCATACCTTCCTGGCGCAGTGACTGGGCCGAGCCCTTGCCCACATCGCCGTAGCCGATGACCAGCGCTTTTTTGCCGGACATCAGATGGTCGGTGCCGCGCTTGATGGCGTCATTCAGGCTGTGCCGACAACCGTACTTGTTGTCGTTCTTGGACTTGGTCACTGAATCGTTGACATTCACCGCGGGAACTTTCAGTGAACCTTCCTCCAGCATTTCCTGCAGGCGGTGCACACCGGTGGTGGTTTCTTCGGTGATACCGTGAATAATGTCCAGCATTTCGGGGTACTTTTCGTGCAGCATTGCTGTCAGGTCGCCGCCGTCGTCCAGGATCATGTTGGCGTCCCAGGGCTTGCCGTTCTGCAGAATGGTCTGTTCAATGCACCAGTCGTACTCTTCTTCGGTTTCACCCTTCCATGCAAACACCGGTACGCCGGCTGCGGCAATGGCCGCCGCGGCGTGATCCTGCGTGGAGAATATATTGCACGATGACCAGCGTACTTCCGCCCCCAGCGCCTGCAGTGTTTCAATCAAAACCGCGGTCTGGATTGTCATGTGAATACAGCCGAGAATTTTTGCGCCTTCCAGCGGCTTGCTGGCGGCGTAGCGCTCGCGCAGAGCCATCAGTGCGGGCATCTCGCCCTCAGCGATCTCGATCTCGCGGCGGCCCCACTCTGCCAGGGCAATATCGGCGACCTTGTAGTCCTGTGCTTCGGTAATTTGTTCTGCTGTGCTCATTGTTTGCAACCTCAATAGGATGTCAGTTTCTGTCAATCGGTGTCGTTCAGTTCTTAAACGTTCAGCGCGGCGCGCAAGTTAAAGCGCGGCTTTCAATGCGTCCGCCTTGTCGGTTTTCTCCCAGGTGAAATCCGGCTCTTCGCGGCCGAAGTGACCGTAGGCGGCGGTTTGCTGGTAGATGGGGCGTTTCAGGTCCAGCATTTGGATCAGGCCCTTGGGACGCAGGTCAAAGTGCTCCCTTACCAGTTCGGCAATACGCGCGTCGGGCAGTTTGCCGGTGCCGAAAGTGTCGATGGAGATGGATGTGGGCTCGGCAACGCCAATGGCGTAGGAGACCTGGATTTCGCAGCGCTCGGCAAGGCCGGCGGCGACGATGTTCTTGGCGACGTAACGCCCGGCGTAGGCGGCTGAGCGGTCGACTTTAGACGGATCCTTGCCGGAGAACGCACCGCCTCCGTGACGTGCCATGCCGCCGTAGGTGTCGACGATAATCTTGCGCCCTGTCAGGCCGCAGTCCCCCACCGGGCCGCCGATGATGAACTGGCCGGTCGGGTTGATGTGGTACAGCGTATCGGCATGCAGCCACTCGGCCGGCAGCACGGGCTTGATCACGTGTTCCATGATCGCTTCGAAGATGTCCGCCTGGCTGATATCCGGGTCGTGTTGCGTGGAGAGTACAACCGCCTCGACTGCGCTGGGCTTGCCGTTGTCGTAGCGCAATGTCACCTGGCTCTTGGCGTCGGGCCGCAACCACGGGAGTGTGCCGTTCTTGCGCAGTTCGGCCTGCTTTTCTACCAGGCGATGCGAATAGTAGATCGGCGCGGGCATCAACACGTCGGTTTCATTGGTGGCGTAGCCGAACATCAGGCCCTGGTCACCGGCGCCCTGCTCTTCGTGCGCGCCTTCACCTTCGGTAACGCCCATTGAAATGTCGGGAGACTGTTTGCCGATAGCGTTCAGCACGGCGCAGTTATGCCCGTCGAAACCGACGTCGGAATTGTCGTAGCCGATGTCGTTGATCGTGTCGCGAATGGTCTGCTCAAGATCCATGTGCGTGTCGGCAGTCACCTCACCGGCAACGACGGTCATGCCGGTCTTGACCATGGTTTCCACGGCGACGCGGGCATTGGGGTCGCGCTCCAACAGGTAGTCCAGAATAGCGTCGGAAATCTGGTCCGCCATTTTGTCGGGGTGCCCCTCGGAGACGGACTCAGAGGTGAATAGTGTGTACTCGCTCATAGCTTACTTCCTTTGGTTGATTTGTCAGGCGCGGCCAAACAGGCGCACCTGTATTTGAAATCCGTTGCGTTGCGCCAGGTAGTTGCTGGCTATATCTGCCAATCCCGCGGCTGCAGCCCACTGGCCCAACGCCTGTGGGTCAAAGCCTAACCACAGGTCACCGCAGTTTTCCCGCGCCCAGCCCTGATCGTGGTTGCACAGGTCGGTAACCAGCACCACGCCGCCCGGTTGCAGGGTTGCCGCGACGTCGGCGATGACTGCGCCTGGGTCTGGCGTGTGGTGCAGCACCATATTGAGCACGGCGCAGTCTGCCTGCAGCGTTTTCAGGCGCTTGTGGCGGGTGTCGCCGCCAATAAATTCGATGTTGTCCAAACCGGCATCTGCCGCCCTGGCCTGAGCCTGATCCAACATGCCCGGCGCATTGTCCAGCGCCACCACGCGCTCAAATTGTGGCGACAGCTCGAGCAGGAATGATCCGTCGCCGGGCCCCACTTCGAGTGCGCACTCGCGCCTGGCCAGTGGAGCGTCCTTCAGTACGGTGGCCACCACGTCGGCATACTGCTCGTAGCTGGCAATGAGATCCTGCTGTTGCTGAAACTTATGGGCATTGTCGCGGAAAAAATTGCGCGAGTTTTCCTCGCGTTGCTCGTGCAATGCCACCAGTCGCTGCTCGATATCCTGCGGCAGTGTAATGTTGTCCAGGGCGCTGAAGATCGCACCCTGCAGGGCTTCCAGATCGGGGTGCTGGCCCAGCTCTGCGCGGCGATAGAAGATGTTGTTGCCCTCGCGCCGCGCCGCGACCAGCCCGGCGCCAGCCAATACCTTCAGGTGGTGGCTCAAGGCGGGTTGGCGCATGTCGAAGATGTTGCACAGCTCCGAGACGGCGAAGGAGTCCTTGCGCAGCACCCGCAAAACGAGCAGGCGCAGGGTATCTGCACTGGCTTTACACAGTCCGGTCAGGGCGGCGATTTGCTCCTTCGGCGCGGAGCCCGGGACAGCCTGTTCCCTGGCAATGGCGGCAGTTGGCGACATCATGGCCGGGGAGTCTAGCAGGGGGTGGGAGCTATATCAAAATATATTGATATACTATGTGATCTTCCGCACAGGCGCCACTGCCACGGGGTTTGCCACGGATCATGCCTGGAAAGTCGTGCCCGGGTCCTTCCAGTTCGGAACTGTGACAACGACAGCGGCGAGGCCGGGAGGGGTCGCTGTGGCGGTGATCGGGAGGTCGCGATTGTGCCAGGGCCGCTTGCCGTTCCCCGTGTGTCCTCACCCTCCCTGCAGAGCGGGCCGTAACGCCTGGCCCACCTACGCAGGATTTCGGGGCTGACACGCTGTGAAAAGTACCTGCATGTTGCCTAATTAAAGGTGATTGGATTGCTGTTAAAGCCGGCTTACGCGAAAATAGCGCCCCTCTGATCTGGAGCCCCCGCTCCCGCCCTCACAATCTCTGGAGAACCCGATGTCGCTCCCCCGCACAGAACTCGCTAACGCCGTTCGCGCCCTGAGTATGGATGCCGTACAGAAGGCCAATAGTGGCCACCCCGGCGCCCCCATGGGCATGGCGGATATTGCCGAGGTGTTGTGGAACGATTACCTGAACCATAACCCGGCTAATCCGCAGTGGCCCAACAGGGATCGCTTCGTGCTCTCCAACGGGCACGGCTCCATGCTGATCTACTCGCTGCTGCACCTGTCGGGTTACGACCTGCCGATGGCGGAAATCGAAAATTTCCGCCAGCTGCACAGTAAAACGCCCGGACACCCGGAGTACGGCTACACCCCCGGCGTGGAGACAACGACCGGCCCACTGGGGCAGGGCGTCAGCAATGCCGTGGGCATGGCGCTGGCAGAGAAAGTGCTGGCGGCGCAATTCAACCGCGAAGGGCACGCGGTGGTCGATCACTACACCTATTCGTTTCTCGGCGACGGCTGCCTGATGGAGGGCATTTCCCACGAGGTCTGCTCGCTGGCAGGCACACTGGGACTGGGCAAGCTTATCGTGTTCTATGACGATAACGGTATTTCTATCGATGGCGAGGTGCAGGGCTGGTTCAAAGACGATACCCCTGCACGCTTCGAGGCCTACGGCTGGCAGGTGGTGCGCAACGTCGACGGTCACGATGCCACTGAGGTAAAAACGGCCATTGAAACCGCGCGAGCGGAAAACGAGCGCCCCACACTGATTTGCTGCAAAACCGTGATCGGGAAAGGTGCGCCGAACAAGCAGGGCAGCGAATCCTGCCACGGCGCTGCCCTGGGTGAAGACGAGGTTGCAGCCACGCGCGAGGCGCTGGGCTGGAACCATCCGCCTTTTGTCATCCCGGATGAGGTCTATGCCGGGTGGGACGCCAGGGAGCGCGGAGCAGCCGCCGAAAGCGAATGGAACGAAGCCATCGCCGCCTATGCAGCGGATCACCCGGAACTCGCCGGTGAATTGCGGCGCCGGCTGGCCGGTGAGTTGCCGGCGGATTTTTCTGCGCAGGCGGAGGCCTATATAAAGCAGTGCCAGGAAGAGGGCGCCAGCATTGCATCGCGCAAGGCGTCGCAAAACTGTCTCAATGCCTACGGTCCCTTGCTGCCGGAGATTATCGGCGGCTCGGCTGACCTCGCAGGCTCCAACCTGACGATGTGGAGCGGGTCGCGCGCCATCGAGGCAGGCGATGCCAGTGGCAACTACATTTATTACGGTGTGCGTGAGTTCGGCATGGCCGCCATTATGAATGGCATCGCACTGCACGGTGGCTTTATCAACTACGGCGCCACCTTTCTTATCTTCATGGAGTACGCACGCAATGCGGTGCGCATGGCCGCACTCATGCGGCAGCAGAGCATTTTCGTCTTTACCCATGATTCCATCGGCCTGGGCGAGGACGGCCCGACCCACCAGGCGGTGGAGCAGCTCACGGCTCTGCGCTCTACCCCCAATATGCATACCTGGCGCCCCTGCGATACCGTTGAATCGGCGGTGTCCTGGAAAGCGGCCATTGAGCGCCGCGATGGCCCCAGTGCACTGATATTCTCGCGACAGGGGCTGCCGCATCAGCCGCGTTCAGAGGAGCAGCTTTCCGCGATCAGCCGTGGCGGCTACATCCTGCGCGAGACCGAAGGCCAGCCGGATGCCATTCTTATCGCCACCGGTTCCGAGGTGCAGCTTGCGATGACCGCCGCCGAGGAACTGGCCGGCAGCGGCAAACAGGTGCGCGTGGTTTCCATGCCCTGTGCAGAAATTTTCGCCGAACAGGATGCGGCCTATCGCGAGAGCGTATTGCCCAGTGATTGCCTGGCGCGGGTTGCGGTGGAAGCACTGCACGCCGACTACTGGTACAAGTACGTGGGCCTGGACGGCCGCGTGGTCGGCATGACGACCTTCGGTGAATCAGCCCCCGGCGGCGAGTTGATGCGGCACTTCGGCTTCACCCCGGAAAACGTTGTCGCGGTTGTGCAGGACCTGCTGGAATAGGGATTTCACTTGCTTCGCTTGGCCATCAACGGCTACGGCAGAATCGGCCGTAGTATTTTGCGCGCTGCCTACGAAGGCCCGCTGCGCGGAAAGCTTTCTATAGTGGCAATTAACGAGATCGCAGACGCGGGTACCGTACTGCACCTGACTCGCTACGACTCCACCCACGGGCGTTTTCCACTGCCCCTCGAAGGTGATGACAAGCGGCTGCGCGTTGACGGTGACGAGATCGTGCTGTTGAACCACGAGCACATCAGTGACCTGCCGTGGCGAGACCTCGACGTGGATCTGGTGTTGGAATGTACTGGCGCTTTCTCCGACAGGGAGACAGCAGAGCAACATCTGCATCAGGGCGCAGACAAAGTTCTGTTCTCGCAACCGGCGCGGGCCGATGTGGATGCCACAATTGTATTCGGCGTCAATCAAGCGGAACTCCGTTCGGATCACCGCGTGGCCTCCAATGCCTCGTGCACGACCAACGCGATCGTGCCGGTCATTGCGGCGTTGCATGACGCGCTGGAAATTGAAGCGGGCACGATCACCACGATTCACTCTGCAATGAACGATCAACCGGTTCTGGATGCGTACCACCACACCGACCTGCGCAAGACCCGGGCTGCCTTCGGCTCAATTATTCCCGTTGATACGGCGCTGGCGCGGGGCGTTGAACGAATACTCCCGGCCTTGGCTGGACGTTTCAGCGCGCAGGCATTGCGTGTGCCGACGCTAAACGTTTCCGCCCTGGACCTGACCCTTCAAACCGGGATTGATACTGATACCGCGACTGTAAACCGCGTTCTGAGAGATGCGTCACAAACTCGCTTCGACGGTGTACTTGGCTACACCGAAGAGCTTCTGGCATCCTGTGATTTCAATCACGACTCCCGCTCCAGCATCGTAGACGCCAGCCAGACCCGGGTCAGCGGCAAGCGCCTGGTCAAGGTGCTGACCTGGTTCGATAATGAGTGGGCCTATGCCAATCGTATGCTGGATGTGGCCCGGTACTGGTCGTCATTGCAGTAGCGGTCGTGGTAACGATGGTAGTCGCAGACTGAAGTCCCGGCATCGGAACAGACGGGTAAGTAATTGCATAAGGATAAGCCATGACGCTGAAAGTCGACCTGATGTCTGACCTGAACCTGGCGGGCAAGCGCGTATTGATTCGCGAAGATCTGAATGTGCCGGTAAAGGACGGCGCGGTGACATCCGATGCCCGTATCCGCGCTGCACTACCGACGATACGCGCCGCGATAGACCAGGGCGCCAAAGTCATTCTCATGTCTCACCTGGGCCGACCCACGGAAGGGGAGTTCGACCCGCAGTTTTCCATGGCGCCGGTTGCTGATCACCTGGGTGAATTGCTTGGCTCGCGGGTGTCGCTGGTGGAAGACTGGCGGCTGGGGGTGGAATTGAACGATGGTGAGGTCGCGCTACTGGAAAACGTGCGCTTCAATCCTGGTGAAAAAAAGGACGACGAAGAGCTGGCCAGGGCGTATGCGGGACTGTGTGAAGTCTTCGTAATGGATGCCTTCGGCACTTCTCATCGTGCCCAGGCTTCCACCCACGGTGTGGCGCGATTTGCCCCGGTGGCCTGTGCGGGTCCGCTGCTGGAGGGAGAATTGCGCGCGCTGGAGCAGGCGCTATCCGCCCCCGCCAGGCCCATGGTCGCCATTGTGGGTGGCTCGAAAGTTTCAACGAAGCTGACGGTACTGGAGACCCTGTCTGATAAAGTTGACCAGCTGGTCGTGGGTGGTGGTATCGCCAACACGTTTCTTGCGGCCAGTGGGAAGCCTGTGGGCAAGTCGCTTTATGAGGCAGACCTGATAGACAACGCGAAGGCGCTGATGGAAAAAACCCATATTCCACTGCCGCCGGACGTGGTGACCGGCAAGGTCTTTGCCGAGGACGCCACGGCAGAGCTGAAGGCTGCTGAAGACGTTGCCGACGACGACATGATTTTCGATATCGGGCCGAAAGCTGCCGAAGAAATTGCCGACATTGTCGCCAAAGCAGGTACTATCCTGTGGAACGGACCTGTGGGTGTGTTCGAGTTTGAGCAGTTCGCCGCGGGCACTGAAGTGCTTTCCAAAGCGATAGCCGCCAGCGACGCATTTTCCCTGGCCGGTGGCGGAGATACGCTGGCCGCGATTGACAAATTCGCTATCGCCGATAAGGTCTCCTATATTTCCACGGGCGGTGGAGCCTTCCTCGAATACGTGGAAGGTAAAACGCTGCCCGCAGTCGCCGTGCTTGAGCGAAGAGCCGGCAAGGGCCCGGAATAGGGCCACAACGGTCGCGCTTTCGTTATCGGCGACCCTTTATACGAAGTTAAAGGAAGCTAGTTATGCCACTAATCAGCATGCGCCAACTGCTGGATCACGCAGCCGAGCACGACTACGGTGTGCCCGCATTCAACGTTAACAACCTGGAGCAGACGCGGGCCATCATGGAAGCGGCGGATCAGACCAACTCCCCCGTTATCATGCAGGCCTCGGCGGGCGCGAGAAAGTATGCCGGCGCGCCCTTCCTGAAAGCGATGATGGATGCGGCAATGAATGAGTTTCCGCATATTCCGGTGGTTGTGCACCAGGATCATGGCGTTTCACCCGCCGTGTGCCAGCGTTCCATTCAGCTCGGCTTCAGTTCGGTAATGATGGACGGTTCGCTGGGCACCGATGGCAAAACGCCGATGGACTACGATTACAACGTGGCGGTGACGCGTCAGGCTGTGGAGATGGCACATGCCTGTGGCGTATCGGTTGAAGGTGAGCTTGGCTGTCTGGGATCATTGGAAACCGGCGAGGCGGGTGAAGAAGACGGTATCGGCGCCGAGGGCAAGCTGACCCACGATCAAATGCTCACCGATCCTGAAGAAGCGGCGCAGTTTGTGAAGGCAACGCAAGTGGACGCACTGGCCATTGCCTGCGGCACCAGCCACGGCGCCTACAAATTCACTCGTCCGCCTACCGGCGACATCCTCGCCATTGACCGCATCAAGGAAATCAACGCTCGCATACCCAACACGCATCTCGTTATGCACGGCTCCTCTTCGGTGCCGCAGGACTGGCTCGCCATTATCAACGAGTTTGGTGGAGAGATCCCCGAGACCTACGGCGTTCCCGTGGAGCAGATACAGGAAGGAATCAAACACGGCGTGCGTAAAGTGAATATCGACACCGACTTGCGGCTCGCATCCACCGGTGCCATTCGACGCTTCCTGGCTGAGAACCCCTCTGAATTCGATCCACGGAAATACCTGGCGCATACAATCGTGGCGATGAAGGACATTTGTGTCGCGCGCTATGAATCGTTTGGCACAGCGGGCAATGCGGACAAGATTAAAGTGCTGTCCCTGGAGAAAATTCAGGCCGCCTACGATGCGGGTGAGTTAGCACCGCAGGTTAACTGACGGAGCCTGGCGCATTGACGCCGGAAGACCTTCGCATACTGCGTTATCAACTTCCTCCCTTTGGGGAGGGAGCCAGACCCTCCGAAGAGATGCGTGCTTTCTGCCGCTTCTACGGCATTGCTTTCACCGAACACCGGGCCGACCTGGAACATCTGGCGGGCTATGTGAACTCCGGCCCCTACCGTGTTGCACTGCACTGCTGGCGCCAACCCCAGGCGGTGGCGAACCTGTTTATCGTGCACGGTTACTACGATCATACGGGGTTGTTCAGCAAGCTTGTCGCCTGGGGTATTGAGCAGCGCTGCAACGTGGTCATCTTCGACTTGCCCGGGCACGGGCTTTCCAGCGGTGAACCTGCAGTGATACACGATTTTGGCGACTACGCGCAGGCCATTCACGATGTGCTGGAGCGAGTTCGTCTGCCGGAGTTGCCGCTGTGGGCGCTTGGTCAAAGCACCGGTTGTGCCGCGTTGGTCGAATATGCCCGCCGCTTCGCCTGGCCGTTTACTGCCGCTGTATTTCTTGCGCCACTGGTGCGGCCGGCAAACTGGCGCGCTGTGCGTGTGGCGCATCGCACGCTGAAGCCGTTTGTGCGCTCTGTGCGTAGAAAGTTCCCGGTGAATACGGGCGATCGGGATTTTCTGGCGTTTCAGCAACGCGATCCACTGCAGTGCACGGTAATGCCTCTGGCGTGGATCTCCGCGCTTGGGCGCTGGTTGGCGACGCTGGAAAAGCGCGACCTGGGTGTGGGCCCGGTACTGGTTATTCAGGGCGATCGCGATGCCACGGTGGACTGGCGCTACAACCTGCCCTATGTGCAGGCACTGTTCCCCAAAACCGAGGTGCTTTCCCTGCCAGGCGCCGGGCACCAGCTTGCGAATGAGACGGAGAGCGTTCGCACTCGGTACTTTACCCGTATCACTGAATACCTTGCTTCGAAAGGCATTTCACTGGACGTGAATGCCTAGATCCGATTGATCCTTCGAGGCGGCGTGAACACCTGCTAATTGTAAAAGCCCGCGTCACTGAGCAGCTCGTACAGCGGCTGCACCCCTTCGCCGTACTTTTTCCATCGCTGCATGGAACTTGTGTACATCCCCTGTTTGACCTGTAGCGCGCTGGGCGTGGCGACGGCATTGTCACGTTCGTTGAATGCCAGGCAGGCTGCTTCCCAGGGAAGCTCGCAGAATGCCAGCAGATTACGAATCTCCTCCTCGGGATGTTTCACCAGCGATTCGTAAGAGACTTCATGTATTCTGCCCGGGAGTACAGTCTTCCAGTGCTTCATTAACTGGTCAAAAGCGATGAAGTAACGACCACAGTGCATGAGATCGAGATTGTATTGGTAGTGACGTGCGTTCACTGCAAACAGCTGGCGATAGTTGCTGAGGCAGGTATCCATCGGGTCACGGCGCAGACAGACTATTTTCGCGTTCGGCAGGGCCAGGTGGATCAGACCGAGGTAGAGATAGTTGCGCGGTAGCTTGTCGGTAAAGTGCGGTGTATGCCCGGTTAACGGGCGGGTTGAATCCAGGTAAGACTGGCCCATACTCGCGGTGTCTATCCCCGCTGCCGCAATAACGACTTCCAGCTCGCTTGTCAGCGGCGCCTGCTGTGAGCACTGGCGTCTGGCCAGTTGCGGGAACTGCTGCAATTCGCCCGCGGCAAAAACCGTGGAGTGGCCGCCGAGAATTTGCTCCACGAGCGTTGTTCCCGTGCGCGGCATGCCAACGATAAAAATCGGTTCGTTGCTGTCGCATCCGTTGTTGGCCGGGGTGTCGAACCTGCTGGCTGAATAGGCGGACTGTATCTCCAGCATTAGCGCCAGTTCGCGATCCATGTCGTAGCCAGCCTCAGCGGCACGCGATGCTTTTGCCCAGGCAAGGTGGTGAAGTGAATCACCATAGCGCCCCAGATCCTCTAGTTCGCGCGCGAGCGCATGTCCCAGATGAAGCCGGTCAGCGGAGGATTTCGCCTTCTCTCGCAGCGATTCCAGTCTGGTCAAATGGTTGCTTTGCTGTGTTTGTTTCCTGAGTGTCGACAACGCAGAGTGTGCTTTGAAATACGCGGGGCGCAGCGCAATCGCTTGCTCAAATGCCTCTTCTGCGCGGTCTATCTCGCCAACAAACTGCAGTGAAACAGCCATGTTGAAGTACAGCCGGGCCAGGTTTGCGGGTTTGTGTTGCGTTGGCTTTTTGCCTGCCTCAAGGCTTGATAAAGCCTGCCCAAAGCATTGCATGGCGTGCTCGTGATCGCCGCAGTGACTGAATACGCCACCCAGCGTATTCAGTGTGGGTAAATCCTGCGGCGCAAGCGCAAAGCCTTCTTTGGCCATTGCCAGTGCCTCGCCCGGAAGATCGAGGGCGAGCAGGTGCTTGCCCAGCTCTGCAAGATAGTCCGCGCGGTTCGCGTCCAGCATGACGGCATTGCGCAGAATCTCGACGGCCTGTTCGAAATTGCGATTGCGCCCCGCGATCACTCCACAGATAAACCACGCATCCGCGTGTCTGCGATCCGCCTCCAGGATCTGCAGACAGCATTGGTGTGCCTCGCGCATGCGCCCCTTGCTCAGGGCCAGTTCGGCCTGGCGGTGCAGTGCGGTGATCCTGGAGGGAGCGGGCGTCATGGGCGGCTATTGTATCGCTAGACCTGTTGTAGCGCGCAACCAGAAGTTGGAAGCAATAAAAAAGGGCGCCGGTGGCGCCCTTGTTCAAACTTGCTGACGGTCAGCTGCCGAAGTTGTATATGAAGCGAACACCCACCTGCCTGGGACGCAGTACATCGTGGTAGAAGCGACGTGAATCAACGACACCGATGGGCCCGATAAAGCCCCTGTCGCGGCGCACACCCGTTTCGGCGTACTCGTTGAACAGGTTGTCTGCATACAGCGAAAGGGTCAGGTCGTCGCTCACCCAGGAGACTGCGGCATTGTGCAGTATATAACCATCAAGGGCTTCCCCATTGTTGCGGTTACCCACCTTGGTGTAGACGTCTGTCTGTCCGGTCATGCTCCAGTCCAGCTCAACGTTGGAACCGCCATCCATGGGAATAACGTAGTTCGCCGCGAGGTAATACTGGTGCTCCGGGGAGCCGGGCAGTCGGTCGCCGGCGAACGCATCCTCGTCATCACCCACACCTGGCACCAGCGCAGGCGCGTCTTCGGTCAGGTTGCCATCGTTGTACGCGTAGGAGCCGGTGAAGAACAGCTGGTCAGTTGCGACCCACTGGAACGAAAGTTCGATACCCTTGTTTTCGGCCTTGCCGCCATTGGTTGTAATGGGGAAAGTGCCCACTTCCGTGGTGCCTGCCACCTGCACGTCATCCCAGGAGATAAGGTAGACCGCGGCGTTCAGCGTGAGCGAGTCAAACAGCACAGAGCGCACGCCGATTTCGCGGTTCAGGGTGGTATCAGGCTGGATAAGTACCTCTTCGGGCGTGATACAAACGGTTTGAATTTCCTGTCCTTCCGGGTCGCAGAGCTCAAGCAGGTTCAATCCACCGAGGCGGTATCCCTCGCTGAGCGTGAAGTAAGCCATCACATCATCCGAGAAATCGTAGGACGTGTTGAACTTGTAAATGACGTCGTCGTATTTCTCTTTGAATTCGTTGGGGCTGAGAAGAATGGCATCGGCCGGTTCGCCGCCAAATACCGTATCGGCCAACGGGAAGGCAACGCCCAGTGACGCTTCATCCTCGTATTCAAACCAACGCAGCCCCGCAGTTACCTGCCAGGCGTCAGTGATCTGGAAACCCACTTCGCCAAAGACGGCGATTTCCTCGATGGTCTCTTCCTGTAGCTCGTAGTACTCAAGCGAGTCGGGGCGCAGGTTTTCTCCACTCAGGAAGACATCGTATTCCGGGGTGAATTCCTGGCTCAGACCGTCCAACTCGAACTCGCTGTAGAAGCCGCCAATGATCCAGCTCCAGGGGCCTTCACCGGTGGAAACCAGGCGGATTTCCTGAGTGAACGTGTCTTCCTCAGCGGTATCCCGGGTGAAAGCAGCCAGCTCGGGGAAAAACTCGTAGCCGTAGTCAACGTGCAGAAGCAGGTCTGTCTGGTCGCGCTGGCCTTCCTCATCGTAACTGGAAATGCCCGTGGCGGATGTCAGCTCGGCAAAGCCGAGGTCGGCAACGATTTCCAACGCAAGCAGTTCGTTTTCGCGCTCCAGCGGTTCAACAAATCGATGCGCTGCCTCGTATTTGTCGGTGCCGAACGCGGCGCGGTGATTGATCTGACGTGCGCCTGATTCGCTGTCCTGGTAGTAGTAGGACAGGTCCGCAGTCAACATGTCACTGGTGTAGCGTATTCCGAAGCGGCCCGATAGCGTCTCCTCGGTGTTGGCGTCGGCCTGGCGTCTGAGGTTGGCGCTTACATCCGCCGGGTTGTTGAAATCCGGCTGGGGGTTGGAAATACCCGCCTCGCGCACCAGGAAGTTGTAGTCGATAAAGCCTGGATCGTCGTAGTAATCCAGCGATGCGCGCACCGCCAGCGTGTCTTCGATTATCGGGATGTTAATGGTGGCGCCGCCGTCGTAGCCGAGGTCGCTGGATTCTTCCAGATCAAATACATCGCCGCGTACCTGGACGGTGAATGCGTCTGTCTGCGGTCGGTTGGGTATGTAACGCACGGCGCCAGCGAGAGTGCCTGCGCCGTACAGCGTGCCTTGCGGGCCTATCAGTACTTCCACGCGCTCCATGTCATTGAGGCGGATATCCACGTAGAACGGAATCTCGCCGATGTAGGTGCCGACACTTTTGGCCCCGTTGGAGCCGTCAGTCGGCCCGACCGGGTCCAGGTTCAGGCCGCGAACCGTGATGACGTCTGCCGCTCTTGAGCCCTGTTCGATGACCGTCATACCGGGCACACGCCTGGCGATGTCAGTGAGGTCTGATAGTCGCTCGCGCTGTATCATGCCGGCGCTGAGCGCGGTGATGTTGAGTGGAATGTCCTGAACGGATTCGGCGCGACGCGTGGCGGTAACGATGACCTCTTCCAGCATCGATTCCTGCGCTTCGACATAGCCGGTGATCAGAGTCGACGCGATGGCCGCGGACAGAGTGGAGAGTTGGAACGCTTTATTACCCATGATAGCCCCTTGTAGTGGTTGGTCGCCGCTCCCGGTTTGTATTGCGCAGCACTGCGCTGAATTATCCGCGGGTATGGCTTATGGTTATGGTGTTCCTTCTTGCTTCCCTGACTTCGAGAGGCCCACCCAAAGTTAAGCAGGGATAATGTAACATTGCCGTTCTGCCCTATGGTATGACGCAAGATGCGCAAAAATACCGCTTCGTCATTCTATGCCGTTGAAAGGAAAGTAGTTTTCAATGCAGGTTCCTCGAATTCCCAGCCGCTTCTCCCTGCGCCATCGGGCATGCTGTGACGGTGGCCGCGCTGCGCAGAGAAACGCAAACCGTTACGCTGGCGCAAGCCGGCGCGCGGCCCTGGCATGAATAATCCAGGCCCGGCAATCCTGACGCAGTTACGCGCGGTGGTGGGGGCTGAGTGGCTGCTCACCGACGCCGACGCCCTGGCGCGTTATGGCGTGGATCAGACTACCGTTTACAGTGCCCGACCCTGCGCGGTGGCCTTGCCCGCGGATGTGGGGCAGGTGCAGGCGCTGGTGCGCTGCGCCGCCGAGCACCACCTCGCGGTCGTTCCCTCGGGGGGCCGTACTGGCCTTAGCGGGGGTGCCGTGGCTACACACGGAGAACTGGTACTGGCGCTGGATCGGCTTGACCACGTCGAGGATTTCAACCCGATAGATCGCACTGTGCGCTGTGGCGCCGGGGTTGTTACGCAGCAACTGCAGGCGTTCGCCGCGGAGCAGGGGCTGTTTTACCCTGTGGATTTCGCCTCCAGCGGCTCCAGTCAGTTGGGCGGCAACATCGCCACCAATGCCGGAGGCATCAAGGTGATTCGCTATGGATCCACCCGCGACTGGGTGCGGGGACTGCGGGTTGTCACCGCCGCCGGTGAATTGCTGGATCTCAATCGAGGGCTGGTAAAGAACAACGCGGGTTTCGATCTGCGCCACCTGATCATCGGCTCGGAGGGAACGTTGGGCGTCGTCGTCGAAGCCACGATGCGCCTGGCGCGCCCGCCGACGGACCTGGCGGTTCTGTTGCTCGGTGCACAGGATATGGAAGCGTTGCTTGTCATTCTGCAGGCTTTCCGCGAGCCGATTCCCCTTACCGCCTGCGAGTTCTTCAGCGATCGCGCACTTGCCCGGGTGCTGGAGCGACATGCACTGGCACGGCCATTGGATGCGGAGGCACCCTGCTACGCGCTGTTGGAATTTGAACGCGATAACGGGGCTGCCGTGGACAACGCATTGCAGGTGCTTGAGCGTTGCATGGCGCAGGGCCTGTTGTTGGACGGCGTGGTGAGTCAGAGCCTGGCCCAGGCGGATGCGCTCTGGCGTCTGCGTGAACTGATCTCGGAATCGCTGGCACCCTGGGTGCCCTGCAAGGGTGACCTGTCGGTGCGGGTGTCACAATTGCCTGCATTTATGGCGGAGGTGGACAACACACTTGGCCGTAGGTACCCGGAGTTTGAGCTGATCTGGTTTGGACATCTCGGTGACGGCAACATGCACCTCAACATTCTTAAACCTGCCGCAATGGGCGTGGAAGCCTTTCAGCAGCGCTGTATTGCGCTGATGCAGTGCGTCGGTGAAATCGTGCAACGCTACGGTGGTAGTCTTTGCGCAGAACACGGCGTTGGTCTGCTGAAGAAGGATGGATTGCGTTACAGTCAGTCGCAGACAGAGATTCAGTTGATGAAACAGATAAAGCGCGTGTTTGACCCGCAGGGCATCCTCAACCCGGGCAAGATATTCGACTAACGCATTAGCGCGCCCGCGATTGCGCCAGGCGCAACGCCAGTACCGGCAACAGCAGGCCTATTCCGCGTAGAGCGTCTGCACTCCCCCGGCGGTACCCAGCAACAACACATCCGCCGGTTTAAGCGCAAACAGTCCGTTGGTTACCACGCCGGTGATGTTGTTGATTTTCTGCTCCGTCGCCAGGGGCTGCGGAATAGCGAAATCGTGTACGTCGAGAATAACGTTGCCGTTGTCGGTGACCACTCCCTCCCGGTAGACCGGGTCGCCGCCCAGTTTTACCAGCTCGCGCGCCACGTAACTGCGCGCCATGGGCACCACCTCAACCGGCAGCGGAAAGTCGCCCAACGTATGAACCAACTTGCTTTCATCGGCAATACAGATGAACTCCCGCGCCACTGCGGTAACGATTTTTTCGCGCGTCAACGCGGCACCGCCGCCCTTGATGAGTTGCAAAGAGCGATTGCTTTCGTCTGCTCCGTCAACGTAGAAATCGACGCCATCGACCGTATTAAGGTCATAGACCGGGATGCCGTGTTGCTTGAGTCGTTCTGCGGAAGCCTCGGAACTGGCCACCGTCGCGCCGATCTGGCCTTTGATCGCCGCCAGTGCATCAATGAAACAGTTTGCCGTTGAGCCGGTGCCGATGCCCAGCACCGTGTCGTTCTCAAGCTTCGGTTTAAGGTAGGCCAGCGCGGCGTCTGCCACGGCCTGTTTCAGTTCATCCTGCGTCATCGAATGTCCCCGGTTGCGGTGCCAAACCAGGCTACTATAAACCGGGTTGAGGCCCACCGCGATAAGGTCCGACAATAAACTGGCCGCGCGGGCGCGGCGGATTCATGGGAATATGGTGCTGAACCGTTGTCGCATGTGTGTTGGACATGCGCGGACCAGGAGAGCGGCGAATGCCACAGACCTACATCAAACGCATACTTGATGCGCGAGTTTACGATGTCGCCAGGGAGACGCCCGTCGACGAGGCAGCGTTGCTGTCGCACCGCCTGCACAATCGGGTGTGGCTGAAACGCGAGGACCTGCAGCCGGTATTTTCCTTCAAACTGCGCGGCGCCTATTGCAAAATGAGCCGCCTCGGGGAAGCGCAGCGCAAGCGAGGGGTGGTGGCCGCTTCCGCCGGTAATCATGCGCAGGGCGTGGCGATGGCGGCGCGGAAAATGCACATTCACGCCGTGATCGTGATGCCCCGAACCACGCCCCAGATCAAGGTAGACGCGGTTCGCAGGCTTGGTGCGAAGGTTGTGCTTCACGGCGACTCGTTTGAAGAGGCGGCATCGCGGGCGCAGGAGCTGGAGGCGCAGAAGGGCCTTACTTATGTGCATCCCTTTGATGACCCGGATGTCATAGCCGGTCAGGGCACCATCGGCATGGAAATCGTTCGCCAGCACCAGCAGCCGCTGGATGCCCTTTTTGTGCCTGTCGGTGGCGGTGGCCTGATTGCCGGGGTGGCCGCCTACGTAAAATATGTCTGGCCCGAAACACGCATCATTGGTGTTGAACCTGAAGATGCCGCCTGCCTGAAGCTGGCCCTGGACAAAGGCCGCAGGGCGAAGCTGAAAGAAGTGGGACTCTTTGCCGACGGCTGTGCCGTTGCACAGATTGGCCGCGAACCCTTCCGCATTATTCGCGATACGGTCTCTGAGGTAATTACTGTCTCCACCGATGAGATGTGTGCTGCGATAAAGGATATTTTTGAAGATACCCGCAGTATCGCCGAACCTGCGGGAGCGCTCGCGGTGGCCGGCTTAAAGAAGTATGTGGAGAACACGGGCGCCAGTGACAGTGATCTGATGGCCATCGTCAGCGGTGCGAATACCAATTTTGATCGCCTGCGCTACATCTCTGAGCGCACCGAAATTGGTGAGAAGCGCGAGGCGGTGATCAGTGTCACCGTGCCCGAAAAACACGGCAGTTTCAGAAAGTTCTGCAGCTCACTGGGGCGGCGCAATATTACCGAGTTCAACTACCGCTATTCGGATACTCGCCAGGCGCAGGTTTTTGTCGGATTGACGGTGGCACCGGGTGGGCAGGATCTTGCGCAACTGCTGCAGGAGTTGTCGCAGCGCGGTTATGCGACAGAAGACATGACAGACAACGAGGTCGCCAAGCTGCACATTCGTCACATGGTCGGCGGCCACGCGCCTGCAGACCTGCTCAATGAGCGTGTGTACCGGGTTGAATTCCCGGAGCGTCCCGGAGCGTTACTCCGGTTCCTGAACGGACTGGGTCAGCGCTGGAACATTTCCATGTTTCATTATCGCAACCACGGCGCGGCCTATGGTCGAATACTGCTCGGTGTGCAGGTGCCGCGCGCCGAACAGCGCGCGTTTGAACGCGTGCTCGATGAGGTGAATTACCGCTACTGGGAAGAAACGGACAACCTGGCGTACCAGCTTTACCTGGGAGGCGAGCAAGGGGGCTGAGACGCTGTTTGGGCATTGGAACCGGCCTTTATCGCCCCTTTTCTACAGATATCCGCTGAAACCCGCGCCAGCATTGACTTTCAGGGGTTTTCTTTTCGGATTTGCTGAGCTAAGATTCCCGCGATTTGTAAAATAATTACAAATTTTAGTAGTTGCACTTGGCACAAGCTTGTAGTGGTCGCCCAGGAAGAAGCTGGTCACACAGAAGGTCTGGCTCATCTTGATGGCAGGAGGCGCGCGTCGTAGTTCGGCACAGCGTCAGCGGCACCCTGCTTCGTCAGTGCGACATTTTGGGAATGCAATAAAAGTGGGCTGGAGGGTAAGGGCCGCAATAGCGAGCCAACCTCTGGCGAGAGTAAATAAGAAATGGATCGTAAACCTGATCTACTGCTCGTGTTGGTCGCGGTATTCGGACTTGGCGTGCTGGTCACTTTGCTGCTTCCGATGGCAGCGAACGACACCGTCGCTGCGCCGGCTTCTGCACTGCACGCCGGTGTTATTATTCGCGAGTAGTTACGCACGGCTCCAATCAGCAACCGCCCGCCAGTCGCAAACGCTGCAACCGCCGGCCTGGTATTGTCCTTGCGCGGGAAGGTCGGCGTCGCGCTGACCGTCTGCTCTACGACGCTTCCTCACAGTTGACCAGGGCCCTGTCGCTCGCAACAAAATGTAATCGAACGTCAGTGCTTTCGCAGGGCACAGCATCTACCTCCTGCCGGGCGTGAGCCAATCCTACCAACAGCGGCCCACTGACAGCTTCCAGGGTGCGGTCGTAGTAGCCACCGCCCATGCCCAGCCTGCGACCCGTTCGGTCCCACGCAACCAGCGGAAGAAAAATGATGTCGATGTCGCCGGGGGGAGTGCGTTCGGCATGCGCAGCCGGCTCGGCTATACCAAAACGGTTGGGTTGCAGAGCGTCTGATTCGTTCCAGTGGGCAAACTCCAGAGACCCTGTCGTGGTGATCACGGGCAGTAGTATCCGCTTACCCGCAGCGCGTGCGGCCTGTGCCAGGGGAAGTGGGTCTATCTCGCCGTCAGCAGAGCAGTAAAGCGCCATGCTGTGCGATGACTGCCAGTGTGGAAGGCGCTGTACATGGGTGATCAGGGATTGTGCGGCGTGTAACTGCTGCTCGCCGCCAAGTGCCCGCCTCAGCGCGCGCAATTCTGAGCGCATTGCTGCCTTGCTCACTTGAGGCTCGGACATAAAGGGTTTCCCGGCATACCGCTGACATCGCTGCCCTTGAACCCGATGGTTCAAGGTGGTGGCCGCTGCACTGCATTAGGCTTTCCGACAACAGCCGGACATGCACACCAACAATACTAGAGACCCCCGATTACACATTTATCGGCTCGAGGACTGTATGTCTGGCGAATACGCCAGGTACCCGTAGAGAGTATAGCCCACTTGGTCACGGCATCTGCAACCTGACTCTGTTAAAAAGGGACGATTTTGTGAACGGATTCCCGACGCGGGGAAAGACTGACCGCTAGCCGATTTCCATCTGGCGCAGGTCGTACAGCGCTTCATCGAGCTTGTGATTCAGGCGTTGCATCGCATCCGCGTTGGGTTTGCCGGCAGCGCCCCCACCCTGGGATGCCTGCAGCAGTTCGTAGCAGATGTTCAATGCAGCCATGACCGCGATGCGCTCGACACCGATGACTTTGCCGGTATCGCGAATTTTGCGCATCTGCTTGTCGAGGTATTTGGCGGATGTGGTTAGATCGGCCTCCTGTTCTTCGGGGCAGGCGACCTGGTAGTCCTTATCGAGAATCTTGACAGTCACTGTATTGGGTTGGTTCACCGTGCTCACTCCATCGCGCGCAGGCGGTTGATCATGGCCTCGACCTTGTCGCGGGCGAGTTCGTTTTTGTCCATTAGCTCCTTGCGCTCACGTTGCCAACCGGAGAGATCGTCCTTCAGGGACTGATTCTCCCGGTCGAGGTCCTGGCAAAGGGAAATCAGCTCGTCGATTTTTTTTTCGAGCGCCTTCAGTTGATTTTCGGCCATGGAGGTATACTGGGATCAGTGTTATTGGTGAACAACTATAGTGGGGCGAATGTTACAGGTCAACGCAGCGCGCTTAAAGCAAATCAAAGGGCTGCCGGGCACTGTATATAGTGTCGCTGAAGGTTTGCCGCGGGTGCATTTGGGCAGTGGAGAGAACATCCATGTACGATGAAACAGACGGGGACGTGCAGGTATTCGATTTTGAAGAGATCGCAAATTATCTGCTGGAGCAGGGGTCAGAGGTGTCGCCGGCTGAAATTCACGGCTGTCTCAGTGGCCTGCTGTCTGCGGGAGCGCGGCCGCTACCGGAGTTGGGGCTGAACAAAATGGGTGAGGCGATAGACCTGACAGCCCATGGCGAACTGGCAGACCAGATCATGCAGCTGTACGACACAACCGCCGCAGCGTTAACGGACGAGGAATATGGCTTTTATCCGCTTCTTCCCGAGGAGGAGGCCGATATTGATTTGCGTACAACCGCGCTTGCCAACTGGTGTCAGGGGTTTCTGGCCGGCTTTGCGCAAATGCGCTCAGACCCGGCCAACCTCAATCGCGAGTGGTCTTCAGATGCCAGGGAAATTCTGGAAGACATAGCGGCCATGTCGCAGGCGACCGTGGGTGAAGAGGAATCTGCCGATGAGTCTGAGGGCAGTTACGTGGAGGTCGTGGAATACCTTCGTTTTGCCGTGATCAACCTGTTCAGCGAACAGCATGCGCTGACCGACGGGGAGTTTCCCGAACCTGGCCCCCAGGATTTCCTGCACTAGCGCTTCTTCAACCGCGGACCGACTCTGCACGAATACTCAGGGCCTGAGCCAGATGCCAATCAGTAAGACCGAATACTCCCGTCGCCGTCGCAACTTGATGGGGCTGATGGAGCCGCACAGCATTGCCATCATTCCCTCCGCGCGCGAGCAGATCCGCAGCCGGGATACGCACTTCAGTTTCCGTCAGGACAGCGACTTTCATTATCTGTGCGGATTTGATGAACCCGATGCGGTGCTCGTGCTGATGCCCGGCCGAAGGCAGGCGCAGTTTGTCATTTTCTGTCGCGACCGCGATCCGAAAATGGAGCAGTGGGACGGCTATCGCGCGGGCCCCGAGGGTGTTTGCGAGCGGCATCAAGCGGACGATGCCTTTCCTATCGGTGATATCGACGACATTCTCCCCGGGCTCATCGAGGGTCGCGAGCGTGTTTACTACTCGATGGGCCGCAGCGCTGAGTTTGACCGCCACATCATGGAGTGGGTCAACGCCATTCGAGCACAGGAGGCAAGTGGCGCGGTGCCTCCCGGGGAATTTACCGATCTCGACCACCTGGTTCACGAGCTGCGCCTGTTCAAGAGCGCGGCGGAGCTAAAGCTCATGCGCAAGGCGGCGAGTATCACCACGGCTGCTCACTTGCGCGCGATGCGGGCCTGTCGTCCCGGCCTGTATGAATACCAGCTTGAGGCCGAGTTGCAGTATGCGTTTGCCTCTGGCGGTGCGCGCCACGCGGCGTATCCCAGTATCGTTGGCGGCGGGGAGAACGCCTGCATCCTGCACTACGTTGAGAACAGTGCCAAACTGCGTGACGGTGACCTGGTATTAATCGATGCAGGCTGCGAGCTGGAGGGCTACGCATCGGACGTGACCCGCACGTTCCCTGTGAATGGCCGCTTCAGCGCCGAGCAACGCGCGATTTACGACCTGGTGTTGCAGGCCCAACAGGCTGCGATCGCGGAAATCAGTGCCGGCAAGCAGTGGAACCAACCGCACGATGCCAGTGTTAAGGTCATCACCGAGGGTCTGGTCGAGCTCGGCATACTCAAGGGTAAACCTGCCGAGCTGATTGAGCGTGGCGCGGAACGGGAGTTCTATATGCACAAAGTCGGGCACTGGCTGGGACTGGATGTGCACGACGTCGGCGATTACCGGCCCGGCGGGGCCTGGCGGCTACTCGAGCCGGGCATGGTGATGACCGTAGAACCGGGTATCTACATTTCGCCGCACAACAAGCGCGTGGCCAAAAAGTGGCGGGGCATAGGTGTGCGTATAGAAGATAACGTGGCCGTTACCGAATCCGGCTGCGAGGTGATTACCGGCGATTTGCCGACGACAGCAAACGACATAGAGGCGGTAATGGCGGGCTGATGAATGCGTCAAAGTCATGACATTGTAATCGCCGGTGGCGGCATGGTGGGCGTTAGCCTGGCCTTGCAGCTGGCCGCCAGTCTGCCCGCTGCCACCCGTATCCTGCTGTTGGAGCGCTTTCAGCTACCTGCGCCCGGGGAGGAGGGCAGTGCCGATTACCATCCCTCATTTGATGCGCGTTCGACCGCACTCAGCTACAGCTCCCGCCTGATTTACGAGGCGATGGATGTGTGGACTGACCTGCAGCAATGGCTGTGTCCCATCGAGCGTATTCATGTGTCCAGCCGCGGCCATTTCGGCAGTACCGTCCTGGCAGCGGCAGACTACGATTGGCCGGCTTTGGGCTACGTGGTTGAAAACGCCTGGCTGGGCCGTGCCCTGTTGAGCGCGCTGCACCGGCAGGGCCGGGTAGAGGCACGCAGCCCTGCCCGCGTTGTTGCGCTAGCGCCCCACAACGGCGGTACCCGGTTGCAGGTAGAGGACGAAGCGGGCGTTGCTGCAATCGATGCGGGATTGCTGCTGGTTGCCGATGGCGCCGATTCGGGCCTGTGCGAACAGCTCGGCGTGTCCATCAACAGAAAGCCGTACGCGCAGCATGCGCTGATCGCCAATATCGCGAGCAATGAACCACACCGGGGCTGTGCCTACGAGCGCTTTACAGACGAGGGGCCGCTGGCGCTGCTGCCACTGACCGGCACCACCGGTGCAGCCAATCGCAGTGCGCTGGTGTGGACCTTGCCTGAATCGCGCGCAGAACAGCTCAAGGGTTGTACCGAGGAAGCGTTTCTGCGCGAATTGCAGCAGCGCTTTGGTTATCGACTGGGGCGCCTGCGTCAGGTTGGCGAGCGTCACAGTTATCCGTTGCAGCTGGTACAGGCTACAGAGCAGGTGCGTCGGGGCGTGGTTGTAGTGGGCAATGCCGCGCACGCCCTGCACCCGGTTGCCGGTCAGGGTTTTAACCTGGCGCTGCGCGATGTCGCGCAGCTTTGTCGCGCTATCGCCGACGGCGTCGCCGCAGGCCGGGCACCGGGTGATCTGGGCCAACTGGAACACTTCAGACTTGCGCAACAACAAGATCAGGAGCGCACGATCGGCTTCAGCGACCGGGTGCCCGCATTGTTCATGCAGAGCGACCCGCTACTGGGGATTGGCCGCGATCTGGCGCTTTGCGGTATGGATTTTTTACCTGCACTGAAGCGCGCGTTTGTGCGCCATGCCGCGGGTGTCGCTGCGCTGGGTGAGCCTGTGGCGACTGTGCACAAGGGCGATCGTGGGAGAGGCCAGGCGAATGGCTGAGGCGCGCGAATTTGACGTAGTGGTGGTGGGTGCAGGCATTGCCGGTTCAGCTCTGGCATTGGCGCTGGCCGACAGTGGTCTTTCGATAGCGCTGATCGAAGCGCGGGAGCTAGAGGCACCCGAGCTGCCCCAGGCGCTGGGAGTGGCGACGTTCGACTCGCGAGTCAGTGCCTTGACACCGCGTTCACGACAGTTTCTCGAGTCCCTCGGGGTCTGGTCAATGCTGCAAGACTATCGGCTTTGTCCCTACCACCACATGACGGTTTGGGATGCCGAGGGCACGGGTCGCATCGATTTCGACCGCGGTGAGCTGGACGTGCCGGCGCTGGGGTACATTGTCGAAAATCGCGCAATCGTGAATGCATTGCTGACCCGTGCGCAGGCCACCGCCGCGATCACGCTGTTCGGTCAGTCGGCCCTGGACACCTGCGAGAAAAACGCCACCGGCTTATCGATTGGCCTGGAAAGCGGCGAACGCCTCACCGCCAACTTGCTGGTTGCCGCTGATGGCGCCCTGTCGCGCGTACGTGAACGATTGAACTTCAAAACCCGCGAATGGGATTACGGCCACCGCGCCGTCGTCGCCAGCGTTGAAGTTGCGCGGGAACATCAGCACACCGCGTGGCAGCGCTTCCTGCCCACTGGCCCGCTGGCACTGTTGCCCCTGCCGGGTGAGGCGGGACACCACTACTGTTCGATAGTCTGGTCGATCGAGGAAGCCCAGGCAGAGGAGATACTGTCGCTGGACGACCCCGCTTTCTGCCGGGCGCTGACGCGCGCCTCGGAAGCGCAGCTCGGAGACGTACTCGCTACCTCGCCGCGCTTTGCCTTCCCGCTGCGCCAGCGTCACGCAGTGGACTATGTGCAGCCGGGTGTTGCCCTGGTCGGCGATGCCGCGCACACCATTCATCCTTTGGCGGGGCAGGGAATCAACCTGGGGCTGGCGGATGTCGCCGCGCTCGCTGAGGAAGTGATCCAGGGGTTTGAGCTCTGTGTGTCGCCCGGCCAGATGGCGTTGCTGAAGCGCTACCAGCGCAGGCGGAAGGGCGAAAACCTGCTGATGATGGCGGCCATGGACGGTTTCAAACGCCTGTTCGCCGAACCTGCGCTACCTGTGCGCTGGTTGCGCAACGCCGGTATGCGCGGCGTTGACCACCTGGCACCGGTCAAGCAGCAGCTGATGCGCCACGCGATGGGGCTGAGATAAGCTCACACGGCCTGCACCGCGTCGATTGTTTTTCCCATTCGGCCGGTTAGAATGTGCCGGTTCCAGCCCAGCTTGCTTTACTGCACTTCCACTGAGGATTCACCATGAGCCACACTCCCAGCGAACTGAAATACGCAGCCACCCACGAATGGGCCCGCCTGGAAGAGGATGGCACCGTCACGGTGGGCATCACCGATCATGCGCAGGATGCGCTGGGTGATGTAGTGTTTGTGGAGTTGCCGGAAGAGAACGCCACGCTTGCCGCCGGTGAAGAGGCTGGCGTGGTAGAGTCGGTCAAGGCCGCGTCGGATATCTACGCGCCCGTGGGCGGCGAGGTCATTGCTATCAACAACCGCCTCGAAGATGAGCCGGAAACCGTGAACAATGATCCTTACAATGACGGCTGGTTTTACAAGTTGCAGCCGTCAGACCCCAGCGAGCTGGAAGCACTGTTGTCCGCCGAGGATTACGCCCAGCAGGCCGAGGACGAGTAGGCACTTGATCAAACCGGCCCTTTCACGGGTTCAATGACGACTGCTAGGGAGCAATGCCCGACAGGCAGGCCTGCCAGGTTAGACCAGCAAACCCGTCCTGAACGTTAATCCAGTCAGCCGATTATGGGCACTACATGAACGATCTTTTCCTGCGCAAGGGCGCCGAGCGCCGCCTGCGCGGCGGCCATTTGTGGATTTACTCCAACGAAATTGATAGCAAGCGATCACCCCTGGGCGATTTTTCAGCGGGCGATGTTGTTACGGTGCGCACTGCCAGCGACGCACCCCTGGGCTCAGCTTACATGGAGCCGCAATCGTTGATCTGCGCGCGACTGTATGCGCCCGGTGAGCAGTGCGCGCCCGATCACGCTTTTTTCCAGCGCCGGCTGACTGCAGCGCTGGCGCTGCGCGAGGCAGTATTCGACAAGCCGTTTTACCGCCTGGTGTACGGAGACAGCGACGGCATCCCCGGTGTTGTCATCGATCGTTTTGGCGATTACGTCGTGGTGCAGCTCAACAATGCCGGCATCGAACACTACCGGGAGCCGCTGCTGGATGCGCTGTGTGCACTGCTGCGCCCGGCTGGTGTGCTGTTGCGTGGCGACAGTCGCAGCCGCCGGGAACAGGGGCTGGAGGTTGAGCCGCAGGTGGCGTTTGGCGAGGTACCGGCGCAGGTGGCGCTGGAGGAAAACGGCGTGAACTTCCTTGCACCGGTTCGGGAGGGGCAGAAAACCGGCTGGTTTTATGATCACCGCCTGTCCCGCGCTCGCCTGCACCACTGGGTAGGCGGCAAGTCGGTGCTGGATGTGTACAGCTACATCGGCGGATGGGGCGTTCAAGCCGCCGCGTTCGGTGCCGCCGACGTATGCTGTGTAGACAGTTCATCTGCCGCACTGCAGGGTGTTGAAGAAAACGCCGCTCTCAATGGTCTTCAGGACAGGGTGTCTACAATGCGCGGTTCCGCCGCCGACGTGCTTGGCGAATTGCGCCAGCAGAGCCGGTCTTTTGACGTGGTAATACTCGATCCCCCGGCATTCATCCAGCGTCGCCGCGACCTGAAGAAGGGTATCGCTGCCTACCGGCGTATCAATCAGCTGGGTCTGCGCCTGTTGCGACCGGGCGGTTTGCTGGTGTCAGCTTCCTGCTCCATGCACCTGTCCCGGCCAGATCTGATGGGCGCCATCCAGGGGGCGGCGGTCCGGGCGGATAGCGCGCTACAGATTGTTGAGCAGGGAGGCCAGGGCCCGGATCATCCGATTCACCCGGCGATCGGCGAAACCGAGTACCTGAAGACGTTTTTTGCGCGCCGGTCCCAATGAACCAGTAGGTTGTAGCCGCGCCGCGCCGCGCCGCGCCAGCGCTCTCCCTAGTCGCGCAGGCTGATCACCGGCCAGTTCATGGCCTCTGCCCGGGCGAGCAGCGTGGCGTCCGGGTCTACCGCAACGGGGTTTTCCACCTTTTCCAGCAGTGGCAGATCGTTGTGTGAATCGCTGTAAAACCAGGCGCCGGCCAGGCTGCCGCCGTTGTCTGCCAGCCACTGTTCAAGGCGCGTCACCTTTCCCGCGTGGAAGGATGGCACCCCGCTGGGTTCCCCCGTGTAGCGGCCGTCAATGATTTCGCCCTCACAGGCCAGCAGGTGCTGTACACCCAGCGCATCCGCGATGGGCCGCGTAATGAAGTGGTTGGTTGCCGTGATGATAAGCAGTTCGTGGCCCTGTTCGCGATGCTCCTGAAGCAGCGCAGACGCACGCGGTAACATAATGGGCTCAATCTTTTCCGTCATAAACTGACGGTGCCATTGCGCCAGCACGTCTGCAGGCTGTCCCACCAGGGGGCTTAGGGCAAAGCGCAGGTACGCAAGGATATCCAGCTTGCCACTGGCATAGTCGGCATAGAAACGGTCGGCCCGTGCCGCGAAATCAGGATCATCGATCAGGCCCTTTTCGTGCACAAACAGGGCCCAGAGGTGGTCGCTGTCTCCGCCGATCAGCGTATTGTCCAGGTCGAAAATCGCGAGGGTCACTACTTTAGTCCGGTGCAAAAAGGGCGCACAGCATAGCCCCTGCACATTTTGGAGTAAATTTTCCAGTGTCTGAAAAGTGTGGAACAATGTGCGGTCCCATAAGAGGTAGGCGGAGTGATCGACTCAGACGGCTTCCGGCCCAACGTAGGAATCATGTTGGCCAACGACCGCGGCCAGGTGCTGTGGGCGCGCCGTATTGGCGGGCGCAATGCCTGGCAGTTTCCCCAGGGCGGCATTCATTCCGGAGAGTCCCCGGAAGAAGCCCTGTTTCGTGAATTACACGAGGAAGTTGGCCTGCATGCCGATGCCGTGGAGGTGCTTGCCGCAACGCGCGGCTGGCTGCGTTACCGCCTGCCAAAACGCTATGTTCGCAAGGGTCAGAAGCCGCTGTGCATTGGCCAGAAGCAGAAGTGGTACCTGCTGCGACTACTGGAAGAGGATACCGCTGTCCGGCTGGATGCGAACGAAAAACCGGAATTCGATCACTGGCGCTGGGTGAGCTATTGGTACCCGCTGGAGCAGGTCATTTCCTTCAAGCGCGAGGTTTATCGCAGGGCGATGAAGGAACTCGCCCCGCCGCTGTGGCGCCTGACTGACGATCGGGATGCCCGTTGACAATGCTGGAAACACTGCGCCAGATTATCCAGGAGGTGAACGCGGCCGGCGGTCTCGACGATGCCCTGGCCATTATCGTTTGGCGCGTGCGCGAGGCAATGGGCACGCAGGTGTGTACCGTCTACCTGCGTGATCCGGCGACAGAGCGTTACGTTTTTCAGGCAACCGAAGGCCTGAACCGGGAACTGGTGGGACAGCTCAGCCTGGGAACCGGCGACGGCCTGGTCGGTCTTGTGGCCGAGCGCGAAGAACCGGTCAACCTTGAAAACGCTGCCGAACATCCGCGTTTCCAGTTTCTCGAGGGAATCGGCGAAGAGCATTTTCACTCCTTCCTGGGCGCCCCCATCATTCACCAGCGCGAGGTGCTGGGTGTGCTGGTAGTGCAGCAGGCCGAGCCGCGGCGGTTTGACGAGAGCGATGAAGCCTTCCTCGTCACCGTTTCGGCGCAACTCGCCGGCGTTATTGCCCACGCCCGGGTGACGGGTTCGCTGGCGCCGGAGTCCGCCAGCGTGGGAACACCGGCAAAGATCAGCGGCATTCCTGGCGCGCCGGGCGTAGCGATTGGTCGGGTCTTTGTCGTTACGCCCGGCGCGGACCTGTACAGCGTTCCGGCTCGCAGGGCGCAGAATCCGCGCGACGAAGTGCGAGCGTTTCGTGCCGCGCTGGCCGCGGTGAGCGAAGACATACGCACGGTCGCCAAAAATCTGGGCACGGAGCTGAGTCCGGAAGATCACGCCCTGTTCGATGTCTACCTCAGTATCCTCGATGATTCCGCCATCGGCGCAGAAGTGGTCAAGTTGATCCGCGGCGGCGAGTGGGCACAGGGCGCGGTTAGCCAGGTGATGCTCGAGCACATTCGCCACTTTGAGCGCATGGAGCATAGCTACCTCAAAGAGCGCGCCGTCGACGTGAAAGATCTGGGCACGCGGGTGCTGGCCTATCTGCAGGAGGCAGACCAGGAGGAAGTTGTCTACCCGGAGCAAACTATCCTGGTCGGCGAAGAGCTCACCGCGTCCTCCCTGGGCGAAATCCCGCGGGAGAAACTGGTTGGACTGATTTCAGTGCGCGGCTCCGGCAATTCGCACGTTGCGATTCTCGCGCGCGCCATGGGCGTACCCACGGTAATGGGGGCGGTCGATCTGCCTTATACCCGCATGCGCGACCGCGAGCTGATCATTGACGGTTACAACGGCGCCGTATACGTCAACCCGGAACCTGCGGTACTTGAGCGCTTTCAGGAAATTGTCGATGCGGATAACGCGCTGTCGCGTGATCTTGAGGCGTTGCGCGATGAACCGTGCATCACTACCGATGGCGTGCGACTGCCGCTGTGGGTGAATACCGGGTTGCAGGCGGATATCACCCGTTCGCTGGAGCAGGGTGCCGAGGGTGTGGGTTTGTTTCGCACCGAGGTGCCGTTTCTACTGCGCGACCGCTTTCCCAGTGAGGAAGAACAGCGCCAGATCTACCGCACCCAGCTCGAGGCTTTTGCGCCCAAGCCGGTGACCATGCGCACACTGGATATCGGTGGCGATAAATCATTGCCCTACTTTCCGATCGAAGAGGACAACCCTTTCCTCGGTTGGCGTGGTATTCGCGTCACACTGGATCACCCCGAGATTTTTCTCGCGCAGATTCGCGCGATGATCAAGGCCAACGAGGGCTTGGGCAACCTGCGCATCATGCTACCCATGATCTGCAATCTCGCGGAGCTCAACGAGGCGATGGATCTCATCAATCGCAGCCACAGCGAGTTGCTGCAGGACGGGCTGAAGGGAGATTTGCCGCCGATCGGTGTGATGGTCGAAGTCCCTGCGGCTGTTTACCAGGCGCGCGCGCTTGCGCAGCGCGCTGATTTCCTGTCGGTGGGTTCCAACGATCTCACCCAGTATCTGCTGGCCGTGGATCGCAATAATTCCCGCGTGGCCGATCTGTACCATTCTGTACATCCGGCAGTGCTGCGCGCGCTCGCGGATGTGGCTATCGCCTGCAAGGCGGAGAACAAGCCAGTGGGAATATGCGGCGAGCTGGCCGGAGATCCCGGTGCCGCGGTACTCCTGCTTGCAATGGGTTATGACATTCTCTCGATGAATTCCACCAGCCTGCCAAAAGTGAAAACCGCGCTGCGCAATATCAGCACGGATGAAGCCCGGGAGCTGCTGCAGGAAGTGATGTTGATGGATGAAACAAAAGAAGTCCTTGCCAGGCTGGAGAGTTTTCTCACCTCCCACGGGATGGAGAAGTTTATCCACGCGCCTGTAGCGTGATTCCTGCGGCGCCTATCGTCCCGGGTGCCGTTTCAGTGGGTAAAACTTTCCACTACCTCACCAGAAAGATTGCCGTGCCGGTCAAAACTCTGCTCACGCCAACGGGTATCGCCATCGCTGTGCAACCACAATGTCGTGGTTGAGCGAGTACCGTATACATCGCTGACAATAAATTGCGCTGAAAGCAGCCTCGCCATTTCACTGTCCGCCTCTTCCAGTTGCAGAGCCTCCGGTTCTGCCATGCGCCGGTCGTTGACAACAGCGGAAAGCGAGTCATGGGCCAGCGAACCATTCGCCAGCACCTGCGCCAGCTGGCGTTTGCCCAGCGCGACTTTTGGCCAGGGCGTGTCCAGCCGCGCATTGCTGAGCCCGTAGATTCCCGATGGCAGCTGCTCCGGGCTGTGTCCGTCGCTGTTGTCGAAGTACCAGAGTTCTTTGCCAAGCCCCACCAGCAGGTTGAAACCCGCGTATTCACCAGCCGCGTTGGCCACGTCAGAGAGGTAGTCCGCGGGTGTGGCGTGACCGGTCAGAAAGTTCAACGGCAGCTCGCCCCGCGAGCGTGGCGCAGCGGCGGTGCGTGCCGGATCGCGAAAGTTGGTGACGGCGGCGAAGCGGCCGCCGCGGGTGACACCCATCCAGGTTCCACCCAGTTCCAGGTCCTTTCCGGCAAGCACCTGTGGGGAATCAGGCCAGAAGTGGGAGGCCGCGGAGGGGCGGGCATGGAATTCATCGCGATTGGCTGCCACGACAAGCGGGTAGTCTTCACTGCAGCGGTGGGCGAGTATTAACAGGCACATAATCTCGGGTCGAGTCGGGTGAAACAATTGTGTGCCGGTGCACGGTGGATGATAATACGCTCTTTCCAATCCTATGGCTCTAACTTCATCCATGGCTGAACCCGCGCTGAGTCCCGGCGCCGAAAACACTCGGCACGTTGCGCGCATAGCCCTCCCCCTGAGCGGTTGCGATGCTCCCTTATCCTGAAATTGACCCGGTCGCTTTTTCGCTGGGGCCACTGAAAGTTCACTGGTACGGGCTGACCTATCTCGCCGGCATCGTCATTGGCTGGTGGATGGCGGCGCGGCACTGCCGACGCCCCTGGTCTGTCGTGCGGCGAGAGCAGATCGACGACCTGGTCTTCTATGTGGCGCTGGGCGTTATTCTGGGCGGTCGCTTTGGGTACTCACTGTTTTACGGCGCCGACAAGGTGGCCGAGGATCCGCTGTGGCTGCTGCGCGTGTGGGAAGGCGGCATGTCATTTCACGGCGGCTTCCTCGGCGTGTTGTTCGCGATGTACCTTTTCGGTCGCAAGCACAACATCAGCTTCGGCGGTCTGATGGACTTCATCGCGCCGGTGGTACCGGTCGGACTGGGGCTGGGACGCCTGGGGAATTTTATTGGCCAGGAACTGTGGGGCCGTCCCACGGAAGTTCCGTGGGCCATGGTTTTCCCCAATGACCCCCTGCAACTCGCGCGTCACCCATCCCAGCTCTATCAGTTTGCGCTGGAGGGTGTGTTGCTGCTGACAATAATGCTCTGGTACTCACGTCGCCCACGCCCCACCTGGGCTGTTTCCGGGGTGTTTGCCCTGAGCTATGGCTGCATTCGCTTCTTTGTTGAGTTTTTCCGCGAACCGGATGCGCATCTCGGTTTCCAGGCGCTGGGCTGGATGACGCGCGGGCAGATGCTGTCGTTACCCATGGTGGCACTGGGGCTGTACCTGCTGTGGTGGTCCCACCGCAACGCTGCATCGGCCGGTGCGGCCAAGGGAGGAAGGCACAAACGATGAAGCAGTACCTTGAACTATTGCAGGACATCCTGCAGAACGGCACGCGCAAAGATGATCGCACCGGGACGGGCACGATTTCCGTCTTTGGCCGCCAGTACCGGCACGACCTGGCGCAGGGTTTCCCGCTTTTGACCACCAAAAAGCTGCACTTCAAGGGGATCGCCAACGAGCTGATCTGGTTCCTGCGCGGCGATACCAATGTGCGTTGGTTGCAGGAAAACGGTGTCTCGATATGGGATGAATGGGCGACCGAGGAGGGCGACCTGGGGCCGATATACGGAGCGCAGTGGACGGCATGGCCCACGCAGGACGGCGGCAGCATCAACCAGATTGATTATGTCGTGGATTGTCTGCGCAATAATCCGGATAGTCGGCGCATCCTGTTCCATGGCTGGAACGTGGAATACCTGCCTGATGAGAGTATCAGCCCACAGGACAATGTACGCGCCGGACGCATGGCGCTGCCTCCCTGCCACCTGTTGTACCAGTTCTATGTTGCTGACGGGCGCCTATCGGCACAGCTGCTGATTCGCTCCAGCGATTCCTTCCTGGGGTTACCCTACAATACCGCCAGTCTTGCGCTGCTGACGCACATGCTTGCCCAGCAGTGCGATCTGATGCCGGGCGAGATCATTATCTGTACCGGCGATTCCCACATCTACAGCAACCATCTCGAGCAGGTCCAGGAGCAGTTGACGCGTGACGTACGGCCGCTGCCGCGACTGAATATCAAGCGGCGCCCTGACACTATCTACGACTACCGCTTCGAGGACTTTGAAGTGCTCGACTACGATCCGCACCCGCATATCGCTGCGCCGGTGGCGGTTTGACGGCGGCCGGGCGGGAAGCCATGCAACTCGCCCTTATGGTCGCGGCTGCCGAGAACGACGTCATCGGCCGCAATAACGCATTGCCCTGGCATCTGCCGCAAGACCTTGCCTACTTCAAGCGTGTGACCATGGGTAAGCCGATCATCATGGGGCGGAAAACGTTCGAGTCCATTGGCCGGCCCCTGCCTGGCCGCACCAATATTGTTATCTCGCGCAATGCGGCATTTGAAGCTGAGGGAGCACGCTGTGTCGGCTCATTGCAGGATGGCCTGGCCCTGGCGGAGAGTATCGCTCTGATCGATGGTGTCGGGGAGGCCGTGGTGATTGGCGGGGCAGAGATCTATGCGGCCTCCCTGCCGCTCGCCCAGCGCCTGTACCTGACCCGGGTGCACGCCGAGGTCGAGGGCGATGTGCGATTGCCGGCCATTGACTGGGCACGCTGGCGCGAATGCGAGCGAACGCGACACGAGGCTGAGCCGCCCAATCCCTACGCCTACAGTTTCCTGGTCTACGAGCGCGTCGATTGAGCCTCTGAACCGCGTGCAAAATAGGCTGTTACCCTGGCTAATGATTGGCGCGAAAAGTGTAACCGAAATACACAGTCGAGCGTGGCAGACCTACTGTCACCTGGGCGTCGTTGAAAAGCTGACCCTAATTGGTTTAAATTTGTGTCCTCGGTTTACCGACGACGTTTTTTCCACTATATAAATAGAACGCGAGTTTATCTTTTAGCTTCGTTTCACTCTGTTGGACTTAATAGGAAGCACAATTCCCATGACTATGCATCGATTGAAGAAGGCGGTCATTGCCGCGCTGACCTGCGCGGGCATACTTGCCGGCGCCAGCGTAGCGGTACAAGCCAATACTCTGGATGCCATCCTTGAGGTTGGCAAGGCCAAGAATGACGCGGCCCGTAAATCCCAGGCGAAGGTTGATCGCCTCGCGGACGAGACGCGCGATCTGCTGACGGAATTCAAAACCGTTGTGAAGCAGGTTGATGGCCTTAAGGTCTACAACGCCCGTCTTGAGCGTCAGATTGAAAACCAGCTCAAGCGTATCGGGCAGATCGATCAGTCAATCGACCAGGTAACCATTATCCAGCGCCAGATGACGCCGCTGGTGATTCGGATGATCGACGGGCTGGAGCAGTTCGTCGAACTCGACGTGCCCTTCCAGAAAGAGGAGCGCCTGCAGCGCGTACAGTTCCTGCGCGACAATCTTGATCGCGCTGATGTCAGCGTGGCGGAGAAGTTTCGCGGCGTACTCGAGGCCTACAGTATCGAACTGCAATACGGCAGGGGTGTAGACACCTATCGCGGAACCATTGACCTCGGCGGTGCCGAGCGCGAAGTGGACTTCCTGCGTGTGGGCCGCATCGCGCTGGTCTACCAGACGACGGACGGAGCCACCTCAGGCGCCTGGGATACCAGCGCCAGAAATTGGGTAGAACTGCCGGCCGGCGACTATAACGCCTCCATTCGCAAGGGCATTCGCATAGCGAAGAAGCAGGCCACGATTGAATTGTTGAATATGCCAGTACCGGCGCCGGAGGCTAACTGATGAGCGTTAAATTGATAAAAGGCGCTGCCTTTGCACTAGTAGGTGCACTGTCCTTGTCAGGTGGTTCCGCGCTGGCGCAGGAAGCGCAATCTCTGGATCAGTTGCTGAATTTTGTGAAGAAGGGGCAGGTTGCCGAAGCGCGTGAAAATCGTGAACGCGAACAGCGTTTCGCCAAGGATAAGGCGAATCAGGCCTCTGCCCTCAAAGCTGCCGAAGCTGAGCGTGCGCGCGAGGAAGCACGCAGCGCGGAGTTGGAAAACAAGTTTGAGGAAAACGAACTGTTGGTTGCTGCCAAGCAAAAGCAATTGCAGGAGAAGCTGGGAACCCTGACAGAGCTGTTTGGTCACCTGACCTCAGCCTCGGGCGATCTCGCCTCTAACATTGAGGTTTCGCTGGCATCTGCACAGTATCCGGGGCGCGAACAGTTTTTGCGCGACCTGGTTGCGAAGATGAGTGGTTCCGATTCGCTGCCCAGCATCGAAGAAATTGAGCGCGTGTGGTTCGAACTCCTGCGCGAGATTCGTGAAACGGGCGAGGTGACAACCTTTAATGCGGCGGTATCCTCTCCCGCGGGCGAGATAGCCGAGCGGCAGGTGCTTCGCGTCGGCGCCTTTAATGTTGTGGACACCAGCGGCAACTATCTCAGCTATGAGAATGGCAAGCTCAGCGAGCTGCCGCGTCAGCCCAGCGGTCCCTATACTGGTTGGGCAGCTGACCTGGCCAACGCCGGTGGCGGCCTGAATCCTTTCGGTATCGACCCCACCGGCCCTACAGGCGGCTCCTTCCTCGCGGCGATTATCGATACGCCTAACCTCGAGGAGCGCTGGCACCAGGGCGGTTACGTTGGCTACGCCATTACTGCAGTGGGTATCTTTGCCTTCCTGCTCGCGATCATTCGTTTCGGTTACCTGACTTCCGTAGGCGCCAAGGTCAGGGCGCAGCTCAAGTCAGACAAGGCCAACGACAACAATCCGCTGGGCCGTGTCCTGAAGATTCACGAGGACAACCCCACCATGGATACCGAGACGCTGGAGTTGAAGCTGTCTGAGGGTATTCTGAAGGAAACCCCGAGGCTGGAGAGCGGTCTAACCCTGTTGAAGATCATTGCCGCAGTGGCGCCCCTGATGGGTCTGCTCGGTACGGTGACGGGTATGATCATTACCTTCCAGGCAATTACCATCTTCGGTGCGGGTGATCCGAAAGCGATGGCCGGTGGTATTTCGGGCGCGTTGATCACTACGGTGCTGGGCCTGCTGGTGGCGATCCCCACCGTGCTGCTGCACACCATTGTTAACGGTCGCGCTCAACGGATTATCCATATCCTGGACGAGCAGACCACGGGCATTATTGCAGAGCACACCGAAGCCAACCTGAGGTCTTGAGATGGGTGGCGTCGTTGAAGTATTGCTCGCCTTCATGGACAAGGGCGGTAACGTCCTCTGGCTGATTGCTGCCCTGTTGTTCGTGATGTGGACGCTGATTTTTGAGCGGGTCTGGTACCTGCAATTCGGCTGGAAAAAAGACGTCGCCAAAGTGATAGGAACCTGGGAGAGCCGCGCGGAACGTAAGTCCTGGGAGGCTCACCAGATCCGCACCATGATGATCTCCGAGGCCCGTATACGCATCAATCAGTTCCTGCCCATGATCAAAACCCTGGTCGCCCTGTGCCCCTTGTTGGGCCTGCTTGGAACGGTGACCGGGATGATCGAAGTGTTCAATATTATGGCCGTCACCGGCGGCGGCGACGCCAAGTCGATGGCGGGCGGTGTGCAGCAGGCCACCATTCCGACCATGGCGGGCATGGTTGCCGCCCTGTCTGGCGTTTTCGCCAATACTTATGTCACCAGGATTGCCGAGCGGGAAAGCAAGTTCCTGCACGATAACCTGACGACCGATCATTGATAGAGCAGTGTAATGCGCAGAAGAAACACAGCAGCTGAGGCCGATGAGGCGCAGATCGATTTGACCCCCATGCTCGACGTGGTGTTCATTATGCTGATCTTCTTTATCGTCGTTGCCTCCTTTCTGAAGGAAGCCGGTATCGAGGTCAATCGGCCGGACAGCAATCAGAATCCTCCCGAGTCTGATGCCACCAGTATTGTGGTTACCATTACTGGCGACGACCAGATCTGGATGGAGAATCGCCGCATCGATATTCGCGCAGTGCGGGCGAATATCGCACGTCTGCTGGCGTCGGATCCGGAGCAGTCTTTCACGATCAAGACGGAGTCCGGCGCCAGCGCCGGCACCCTGCTGGAAGTAGGTGACGCAGCCAGAGAGGCCGGCGTTAAACAGGTGAATTGGCCAGCAGAGGGCAAGAAGAAGTGACCAGGCGTACTATGACAGCGGGACAACGCGGAGCGCAGGACGGCGGTGAGGGGGAAATCGACCTTACGCCGATGCTTGACGTGGTCTTTATCATGCTTATCTTTTTCATTGTCACCTCCTCGTTTGTGAAAGAGCCCGGTGTTGATATCACCAAGGTGACTGCGGTTACCACGGACGCTTGTGACCGAGGCACGATCATCTTTGCCGTCGATGCAGTCGGTAATATCCACTACGACAAGAAGCAAATAGAAGTCGAGCGGGCTTATCGTCTGGCAGAGGCCGCCAAAAAAGAGTCGCCCAAGGCGAATTTTGTGATTCAGGCCGATGAAGAAGCACCCACGTCTGCACTCAGTGAACTGTTGAGTGTGATTAAGCCCCTCATGGATGTGCCGCTGTGTGCGTCCACGGAAGACGCGGGGTAGGTGCGATGAATGGACCTGTTAGATTAATCATCTCAATCGCGCTGGCCGTTCCGGTTGTGGTGGGCCTGTTTATGGTCATGCACAGCCTGATCGACAAGGACTACGAAAACCCGGAAGTCGAAAATCGGAAAATTGCAGACCTTGTGCAGCCCGATGAGGAAATCGAACTGGAAACAACCACGCCGAAACCGGATAAGGTAGAGGATCCGGAAGAGCCGCCGCCTGAACTTGAGATGGTGCAGCTCGACCTCGACATGGACATCGATGCAGAGAATCTTGCGCCCACCGCCAAGGTGGACATCAACATCACCACGACTGGCATGTCGTCCGGCGATGGAGAATACCTGCCCATCGTAAAGGTTGCGCCGATCTATCCACGCCGCGCCCAGACACGAGGCATTACAGGCTACTGCATTGTCGAGTACACCGTGACAACCTCCGGCGCAATTCGCGATCCGCAACCTGTTGATTGCCAGCCTTCCGGTGTATTTGAGCGCGCCTCGGTGAAGGCCGCAGAAAAGTTCAAGTACAAGCCACGTGTGGTCGATGGCGAGGCCATCGAGGTCGCCGGCGTGCAGAACAAGTTTACGTATGAGCTGGAGCAGTAAGGTCCATGAGCCGGTATAAACAGATATTGCACGCACGCACCTGGATCAGGGTATCCCTGTTGGCGGTGCCGGTTATCGCGTTGCAGGTAGGTATCAGCCAGGTACAGAGCGATCTTGGCTATGCGCCTTTGTCCTCTGCAATTGCTCAGGAACAGAAAAAGGACACGCGGGAAACGCGTCGCACGCCAGCGCTGCGGAACAAAGTGTATGAAAAGCTTGCCGAGGCCCAGGCGGCCGCTGAAGCCAAGGATTTGAATACCGCGAGTAAAATCCTCCAGGGCATGATCGACTCCGGTGGCAAGAATGCGCTGAACAGCTACGAGCTGGCCAACGTCTATAACCTGCAGGCCTTTATCGCCTATTCCAAAGAAGATTATGCCGGTGCGTTGCGCGCTTACCAGAATGTCATCAAGCAACCAGACATTCCATTGGCGATGGAGATCAACACCCGCTTCACAGTTGCCCAGCTCTATTTCGTGCAGGAGCAGTGGCAGCGTGGTATCGACGCACTGCTGCAATGGTTTGAAATGACCGACTCCCCCAATGCCAACGCTTACGTACTGCTGGCCCAGGGTTATTACCAGGTCAAGGATTACGACAAGGCGCTCGCGAATGTGGAGCGCGCCATCGGCATGTTCAAGGAGAAGGGCAAAGTGCCCAAAGAGCAGTGGTTTAACCTGGCTCGCTTCCTTTACTTCGAAAAGAACGACACCAACAAAACCGTCTCTACCCTTGAAGAACTTCTGAAGTATTACCCCAAGAAGCAGTACTGGGTACAGCTCTCGCACATGTACGGTGAGCAGAAAAAAGACTGGCAGCAGCTCTCCGCTATGGAGACAGCCTACGTGCAGGATATGCTGGACAAGGGCAGTGAGTTGACCACCATGGCCTACCTCTATCTCAATGCGGAGGTGCCTTACAAGGCAGCCAAGGTGATGGACAAGGGCCTGAAAGCGGAGGCCATCGAAGGGAAATCCAAGAACTGGGAACTTGCCGGTAACGCGTGGCGTCAGGCACAGGAGATCGACAAGGCGATTCCCGCAATGGAGAAAGCGGCGGCCAAGTCGGACAAGGGTGAGCTATATGCCAGGCTGGGCAATATCTACCTGGATGGCGACCAATACCAAAAGGCCGTCACAGCCCTCAACAAGGGCCTGAAGCGCGGCGGCGTAAAACGCCCCGACACCGCTCAACTCGTGCTCGGTATGGCTTATTTCAACCTGAAGAAATATGACCAGGCGCGGCGCGCATTCACGGCGGCCGGCCGTGACGAACGTTCAGCCAAGTATGCCCAGCAGTGGATCAGTTACATGGATTCCGAACTGGAACGACAAAAGCAACTGCAGGAAGGGTAGCGCCAGCGCTACATTGCCGTTTGAATGCAGGGAGGGAAGCTCACGGGGCTTCCCTTTTTTATGCCCGTATTTGCGGATGTGCTACATACGCTACCCGCACCGTCTCTTGAAAGAACACTTCCCAGGAAACTGAACCCCCGGCTTTCCTCCAGCAATGGGCGGCGGAGAATGGTCAAAGGGAATGCCACTACCGCGGCGAGTATCTTAGCCTTCCGAGCCACGGTAGTGGCATTCCCTTTGACCCTGCCCCACCCTGCGCAACAATTCCTGCTACGACTCACGCAGCAGTCAGCAACTGTCAGGCAAAAAAATACCCGCGCCGGAAGGCGCGGGTATCGAAGATTGGTCTGTCAGACAGACCTCACTCAATGCCGGGGCTGGTAATCCGTCACCCACCCAGTAGCAGGTTTCGAGTACTACTCAGAAGGGTACTGCTCTGAGGGGTACTACTCAGACTGGAACGACGTTCTCCGCCTGTGGGCCTTTCTGGCCGTCGGTGACGGTGAACTCCACCTTCTGGCCGTCCGCCAGGGTTTTGAACCCATCCGCTTTGATAGCGCTGAAATGTACGAATACATCGGGGCCATCTTCGCGTTCTATAAAGCCGAAGCCTTTGGTTTCGTTAAACCACTTAACGGTACCGGTTGTTGTAGACATAGTGCTTACCTGTATAGCTTGCGGCGCCATGAAGAGGCGCCCGTTTTCTTTCAGTTATTATTTATGTGGGACGAACCGATGACCTAGAAGGAGCTTCGACCGTGCGCATAAATAGTGCTGACAACCAGCCAGCAAAATTAGTTTAGCACCTCGTGGGCCGAATGACAGACCTGCAATAGCCCATTTTCGGCAATTTTGGCCCCGCGACTGAATTTGGTCTGTCAGTATCCGGCGTCGACCCAGGTTAATTGTTAATTGGGCCGCAGTTCGTCCAGGCTTGCGACCGATTCGATTGCTGCGTTCCGGGAAGTATGATTATCTTCGCTGGCGGAGGATGATATTGCCGCATCGGTACGCTGCCTGACCGGGTGAACAGGGCAGACTATTATAACTTTTAGAGATAACACCATTGTCCAGCGCCACATCATTGAATACTGACATTCGCACCATCGCCGTCTGTGCTGCGCAAGTGCCGTTCTTCTCCGGTGGCGCAGAAGCGCATGTGGGCGGCCTGATCACGCAGTTGCGACAGCGTGGTTTTGAAGTTGATCTCATCAGCCTGCCTTTCAAATGGTATCCCGAAGCGCAGCTTATCCGCAGCATCGAGATGTGGCAGAAGGTGGATCTTACTGAATCCAACGGCAAGAAGATCGATCTCGTCATTGCCACCAAGTTTCCATCCTACTTTATACAGCATCCGCGCAAGGTGCTTTGGCTCATTCACCAGTACCGCCAGATGTACGATTTGCTGGGTACGCCGCACTCGCCCTATGACATGAGCAGTTTTCGCGACCGCCGCTTCAGAAACAAGTTTGTGAAGCTGGACACCAACGCGTTGGCGTCCTATTCGCGGCGCTATACAAATGCGCGCAATACGGCAGACAGACTGGAAAAGCACTGCGGTCTGCCGGCCGAGGCGCTGTATCATCCGCCGCCGCTGATGGGCACCTACACCAATATCGACTACCAGGACTACGTGGTTTCGGTTGGCCGGCTGGATCAGCTGAAGCGCCTGGACTGCCTGCTGCGCGCGCTGCCGCACATGGACACCGCCATCCACGCCAAGATAGCCGGTACAGGCCCGGAGCGAGACAATCTGGAAGCCCTTGCTGCCGAACTGGGCGTGCAGGACAGGGTCGAGTTTCTGGGGTTTGTCCCGGATGAAGACGTGGTGGCGCTGTATGGTAATGCCTCTGCCGTCTACTTTGCCCCGCACGATGAAGATTATGGCTATATCACGCTGGAAGCCTTCCTGTCAGGCAAGCCCGTTATTACCGCGCCCGATGCAGGCGGGCCGCTGGAGTTTGTGCGCGATGGTGTGAACGGTCTGGTGCTGGATTGCCAGGATGCCGAAGCGCTGGGAGCAAGTATTCAGAGTCTCGTGCTGGATAAAAAACGCTGCGCAGAGATGGGGGCGGCGGGTGCTGCCAGCATTGCCGATATCAGCTGGGAAAACGTTATTGATACGCTGATTCGGGGCGCATGAACGCGGGCGGTAGCGGGCAACGCAAGGTTGTTCTGCATCGAAGAGGCTTGGTTATGGTCAGGTAGCGCGCTCCGTGCGCCAGGTGTCCGACACCTGTCTCGTTCGACGCATTTGCAAGGTGGAAAGCAATCGCGTTGGCAAGTCATTGCGCTCACACGCCGCCATGGTGTGAGATCTGACCAGTTGGTAACCCAGCCGCACTGCACGTGTCGTGTGCAGCCGGGCCACTCAGGGTTTAACTGCGGTACCTGACGCTGAAGAAGTAGCGGCGTGGTTCGGTGAAACTCACTGTGGTGGTGCCAAAGGCGTCGACGCCGAAGCCGCCCCGGATCTCACGCTTGTCGCCGAGGTTGCGACCGAAGACACCGAGTTCCCAGTTGCCATCCGCGGTGATGTAGCTGACACCGGCGTTGTAGATGGTGTATGCGTCTGCATGGAGCCGGTCAAAGCTGGCGCTGGATTCGTCGTCGCTGTAGAAAATGTCATCCTTGTACGACATATCGCCGCGCAAACGCAGGCTACCTGCACTGTTGAATTCGTAGACATACTGCACCAACAGGTTTGCGGTCCATTCCGGCACGTTGCTGAATGGCCGATCGCTCAGATCTTCCACTTCGCCGGTATCCGGGTTGACGGATTCGAAGGTGTCGTACTCCGGATCAATGTAAGCCAGGCCGCCGGTGATCGTCAGGCCCTGTGCGGGTAGTACTGTGAACTCCACTTCACCACCCCACAGTGTTGAATCCGCCGCGTTGTCCACCACAAGTGCCAGAGCGCTCTGTGCGGAACCGGAGGGCCGGTTGACAAGAAACTGACGATCCTCGTAATCGTTGTAGAACAACGCGCCGTTAATCTGCAGACGTTTACTCCACAGCTGCGATTTGAAACCAATTTCGTAGCTCAGCAGCGTCTCCGGATCCGCAACAGAAACCTGGGCCGTTGCGGTAGGGCGACCATTGTAGACGCCACTTCGGAAGCCCCCGGAAATGCTCGCATAGCCAAGAACGTCGTCACTGAAGTCGTAATCGATTCCAACTTTGGGTGAAAATTCGTCCCAGTCATCGCTACAGGTGACTCGCGACCCGTTGCCTTCTGCAATGGCGTCGCTGCATGAATTCGGATCAGTAGGCCCCGGTTCAAGTACCGGTGTTTGACTCGCGCGCTTGACGGTAAACATATCAAGGTCTTTTTCGTCGTAAGTGTAACGCGCCGCCAGGTTCAGCCTGGCATCTTCCGTCATGTGCCATGTGGTGTTGAAAAAAGCGGCGTAGCTTGTGGTCTCCTGGGTTCTGTCGTACGTCAGCGTGAGATCCAGCGGCTGAACGCCGATCGCCTCAAACAGCCCGTCGCCGACGGTGACGTTACTGGCGTGGTCGCCGTCTTCATTCAGGTAGTAAACGCCCACCAGCCAGTCGAACGTTCCGCCGGAATCATTGCTCAGCAGCAACTCCTGGCTGAATTGCTGCACATCGAATGCAGATCCTACGGAGAAGTAGTCGTTAACGTCGTTATCGGCGTCCCGATAGGATTCGGAATCCATATCCCGGTAACCTGTGATCGATTTGAGCGTCAGCCCGTTCATGTCCCAGGTGTTTGTCCAGCTTGCACCCCAGGTGTCATGTGCGTCTTTATCCAGTTCGTTGAGCGCGCTGCTCCTGTCGATATCATCGATGTTGGTGTCACAACACGACTCTCCCACCGGCGCGAGTACAGACTGGATATAGGCATTCGCGATCACCGCATTGGGGTTGAAGTCCGAGAGCACCTGCGGATAAACGTTCTGATCTACCTTGGTGTAATCGAGCACAAGGTGAGAGTTCCAGGTGTCGCTGATATTGGTGTCGAGATGGCCGCGTAGCGCCCACATATCGTCATTGCCGGCATCGTCACCGCGGTCGCGCTTTTGCCAGCCGTCCGATTGCGTCGCAAGAACCGCGAGGCTGGCGGCCGTGGTATCGGTGACCGGAAATTCCACGTAGCCGTCGAAGGACAGGTAGTTGTCTTCGCCGCCGGTGACCTCTGCGGTGTAACTGGTTTCGCCAGACGGTTTCCGCGTCGTCACGTTGATGGCGCCACCGATGGTGTTTTTGCCGAAAAGCGTACCCTGTGGGCCGCGCAGCACCTGAATCTGCTCGATATCGGAGAGTTGGAAGTTCGCGCCGATGGTCCGGGCCAGGTAGACCCCATCGACGTACATGCCCACGCCTGGGTCCACGGTCAGGGCGAAATCGAATTGCCCCACGCCCCGCATGTAGGCCTGCAGGGCACTGCTGACACCGTTGTCGGATGCTCTAACAACCAGGTTTGGCGTATGTTGTTCGAGGTCTGCCGCGTTGAAAATTTTCGCCTGCTCGATCATCGTGCCGGAAATCGCGGTAATCGAAATCGGCGTATCCTGTAAATTCTCCACCCTTTTGCGGGCGGTGACGACTACTTCCTCAAGCGTGGGCGCCGATTGAGCCTGGGCGAAGGGTACGCCGGCGGCGAGTACCAGTGTTAAGGGACCTGTTAGGGCGCGTTTATTCCTTTTGTTCATGACGGCACCACCTTGTTATCGTTGTGAGTAGTAGAAGCGGGTGAAAGCGATCCTTAGACCAGATGGACAGACTAACTGTAGCGCTGATGGTGTGTAGGGAAAACCCTTGCTGTGCGAACTGACTGTCCATGAGGTTTGCCCAATACCTTTGGCGAATACGGTGAGCCATGCGAGGGGCTGGCGAGCCGTCTGCCCATTGGCGCCTGATTGGCGCCCGGATACGCACAGTTAAATTCCGGCAATTGTCTTATCACGAGGCAATGCGGGGGCTAGAGTGTCAACGTTTGAAAACTCGGCTGTTGGCTGGCGTCAGTGCTGGTTGCGGCATTCAGATAATCATAGGTGTGCGAGTGAAAGATGGAAGATTTCAAGGGCAAGACAGCAGTCATCACGGGCGCGGGTAGCGGTATCGGCAGGGCAATTGCCAGTCGCTGCGCAAGGGAGGGCATGCGAGTGGCGTTGGCGGATGTCAACGCTGCGCGGTTGGAGGCCCTGAAAAATACGCTTGAGAGTGAAGGCTCGGCGGTGCTCACCTATTCTCTGGACGTGTCCGATGCCAACGCGTTTAACGAATTTGCCGCGCAGTGCCAGCGTCATTTCGCGGTTCCCGACCTTCTGTTCAACAACGCCGGGATTCTCAGGTTGGGAGAAACCTGGTCCCACTCCTGTGAAGATTGGCAGAAAATCATCTCGGTGAATTTGATGGGGGTTGTGAACGGGTTGAACGCGTTTGTCCCGGCGATGCTGGAAGCGCGCAAGCCGGCGCACATAGTCAATACAGGGTCGGTTGGCTCCCTGGTTGCCGCGCCGGGAATGGCGCAGTACACGGCAGCCAAAATGGCCGTACGCGGAGTGACAGAATGCCTTGCGTACGACCTCGCCGCGCAGGACGCCCCGATCGATGTGTCATTGTTGTGTCCCGGCCCTGTGCTGACATCTATCAGTGACGAATTACTGGGCATTGAGGCAGGCAGCGCAGACGGCGACGCCGCCGATCACCTGATGGCAGGCCAGCCTGATTTCATCACGCCGGATGAGTGTGCCGACAGGGTGTTCGATGCCATACGCGCACGCAGCTTCTGGATATTCACTCATCCTTTCAGCGAGTACCTGGAGGCGGTGTCGCAATCCGCTGTGCAGGCGCGTAACCCGGTGTATCGAGAAGTCCAGTTTGACGGCAGTAACGCGACGCATGGATAGGCCATCCCCTGCCTTGCTGATAATCCAGGGGAAGCGCGCGATAAACTGATTCGTCCCGTTGTTTTCTAACGGGCCTCAAGCCTGAAAAAACTGCAGGCACTCGCGATTGAACAGCTTTTCGTGTTCTACCATGGCCCAGTGGCCGCACTCCGATAACACAATCATCTTCATGTTCGAGCCCTCCCGCGCGAGTGCCAGAAGGCCGCTTTCGGGCATCATCTGGTCGTCGGTACCCCAGAATGCCAACAGCGGACACGTTAGGCCGGAGAGCTTTTCAGGCAGGTAGGGGATGTCCATGGAAACCATCACGTGGCCATTCATGAGTTCCATGACATGCATGCGCTCGGCAACCAGCTCTTCGGTGATATGGCCGCGATCGTAGACCAGGCCAGACTCGAACATCTCTCGCATTCTCGCTGGTGTCACTCCCTCTTCAGACAGGTAAACCTCGAACATTTTCTGCATACCGGGCATTTGCAGGTACTCTTCGCGCTCGCTCATGCCTCCCGGCGCCATCAGAACGAGACGTTCGACAAGATCTGGATAGTCCAGCGCAAGGCCAATCGCGACGGCGCCGCCCAGTGAATTCCCGATAACGGCGCAGCGCTGCACCCCGGCGGCATCCAACGTTTGTTTGAGGCATTCAACGAAAAAGCCGAGCGTGTGATCGACATTCTCGGGTTTGTCCGAATAACCGAATCCAACCAGGTCGGGAACGACGCAGCGGTAACCCTGTTCGACGAATGCAGGATAGTTTCCTTTAAAGTTGCTGTACCCACTGGCCCCCGGACCTGATCCGTGCAGCAGGACTACGACGGGACCCTCGCCCGCGTCCAGGTAATGCATGCGCAAGCCGTTTGCGCACGCTGCGTACCGTCCCTCTGGTGGGCGATGTTTGTCTGACATAGCGGTCTCTGAAGTGTCGTGTTTGTCCGTGGGGGAATGGGTCGCTGGCGTTGCTCGCAAGCTCTACAGGCTAGGATCTGTCGACTCTGCACCAAACAGCATGCCGCCGAGATTAACCGTGTAGGGCTCCGAGACATTGGCGATATGCGCCTGGCTGGCGAACATGTCCAGGTGTTTCTGCAGCAGGCGGCTGTCGTTGCGAATGCCTGACGAGCCCGCCGCCTTCATCATGGCCGACGATAGCCCCACACAGCGATCAGCAACGGTAGACGTGTTGTGCCGAAAGCGCGCGCGGTCATTCAGGCTGGCGGGCTGGCCCATCCGGGCGCTGGCCATCAGCTTGTCGAAGTTCAGAGTCATGGTTTCCTTCATGCCGACAATGGCAGTATCCACCTCTGCTGCCAGGCGTCTCGCGTTGGGATCATCCTTCATTGCAATCGCACCAGCGAACCGGCTCTTTGCAACCTCGACGAACAGTTCCAACGCTCCTTCGAGTGCGCCCAGCGTGGGCGTCGATACGGCACGGGAAAACACCTGCATAAATGGCAGCCTGTACAAGGGCGGCTTGTGCATGAACTTCATGCCGCCGTCGTCTTCAATCATGTTGTGCGTGCGGTGCTCGGGGACAAACACGTCGTCCACGACGATATCGTGGCTCCCGGTGCCCTGCAGGCCGACCACGTCCCAGTTATCGACGATCTTGTAGTCGTCCTTTGGCAGCAGGAACGTGCGGTAATTGAGCATGTCCCAGGGAGCTTCGGGTGTGGGCACAACGGCCCCCAGGAAAACCCAATCGCAGTGTTCGCAGCCACTGGAAAAACTCCAACGACCACTCAGTCTGAAACCGCCGTCCACCGGTTTTACCTGTCCGACCGGTGCGTAGGAGGATGAAATCAACACACGGGTGTCGTCCCCCCAGACCTCTTCTGCGGCCGCGTCATCGAACAAATTCATTTGCCAGTTGTGGACGCCAATCACGCTGAGCACCCACGCGGAAGACGTGCAGACCTTCGATATTTCCAGGATGACCGCGTAAAAAACCTGAGGATCCATTTCCAGACCGTCGTAGTCGCTCGATTGCAGGATGCGGAAAAAGCCGGCCTGGTGAAAATCGCTGATCGTCTTTTCCGGGACTCGCCTGTCAGCCCGGCAGCTTTCTGCGCGCGCCTCGAGTACCGGTGCCAACTCGCGGGCGGCGTTAATAAGTGCTTCTGCACGCGGGGATGCAAGGCCGGATAACTGCTCAAGTTGGGAGGGTGATGGCTGAAGTTCTGTCGCCGTCGCGCTCATGAGTACCTCCTTTGGCTATACAAATTAGCTGGCCGCCGGATTGGACGAGTCCCGCTCGCTGCTGAACCGGTCCTGGCTGCCTTTCGTCACTCTAGGTTCACCGTGTTCTTTAGAGAAGGAGCCAGTGGTAATTTCATTGTTCTTGGTTGTACGGCAATCCGCGCCGACGCGTGTTTATCTGCGTAGCCTTGATTGCTGTGTAAGTGCGCTGAAGTGGAGGGGGGTTACTCGATTTACAGATGCAGATGCGACGGGCGCAAACTGCGGCGAGGTGAAAAGCACTACTCGACGAAACTCTCCGCGGGGTTCTTATCCTGTAGTTCATGCAGATAGAGGACGAGGAAGTCAATAAAGTAACGCACCTTTGCCGAGAGGTGCCGGGTGTTCGGATAGACCGCCCACGCGATGCGGTAGTAACGGTTCCAGTCCTGCTGCTCCAGCTTGACCAGTTCTCCCTTATCAACCGCTTCCTCGATATAAAACTCAGGTAGCTGTGCGATGCCGATGCTCGCCTTTGCCGCTGCGCAGAGGTTGGCGCCATCCTCGCTGATCCAGTTGCCCGATACCTTCACCTTGATGAAATCGCGGCGGTCGGGTGTGTTGAATAACCAGTACCGGTCCGACGTGGTCAGGCAGTTGTGATCCGCGAGGTCTTCCGGGCATTGGGGGCGACCATGCTTCTCCCAGTATTCCCGCGTGGCACACAGGCACAGCGAGTGTCCGCCCAGTCTGCGCGCAACCAGGCTGGAGTCCTCGAGCTTGTCATAGCGAACGGTCAGGTCGTAATTGCCTGCCAGAAGGTCAACATCCTGGAAGGTAGAGTGCACGTCTACGGTGACCTCGGGATATTTGCGCGCAAACTCGGCTACCGCTGCAGCCATATACTGAGTGCCGTAACGGCTGTTAAGCGCCAGGCGTAAAGTGCCTTTGGGGCTCTGCTGCATATCCGATAGCGTCGACTCTGCTCGGTCGAACTGTTCGGCCATGTCCTTGCAGTAGCTGAAAAAGGTATTACCGCTCTCGGTCAGCGTCAGGCGGCGCGTGGTGCGTTGCAGCAGGCGCACCCCCAGTCGGTCTTCCAGAAGGCTGACCTGCTTGCTGACATAGGACTTCGACACGCCGAGTTGTTCTGCCGCAGCGGTAAAGCTGCCGGATTCCACCACGCAGATGTACTCTTCAATGCCTTCCCAACGACCCAATGTGCAGCCTCCACTCGTGTTACGCCGGAAATAGTGACGTCAGCAACACCGAAACGAAGGACCGCGGTCGGTCAGATGGCTCCCGCGGTGGCGTCTGCAGTCTATACTCACGCTGAGCGTATAGCGTCCGGCAGTAATGGCGAATATACGCGCTGTTGTAGTTGTCGTACATGCCTGACGCACCCGTCTGGCGCTGACGCAGCTGCAAGCATGGCTGGCTGATGGCGCTGGTCCGGTGTGACTATCTCCTATAGGGAAACACTCTGGGCACGGTGACACCGTTTTAGCATTGCTTGCGGGGGTGTAAGTTATCTGTTGTTAATCAGACTGGAGGAGAGAGTATCAAATCCATTACCCGCGGTCTTTCTGCCATGCTTTCGCTGTTTGCGGTGGCCGCCTGCCTGTTTGCGCTACCCGTGCAGGCAGAGCCCAACAATCTGCCCAATATTGTGCTGATTGTGGCGGATGACATTGGCTATTCTGACTTCGGGGCCTTCGGCGGTGAGATCGAAACACCACACATTGACGCACTTGCCATGCGCGGTGTGCGATTTGCAAACTTCCATGCAGCTTCGAGCTGTGCACCGACGCGCGCCATGCTGTTAACCGGTGTCGACAATCACCTGGCGGGTGTTGGCAGCATGCCCGAGTTAATGCCGCTATCCCATCGTGGCAAACCGGGATATGGCGGTGTGCTCAACCAGCGGGTAGTGACGGTAGCGACTCTTTTGCAGTCGGCGGGATACAGGACGATGGTGGCGGGAAAGTGGCACCTTGGTGTAGACGCCGACAATCTTCCCCCGGCGCGCGGTTTCGATCATTCTCTAATCCAGGCGGACAGCGGCTCTGACAATTTCGAAATGCGGCCTTATCTTCCCATGAAACCGGAAGCGTATTGGTACGAGAACGGCCAGCGATTGTCTTCACTGCCCGCGGATTTCTATTCCTCGCGGTACTTCGTAGATAAGACGATCCAGTATCTTCAGTCCGGCGAAGCGCAGGGGCGACCCTTTTTTGCCTATGTTGCTTTCCAGGCGAACCACACGCCTTTGCAAGCGCCGGCGCACTTTATCGACCCGTACAGGGGGCGGTATGCCGAGGGGTGGGCGCAGGTAAGAAGCAAGCGCATCGCGCGCCTTCAACAACTGGGGTTCATTGACGATAGTGCCGCGCTTGCACCTGGCCCGACCCAGGAAGCATGGGACGCGCTGTCGGCGGATCAAAAACATTTTGAGGCACGACGCATGCAGGCCTACGCGGGTATGGCCACGGCAATGGATCACGAGATCGGCCGGTTGGTGGCCTATCTGCGGGCATCGGGACACTACGACAACACGGTATTTGTGCTGCTCTCCGATAACGGCGCGGTTGCGAACGAGCCTTACAGCAACTCCTTCGCGCGGCGTTGGTTTGAGAAGCACTATCACCGGGAAGTTGAGGCGCTGGGCGAGCGCGGCAGTTGGGTCTCCGCCGGAAGCCGGTGGGGTCGTGTGGCAAACACGCCGCTAAGTGGTGTCAAATTTTCTGCGGGTGAAGGCGGGGTTCGAGTACCGCTGGTCATTTCCGGCCCGGTAAACGCCTCTCCTGGGCGTATTTTCAAGCAATTTGTTCATGTAACCGACCTGGCGCCCACGTTGCTGCAGATCGCAGGGGCAAGGGCCCCGGCACTGACCGGTGAGGGCGAGCCAATGACAGGAAAGAGCCTGTTGCCGCTCCTGGTGACCGGGAAAGGCCAGGTGCATGGCCCGGGTGAACCGATAGGGTACGAATTTTCCGGCAACGCAGCGCTCTACCGTGGCGATCTGAAACTGGTGCGCAATCATCCGCCTGGCGGCGATGGGCAGTGGCGATTGTTCAACATCGCGAACGATCCCGGCGAGACGCGTGACTTGAGTCAGCAGTTGCAGGATCAATTCCACTTACTGCAAAACGACTACGCAGACTATGTGGAAAGGGTGGGGGTGTTGCCCATGCCTGACGATTACTCGGTAGCGAAGCAGGTGGCGATCAACGCGGCGTTGTTCGTGTATCTTCCGCGCTACCTGCCCTACGCCCTGGGTTTTATTGTCCTGGTTGTTCTGGCCGTTTTCTATTTGCGGGCCCGTGGTGAGAAACGATAAATCGATACAGACACTACACAGCTGCAGGTGGTAACCAGCGAGTCGTTTGCGGGCGGATACGCGCTCAGGAGTTTTTGCCAGTGAAGTTACTTCGAAGCCAACAGGATCGTTGTTTTTCAAGCCGGTGCATGAACGCTGCCTCAGCCTGGGGGGTCTGCTCTTGTGGAATGGCGCGATTCCTTGGCGGTTGGGCGGGTGTTGTAGCCGGCCTTGCACTGGGTGCATGCAGCCCGGTGGATGATCCAACGCTGTTCCCCGCGTTCGATCCCGCCGCCGCCGCGCCGCCGCCTCCAAAACTTTCTGTGGAGAACAATCCAACAAGAAACCTTCTGTGGGGCGATGTGCACATACACACCAGTTACTCCACCGACGCCTATACGCTGGGTGTCACGGCAACGCCGCACGATGCCTACGTGTTTGCGCGCGGGGGTACGATCCGGCACGCGGCGGGTTATCCGATCCGAATCGACAGGCCGCTGGACTTCGCGGCGGTCACGGACCACTCCGAGTACATGGGTGTGGCTCGGCTTGATGAAGAGCTCACGCTGGCCCTGGAGCAACGCAGTCTGCGAGAACGCCTGCTGAATGACGGTCCGCTGATGGTGTCCTACGCTTTGTTGTCGACCGTACGCCAGGTCACGGGGCTTGATCGCTTTGCCGAGTCGTCAGGGGTTCGAGAAATAGCCGTGGATGCCTGGCGACTGATGATTGACACGGCTGATGCCCATTACGAACCCGGCGTGTTTACAACGCTGGTCGGCTACGAGTGGACCTCCATGCCTGATGGTCAGAACCTGCATCGCAATGTGCTCTATCGCGACACCAATGTGCCTGCTCTGCCGTATAGCTCGCTGGATTCGGGCAACCCCGAAGACCTGTGGGACGCACTGGATCAGCAAAGGGAAGCGGGCAAGAGGGTGATGGCCATTCCGCACAATGCAAACGTCTCAAACGGCCTGATGTACGCGCGCACCCAGTTTGATGGCAGCCCCATTACGCCCGCTTACGCCGAGCAACGCCTGCGCAATGAGCCAGTGAGTGAAATTCTGCAAATCAAGGGCACTTCCGATACGCACCCCATGCTGTCACCGGAGGATGAGTTTGCAGATTTCGAGATACTTTCCGGGCAGCTCAATGCGTCTGCAGATTTCAGCGAGCCGCGCGGCAGCTACGCCCGCGATGCCCTGCGCGCCGGTATCGAGTTTTCCCACGCGGAAGGGTTTAACCCCTATCGTTTCGGTGTGATCGGTAGCAGCGACAGCCACAACGCGAGCAGTTCGGTGCAGGAAGACAAGCACCACGGCAAACTGCCACTGATGGACGGTACGGCGGGGTTGCGCCTGGCCAAGTCCATCCTGCTACCCGGCTCTTTACACCGTGCGCGCAACTGGGGTGCGGCTGGCCTCGCGGGTGTCTGGGCGCAGGAGAATACGCGAGAATCGGTGTTTGATGCGCTGGTTCGTAAAGAGACCTTCGCCACGTCGGGGCCGCGTATCAGCCTGCGATTTTTCGGCAGTTTTGATTACCCTGCGGATATGCTCGCGCAGTCAAACCTGCTGCAGCTTGCCTATGCCCAGGGTGTGCCCATGGGCGGCACGCTGGCGCTGCCCACTGCGCCGGCTGGAGACGGCAGCGTCGCTGCACTGTCGGCATCTGCCCCCTCATTTGCCGCCTGGGTCGCGAAAGATCCCGAGGGCGCTAACCTCGACCGCCTGCAGATCATCAAGGGCTGGGTAGACGCAACTGGTGAGAGCCATGAACAGGTTTTTGATATCGCACTCTCGGACGGACGTGAACCGGGGTCGGGTGGGGCGTCCACCGAGGTGGGTAATACGGTGGATGTCGCCACGGCAACCTATACCAACACAATCGGCGCAACGCAGTTGCGCGCCCTTTGGCGTGACCCCGACTTCGACCCGTCGCAGGAGGCGTTCTACTACGCGCGCGCGATCGAAATTCCCACGCCGCGCTGGTCAACCTATGATGCACAGCGCCTGGGTGTTGAGGCGCCCCAACCGGCGAGTATTCAGGAGCGTGCTATCAGCTCGGCTATCTGGTACCGGGCTCCCTGAGCGCCCGTTTTTCGCGCCGTGCAGGCAGGGCAGCGATGACTACCCCTTCAGGGGAAACACTCTAATCACGCCCACACGGTTTTTTTAGGTCCCCCGGCGCTGTAATTTTGTGGGCCAGTCAGACGAGGAGATACTGATGTCGGATCCGACCCTGGAACCATCTACAAGCCCCGGTGAAATCAGCCAGTGGCCCATGCTCAAAATCGTCTATCGCACCGAGCCGGAAAAAATCGCCGAGCTGTTACCGCCCGGCATTACGGTGAGCGAAGATCCCAACGTAAACCTGACAATCTACAACCTGCCGGTCAATGAAGAGCCTGAATATGGCATTCTGATGACGGTGGATGCGACGTATGACGGTACACCCGGCGAGTGGGCCCTGGGCTACGGGATAGACCAGGAGGCGCCGATTTTTATCTGCCAGTCTGCCAATGGGCAACCGAAGTTTCCCTGCCAGACCGACTATTTTCGTCTCGGTGAGAAAGTCTCCGCCCGTTGTACCCACCAGGGCTATACCTTTGTCGAATTCGAGGGAACGCTGGGGGCAGAAGATCCTTTGCCCGGTGAAGGGCTGGAGCGCCACGAATGGTGGGTGAAAGTGTCCCGCCAGGTAGGCTTTGGCAAGGGTTATGACTTTCCACCGCATGTTGTGCACGTGCACGGCAAGTATGGCCCTGGCCACCGGGTTGCGCTGAACGGTGTACTCACCTTGCGCGAAAGTCCCTGGGACCCTATCGCCACGCGCCTTCCGATGATCGAGCAGCTTTCCGCGCATTTGTGGTGGCCAGAGTACCTGAGTCGCGACACGACGTTGGCAGGACCACTGGACCCCGAGGGCTTCTGGCCGCACATTGATACGATTTCAGGCAGTCGATGGCCGGGCCACCTGGGTGGGCCGCTGAAGGAATAGTTGTGCTGCGTGTGATGACGATGTCTGAGCCACGCGATAATTGACAGGAGTATTGACCATGGACCGTTATCTGATTGTTTCAACTGACGGCCACGCGGGCCTTCCCATGGAGGGCTACCGGGACTATCTGGACAGCAAGTACCACGCAGCGTTTGACGAGGCATTGCCTATCCAGCGCGAGATGACACGGCGCGCGGAAGAGAAGCTGCTGATAGCAGAGTTCAACGATAAGTGGCGGCAGGGAATTGAAGGTGATCTCAAGGGTGCGTGGGATGGAAGCGTTCGCGACCGGGTGATCGACGGCGATGGCGTCGCCGCGGAAGTACTTTTTCCCGATGGCATCACAGAGCAGAACGCGCCGCCGTTCGGCGCCGGCCTGAGCCTGAAGCCCTGGGGCATTGACCCTGAACTGCAATGGGCGGGTGCAAGGGCGCACAACCGCTGGATAGCCGAGTTCTGTAAGGAGAACCCGCTGCGCCGTATTGGCCTGGCCATCGTACTGATGCTCTACGATGTGGACGAGGCCCTGGCGGAAGTGAAATGGGCCCACGAAAACGGGTTGCGGGGTATTCTGATACCGGCCTTGATGGGAGATCGGGACGCCTATAATCACCCCAGGTATTATCCGATCTGGGAGTTCTGCCAGGCGCACGATATGGTTGTTCACACCCACTCGGGCCCCTCGCCGGATTACAATATGGAACTCCCCGGCGCGATCGGTATCTTCCTTACCGAGTTCGCATGGTGGGCCGGACGCCCCCTGTGGCACCTGATCTTTGGTGGCGTGTTTGAGAAATTCCCGCGTCTTAAATTTGCCCTGACCGAAGTCAGTGAATTCTGGGTGCCGCACCTGCTTGAGATGATGGATGTGCGTGCGTCGGTTAAACACACAAGCGGGAAGTTGGGCGACTTTCGCTCCAACCTGACGTTACGTCCCAGCGAGTATTTCCGGCGTAACTGCTGGATCGGTGCTTCGGCCCTGTTTGACGAGGGATCCACCGCCGTGCGCCACGAGATCGGCATCGACAGAGTGATGTGGGGTACCGATTATCCACACCCGGAGGGCTCGTGGCCCCATACCCATGAAAAGCTGGTGACGTACATGAAAGGGCTGCCGGAGGCTGAAATCGAGGCCATGCTCGGCGGCAACGCACTAAACTGTTACCAACTGGATGCGGATGCACTGAATGCGGTTGCTGCACGCATTGGTCCACTCAAGTCCGACTTTGTTGACGTTGCCGCCTGACTCTGGCGAGGAGAGCAGCCATGTCTGATCGATTTCCCATGCCGATGCCCTTCGGGTGGTTCTGTGTCGGCCACAGCGACGAGCTCAGTGTCGGTGAAGTGCGCAACATCCATTACTTTGATCGCGATATGGTGTTGTTTCGCACCGCGTCGGGGAAAGTCGGGTTGTCGGTGCCTGCCTGCCCGCATCTCGGCGCGCACCTGGGCCATGGGGGCACTGTGCAGGGCGAGTCGCTGCGCTGCCCGTTTCATCACTGGCAGTACGATACCAACGGTGTGATCACCGACATTCCCTACGCGAGTCGTGTGCCCCCGAAGTGGGAGGGTAAGCCCTGCCTGAAAACCTATCCCGTGTGTGAAAAAAATGAAGTCATCTGGGCGTGGTATCACCCGCAGGATAAAGATCCCGACCACGAAGTCCTCGGCATCGATGTGTTTGAAGATGCGTCCTGGACCGAGCGCAAACGCTATCAATGGACGTTCGATTCCTGCCCACAGGAAATCGCGGAGAACGGCGTTGATGTAGCGCATTTCAAGTACGTACACCAGATGGAGGCCGTACCGGAGGGGGAGACCACCTACGAGAAGCACATCCGTCGCAGCCTTGTCTCCGGCGTGCGCAAGGTCAGCGATGAAACGGGCGCCGAAGTTGAAGTCGAATCCACGGTGCAGGTGGTACAGAACGGGGCCGGTCAGAAGTGGGTGCGTTTCGCTGGATTCATGGATTACGTGTTGCAGGTCCTGGTGACACCCATCAACGATGCGTCTGTCGAGGTACGCTTCCTGTACGCGCACCAGCCTTATCCAGAGGACTCCTTTGCACACATGGGCATGGAGGCCGCAATAGAAAGCACCAATGGTCAGCGCGGTTTGGAAGGTGACATTCCGATCTGGCACAACAAGTTTCACTTGCGCAACCCGGTACTTTGCGACGGCGATGGGCCGATCATGCGCTTCAGAAAATACTTCGCCCAGTTTTATGTCGATGGCCCGTACCCGGGTGACGAGGGATTACCGGTAGATCTCCAACACACCCGTGAAGAGGGAGCGCAACCACATGGCGAATGAACTGGCAGGCAGAACTGCGGTAGTGACAGGTGGCGCCTCAGGGGTTGGCTACAGCCTGTGCGAGTGCTTTGCGCGCAATGGAATGAACGTGGTGATGGCTGACATAGAGTCATCTGCCCTTGAAGCATCCAGTGCGAATCTGCAGAAAGAAGGCTTGAACGTGATCGGTCTCCAGGCGGATGTTACCAGCCCCGAGTCAATGGCCGAGCTCGAAGCGCAGAGCCGCGAGGCGTTCGGTAATGTGCATGTACTGTGCAATAACGCGGGTGTCGGTATCAAGGAAGCGCAGCGCCGCATCTGGACACTCACACCTAACGACTGGGATTGGGGCTTCGGTGTGAACGTGATGGGCGTTTCCAATGGGCTGCGCGCCTTTGTGCCCAATATGCTCAGTCACGGTGAGCCTGGCCACGTGGTGAATACGTCGTCAGGTAATGGCGGATTGACCTCGCTGCCCACCACGCCCATCTACGCGGCGACAAAAGCGGCAGTGACCAGCATCACCGAAGTGCTGCATTATCAGTTCCTGATGGAGAATGCTGCGCTGCAGGCGCATGTGCTGTTTCCCGGCCCGCATGTGGTAAACACCAACATCCTCAGTTCCATGCGAAACCGCCCCGAGCATCTGCGCGACGATGATGAACCGGTTGCGTATACCACCATGGCTGAACTGGCCAAGGCGTCCGGCCTGGAAAACATGCCGCTGACAGAGCCGGCGGAAGTTGCCGAGGCGTGTTTCGCCGGCATCGTCGCGGGGCAGTTCTGGATACTGCCTGCCAGCGAGGCCAACGACGCGCAGTTCAAGCGGCGCGCTGACAGTATTCTGGCGCGCACCAACCCGACGCTATCTCGCTAACGTGCGTTACCGGTTGGTTCTGTGCCAGCTGGTTGCGAAGAACCCCGCAAATCCCCCGGGTTGTGAACGATATTGCTTATAGCGGTGCGTGAGCAGCGCCAAGCAAACCCAGTGTCGGGCAGGTGATCAGGTGTACGGGCACTTCGGACAGGACGTTTTTCATCTTGCCCTTACTGCTGAAGCGTTGCAGGAATTCGCTTTGTACCAGGAAGTCGCTAATGCGCGGCACGATGCCCCCGGCGAGGAAAAGCCCACCGTAGCTACCGGTGGTCAGTACGTAGTCACCGCAGGCGGAGCCCAGCAGGGCGCAGAATACCTTGAGCACCTCGCGGCTGTGGTGGTCCCCACCGTTGAGGGCGGCTTCCGTAATTTGCGCCGCTGTCAGAGGCGCTACGCTGTTCCCTCGCACGGTGGCCAGTGTGCTGTGCAGCCGCTCCAGACCTGGCCCCGAGAGCAGAAGCTCTGTCCACACCGTGTCGTATCTATGCAGAAGCTCGCGAAACAGCTCGAGCTCCAGGTCGTTTGCCGGGCTTAGCCCCGCGTAGCCCGGTTCGCTGGCACAGACCAGTGCCGAGGTGCCTGTCAGGTCCAGCGTGGCGCCGCCCAGCCCGGTGCCCGGCCCCACGACGGCACATTTTTTACCCTGGGTCTGGTACTCGCCACGCAGACTCACAAGCTCTTGTGCGTGCAGATGAGGCAATGCGTACGCGTTGCCCTCGAAGTCATTGATGCAGCCCAGTTGTTCGAATCCGAATTCCCGGGCAAAGGCAATCTTGGAGAACGACCAGTCGACATTCAGCATGTTGACCTGATCACCCATCGGCGGTGCGGCAACGGCGAGACAGCAGGCGTGCACGGTCACGGGCTTACCGGTTGTACTCTCTGCCTCCTTCAGCCATTGAACAACCACCTCTTCCAGCTTGGAATAATCACTGTTGAGATAGGCGCGGACCTGCGTGAGTTTTCCGCTTGGCGCATCGTACAGGGCAAGGCGTGTGTTGGTGCCGCCGATATCGCCAACCAACCGGTTCGATACTGTTGACGAAGGGGCCACTGTCAGCCCACGGGGAGAATTTTCATGATGTTGGTGGAGCCGGACACGCCCATCAGTTCGCCCTTGGTCAGCAATAGTGAATCGCCCTTGTTGAAGTAACCCCCGTCAACAAGAAACTCAATAGCGCGGGCTTCGACGCTGTCGTGATCAAAGGCGCCCGCGTCAAAGAAAAGAGGCACCACACCGCGGCAAAGGCAGAGCTTCTGCAGCGTTTCTGCCAGTTTGCTCAGGGCGAAAATGGGTCGCCCTGAACTGAGTCGCGACATCAGTAGTGGCGTTGTGCCCGATTCGGTGAGGCAGGCGATGCCGCGCACGTTTTCGTAGTGATTGGCGGCGTAGATGGCAGACATGGCGATGGTTTCCTGGGCGCTGCAAAACTCCCGGTCGAGACGGTAGCGGGAAGTGCGGGCCACCGGGTGTCGCTCGGCGCCCAGCGCCGCTTCGGACATCGCGTCCACCACCTCTATCGGGAACTTGCCCACGGCGGTTTCGGCCGACAGCATCACCGCGTCTGTGCCATCCAGTACAGCGTTCGCCACATCGAAAACTTCGGCGCGTGTCGGCATTGGGCTGTTGATCATCGACTCCATCATCTGGGTCGCGGTTATCACCACACGGTCCATGCGTCGCGCGCGTGCAATAAGGTCTTTCTGAATACCGATAAGCTGTGCATCGCCAACCTCTACACCCAGATCACCGCGGGCCACCATAATGCCGTCGGCCGCCGTCAGTATTCCGTCCAGCGTGTGGTCATCGCTGACCACTTCTGCGCGTTCAATCTTGGCAATAATTGACGGGTGCAGGTCGTGTTGATTCAGCAGTTCCCGCGTTTGAAAAATGTCTTCCTCAGACGAGACGAAGGATACGGCGACAAAGTCCGGCTTTACCTCCGCCAGACTGTCGATGTCTGTCAGGTCCTTGGTGGTGAGCGCGGGCGCTGCCAGGCCACCGCCCAGGCGGTTGATGCCCTTGCGCGAGCCCAGTATCCCGCCCAGAAGAACCGTGCAATCGACGGCCGACGCCTCCACGTCGTCGACACGCAGTCTGATGCGGCCGTCGTCCAGCAGTAGCGTGTCCCCGCGAGAGACGCTGCTGCACAGTTCCTCATATTCCAGGCCGACGGCGCGTCGGTCACCCTGATCGTCCGCCAGTTCAAGATCCAGTCTGAACGGATCCCCGGCACTCAGTTCGATCTCGCCATCGCGAAAGCTGCTGATGCGGATCTTAGGCCCCTGTAGATCAGCCAGAATGCCGACATAAATACCGCAGATGTTGGCCTGCTTGCGAATTCGTGCAGCGACCTTGGCGTGCTGTGCAGCCGTCCCGTGACTGAAGTTCAGCCGAAACACGTTGACGCCGACGTTGATGAGCCTGGCAATCATGTCGGCAGACTCGCTGGCCGGGCCTACGGTGGCAACGATTTTAGTACGTCGTATTACCTTGGGTGTCACGATCATGTCCATTAATCGGAAGCCGGCATTGTAGCTCAGCTTGCGCGCAAATGCCGCGCCGGCCAGCGGGAATAGGTCACAGCGGGCGGTGAGTGAGCGGTGGCCGCCCGGCTATTGGATTTCGCCTGGATACAGTGCGTGTTTACCGTGCGCAATTTCAAGCCGGCGCCGGTCGGCACCTTTCAGGCCTCTGACTACCAGGGCGTAAGAGTTCTCGATCATGCGCTCGATCTCGCCCCGGGGGATACTGCCGTCCAGCGTAATCGTGTTCCAATGCTTCTTGTTCATGTGATACCCCGGCTGCACCGCGCTGAAAATGTCACGCAACATCAGTGCTTCATGGGGGTCGCATTTGAGATTCATCTTGCCGAGGCCGCCGTCCGCATTGTCATGGGCGAGTGTCGCAAACATTTTGCCGCAGACCTTCATTACAGCGACGTCAGGTCCGAAAGGAAAGTCCTCTACCGCCTCCGGTCGTTTCAGCAAATAGTTTCTCGCTGCTGCGTACTTCATTCGCCCGTGCTTCTACTTTGCAGATACTCTACCGCCAGGTCTGGAAAATCCGTGAACAGCCCATCGACGGCGAGCGTGTCGAAGAATAATGCCAGTAGTTGTTCGAAACTGTCCATGCCCGGTGGTAGTGCGTCGCGCCTGAAGGTATACGGATGAACCAGCAGGCCCCGCCCCTGCGCGCCGTTCACCAAATCGTCCAGTACTGGATTGCCTTCGCTATCGGTGCCGAGGTAGATATGCGACAACCAGGGCCCTATACCATCGGCATAAGTGGCGATGTAGTCCAGGCCTTCGCCCGAGCGCAGGAAGCTGTAATCCACCTCGCTGTCTTCACCCCAGGCGTTATCGCCGATAAGTTGCACCAACGGCAGTTTACATTTGCGCTCGTGCTTCAGATGTTTCAGCGTCGCGTCATCGAAGCACTGCAGGAAGACTCGCTCGGGCTTATCCGCTAAATCGTAGCGATCCAGAACATTCATCACTGCACCGACAAGGTCCAGCCCCTGGGCGCGGTGTCTGTAGACCGATTTGAACTCGATGTAGAGACCCGCTTCACGCCCGCGGCTCTTATTGAGCCCTTCTATCAATTCGATCTCTTCTGCCAGGGTCGGGATGCGAAACAGTGCGATATCAACCGGGAACCTGTCCGGGTACGCGGGATGGAATTCGTTGCCCCCAGCCTTTACTCTTCGTTCGTGGACAGCCAGCGTGCGTATCTCAGCAAGCGTGAAATCCATGGCGTAAAAGTGACCGTCCTCACGTTGTCTTCCCGTGAATTTCCGGGCGACGTTGGTCGTCCCTTCCAGGTAAAAATCGTGCAGCACAATAGGCACTTCGTCTTTCGTTAACACGACATCCTGTTCAAGAAAATCGGCGCCCATACCGTGGGCAAGGGCTTTTGCTGCCAGTGTATGCTCCGGCAGATAGCCGCTGGCGCCGCGGTGGGCGATGACGATCGGTTTTCTGCGCGCCATGTTTCCCGTCTTCCCCTAGGGCAATTCTGCGAGCCAGGCGCTGTCTTCGAACCAGCGTTTGCGAATCTTGTTCAGCACGCCGGTTTTTTCGTAGGCTGTCAGATAGTTCTGTACCAGATTGATGAACTGCCGATCTTCCTTGCCCACTGCGATACCGATGGGCTCAACGGTTAGCGGCTCTTCCAGCGTGGTAAAGCCGGCCTCCGGATAACGTAGCACGGTGAGAACGCACATGGGCATATCCGCCACCATGGCATCTGCCTTGCCATCCAACAGTGCGGCGATTCCCTGATCGTAGCTTTCAACTTCTGACAGTTTTGCATCCGGTGCAGCACGCCGGACAAAGCTTGCGCTGGTTGAGTTCTTCAGCGCCAGCAGCGTGACGTCTTCGCTGTTGAAGGAATCCGTGGAGTCCGCGCTACCGAGGGTACTGCTGCGTGTGAGAATAGACTTGCCGGACATCATGTAGGGGCCGACGAAAGAAACGCGCTCGGTGCGTTGCGGCGTAATGGCCAGCCCGGAAATCACCATGTCAATTTCGTCTTTTTCCAGGGCGTCCATCAGCTCACCGAAAGGCATGATGCGCAGGTCCAGTTTTACCTGCATGGCTCCCGCAAGCAGGCGAGCAAGGTCCACGTCGAAACCCATGGCGCCCCCCGCTTTGCCTATCATGCTCAGCGGCGGCTGGTTGCCCGACATGCCTACGCGCAACTCCTGGAAATCGATGACGCGCTCCAGTGCATCTCCTGCCCCGGCCGAGGGCGCGAATACGGCCGATATAGCGAGGGTGCAAAGCGCGATCGCGCGGAACAAAGTGTGTATCATCGTTTAATCTCCGGAGGCTGACCTGATGGCAAAAATGATGAAGTACGCAATCAGTGTAGGGCTGTACAGCGGCAATTGCCAAAACCTTTTACTGAGTCGGGCAGCGATAGAACGGGAACACCATGGCTGAAGGGTTTGACCAGATTGTGATTGCCGTCCCCGATCTCGAAAGCGCCGTTGACGAGTACGAGGCGCTGTTGGGCAGCGCCGCTGAGGAAGTCTCTGGCGAACGTTGGTTTGCGCTGGCCAATACGGTGCTGGCCCTGCGTCAATGCGATGTCGAAAGCGCGGCTGTCGCAGGGATCGTGCTGCGCGACCCGGCTGCTGAACCCAATGCCCGGTCGGTTGCAAACCCGCTTGATCTGGCCGTTGCGGTTTGCGATGGCAGCCTCAGCGCGAAGCTTCCCCGTCATACCGCCCTGGCGGTGGATCACCTGGTGTTGCGCACCGCGGACGCGGACGCCTGCATCGCGTTTTTTGCTGGACAGATGGGGATTCGCCTGGCGCTGGATAAAACCGTGCCGGAGTGGGGCGGGCGCATGCTGTTTTTCCGTGCGGGAAAGATGACGCTCGAGGTTATCCAATCGGATGATGCACCCACCGGGGAGCATTTTTTCTGGGGTATTGCGTTACAGCATTTTGATCTTGGTTTGTTCTGTGTGGAACTGGGTGGGCGTGGTGTTGGTTGTTCATCGGTGCGCGATGGGCGCAAGCCTGGTACGCGTGTGGCAACGCTTAAGAGCCATGATCTTGGTATTCCTACTTTGTTGATTGAGCCTGGGGTGGGGTGAGTGGGTTTTGGTGGTGATTGATCAGGGCCTGCCGGTCTACGGGTAACGGGGATCGGAAGGCTAAGATACTCACCCCGTTACCCGTAGACCGGCAGGCCATTTGTTGCCGCTTCTTGTTGTGGGTGGAGGGTTGGTGGGGCTGGCATTGGCAGACTTTCTATTGATTGGCCCCGCCGTTTTTTTGATATTGGGTTTGTGGTTGGGGCTCTGGATCGCCTGAACCTTTTAAAAAAAGGGGCCTTTCGGCCCCTTTTGTGCAACTTGGATGGAGTGGTTAACGCTTCCTAACCCTTCATTTGCATCTTGATGCTGCTTTCGGTGGACTTGCCAAAGGGTGGTTTGAGGCCGCCCAGTTTGGCCACGTCCAGCTTGGCCTGCGTGTAAATGGATTTGGCGTGGCTGAAGGTCTGGAAGCCCTTGAAGCCGTGGTACGCGCCCATGCCGCTCGGGCCTACACCGCCGAAGGGCAGCTCTTCCTGTGTCACATGCATGATCACGTCGTTGATGCACATGCCGCCTGAGGTGGTGCGGGTGGTCAGCGCTTCTTCCTCTGCCTTGTCTTCACCGAAGTAGTAGGCGGCGAGGGGACGCGGCTTGCTGTTGATGTAGTCGATCGTTTCTTCAAAATTGCTGTAGGTGCGGATCGGCAGTAGTGGCCCGAAGATTTCGTCTTCCAGTACCTTCATGTCTTCGGCGGGTTCCGGGATCAGCGTCGGGGGAATCTTGAATGTGCCCTGTTGCGTGCTGAAGTCTTCGTTTGCCGGATTTATTGGAATCAGTTTCTGGCCGCGCTCCTGTACCTCGGCGAGGTAGCCGTTGAGCCGTTGGAAATGACGTTCATTGACGACCGAGGTGTAAGCCGGATTGTCCAGCAGGCTGGGGTACATGGTTTCGACGGCTTTCTGCGCGGCGGCAATGACCTCGTTCAGTTTTTCCTCGGGCACCAGGAGGTAATCCGGCGCGAGGCAGATCTGGCCGGCGTTCATGGTTTTGCCGAACATGATGCGATCCAGGCTTTTTTCAACATCCGCGCTGCGTGAGATGACAACGGGAGACTTGCCGCCCAGTTCCAGCGTAACCGGGACGAGGTTTTGCGATGCCGCTGCGAGAATGTGTCGTGCGATAGAGGTCGCGCCGGTGAAGATCATATGGTCAAAAGGCAGGCTGGAAAACGCCTGGCCGACTTCGGGGCCGCCGGTGAACACGGAAATCTCTTCCGGGGAAAAGGCGTCGGCGATCATTTCGCTGATAACTTCAGACGTGGCCGGAGTGAATTCAGAGGGCTTGATCATGGCGCGGTTGCCGGCGGCCAGTACCTGGGCCAGCGGGCTGAAAACCATGTTGATGGGAAAGTTCCAGGGTGCGATGACGCCTACAACGCCCAGTGGTTGATATTCGACGCGCGAGCGACCGCCCATGAGGTTAAAAGGAAACATGGTGGGGCGCTTCTCGGGCTTCATCCATTTACGCACGTGTTTGATGGCGTGCTTCATGGGCGCGATGCCGGCGCCCAGGTCAGTCAGCAGCGTCACTTCCCGGGGACGGCAGGTGAAATCGGTGTTCAGCGCGTCCACGGCTTTGTCCTGATACTTGATGATCGCGTCGATGCCACGCTGCAGGCGATCGATGCGTGTCTCGGCTGTGACAACGCCCTCTTTCAAATAGGCATCGCGCTGCGCTTGCAGCGCGGCGCGCATCTGTTCTTCGGCATCGGTCTGTGCTTGGAGCTGTTCGGGTGCGTTCATGCGGTTATCCTCGCCGTGGCATCTGTTCCAACCCGGTCGGGCTGGTAACCGGCAATTATAGACCTGGGCTGACTGAATTTTAACCACCTGTGAGGGTTATATGTGGCCAGCCCTGAGGGGTAAGCAGCGCCAGTCCCTGGCGGGTGCTCGGGGCGTGGCGCCACATCGGGAGTGGGTGACAATGGGATGAAGCCACTTGCGCGCCCCGGTTGACTCGCAGAGCGCCTCGACTTGGCAAGGCTGCGGTGAACTGCTAATAATTGCCTATGACTTCCGGCAGCCGGGCTCAAGACCCCCGTACACCTTCTCCGCCCTATGGATACTCGCGTGAATGCAGTTATTCGCGTGAGCAACAGATCCATATCGTAGCGCAGTTTCATGCGCACAAGATTCGCCCCAGTCGAATTGCCTACCGTGTCGGCATCGATATTGCCTTTATTGAGGCGCTGATTGCGGGAGAGCAGGAACAGGAGCGCTTCCCGCAGTTGGTTCGCTACTACCGAACCCAGCGTTACAGGCAACGCCTGCGGGAGTCCGGGGCGAGCAAGGGCGTGACCCGCTTCGAAATGGAGCAACGCATAGAGCGGGAGTTCGTTCAGGAAACAGACCTTTAAGACACCGCAAGACCCGCTTAATCAGGAGCACGAGTATGAAGACGCTGGAAATTTGGCACGCTATGCTGCGCGATGGAGATATGTCGCGCCTCGACGAGGTACTGGCCGAGGATTGCGTATTTTTCTCACCCATCGTGCACACACCGCAGGAGGGGAAGGAGCTCACCAAGCTTTATCTCAATGCTGCAGGACAGGTGCTTGGCGAGGAGTTTCACTACGCCAAGGAGGTTGTAACCGATACACACGCCGTGCTCGAATTTGTTTCTGTGGTTGAGGGCATATCGATTAACGGCGTCGACATAATGACCTTTGATGGCGAGGGGAAAATCGTGGAGTTCAAGGTTATGATTCGCCCGCTGAAGGCGATTAACCTTCTGCACCAGAAAATGATGGCAATGCTTGAACAATTAAAGTCTGCATGAGGAGAGTTGGGGTGAGAGTGGTTGCAATTCAACGTGGCATTATTCTGCGGTGGGCGGGCATGGCAATGGTGAGCCTGGCGTTGCTGTCCGGTTGTCAGTCAGGTGCCGGGTATAGCGGGCCACAGTCGGGCACAGGCAAGATAGAAGGCCAGGTTGTTTATCGGGAGCGCATGTTGTTGCTTCCGGGTGCGGAACTTGAAGTGAAACTGGTGGACGTGTCGCGCGCGGACGAACCTGCCGAGGCGGTAGCATCCGTCAAGTTCCCGGTGAACGGTGGTCCGCCCTTCCTGTTTCAGCTCGAGTACGATCGCGCTGACATGCGTCGTGGCGGCCGCTATGCGCTCCAGGCAACCATCACGGGACGCGAGGGTTTGCGCCTGATGACCAACGAACACGTAAATCCCTTCGGCGAGCCGCCGGTGGAAGTGCTGGTGCGCGGGGTGCCGCGGTAGTGCGCGGGGGTATGCAGTGTCTGAACCGGTGATTGTCGGCATTAGCGGCGCCTCGGGAATCGCCTATGGCGTGCGCGCCCTGCAATTGCTGCGCGATGCCGGTGTGAACACGCACCTGGTGATGAGCAAGTCTGCCCGGCTGACCCTGCAATACGAAATGGATATGTCGGTGGATGAGGTGCAGGCGCTGGCCACTGAAGTGCACCCGGTGGGCAATGTCGGTGCTTCTATCGCCAGTGGCTCGTTTCCCACAGCCGGTATGCTGATTGCACCGTGTTCTGTGCGCACGATGTCTGAGATAGCCACCGGCGTTACTTCCACGCTGCTTACACGCGCAGCGGACGTTGTATTGAAAGAGCGTCGGCGTCTGGTGCTGATGGTGCGTGAAACTCCCCTGCACACAGGCCATCTGCGCACCATGACTCAGCTGTCGGAGATGGGTGCGGTGATCGCGCCGCCGGTTCCCGCGTTGTACACGCGTCCGGAAACGCTGCAGGACGTTATCACCCAGAGCGTTGGGCGGGCCCTGGATTTGTTCAACCTGAATGTTGAAGGCGTCAAGCGGTGGCAGGGCGACCCATGAGAACATCTACCCGCAAGGAGAAGTGTAGTGCCCAGTGATCTATTCGACCTCAGTGGCAAGATCGCACTGGTGAGCGGCGCCAGTCGCGGTATTGGTGAGGCCATCGCCCGCTTGCTGGCGCAACACGGCGCTCATGTCATTGTTTCCAGTAGAAAGATCGACGACTGCAGTGCGGTGGCAGGCGCCATCTGTGAGGCCGGTGGCAGCGCAGAGGCCTTTGCCTGTCATGTCGGTAACCTCGAGGATATCACCCGTTTGTTCGAGCATATCCGCAGTGCCCACGGCCGGCTGGATATTTGCGTCAATAACGCGGCGACCAACCCCTATTTCGGTCATGTGCTGGACACGGATCTTGGTGCCTACAACAAGACGGTCGATGTCAACATCCGCGGCTACTTCTTTATGTCAATAGAAGCGGGGAAGTTGATGCGCGAGCAAGGGAGTGGCGCTATTGTGAATACGGCCTCGGTCAACGCGTTGCAGCCAGGGCCCATGCAGGGTATCTACTCGATAACCAAGGCCGCGGTAGTCAACATGACCAAGGTGTTCGCCAAAGAGTGTGGCGGGCTGGGCATACGGTGTAACGCCCTGCTTCCCGGTTTGACCAAAACCAAGTTCGCCGGCGCCCTGTTCGACAATGACGATATTTACAAGATCGCCGTACAGGGCATACCGATGGGCAGGCACGCAGAGCCTGAAGAAATGGCGGGTACCGTACTCTATCTTGTGTCAGATGCCGGTTCCTACACGAACGGAGAATGTATCGTGGTAGACGGTGGTATGACCATCTGAGGAGATCCGCCGGGAGATTGCGCGATGGAAACTTCCGATATCGATGACCGCCTGCTGGCGGACTCTCACTATCTCGGTGATCTGAACACGTCGGCACTGCTGCTCAGTCGCAATGCCATCTTGCCCTGGTTTATCGTTGTACCGGACACGCGCCTGCAGGATCTGCTCGATCTACCGCAGGAACACAGCGACGCGGTAATCGCGGATTGCGCGGCAATCTCTACCTTTATCAAGCAGGTGCTGGGTTACGGCAAGGTCAACTTTGCCGGTCTCGGCAATGTTGTGCCGCAGATGCACCTGCATATCATCGGCCGACGCGAGGGCGATGCCTGCTGGCCGCAACCTGTCTGGGGAAACCTGCCGGAGGGCGACAGTTACACTGCTGAGCAGTTGGACAACTGGCAAAGGGAGCTGGCACAGGTGGCCGGTCTCACGCCGCGCGCACTGCCGTAAACGGCGGAGCCGCGCGCGTTTTCTCCTCCGCAGACCTGCTGTGGAGGAAATCTGCTACAGCGACAAATGACTGCGTCCCGGCACATCAGCTCCGGTGGCGTGCCTGGCGTTTATTTCTGAGCGGCGTTGGCTGCAGGCAGGTCGGCGAGAATACGCGCTATGTAGGCGGCCAGATTTTCCTCTATTCGCGCGACGTCCTTGTTCGCGTTTTCAACGATTTTGGTCATCCTGGCAGTCCAGATCACCTCCTGGCGCTGGGCATCGTTGAATTGCAGGACCATGTTGTTGGTTGACTTGACCCCTCCCAGGGCGATGGCGTTATCCACGCTTGCCTGATCCACCTGGCGGTTGATGGTGGCGCTGGGAATGTGCGAAATATTGCTGGCCTGGTCTGGTTTTGCACCCTGGATCAGGCCCGGGGCATAGAGGTAGTCCACGCTGAACTGGGCGCGCGCGGGATCCAGCTTGTAGCCCAGCGCCTGAAGGTTGGCGTTTACCTCTCTGCGTACGATCGGGTCCAGTTCATAGAAGGGATCCTTGGAGCCCGTATTCTGTGGCAGCGGCTCAGTGCGCCACTTGTAATAGGTGTAGTGGCCATTGGCAAACTGGTCAACGGGGGTGGACTGGATTTCAACGCCCCCACAGGCGGCCAGCAAAGAGGACAGCAAAAGGGTACAGATCAGGGGATAAAGATGCATGGTGGGTCGCCGTAGAGTGAGGTTTGAGCGGTGAGGCACCTGTTGGGGCCAGTGTTTCGCCCGGGTGTTCCACCTGGGTTGTATAGTAGCAGGGGCTCCGGTACACGACTATACGCGCTGCGGGCCGGGCCCAGGGCGGGGAGAGCGGGTGTAATTATGTCGGGTGATTTGGGGCCGCCTCTTTGTTAGCATTTTGGACATAACCAAAAGTTATTTCTAGGCAGCCCAATGATATCCAGGAAACTGATTCGAACAGACCTCAATCTGCTCGTGGCCCTGCAGATTCTGCTCGAAGAGCGCAATGTCACCCGCGCCGCGGAGCGGCTGTCGGTCTCCCAGCCCGCGCTGAGCAAAACCCTGCAAAAACTGCGCGATGCCTTTGAGGATGAGTTATTCACCCGCACCGCGCACGGCCTGGTGCCCACCCCGCGGGCGGAGGAACTGGGTGCGCTGCTGCCGGGGCTGTTGGAGAATGTCGAGCAGGTGCTGGGCGATGTGGAATTCAGCCCGGACACCTACGCCGGCAGTTTCAAGCTGCTGATGCCGCCTATCATGTGTGAATCGCTGCTGCCCACCCTGATGGCTGAACTGGCCGAAGAGGCACCCAACGTACAGATCATCATGGCGGAGGTGCCGCCGGACTACCAGGACCAGCTGAAGAAAGGCGAGGCGGATTTTGCCGCGTTCGTGGCGCTGGAAACCGAGCGCGACATTCTTGCTGAGCCCATCGCCGCCATCGCGCCGCGCTGCTATATGCGCAAGGATCACCCACTGGCGGAAAAGGAAATGAGCCTGCAGGATTTTCTGGACTACCCCCACCTGCGCCTCTATTTGCCAGGTCTTACCCGGGAAAACACTTCCATGGTGGACGACGTGTTGGGCCAGTACGGCGTACACAGGAGCATCGTCCTGGAAACCACGCAGTTTTCTTCCGCGGTCGGTGTTCTCACCAAGACAGATTCACTCCTGGTGGCCAACGCGGGTTTCCAGGAGGGCGGGTTATACCGCGAGCTCATCCTGGGTCACGAGATGCCCGCCGAGCTGAAGCGCATGATCCGCAATACGCACAGCGGCAATCGCGGCAAAATGTCACTGATGCGTCATACCCGCACCTCGCGCAGCGCGCCTCACCAGTGGATGCGCGCGGTGCTGATGAAACACCTGACCAGTTCGCCCGAGCTGGTAGAGCAGGACGCCAAACCGAAAGTTGCAGAGTCCGCGAACGCAGAGTGAGCAGGCGGTTCGCGCTACCGCCGGTAGCCTGCCCGCGCTAGTTGCGCACCGACTTGCGGTAGGCCCGCGGTGACATTCCTACCGTTTTACGGAACAGCCGCGAGAAGTACAGCGGGTCCTCGTATCCGAGCGCGGCCGATACACCCTGCACACTCAGGTCACTGGTATCGAGCAGGTGGCAGGCGTGCTCAATCTTCATATTCAGAAAGTGCTTGATCGGCGAGTAGCCTGTTAAGGCCTTGTACTTGGTCGCAAAGTGAAAACGGGAGAGTCGCGCCGTCGCTGCGAGCGTGTCCAGGTTCAACGGCTGGTCAATGTTTTCCAGCATGAAGCTCTGCACGGCCTCCAGGTCAAAACTTTCCTGCCCTCGCACCTGCGCACTGCGCACGTCCATGGCGATCTGCGTCAGCAGCTGCCGCAGCTGATTGGCGGCGTTGATGAAGGAGCGATTGCTGTAGCCCGTGCGACGCACGGTCATCAGTTCCAGGAAGCGCCCTATCAGCGGTGGCAGCAGGCCCACGCGGGTCAGTGGCAGCGCGCCCTCGCGGTAACCCATGTACTGGTTGAATACGGCGCTGGCGCTGCCCTTGTAGTGTAGCCAGTAAATTGTCCAGGGTTCGTCATCGTCGGCCGCGTACTCGTGCCCCATGCCCTGCGGCAGCAGGAGCATGTCCCCTTCAGTGACGGCTGTGGCCCAGACGTCCGTCTTTACGTGGCCGCGGCCACCCACGCAATAAATCAACAGGTTGTCATCATGGCGGGCGCGCAGCATACGGTGATCACGGGCCGCCGGATAGAAGCCCATGGCGGTGGGATAACACTCCCGGGTGAGGGGATGCACCGCCAGTTTTTCCATCATAAATGCGGGTGTCATGAAGCGTATGCCATTTTGTGGCAGGGGCCATTTTGAAGGAGCACTCACGTTCAGACGTCTTCCGGGCGCTGGGGCCTCTCTTGAGCAAGACCACAATATAGTCCATAAACTGCGCAATTTCCTCCCTTGGAGCGGATCGCGGCCGGGGGTAATCTTGTCCGTCTTTCAGCTGCGGGCCGAATGACGGCCCATGCTTGCCAGAGCCGAGGATCGACACCATGGAAGACAGCCAGGAATTGCTGGAGGCGCGCGAGGAAATCAGCGCCATGATGGAGCGCGCCCGCGCCGCCCAGGCGCAGATTGCCGATTACACCCAGGAGCAGGTCGATGAGCTGATCACCGGCATGGTGTGGGCCGTCGCTCAGGAAGCGCGTTCGGAAGAAATTGCGCGCTTCACGGTGCAGGAGACGCAACTGGGTAACTATGAGGGCAAGTACCTCAAGATCCACCGCAAGACGCGGGCAACTCTGATGGACATCATCGATGACAAGTCCGTCGGTGTGATCGAGGAAGACCCGGAGCGCAATATCGTCAAGATCGCCAAGCCAGTGGGTGTGATCGGGGCTCTCTCACCCTCTACCAATCCAGAGGCGACGCCTGTCATCAAGTCCATCTCCGCGGTGAAAGGGCGCAACGCGATCATTATTGCGCCTCATCCGCGCGCGAAGCTGACCAACAAGATGATCTGTGACTACATGCGTGAGGCGATTGTTGCACTCGGCGCCCCGGCTGATCTGGTACAGAGTATCGATGTGCCCTCGTTGGAGAAAACCAACGAGTTGATGCGGCAGTGCGATCGCATTCTTGCCACCGGTGGTGGCGCCATGGTCAACGCGGCCTACTCTTCCGGCACCCCGGCGCTGGGCGTGGGTGTGGGCAATGCGGTCATCACCGTGGACGATTCGGCGAATCTCGATGAGGCGGCGGAAAAGATTCGTATTTCCAAAACCCTGGATCTTGCGGCGTCGTGTTCATCCGATAACTCGGTGATCGTGTTCGAATCCGTTTATGACAAATTGCTCGAGAAACTCAAGGCCGAGGGCGGCCACGTGATGAGCGAAGAGGAGAAATCGAAGCTACAGCAGGTACTGTGGAAGGATGGCGCCATCAACGCGAAGATCGTCGCCCAGCCGGCCTCGGTCATTGCCGGGCAGGCGGGTTTTGATCTCCCTGAGGGAAGGCAGTTCCTGATTATCCCTGAAACCGGCGCAGGTCCGGACTACCCTTTCTCCGGCGAAAAGCTGACCGTGACCATGGCCTTCTACAAGGTGAAAGACATCGATGAGGCAATCGCCCTGACGAACAGAATCCAGGCGTACCAGGGGCAGGGCCACAGTTGCGGCATCTACTCCTATAACGATGACAACATCATGAAACTGGCCGAAGGCACGCGCACCTCCCGCGTGATGGTTAACCAGCCCCAGGCCGCATCCAACAGCGGCAATTTATGGAACGGCATGCGCCAGACGTTTTCCCTGGGCTGCGGTTCCTGGGGCGGCAACAGCATTAACCACAATATTACCTGGCGCGACCTGATCAACGAGACGTGGGTGTCCAAGCCACTGGCACAAACCAAAGTACTGCCGCCGGACGAAACCCTGTTTGCGCGCGTTATCGATAAACTTCCCGAGGCGGGCTGAGCGGAGCACAGGCGGTATGGATTTCTCTCTGACACCGGAACAGCGAGCCTTTGAACAGAGCGCTCGCGCTTTTGCACGTGACGTGCTGGCACCGAAAGCTGCCGAGTGGGATGAGCGCGAGTCTTTTTCCCGTGACGTGTTGCAACGCGCCGGCGAATTGGGATTCATGGGCATGTACACGCCTGAGTCCGCGGGCGGGCTTGGATTGGGTCGCCTCGATGCCAGCCTGATTGTGGAGGAACTGTCGAGGGGTTGCACAGCTATGGGCGCCTTTCTCACCATTCACAACATGGCCACCAGTATGGTGGGCAAGTACTGCACTGAAGCCGTAATCGAGCAGTACTGCCACGGCCTGGTAGCGGGCACTCATCTCGCCTCCTATTGCCTGACAGAACCTGGCGCCGGTTCAGATGCGGCGTCACTCGCCACCAGCGCCAGGCGCGACGGTGACGATTACATTGTTAATGGCTGTAAAGTTTTTATCTCTGGCGCCGGCGAAACCGATGTGCTGGTGGTGATGCTGCGCACCGGTGGTGAAGGCGCCGCCGGAATTTCGGCGCTGCTGATTCCCGCTGATGCGGAGGGTATTACCTACGGCAAGAAAGAAAACAAGATGGGTTGGCGTGCGCAGCCGACACGCATGATCACGTTTGACGATGTGCGCGTGCCCGTTGCCAACCGACTCGGCGAGGAAGGGCAGGGCTTTGCGATTGCCATGGAAGGGCTGGACGGCGGCCGCATCAACATCGCTACCTGCAGCGTGGGAACGGCGCAACAGGCGCTGGAAGAAGCCGTCACTTACACAACCGAGCGCCGCCAGTTCGGCAATGCCATTGCAGATTTCCAGGCGACACAGTTCAAACTGGCCGACATGTTGACTGAGCTTGTAGCGGCGCGACAGCTGGTACGCCTGGCTGCCTACAAGCTGGACCAAAAGGATGCGCAGGCGTCCACCTTCTGCGCCATGGCCAAACGCTTTGCGACTGATATCGGCTTCCAGATCTGCAATGATGCGCTGCAGCTGTTTGGCGGCTACGGTTTTATGAAGGAGTATCCCATGGAGCGTCACGTGCGCGACACACGGGTACACCAGATTCTCGAGGGCACCAACGAGATCATGCGTGTGATCATTGCGCGCAAAATGTTGATGGATGGCGCGCTCGAAATTATCAAGTAACGTCTCCGCGGCCATTAGTATGCCTGGCGACCAATGACTTAGAAGGAGTAGCACGTGAGCATCAGTACATCCGAAAAACTGAAGGTGGAAATCAGGGGTAGCGTTGCATTGCTCACCATCGACAATCCCGCGGCGAATACCTGGGATGTGGAGAGCCTGCCTGCCCTGCGAGACGTGGTCGAAAAGCTGAACGCCGACAAATCCATCTACGCGGTAGTGCTCACCGGCGCAGGCGAGAAGTTTTTTTCGGCGGGAGCGGACCTGAAACTGTTCGCCGATGGCGACCCGCAGACGGCCGCCAGTATGGCGCAGTTTTTCGGTGAGGGCTTCGAGGCTTTGGCGGACTTTCGCGGTGTCAGCATCGCAGCCATCAATGGCTTTGCCATGGGGGGCGGTCTGGAGGTAGCTCTGGCCTGCGATATTCGTATTGCAGAGGAGCAGGCACAGATGGCGTTGCCCGAGGCCAAGGTCGGCTTGCTGCCCTGTGCCGGCGGGACGCAGCGGTTGTCCTGGCTGGTGGGCGAAGGCTGGGCCAAGCGCGTCATACTTTGCGGCGAAAGGCTGGATGCGGAAACCGCGCTGCGCATAGGCCTAGTTGAAGAGGTGGTGGCCAAGGGCGGCGCGTTGGAGCGTGCCCTGGCACTGGCGGAGCAGGTCGGTGAGCAAAGCCCAACCTCTGTGCGCCTGTGCAAACAACTTATCCATACCGCTCGGGATGCGGCCATCGGTGCCGGGTTGCAGGGCGAGCGCGATCGGTTCGTGGAACTGTTTTCCACCGAAGATCAGAAAGAGGGCGTCAATGCGTTTTTGGAAAAGCGCAAGCCCGATTGGAAGAACGGCTGAGGCCCAAACATGTCTGACGCTCCTGTCCTTTTTGATGAAGTTGCCGCCGGGTCGCGCCGGCTGGGCCGCGTGACGCTAAGTGTGCCCGCGACGCTGAATTCCCTCACCCTGGAAATGGTTGACCTGCTGCAGGCGCAACTGGATGCCTGGCGCGATGACGATGATATCGCCGCACTGTTTATCGAAGGCGCCGGAGAGAAGGCCTTTTGTGCCGGCGGCGACGTGCAGGCGCTGCACGCGTCCGCCACGGCCACGCCGGGCGGTCCCTGTGAATACGCCGAATCGTTTTTCAGCCGCGAATACCGCATGAATTACACCCTGCATACCTTTCCGAAACCGCTGATTGTGTGGGGACATGGCATTGTCATGGGTGGCGGGTTGGGCGTGATGGCGGGCTGTTCGCATCGCGTGGTGACAGAAAGAACCCGCATCGCCATGCCCGAGGTTACGATCGCGCTGTTTCCCGATGTTGGTGGCACCTGGTTCCTCAATCACGCGCCCGGAAAGGCCGGGTTGTTTCTGGCGTTGACCGGTGCGTCGATCAATGCGGCGGACGCTATCTACTGCGGCATCGCAGATCGTTTCATCGGCAGTGAGTTTAAAGACGAGGTATTCGAGGCCCTGCTCAGCCAACAGTGGCAAGCCGACGCGGCACACAACCACGCGATGGTGCGACATGTGCTGCGACCATTTGCGCAAAAGAGCGCCGAACATTGTCCGCAGGGACAGGTGGCCTCACACCTGGACACAATCAACGCGCTGTGTGACGGCGACGATATCCACGACATTATCGACAACATCCAGGCAATCGACAGCGAGGACGCCTGGCTGTCGAAAGCCCGCGACGGCCTCGCACACGGTTCGTCGCTGGCCGCATTGTGGATTCACCGACAGCTTGTCGAGAACCGACACGCTTCGCTGCGCGAGGTTTTCCAGTCGGAAATCCAGCTGGCGACAAATGTTGTTCGTCATCCGGAGTTCAGTGAAGGCGTGCGCGCCCTGCTGATCGACAAGGATCGCAATCCACAGTGGCAGTACGCTCAAAGCAGGGCCGTGCCGGCGGAGGTTTTGGAGGGCTTTTTCACAGCTCCCTGGAGCGACAACCCGCTGGCGAATCTCTAAACCAGCAAGCAGGAGAAACACATGTCGAAGGTAGCATTTAATGGCCTTGGCAATATGGGCGGACCCATGGCTGGCAATCTGCTGCAGGCCGGCCACAGTGTCACCGTGTTTGATTTATCCGAGTCAGCGTGCGAGCAAATGCGCGCTGCGGGGGCCGGTGTTGCGGCTAGCGCTGCAGAGGCGGCAAGTGGTGCGGATTATGTCATCTCCATGCTGCCCGCAGGCAAGCACGTGGCGGCGACTTACCTGGGTGAAAGTGGTCTGCTGGCCAAACTCGATACCAGCACCACGGTGCTTGACTGCTCCACTATTGATGCGGCGACCGCGCGCGAGGTGGGCGCGGCAGCGGCTGAATTGGGAATCGGCTTTATGGATGCGCCGGTCTCCGGCGGTGTGGCGGCTGCGGCGGCGGGCACGCTGGCTTTTATGTGTGGCGGTGATGCGGCAACGTTCGCAAGCGCAAAGCTGATTCTCGCGGACATGGGCAAGAATATTTTTCACGCCGGCCCGGCCGGAGCGGGCCAGGTGGCCAAGGGTTGCAACAACATGTTGCTCGCGATTCATATGATAGGCAGCGCCGAAGCACTGGAGATGGGCGTGCGAAATGGGATGGACCCAGGCGTGTTGTCAGAAATTATGCTCGCCAGTTCTGGCCGCAACTGGTCACTGGAAGTCTATAACCCGTATCCCGGAGTGATGGAAAACGCACCGGCCAGCAACGACTACAAACCGGGTTTCATGGTCGACTTGATGGTAAAAGATCTTGGCCTGGCCATGGAGATCGCCGAACACAGCGGGGTCGACAACGCCATGGGTAAATTGGCGCGCGAGCTTTACACGCAACACCAGGAAGCGGGCAACGGCCCACGCGATTTTTCCAGCATCCTCGAACGACTGAAAAGCTGACGCTTGTAGCAAAGCATCCGTGCTGAAAGTACCGTGCGCGAATGTTACAATGAATCGACTTCTCTCACCGACTGAGACGTCCTGCACCGCCGATCCATAGCCCGGCAATGCAGTATTTTAGCCCCGGATTTGGGGCAGAGGTGAGTCATGGATATCGACCCTGTTTTACTGGCGCGAATTCAATTCGCTGCCAATATCAGTTTTCATATACTGTTTCCTGCGATCACAATTGGCCTCGCCTGGGTGCTGTTGTTTTTCCGCGTGCGCTTCACGCTTACCGGTGATGAAGCCTGGGAATATGCTTATAACTTCTGGGTGAAAGTGTTTGCGCTGACATTCGCGGTGGGCGTTGTTTCCGGCATCACCATGAGTTTTCAGTTTGGAACCAACTGGCCGGGTTTTATGGAAACCGCCGGCAATATCGCCGGGCCATTGCTGGGTTACGAAGTGCTGACGGCTTTCTTTCTGGAAGCCTCTTTCCTGGGCATTATGTTGTTCGGCAAGCAGCGTGTGTCTAACCGTGTGCACCTGGCAGCGACGTTTCTCGTGGCCTTCGGTACCTCGCTGTCGGCGTTCTGGATACTGGCACTGAATTCCTGGATGCAGACGCCTGCGGGTTTCAGCATAGAAGACGGACAGTTTTACGCGCAAAGCTGGCTGGCAGTGATATTCAATCCTTCCTTCCCCTATCGTTTCGCACACATGATGTTGGCGAGCTTTCTTACCGCTGCCTTTCTTATCGCAGGTGTTTCCGCATGGCGTGTGCGCAGCGGTGTGGATGGCCCGGCAACCTGGAAGGTTCTGAAAACAGGCGTGGTGATGGCGGCTGTCGCGATTCCGTTGCAGTTTCTCGCCGGTGATTTGCACGGCCTGAATACGCTGGAACATCAGCCCCAGAAAATAGCCGCGATGGAGGCGGTGTGGGAAACCGAGCGAGGTGTAGCCTTTACGCTGCTGGGAATGCCAGATGAGGAGTCCCGCAGCACGCGTTTCGCAATAAAGATTCCCTATGCGGCCAGCCTGATCCTTACCCACGATCCGCAGGGTGAAGTGCCTGGCTTGAACGAGTTTGAAGACCACCCGCCGGTTGCCCAGGTGTTCTGGGCGTTCCGGGTTATGTTGGGAACGGCCGGCCTCATGCTCCTGGTAGCCTGGTGGGGTGCATGGACCTATTTGCGCGGGCGGCAACCCGGAGGGGCGCTGCTGACGGCGTTGTCACTGATGACCTTCTCGGGTTGGGTGGCCACGCTGGCAGGTTGGTATGTCACAGAGATCGGCCGCCAGCCCTGGGTGATCAGCGGGCTAGTGCGCACGGCTGACATTGCCGCAAGTCACAGCAGTGCAACACTATCCGGGACACTGTTCGGATATATCGGGCTGTATATCTTCCTTTTGTATTCCTATATTCACGCCCTGCGATATCTGTCCACCAAGCCGGCGCGTTCGCTGGCACTGCTGCCGCGTAGAGTGCCACCCGAGATCGCGGGAGAAAGGTCATGAGTGAGTTCCTGCCGGTCTTTTTCCTGTGCGCCATGGGGTTGGCGCTGCTGGTGTACGTGATATTGGACGGGTTTGATCTGGGTATCGGCATCCTGCTGCCTTTTGCCGACGAGCACGAAAAGAACATTATGGTGGCGTCTATTGGGCCATTCTGGGACGCGAACGAGACCTGGATTGTATTCGGCGTCGGTATTTTGCTGGTGGCCTTTCCCCAGGCACACGGCATCGTACTGGAGGCACTGTATATACCGGTCACCGTGATGCTGTTTGGCCTTATCCTGCGGGGCGTGGCTTTCGATTTTCGGGTCAAGGCCGGCGACGATCGCCGCGCGCTGTGGAACACGGCTTTTTTTCTCGGCTCCCTGGTGGCCTCCATGGCGCAGGGCTGGATGCTTGGCTCCTATGTCACGGGATTGCAGCCCTCTGGTATGAATCTCGCCTTTTCTGCGTTGATTGCGCTGACCCTGCCGGCCCTGTACGTGATGCTGGGCGGGGCCTGGCTGATGATAAAGACCGAGGATGAGTTGTTCGAAAAATCCGTGCTGTGGACGCGCAGAGCATGGTTGCCCATGGGGGTCGGATTGCTGCTGGTTTCCATCGCCACACCCCTGGTCAGTGAACAGATTGCGGAGCGCTGGTTTACGCTGCCCAGCGCGATCGGCTTGCTGCCAATACCCCTGAGCTGCACCATCGCCTTCTTTGGCATCGGATGGCTGTTGCGCCGGCCGGACATTTTACGTGCCGGTTACGCTGTTATTGTTTTTTCCGCGCTGGCGGTGATCTGTGTGATGGCCGCGCTTGGGCTTGCGTACAGTATTTTCCCGGATATCGTGCTGGGCAGGATGACACTGTACGAGGCAGCCGCTGCAACCGGTTCGCTGCAGTTTGTTTTCTGGGGAGTCGCGGTAACGTTGCCACTTATCGGCGGCTACTCAATCTATGTTTACCGCGTGTTCTCGGGGAAAGCGACGGAGCTGTCATATGAATAGCGTTTCGCCTGGTTGTTCATGCGCGAAACACTACTCTGCTGAAGTACCCTGCAGGCGTTGCTCTATCGTTGCCTGAAGGTCCTGCTCCAGGTTCTCGGCCTTTTCCAAAGACTGCTGATAGCCCTGGGGTATCGCGGTCTCTGCCTCACCGCCACCTGCGGCCTGGTACATCACCCAGACGATGGCACCCAGTGAGAGAATCATTCCAATCAAGCGCATGGCATCTACCTCCCGATTTCCCTTTATCATGCGCTATAGCGCTGCGATACGGCTATGCCACTATTGCACAGGAATTCAGTTTGGCGCCTCGGTCTGGCCCGATCCGACATGGCAGGGAATAAAAGGGCAGCGTACTCTTGCTTCCGACACTATAAAAAAGGAATGCCCAATGGCCTTTGTTAATGTAGAAAAGCCGCTGCCCTTTGTAACCCAGATTACTCTCAATCGCCCTGAGCGCATGAATGCGATGGCCTTTGATGTCATGGTGCCTTTCAAGGAGGCGTTGGAGGAAGTGAGTTTTGACAATGACACTCGCGTGGTCATCGTCACCGGGGCGGGCGAAGGTTTCTGTTCGGGCGCGGATCTGGATGACCCGGGGTGGATGGACATATTTGATGGCCTGACGGTGCCGGGCATCGCCCGACGCGCGATGAAGATTCTCGATGACGTGGTCAAGGCCATACAGGGGATGCACCAGCCGGTGATCGGCGCTATCAACGGCGCCGCGATTGGCGGCGGTTTCTGCCTGGCGATGGCCACGGATATACGCATCGCGTCGGAGCGCGCCTACTTTCGTCCTGCAGGGATCAACAACGGGCTCACGTCCGCGGAGCTGGGTTTGAGCTACCTGCTGCCGCGGGCCATCGGTACATCCCGCGCTTTCGAAATCATGCTGACCGGCCGCGACGTGGGCGCCGACGAAGCCTCCAGTATTGGTATCGTATCGAAGAGCGTACCCCACGATACGCTGTTGGAAGAGTGCCTGGCCATTGCGGAGCGTATCAATGGCTTTAGCCAGTTGGGCGTCGAACTGAGCAAGCAGATGCTATGGGCGGGCGTGGATGCGGGTAGCCTGCATACCCACATGAACCACGAGGGACACGCGCAATTGTTTGTGCGCATGACAACCCAGAATTTCGAAGAGGCGATCAAGGCCCGGAAGGAGGGCAGGTCGCCGCAGTACAAAGACTGACCGTCTACCGGGGCGCGGGGCGAAATCAGGGCCTGCACCGCTTTGGCCGGTGTGCGCGAGGTCGCAATTCTGTGATCCGGTAAGGTGCGCCGTCGCCAAACGTCGATGCAGAGCACCGCTGGCTTGTGCTACTGTCTCAGGAGTCAATTATCGGTGCGCACTGTGCGCCGCCATGGCTCGGCAGTAGCGCTGCCGCGGTGTGATAGTGGAGAGAAAAGCATGAAAGTCACATTCTTATTCCCGGCGTTCGTCCTGTTTTCTGCGCTTGCTGCTGCGCAGGATTATTCTGACCCCTTCGGCCCTGAGTTGGAGGAGGAATCAATTGACGCCGAGTACCGGGATCCGTTTGAAACCGAGGAAACTTACGAGTCGCAGGCGGATTACGAAGACCCCTTCGCCTATGATGATCCCTTCAGCCAGAACCTGGACGGTAGCGATGAATCCGCGGCGTCTGATCAGGACGGATCTGTTCAAGGGCCCGGAGGCGTGGAGGGCGAGCGAGACTACAGAAATGACCGTGGCAGCGGCTTCGACGACCCCTTTACTATCGGCGTGGACGAACGCGATATGCGACCCGTCCATAACGATCCCTTCACGGAGGGTGTCAACGAGGCGTACTCTGCCCCTGACTACGAAGATACCTTCAGCGCGGACTTTGACGATTTCAACCGGCCACAACAGCGTCCGCAGTAGCGGCCCTGCCTGAATCGCCGGCGTCCGGACAAGGCTTTCGCCAGCCACTGGCACGGTAGTGACAACTGGCTGGCGACAGGCAGGTTAGCGATGGCTATACCCGAGATTGATAGCGCGGCAGCAAAATGGTCAGCCTGATGATCCTCTGGCGCACGATAGACGTATGCAAGGGAACGTCGCGAGGTCCTGAAGCATGAGAATACCTGAATCACTTTTCCCCCTGGTCAACATGATAGTGCGCGCGCTGCTGCGCTCCCCCTTGCATGGCCTGATGAGTTCCAGCGTCATGGTCATTCATTACCGTGGCAGAAAGTCCGGGCGCGCACTGGCAACGCCGGTGCGATACCTCGCGGCGAATGGCACGATCAGATGCACCACTGCTGATTACGTGCAGTGGTGGCGGAATGTACAGGCTGAGCCTGGCGTGATGTTGCGTGTAGCGGGTGAGCTGGTCGCTTGTCGCGGCCGCGTGCTTGAGCGCGATCCTGTTGTGCTGGAGCCGCTTCTGCGCGAGTTTCTGGAGGTTTACCCGCAGGATGCGGTGTACCAGGATATTCGGCTGAATGACGACGGAAGCCTGAACGAGAGTGACGTCTCCGCCGCGCTGCAAAAACTGGTCATCGTCGAGTTTGACCGCGTTTGATCGTAGTTCGACCTCTCGGCAGAGGCTAGTCCATGCGCTGCGTGTGGCGCGCTGAAGCGTCTACCCCTTCGCCTCGCTTTCCTCTCGGTCAGGCCGGGGGAGCAGCTCACGTAACAGCGTTGTCTCGCGACACTGCCACAGCCATAACATCACGGGTGCCAGCGTAGGTACCAGCAACACATTGATCTGGTAGCCGATGGCGATCAGGTTGGCGTTGGGTACGATCACATCCGCCTGGCCGAAGAACTGTTCCGGCACGGTGGTCATGAGGTTCTTCAGGCAGATAGTCAACAGGCCGATTGCGAACAGCAGGTAAAGCACAATAACGCCCTGAAGCCAGCTACCGAGGTACTCATCGCGCCGTGTAGCGAATAGCAATGCGCTGTAGAACGGTAGTGAATAAGACAGGATGCGTGTGTTGATAGTGAATCCAAATCGATACTCTGCCTCCGCCAGCGGCACCAGCATGCCCGCTTTCTGCCCAAATGCGGTGGCGAGAAACACATTGGTGTTGTCGGCGTACAGTGCGTGAACTAACTGCGGGAACCAGGCAACCAGGATTTCGTGTACCACCGCAATTACAGGTAGTGCCAGGTAGCTGCTGGTAGCAAACCACAGCCCGAAGCAGGGCAGCAGTAACGCGAACACGTAGATGAGGAACGGGCGGAAACTGTCAGCGGGCATGAGCTGCAATCTGCGCCGGATGATTCCGTGCCAGAAAACGCAGGTACAGAATAAACACGATCAACACGTCGAGCATGATCAGCGTTGGCCACAGGTAAAGGTGAACCCAGCCAAATATTTCGCGGTTCCAGTCTCCAAGGTAGAACAGGCTGATAATGCGCACAATGTTCAGCCCCTGAATGGCGAAAAAGCCTGCAACAATTGCCGTCACCCGATGCTTCCAGCTCGCCGGGAATGCCAGTACGGCGGCGACAAGTACGATGGTTGCTTCTACGCCATTGCAGCCTGCTTCAATCGAGACGGCGAATCCGGAATCGGTAAACTGCAGCACCTTGCCATAGGCGTGCACCGATTCGTCAAAGGGAGTCACCAGTGCCGCGCTCACCTGCGCCAGAAGTTCAGTGAAGGGCAGGATCACGCTCTGCTGCACAGGGACAAGCATCTCCAGGGTGAACAGCGTCACCAGAACGAAGACGAAGACTGCAGCGAAGCGCGCCATTGCTCAACGGTGTCCTAGGGGAAGAGGAGTAGTTTGGCAATAAATGCAACGAGCACCAGGTTCAATACCGTGCGTATCAGCTTCTCACCCCGCGTCACCGTGAAGTGTGCCCCCAGGTAGCCACCAATGGAATTCCCCAGCGCAAGCGCAAGGCCGACTACCCACAGCAGCTGCACCTGGCTGGCAAAAACCGCCAGTGCTGCGATCGTATAGGTGGCTACAATGAAAACCTTGTGCATGTTGGTGCGCACCAGGTCCAGTCCCATCACGCGGTTCAGGATGGGCATCAGGATAAAACCCACGCCCAGCTGGATGAATCCGCCCCAGAAGCCAGCGCCTACCATCATCAGGTGCCCCCGCAAGAGTTGCTGCCGGGTGGGTTGATGCGATGCTGCCTGATCGCGCTTGCCCTTGTCGAAGTGCATGACCAGCATGACGCCCAGCATGATCAATGCCAGCGCCCGGTTGAACCAGACGCCCTCCAGTTGTGTGCCCACCATGGCGCCGGCAATTGCTCCGGGTAGCGCGCAGGCCGCGAGCGTGAGGCTGAGCTTGAAATCACTGAATCCTTTACGGGCGAACGTGGCGATCGCAGTCAGGTTCTGGGCGAGGATGGCAATGCGGTTGGTGCCATTGGCAACGGGCCCTGGCAGGCCCATGAAGACCATTACCGGTACGGTAAGCAGTGAGCCGCCACCCGCCATGACGTTGAGGAAACCGGCAATGATGCCCACAAAGACCAGTAGCCCTGCCTGCCAAAGCTCAAGCTCCATCGCGATTCAGCTTCCTGTCCAGGGCTCACGCATGGTGACGAATTCCTCTGCGGCGGTGGGGTGAATGCCGATGGTGGTGTCGAAGATGGCCTTGGTTGCCCCCGCACGCATGGCGATGGCAATGCCCTGCGTGATTTCGCCGGCGTCGGGGCCCATCATGTGCACACCCACTACACGGTCGCTGGCTGTATCGACGATCAGCTTCATCAGCGTTTTTTCCTCGCGGCCGCTGATGGTGTGCTTCATCGGGCGGAAAACGGATTTAAACAGGGTAATGTCGCCGAATTCCTCTCGCGCGGCCTCTTCCGTGAATCCGACAGTGCCGATATTGGGCTGGCAGAAAACGGCCGTGGGGATAAAGTCGTAGTCGACGGCTTTGTCTACGGTGCCAAATTGCTTGCGCGCGAACGCCATACCTTCTGCCAGGGCGACGGGAGTCAGCTCCATGCCGCCGATGACGTCTCCCAGCGCAAAGATGCTGGACTCGGTAGTGCGGAAATCACTGTCTACCTTGATGGTGCCCCTCTCGGTGAGCTCGACGTTCACATTCTCCAGGCCAAGGCCCTCCAGGTGGGGTTTGCGCCCCGTGGCATACAACACGGTATCGGCGAGCAGGCTGCTGCCGTCCGTAAGCGACAGTTCCAGGCCGTTTTCCGTCTGGGCGATAGCGCTGACGTTGACTTCAAAGCGCAGATCTACGCCACTGGCGGCGATCTCACGGGCGGCATGGTCGCGAATGTCCTGGTCGAAGCCACGTAGAAAAAGCGGGCCGCGATACAGCTGCGTCACATCGGCCCCGAGGCCGTTGAATATGCCGGCAAACTCCACCGCAATATAGCCACCGCCGACGATCACAAGACGCCTGGGGAACTCCGGCAGGTCGAAAATCTCATTCGAACTCAGCGCCAGGTCGCTACCGGGAAACTCTGGAATGTGGGGCCAGCCACCGGTAGCGAGCAGTATTTTTTCAGCGCTGTAGCGCTGACCGTCCACTGCCACGGTATGTGCATCGATCAGACTGCCGCGGCCATCAATGAGTTGGGCGTCGACGCCGGTCAGTAAATCGCGGTAAATGTCGTTCAGCCGGGTTATCTCTTCCTTTTTGTTGTCGCGAAGCGTTGCCCAGTTGAAAGGCGGCTTTATGCCGTCCCAGCCAAAGCCGCGTGCATCGTCGAAGGCTTTGCCAAACTCAGACGCATAGACGTAGAGCTTCTTGGGCACACATCCCACGTTGACGCAGGTTCCCCCCATATAGCGATCTTCGACTATGGCTACCCGGGCGCCTGCGGCCGCGGCCATGCGGGCTGCGCGCACTCCGCCAGAACCGGCGCCGATGACGAGAAGGTCGTAGTCGAAGTTGCTCATGGGGTTGGGTCCTTACGGCGGTTGGTGGGAGGCGACGGCGCGTACAGGGATTCCGACAGCGGCCGGCTAAGTTTGTTCAGGCGGGGATTGTCCGCACGGCATCGCCGTGGCGGCAATCCTGGCAGATTCTGTTGTGGATAGCGGCCCGGCCACCCGATGCCGGGCCGGCCGGTGCCTGAAGGTGCTGGCTAGCGGGAGCCCTTGATGAGGCTGCGGAACCAGTCTGCCAGCGTCTCATGCTTGTAGTCGGTGAATTCACCGGCGTCCATGAACATGCCGTGCTCCTGGCAGACCTCATACCAGATATGGGGTTGATCCGGATCCGACACCTTGTTCATACCGGCCCCACAGCGTGGACAGGCAACGGGATCCAGGCTGTCCCATTTTTTACCTTCCGCGGGGTTGCCGATATCCAGTGCATCACCCATCCACTTGCTTTTCAGCAGCTCGGCCTCACCGTTATCGAACCATAGACCACGGCAGTTGGTGCAGCGATCAATCAGCAAATCGCCGCCATAGGAAATTTCGTCCATGCCGTGCCCGCACTTGGGGCACTCAATGCCGTGTACATCCGGGTTGTATTCCATAGGGATTCCCCATTGGTTTGTATCATCACTAGTATAGTTGGCCTTTGTCGGCTGATAAACCTGTACCTCACCCCTTATGGTGCAGTGAGTTTGCTGCAATCTGGGCGGCGGGGCACCGGAATATCGCCGCTTATCATACCTACACCACCGGCACGTGAACAGAAACCGGGGCGTCACGGCACAAACCTGTCCGGGAGGCAAAAAAAACCGCTCGCAACCTTGCCATTTAAGCCTACACTAGAGGTGTGGTACCTATTCAATAATCCGGGAGCGGGATGGCGATGTTAGAAAAAGAACTGGCGCAGGCCACCAAAATGGCCGAGCAGGCCAATCGCGAAGTTGAAAAGCTACGCAAGCGGCTGGTCTCAGAAAGTGAAAAAACCCATTCAAAACTGAAAAAAGAGCTGGGCAGCGCCCGGAAAAAGCATTCAACGGCAAATGCCCGACTGAAGAAGGCACGTGCCAGTCTGCGCAAGCAGGCCTCGCCGGCCAACCAGAAGAAGGTCGATGCCCTGTTGAAGCAGGTGCAGGAGCTCGCCGATTCGGTGGCGGCAATTGCCAAGGCTGCCTACGAGGCGGCAGAGAAACTCTTCACGGTTAAAACGGATGCCCTGTTGGCCGAGCGCCGGGCACGTGCAGCGAACCAGGCGGCATCGGTTGTTGAGCGTGCTACCGCCAGAACCGGGAAGAAGACAGCGAAAAAGAAAGCCGGGAAAAAGTCGGCGGGCAAGAAAAAGCCGGCCGCCAGGAAGAAGGCGGCCAGTAAGAAGAAATCGGCTCCCAAACGCAAGGCTGCTGCCAAGAAAAAGGCTGCGCCAAAACGTAAGTCGGCAGCGAAGAAAAAAGCTGCCAGCAAGCGCAAGGCTGCACCCAGGAAGAAGAAGGCTCCGGCGAAGCGCAAGGCCGCTACCAGGAAAAAGTCCGCGGCGAGACGCTAGCTCCGGCGGATAGTGCTCGAGGATAGCCGCGATTCTGCGCGGCTTATCCGTGCGCAGGGTGCATCCGCGTGAGCCCTGCGCGCCTTTACAACACTTATTGTGGCCCCAGCGACACTCGTACGCGCTTTTGTGGGTCGTTATAGTGCCTCGATGGACGTCTACTCCAGGCAGCGTGGCACGGGCGGTGAGTGCGTGGACGCGCCCAGACAAACGGGCAATTCGGCATGAAAATCCTTGCTCCAGTGGTAAGCGTATCCCTGGCCGCGTGTTGCTCCGCGGTGTTGCTGTCAGCTTGCGGTGAACCGCAGGGCAGGGGGGAAATAACCGGCGCGGCCCTCTCTACGGCCACGATTGAGGCCAGGGAGCAGCGCTACGCCCCGGCCACCGCGGCGGACAAGCAGATTCTATTTGGCGATCTGCACGTACACACCTCGTTTTCTCCCGATGCATTCATTATGTCGGTGCCGCTGATGGGCGGGAGCGGAATGCATCCGCCCGCAGATGCCTGCGACTTCGCTCGCTACTGCTCCAGTCTCGATTTCTGGTCTATTAATGATCACGCGGAAGGTATAACCCCCCGACGATGGCGAGAGACCCGCGAAAGTATCCGCGAGTGCAATGCCGTGGCCGGCGATGTGGCGAATCCCGACATGGTGGCGTTTCTCGGTTGGGAGTGGAGCCAGGTTAACCTGGCGCCGGAGAAGCACTACGGGCACAAGAACGTAGTGTTTGTGGATCAGGCAGATGACGCGGTGCCCGCCCGCGCTATCGCTGCTCCGCGTGAAAGACTTGCCGATGCGCCGATGGGTCGCGTGGCGCAGCTAATGATGTCAGTGATGGATTTTGAAAACCGTGAATTCTATTGGGGCATCCAACAGTACTACGACGAAATTGCGCAGACCCCGGTTTGCGCGAAGGACGTCGATACCCGGGAACTGCCCGCGGATTGCCGCGAAATCGCCGATGACCCCCGCGAGCTGTTCACCAAGCTCGACCAGTGGGGCTACGACAGTATTGTCATTCCCCACGGCAATGCATGGGGCATGAATACACCACCCACTACCAGTTTCGACAAACAGCTCAACCGCGAGCAACACGATCCGAAGCGGCAGATTCTGTTCGAGATCTACTCTGGTCACGGCAATTCCGAGGAATACCGTGATTGGCGAGCGGTCGAGCGCAATGCAGAGGGCAAACTGGTCTGCCCTGAGCCGAGCGAAAACTACCTGCCCTGCTGTTGGCGGGCCGGGGAAATTATTCTTGAGCGCTGCGAAGATGCCGGCCTGGGTGCGCAGGAGTGTGCCCAGCGGGAACTCGATGCCAGGCAGCACTACGTTGATGCAGGTATTTCGGGGCATCTCACGGTGCCCGGACAGCAGGTGACCGACTGGCTGAACTGCGGCACCTGCCCGGACTGTTTCAACGAGCCCATGGATCATCGGCCGATGGCAACGGGGCAATACGCGCTCGCAATAACGGATTTCAGTCGGCCTGCACAGCCGCTCAACTACCGCTTCGGCATGATCGGCTCCAGTGACAATCATCGCGGGCAACCCGGCACCGGTTACAAGGAGGTAAAGCGCAGGTTCATGACGGAAGCGTTCGGCTCGATGAATCCCCGTGCCGCACAGCGAGCGGCTGGCGATGACCGCGAGCCACTTCCCTACTCTGTACCGGCAGATCAGAATGTTGGCCTGCAAAATTTGCGCAATATGGAGCGCCAGAATTCGTTCTGGTTGACCGGCGGGCTGGTTGCCGTGCACAGCGACGGCCGCAATCGAGAAGCGATCTGGGATGGCCTCAAGCGCAAGGAGATCTACGCCACCTCCGGTGACAGAATCCTGTTGTGGTTCGATATGCTGCATGACAATGGCCGGGTGCCAATGGGCTCAGAAGTCAGCAGTGCCGCTGCGCCGCGCTTCCGTGTAGGCGCAGTAGGTGCCTTCCGCCAGCAGCCCGGTTGCCCGGACACGGCACGCAATGGCCTCGGCGCAGAGCGGCTGCAAACCCTGTGTGGGGGTGAGTGCTACAACCCGGGCGACGAGCGCCTGCTGATAGACCGCATCGAAGTCGTCCGTATACGACCGCAGGTGGAAGCGGGTGAGCCGGTTGGGCAACTGATTGAAGATCCCTGGCGCGTGTTCCAGTGTGAGTCGGGTATGGAAGGGTGTGAGATCGAATTCGTCGATGAGGAATTCGTTGCCGGCGAACGCGAAAGCATCTATTACGTCCGTGCGATTCAGGAACCTACGGAAATGATCAATGCGGCCAATGTGCGCTGCGAGTATGACGAGAGCGGCACCTGTATTGCCGTGAATCCGTGCTATGGCGATTATCGCACTGAGGCCAGCGAGGATTGTCTTGCCACCGAAGCACAGCGCGCCTGGTCGTCTCCGATATTTGTCGCCTTTGACGCGACTGTGCCGAATAAAGAGGAAATGCAATGAACAGACTGAACGCGGGGCGCCACAAGCAGGCAGGCGCGGTCGGAAAGATACTGCTGGGTTTTGTCGTGCTCGCCATGCTGGCCATTGGCTGGCTTATGTTGGATGAAGATAGCGGCAAGAACATCAAGAAGCAGGCTCAGCTGAAAACCATGGAAGTGATTGGCGAGGCAGCAAAGAAGAATCTGGGTGCAGCGACAGAGGGTGAGGGTACCCACGGCAGTGCCGTGGAGCTGATCCGGCGTCCCATTGAGGTGCGCCAGGTCGCGGATAATGTTTACTACGCGACCGGCGTTGGCAACACGGTAATGATCACCACCAGTGAGGGGAACGTGCTGTTCGACACGGGTTTGGTATTGCAGGTTGCCGAGCAGAGGAAGGCGCTGCGGGCGGTGTCCGAGGCACCGGTTTCACACATCGTACTGAGTCATTCGCACGCCGATCATATTGGCGGTGCAAAGTTCTGGATGGAGGACGACACAGAGATCATAGCGCACAGTGACTTCGAAGAAGAGCAGCGCTATCTCAGTGAGTTGGAACCCTACCAGTACGGGCGTAATCGCACGTTGTTTCCCTGGATGCCTGCATGGGAAGACAGACCTGATATCGAGATGATGCGCTACGGTGGGATCGAACCCACTGTCACAGTCGGCGATTGGGAGACTTACTCGTTCACCCTTGGGGGTGTAGAGTTTCAGGTCATCGGTACCCCCGGCGCCGAAGGTGCCGACAACGTGGTGCTATGGCTTCCGCAGCAGAAAATACTTTTCAGTGGGGATTTCTTTGGACCGCAGTTTCCGCAGTTCCCCAACGTCTTTACCATGCGCGGTGAAAAAATCCGCAAACCGATTGAATACATCAAGTCGCTGGGAATGCTGCTTGAACTGGACATCGAAACCGTTGTCCCCAGTCACCTGGATCCCACGACAGGCGCAGAGCAGATTCACGCAGATATCAAAAAGACACGTGATGCGGTGCGTTACGTTCACGATGCCACGGTCGAGGGAATGAACGCGGGGAAATCCGTCTACCAGCTGATGCGCGAGATAAAACTGCCGCCCGAGCTGGAACTGGTGCAGAACCATGGCCGGGTAGACTGGGCGGTGCGCAGTATCTGGGACTACTACGCAGGCTGGTTTCACTTTGAAAGCACAACGGAACTGTACCCGGTACCGGTGAGCGATGTTTATGCCGACTTAGCAGAAGTAGCGGGAAACGAGGGATTGCTTACCCTGGCGCAGAACTATCTCAACGAAAACCAACCGGTGAAGGCCCTGCACATTGTGGAGGTCGTGCTGGCAGCGGACAGCATCAACCAGAGCGCCCTGCAAATTCGTAAACAGGCACTGCAGCTATTGCTGGAGAGCGCGCAGAATGGCCTGAAAAATGATTACGAGATTTACTGGCTGCAATACCGGCTTACGGATACGGCCAGGCGTCTGGGAGAAGAGGAAGCGCCCTAACTTCCCTCGATCCCCGCACGTTTGCGGGCTGCCTGGTGGCGTTCAATCTGTGCCATGTTGATGGAGTAGGCACCGTAGTACTTGAAGATGTTGGCCACATAGGTAACAGGTTCGTGGCTGACGTATTTTGCAGCGGCCAACTCGACATTATCGAACCAGAGATTGGGGTCGTAACCGAGATCTGCGGCTTGCCGACGCAGCTTTATCATGCGGGCCGGCCCCATGTTGTACGCGGCCAATGCGAGCAGGTTGCGATTCAATTTGTCGATACCCGGATCGCTGAAGTATCGGTCGCGCAGAAACGCCAGGTACTTGGCGCCTGCGTGAATGTTGGGCTCTACCTTTTCGATACCTTTGACGTTGACGTTCAGATCAAGCGCTGTGCTGCGCTTGATTTGCATAATGCCTATTGCCCCGGAGCGGTTGCGCGCGGATTGATCGAGCTTTGATTCCTGATATCCCTGCGCAGCGAGCATCAGTGGCTCAACATCGTATTTGTCGCCGTATTTTTCAAACAGGGCTTCCAGTTCTGAGAGGCGATCCAGGGCCTGTTCCTCCATCGCATTTCCCGCCCAGTCGAAATCGCGGATATAACGATTCCTCAGAATGTTTCCCAGCAGGGTGCCTTCCCGGTGTCCGGCGACAAATTCATCGACGACCTTTTTCAATTGCGGGCTGTTCGGACGCAGGCCCCATGCAAATCGGGTACCTGAACGAAGGACAATGTCTTCGCGCGGCACAATGTCAGTGAACACGTCGCGCCACCATGCCAGCTTGTAATCGTCCACAACGGCCCAGGGAAGCAGGCCGGCGTTGACCATCTCCACGAGGTCATCGTCTTCGAGTAGCTCTGATACCGACTCGATACGAATGGCTTCTCTGCCGTTCTCTGCAAATTGCCGGTTCAGCGCGTCAAGACTTTCGCGGTAGCTGCTGGACTGCCTGACGTACAGCGTGGCTCCTGCAAGATCATCGATGCCGGAAACGGCCGGCGCCGAGGGCCCCGTTACCAGAATTTCGTCAACCGGTTTGGTGACCGGGAGGCTAAAATCGATCTGTTGTTCGCGCGACGCTGTAATGCTCAAGCTGGCGTTGATGATGTCGCCCTTGCCGGACAACAATGCGGGGATGAGTTGGTCTCTGGCAACCGGTATAACAACGACGTGTACAGGCTTGTTGCCCGTTTTAAGTGATTGGTTGAGGTGTTTCTCAAACTGGTCTGAAATTTCTTTGACAAGACCGCGTTCACGGGGGCCGTCGAGAAAATAGCGGCCGACACTGTATACGGTGAGCACGCGTACAACGCGGCGTTCGACCATGCCGTCCAGGTCGCCGGTGAATACCTTTATTTTTTCCAGCACCGGGTCAGGTGCGCCGTCATTACTGCGCGGCGTGTAAATCGCTTTTTCAGCCGCTTTGGCGGATGAAACTGCACTACCTGATGTGCTTTCTTCGTTCCCCTCTGAACAGCCAGGGAGTGTGAGGATCAGTCCGATCAGCAGTAGCCGTGCGGGAGAGAGGTGCCGGTAACCTTTGCGGTTTGCTGAACGGCGTTTAACCATGAACATAGCCTCAATACCCACGTTTGAACGCTGCGGATTTACTCATCTTGCGCCGAACGGACCTTCGGTCGCTGAAAAGAGCGGGTTTCGGTGTCTCCCGCGCCCGAACCGGTCGCGCCGGTATCGGCCGTGATGTTGGGTAGTGACACGACATACTCCGCTGCAAAATTCAGACCCTGCAGATTGTTGTCGATGTTAATTCGAACAGGTTGATCAATCGTCAGGTAGGCGCCGCAGGATTCGCCCGCATCACAAATAAGCAGATCGTTGTCAGCATCCGAACCCGCCACGATTTCATATTCTCCGGGCGCAACGTTTTCGAAGCGGAATGGATATACCCCCTGGCTGCCCGAGCTCACCCACTGATCCACCGGTTCGTCGGCAACGGGATCGTAAAGCAGTATGTAAAGTACGCCCACATCGGACGCAAAGTCTGCGCCCCCAACCGACATGAACACTCGGATGTTAACGGTGTTGACTGAAGAGTCCGCCGTTATATCGGCAGAGTAGACTCCCGCCTCAATGTTACTGCGATTCACCGATACGGAGTATTCACCGAGGCCGTTGTTGTCGATGTCATCGGCGGAGACGGTCAGCCAGCTTGCGGAGGCTGTTACGCTGTTCAACTGCAGCGTCCCCAGGCCGCCATTTCGCAGTGACAGGGTTAACTCCGTGGTTGCGGCACCAAAGTTCAGTGAGTTCACCGAGGCGACCAGTCGTGGAATCTCTGCGGGCGTACTGCCGATGCTTTCCAGTGCCGCAATGACTGCCCGGTTGGCGTCGATCAGGCCATGCCCGAACTGGTCATCCCTGCCGCCGGGGCCCAGGTCTTCTGTCAGTGAGCCTGCAATCAGCATGGAGTCCACGTCTTCCGGCGTCAGATCGGGATTAATGCTTTTCATCAGCGCCAGCACACCGGCCACATGCGGTGCCGCCATCGATGTTCCGCTGGAGAACGAATAGACGTAGTTGAGGCTGCCTCCGCCGACATCGCCGCTGGTGCTCAGCACGCCGTCGGGGTAGCCATCGCCCGTAAGGTCGACGCCGCTATTGCCGCCCGGCGCCGCCACATCGATTCGCGGGCCGGTATTGGAATAGTTCGTGATCCGCCGCTGCGTATCGACCGCGCTGACCGAGATAACGCCGTCGTACGCCGCTGGATAGCTCGGCTGGATGGAGCCTTCATTGCCGGAGGCCGCGACGATGATGACACCGTTGCCGCGCACCTGTTGCAGCAGGGATTGTGTCGATTGGCTGAAAGGTGCGCCGCCCAGGCTCAGGTTGATGATATCTGCCGCCTGCGTTGGCACTGTGCCGGAGTCGTTGGCAAGGCCCGCTGCGAAGCGGATCGCCTGCTCAACGTCGTAAGTGGTGCCGCCGTCGAACCCCAGTGCGCGCAGCGGCATGATACGTGAGCCATAGGCAACGCCGGCCACACCGCGCCCATTGTTCCCGCGTGCCGCGACGGTGCCACTGACGTGGGTACCGTGAAAGCTACTGGTGCCGCCGATATCGTTGCCAGGGTCGCTGGGATCGGGATCCAGCCCATCGCCGTCAACAGAATTCTCCGTGTCGCGCACAAAGTCGTAGCCAGGCACCAGCTGTCCGAGGAGATCCGGATGTCCGGGTAATATGCCGGTATCTACCACCGCGACGATTACGTCCTGGTCGCCGTTAGTCGTCTCCCAGGCCTCTGGTAGGCCGATGAGGGGGTAGTGCCACTGCAGCGGGTAGGCCTCATCATTGGGTACTGCCAGGGTATGCAGCCGGTAATTGGGTTCTGCGGATTGGACGCGCGGATCAGCGCGCAGTGACTTTATCGTCAGCAGCGTTTCCCAGCGCACTCTCGCCTCGGTATCGACCAGGGCGGCGCGTTTTCGGATCGCGCTGCCGAGGCGACGCCTTAGCTGGCGCGGATCCGTCACGGTGGATTGCATCGCCATCAGTCGATTGCGCCCGCGCTCGCCAGCGCGCTGGCTGATCCCGTAGTCCAAGGGTAGCGCTGTTGTTGCCAGCCCACTCGACGCCAGGCTCGATGATCCCGCCTGCTCATCGCGGTACTTCACGATTGCCTGCCAGGGCACGATGTTGCCACCGCTGTGCTCAAGGGCGGCAAGTTCGGGGCTGCCGATAGCCAGGATGTAGTTGGTTGCACCGGAAAAGGCCGAAACGTTGACGATGTAGCTGCCGTCTTCCTCCACCAGCAACGACTCCACCTCCCCGACATCCAGCGAGGAATCGACAATCTCGCCCTCGGCGTTGTACAGGTACAGATCGGCGTCAGCCTCCAGGTAGTCACCTACCAGCACGGTGATCCGCTGCCCTGCGAGCAGGTCTATCAGGAAAAAGTCATCGAGGTCGCCGGTGATGCTGGAGCGACCCTCGGCACCAGCACCTGGAAGGTTGACGTAGCCGCCAAGGGTGACCGGGTTGGGCAGTGGCTGAGCAGTGGCCAGCGTGTTGTTATCAACCGCTTCGCGCACCGGGTCATTGGTATCACTGTCCACCGCCTGGCTCCCCGATGCGCTGATGATGCCGCTAACGGTGAATTCAGTCGGCGGAGGCGGTTCAGGGGGCGACGGTGGTGTGGTGGGAGGTGTTGCGGCCTGTCCGCCTCCGCCACCTCCGCCGCCGCAGCCCGCTAAAATGCAGGTAGATAAAAGGGAGGACAGTAGTAAGTTGCGCATCGTTCTAAGGAGCCTCCCCGGGTTTTTGTGCACCTGATGGTTTACCCTAACAGAGAAATAGTGTTGACGCCCTGACAGCTGAACCGACTATGACTCTGGCCGTAAACGTCATTCACAGTTGGTGGGAAGTCGCTATCCTAGGGCACGCTTTGACGGGTGAGGTACAGCCTGTTGTATTGCTGCCATACTCAGAGTGCGCCACGCGCGCTGTTGGTCGCCCTGTTTAATCCACTGTAATACGGCCGCCGAATAGTTCAACCAAAAGGAGCTGAAAATGACACTGCGTACCTCTCTCATGGCGGGTGTGATAGCCCTCTTGGGCTGCTTTGCCGTCGTTGTACAGGCGAAGACAGACAAACCCAATATCCTGGTTATATGGGGTGACGATATCGGCTGGTCCAATCTCAGCGCCTATCACCGAGGCATGCTGGGTGGCAGCACGCCCAATATTGACCGTATCGCCAGACAGGGTGCGCTCTTTACCGACTATTATGGGGAGCAGAGCTGTACTGCCGGCCGATCGGCCTTTATTACAGGGCAGCACCCGCTGCGCACCGGCCTGCTCAAGGTCGGCCTGCCGGGCGCGGACATCGGTTTGCGCGCGGAAGACCCAACGATTGCCGAGTTGCTGAAGCCCCACGGTTACGTCAGCGGCCAGTTCGGCAAGAATCACCTTGGCGACAAGGATGAATTTCTGCCCACCAATCACGGGTTTGATGAGTTCCTGGGTAACCTTTACCACCTCAACGCCGAGGAAGAACCCGAGACCTATTTCTATCCAAAAGATCCTGAGTTTCGGAAGCGCTTTGCGCCGCGCGGGGTCATTCACTCCTTCGCTGATGGCAAGATCCAGGACACCGGGCCGCTGACACGCAAGCGGATGGAAACCATTGACCAGGAGTTTACCAACGCTGCCCTGAAGTTCATGGACAAGGCACACCTCGACAAAAAGCCGTTCTTCGTTTGGTTCAATGCCACGCGCATGCATGTCTGGACGCGCCTCGCACCCGAGTGGGAGGGTAAGAGCGGTTACGGCCTGTATGCCGACGGACTGATGGAGCATGACCACCATGTCGGGCAGTTATTGGACAAGCTTGAGGAACTGGGCGTGGAAGACAATACCATCGTTGTCTACTCCACCGACAACGGTTCTCAAACCAACACTTATCCAGACGGCGGCGCGGAGCCTTTTCGCGGCGAGAAGGGCTCCACCTGGGAAGGCGGCTTTCGCGTTCCGGCTATGATTCGTTGGCCAGGCGTGGTTGCACCCGGCACCGTGATTAACGACATATTCAGCCACCAGGACTGGCTGCCCACTCTGCTTGCGGCAGCGGGCGAGCCGAACATCAACGAAAAACTGAGGAAGGGCCACCGTGTCGGTGACAAAACGTACACTGTCTATATTGACGGCTACGACCAGACACAACTGCTGTCAGGGAAAGGTAAAGGGCGACGCTCCACGATTTACTATTTTGACGACAATGCCAATTTTAACGCCATACGCTGGAACGACTGGAAAATTCACTTCGCCGTGAACTGGGAAGGCTGGAGCGGTCCCCGCGAAGCGTTTAATTTTCCTCGGGTTATTCACCTGCGCTCTGATCCCTACGAGGAATCACTGGAGTCTGGCCTTTATGCGCGCTTCTTCGGCGATCAAATCTGGCTGTTTGTCCCCATGCAGCAGGAAGTCGGCAAATGGCTGATGACGTTTGCCAAATTCCCGCCGCGCCAGGCTGTGGCGAGCTTTACGATCGACAGGATGCTTGGCCAAATGCAGCAGATGCTGCAAGCGAAGCCACCTGGTGGCATGGGCGGCAAGGCACCAGCAGGTGCTGCCAAGGGCAAGCAAAAGCCTGCCAAGAAAAAACAGTAGTAGCGTGTATCACCGGAGTTCAGCTCCGCCACGCGCTGTTATAGCAGAACCAAATCGCTGGCGAACGCGACTTTCAGCCCAGGTAGTCGCGTATCGCCACGTAGTCTCTTAGCACTTTTTCCGGGTCAAAAGCGTGTTCCGTGGGGCCGGTTCTGTCGGGCTCCAGTATCGCCTGCAATTCCCCTTCCGGATTGACGAGAAACAGCGTAACGCCGTGGCTGACTTCGTACTCATTGGCATCGGGGTCGGCTGCGGGATCAAGGTTAGGCAAGAGCTGTGCGGCGATGCCCAGACTGCTTTCGAAAGGCAGGTGGGGATTGTCAGGATCATCTGCATGGGTCAGGCCAATGAAATCCGGGTGAAAGTAGGGAACATATGCCGCCATCTGCTCAACGGTATCGCGGCGATGATCCACGGTATAGAACAGTACGCGCAGGTCATCTTCCAGGCCCTGTTCGGAGTCTCGCAGTGCCTCGGTAACCGATGCCAGTTGCACCAGTGTGGTTGGACAGACATCCGGACAATTGGTGAAGCCGTAGGAAACCAGGTGCCATCGGCCCTTTAGATGAGCGTTGCTGAATTCCCGGTTATGGTGATCCAGGAGGGTGAAATCCTCCAGGACGCGCGCGTTGGAGAGCAGTACGCCCTGAATCAGCGGGGGTGCAGCCGGCCGATTGATGACGACAAGCTGCGCCGTGACGACTGCGATCGCAATGGCGACGGCAAAGCCCGTCAGCATTCGTGCCTGGGGTGACATCTACCGCAGCTCCCGGTTCAGCGGTCAAAAAACTCCATGCGGGTAGAGAAGGTGTAATCGCCCTCTGCCGCCATCAAGGCGATAAGTACTAAAATAGCGACGGGTGGTGCAAACAGCAGCCACTTCAGCGCCAGCCGCTCCCACTGCACATGCATGAATATTGCGATGATGTAGCCTGCTTTCAAAAACATGAAGAGAAGAATAAGACTCCAGCGCAGGTAACCCTGTAACTGGAAGTAGTCCACCATGTAGGAGAACGTGCTCAGTACGAAAAGCAGCAGCCATATCTTCAGGTAAATCCCAATGGGATGTTCGGCAGAATCACTCATGAGCCCGGCACCTCACCATAAATAGAAAAATGCGAAAATAAACACCCAGACAAGATCCACGAAGTGCCAGTAAAGGCCGGCAATTTCCACGATCTCCAGGCCCTTGCCATCGTAATATCCTGTGCTCACGCGGCGCGCCACCCAGAGCAGATAGATCACACCGCCGGTAACATGCAGCCCGTGAAATCCTGTAATCATAAAAAAGGAAGAGCCAAACTGTGCCGCACCCAGGGGATTACCCCAGGGGCGTATACCTTCTTCGGTAATGAGCTTGGTCCACTCGAAAGCCTGCATGCCGACAAAGGAGGCACCGAATAGAGCGGTGAGAACGATAAAAGTCACGGCCTTCTTTTTATCACCGCGATAGGCGCAATTCACCGCCATTGCCATGGTGCCGGAGCTGGTGATCAGGATGAACGTCATGATCGCGATCAGCAGTAGCGGCAGGTGGACGCCCGCGATTTCCAGAGCAAACACCTCGCTGGCATTGGGCCAGGCATCTGTCGCTGAAATTCTCACTGTCATATAGCTGGTGAGAAAAACGCTGAAAATAAAGGTATCAGAGAGCAGGAATATCCACATCATCAACTTGCCCCAGGGCATGTCGAAAGCCTGCTTGTCTGCGGCCCAGTCGGACACAACGCCCGCAACGCCGGGCTCGGTATAGGTGGCGTTTTTGTCGGTTTCTATGCTCATAGGCTAGATCTCAGAATCCACACATGGCGGCCAGTGTATTGATGGTTTCCGGTGAACTGCTCAGCAGTGCAAACAAGACCAGCCACACGCCGAGCAGGAAGTGCCAGTAGGTGGTGCACAACTGCAGGGGCGAAGCGAGGCTTTCCGGCTCGCTGTCGTACCAGACACGGAATACCACGTTCGACAGCACAATAAGCCCGCCCATCATGTGCAGTCCGTGAACGGCAGTCAGCAAATAGAAATAGCTGTTGGCGGGGTTGCTGTTGATGTAGAAGCCCATGGATTGCAAGTGCAACCAGAGATCGAACTGGGCCAGGAGAAACAGTACGGTGAATAACACCGCAGCACTTATGCCGATAATGCTGCCGTTGATTTTGCCGTTGCGCGCACTCACCAGGCCAAAATGCATGCCAAGACTGGCGCAGGCGAGCAATGCCGTATTGAACCATAGCCTTGTGGTGTCGTTGAACGGTTGCCAGGGTGCGCCCGCCAGCGCCTCAAAATCCGGGTACTGCGATCTTGATAGAAAAGTGATAATGAAAAGGAAAAAGATCACACCGACAACGGCAAGGATGAAGCGCAACGCAATGCGAGCGGCGCCCGCGGTGTCGGGGCCTGCATAGGCTGGCGCACCACCCGCGATCGCGGGTTGCTGCAACCAGGGCTTTTCGCGCAGTGATCTGAACAATTTCATAGTGCGCCCCTCAATGCCCTTCGGTCTGTTCGTCTTCCGTCACCGGGTGATTCTGCGGAATGAAATCCTCAGCGGCGCCCGGAACGCTGTAGTCGTAAGCCCAGCGGTGAACCTGCGGTAGTTCCTTGCCCCAGTTGCCGTGGTGAGGTGGAACGTCTGCGGTTTGCCATTCCAGGCTCGCGGCGCCCCATGGGTTCCGTGGACTTTTCTCGCCGCTGCGCAGCGTCTTGAAGATGTTGTACAGGAAGATCAGCTGGCTCAAGCCGACTAGCAGCGCTGCTACCGTAATACCGGCATTCAGGGACTGGGCGGACTCGGGAATAAAATCGGTAGTGCCCATGGCGAAATAGCGCCGCGGTACACCGAGGAAACCCAGATAGTGCATCGGCAAGTAGATGGCGTAAGTGCCAAGGAAAGTGCACCAGAAATGCCACTTGCCCAGACGCTCGTCGAACATCTTGCCTGTCATCAACGGGAACCAGTGATAGATGGCGGCAAACAGCACCATGATCGGCGATACGCCCATCACCATGTGAAAGTGCGCCACAACAAAGTAGGTATCGGACAGGGGCAAGTCGATCGTCACATTACCCAGAAACAGCCCGGTCAGGCCACCGTGGGTGAAAGTGAAAATGAAGCCGATCGCAAACAGCATGGGCACGGTCAGGTGAATGTTGCCCCGCCAAAGGGTCAACACCCAGTTGTACACCTTGATTGCCGTTGGTACTGCAATGATCAGTGTAGTTGTTGCGAAGAAAAATCCGAACGCGGGGTGCATACCGCTGACGTACATATGGTGCGCCCACACCACGAAGCTGAGCGCGCCGATAATGACGATGGCCCAGACCATCATCCGGTAGCCGAAAATATTTTTGCGTGCGTGTACTGACAATACGTCGGAGACCATGCCGAAGGCGGGCAGGGCAACGATATACACTTCGGGGTGACCGAAAAACCAGAACAGGTGCTGAAACAGAATGGGGCTGCCGCCCTCGTAACTGAGATTTTCCCCGAGTGAAACCACAGCGGGCATGAAAAAGCTGGTATGCAGGGTTTTGTCCAGCAGCATCATGATGGCGCTCACCAGGAGCGCGGGAAACGCGAGAATGCCGAGTATTGTCGCCACGAAAATGCCCCAGACGGAGAGCGGCATTCTCATGAGTGTCATACCGTGTGTTCTCGCCTGAAGCACAGTAGTCACGTAGTTCAGCCCGCCCATGGTGAAGGCGACGATGAACACGGCCAGTGATACCAGCATCAGGATGATGCCCCAGTCATAACCTGGCGTGCCATCCAGAATGGCCTGTGGCGGGTACAGCGTCCAGCCGGCTCCCGTTGGCCCTCCCGGAACAAAGAAGCTTGCCAACAGAATGATGACGGACAGCAGGTACACCCAGTAGCTGAGCATATTCATGAAGGGGAACACCATATCCCTGGCGCCGCACATTAACGGAATCAGGTAGTTGCCAAAGCCGCCCAGCAACAGCGCGGTGAGCAGGTAAATCACCATGATCATGCCGTGCATGGTGACGAACTGCAGGTATGAATTGGGATCGATAAAATCAAACGTATCCGGAAATCCCAATTGCAATCGCATGAGCCCCGACAGCACCAGCGCAATAAGGCCAACAAAAATGGCTGTGCTGCCATACTGTATGGCGATGACCTTGTGGTCCTGACTCCATACGTACTTTGTGATGAACGTTTGCGGGTCGTGCAGTTCGTCCGGTCTGTCAGCAAGTGCTACGTGTTGCATGCCGAGTGTTCCTCATTCATTGCTATATAGCTCACCCGCCCCTTACAGGGTATTCAGGTAGGCCAGCAAGTCGTTGATGGCTTGTTCGTCTTTTAGCGAGCGGGCCATCAATACCATCTGGTGGCCGTAGGTATCTTCCTTGTGCGCGCCGCGAATACCGTGGCGGAAATTGTGTAGCTGGCGTTTCATATACCAGTCATCCTGCCCTGCCAGTCGCGGTGCCTGCAGGGCGGAATTTCCCTCGCCATTCGCACCGTGACAAGCGCCGCAGCTCACGTAGCGACCCGCTCCCCTGGCTGGGTCACCGTTGAGTGTGTTGGTTGCGGGGCGTGCATGCAGTGTTTCAATGTAGGCAGTGACATCGCGAATGGCGGTATCGTTGGCCAGCACGTTGGCCATCGGGGCCATCTGCATGCCGTATTCATCGTCTTCGTGTGCGCCGCGAATGCCCTGCTTGTAATGTTTGAGTTGGCGCGCGATATACCAGCCGGGCAGGCCGGCCAGGCGTGGCGCGTTCATGGCCGGGTTGCCCTCACCCTGTTGGCCGTGACAGGCCGCACAGGTGAGATAAGTGGTTTTGCCAACGTCGGCGTTGCCCGCCGGAATGGCCTGCATATCGGCCCAGGTACTTTGTTGCGCCATCCATGCGTCGTAGTCTGCCTGTTCCTCAACGACCACATAACCGCGCATGGCGTAGTGCGCGATACCGCAGAGTTCCATGCACAGCACGTCGAACTTGCCCGTCCGGGTCGGCGTCAACCACGCGTAGGTCACCATCCCCGGTACCAGGTCCATTTTTACGCGGAACTGTGGAACGGTGAAATTGTGCAGCACATCCTTGGAGCGCAGCAGTAGCTTCACTGGCCGATCCAGCGGCAGATGCAGTTCGTTACTATTGACAAGCACATCGTCCTGGCCGGCTGGATCGTTCTTGCTCATGCCGAACGGGTTGTCCTGGCTGATAAGCCTGGCGTCTACCTCACCCAATACCCCGTCTGCACCGGGAAGTCGGTACTGCCACTGCCACTGCATGCCCAGCACTTCCACTTCGGTGGCATCATCGGGAACATTGACGAAGTCTGCCCAGACGATAAGACCGGGCGCCAGCATTGCGGCAACACCCACGGCGGTGCCAACGGTCAGCCAGGTCTCGAGTTTCTTGTTTTCAGGTTCGTAGTCGGCTCGCCTGTCGGGACTATGGCGAAAGCGGTACACGCAGTAGGCGAGAAAAGCATTTACGGCGACAAAAACAAAGCCGGTAATCCACAGGGTGATATCTACGGTGGTATCGATCATTCCCCAGTTCGATGCAATTGGGGTGAACCACCACGGGCTCCAAAAGTGGAAGGCCAGAGTTCCTACGATCAGCAGAATCAGCGCGATCACTAGCTTCATAACTGCCTGTCCCTTTATTTTTTTGTTGGACGAGTAAACCTTGCGGGCTAAACCTTCCCTGCGATTACTCCCTGGAACCCCTGGCGTTGATGTGCTGCTTTACTTTTATGCGATATAGCGCTTCTTTGTTTACTCCGAAACAACTGCCGATGGCATCATGAAAACCACGCCGTATTCAGCGTGCGTTAACGCGCCACATGGAACGGGGAAACAGGTTCTGGGCCTTCACCACAAGGCTGGGCGTTGAACTGCCTTCACCGGCGTTCTGCAATTTGGGGTGCTCAGAGGTGACCTGCTGCAGAATGGACTCCTGATCCTGCTCGACATCCACAAACAGGATGTGTTTTCCGGCGTCCAGATCAGCCTGAAAGCGACGGAAGTCGACGTGCGGATTCTGGATGCCTATAAGGCCGCCTTCCCAGGTGCAGAAGCCCAGAACAATGACCGCGAGGAATATGGCCGGGACCCAGGTGTACGTTTCCGTGAGGCCGGAATAGTAAGCGATAGCCAGAATAAGCCCGGCGGCTATAACACCGATAACCGCGCCGAGTTCTGTGCCATGCACAACGTCTTTTTTGAGCACCGCCTCGACTTTATGCAGGTGATGTTCCTCCAGCCCGGCATCATCTTCACTGAGAACATGTATCTGTGGCGTGGTAACACCGGCGCTTTCGAGCTGTCGCTCAATGGCTTCCAGATCATCAAGGTCGTCACTGATGTAGTAGTGGCGTTTCATATCGCGTCTCCCTATTGGTTCACCTGACCGGATAGTGAGAGCATCGCGACAGCGTGAAGTTGCAGTGCAGGTTCACAGGCCGACGCGAATTTGGAACCACCGGTAACGCTGTACTGACATTTTTTTCAGCGTCGGTGGTGGTTCTGCCCCAACGTTCAATCGAGTATAGCACCGGGTTGTTGCGATTCTAGCGGCGACGCAAATACACCATGGAAACCGGTGTTTTTAAGGCCGAATAGAGATATGGCGGATGTGTTAATAGAGCCAAAAGACATTAAAACAGGCAATAAACGCGCTTTTTTTAGTAACCGGGGGCTGTTAAAAGCGTGAACGCGCGGGTTTTAAGACTATTTCGCTCCTAAGAACTTGCTGTATAACCCGAAAAGCTATTAAAAGCGGAACGAATATGCAATCACTTGCAAAGGCATCCGACGCCGCGCCGGCAGTCCTGTCCTGCGGGTTCCGAATTCAGCCACCCGTGGCGCTTATGCGTTGCGTACCTGTAATACGATCTTCCCCATATGCTCACCCGACAGCATGTACTCCTGCGCATCTCCGGCGTCATCCAGGGCGAATGACCTGTCGACCACCGGGCGAATCGAGCCGGATTCAAGGTGAGGAAATACCTGCTTCAATATTTCCTGTTTCATCGCTGCTTTCTGCGCAAAGCTCTGCGCGCGCAGTGTTGAGCCTGTCATCGTGATCCGTTTCATCAATAGCGGCGCAAAGTTCACCTCCGCCTTGAACCCATTCATGTAGGCGATATTGACGATGCGCGCTTCCGGCGCCGCGATGTTGAGGTTCTTTTGTATGTAGTCGCCACCTACCATGTCGAGAATGACGTTGATTTGTCCTGCGACCCCGGCGGCATCCAGTGCTTCCGCGAAATCTTCATCGCGGTAGTTAATCGCCAGCGTGGCGCCCAGTTCCTGCAGTCGGCGGCATTTGTCTGCCGAGCCCGCGGTCGTAAACACCGTGGCACCGAAGGCGTTTGCCAGCATCACGCCCATCGTGCCCATGCCGCTGGCACCACCGTGGATCAATACCTTTTCACCCGGTTGCAGCGCGCCGCGCTGGAACACGTTGTGCCAGATGGTAAACAGCGCTTCGGGTAGCGCGGCACCTTCTTCGTGGCTGAAGCCTGTTGGGAGCGGGAAGCACTGTCCCACTGGCGCCACGGCGAACTCGGCATAGCCCCCACCGTGCGTCAGCGCGCAGACCTGGTCGCCTTCCTGCCAGCCCTGTACATCGGCGCCGATCGCGACGACCTCACCGGAAACTTCCAGGCCCATGATTGGCGAGGCATCTTCAGGAGGCGGGTAGTGTCCCTTGCGCTGCAGCACATCGGCGCGATTGACGCCGGCGCTGTTAACGCGAATAAGTAATTCGACGGCTTTCGGATCTGGTATGGGTCCTGTTTGTATCGACAGCGCCCGGGTATCGGGATCTATGTCGACGAACCGGTTCTCATTGGATGCGATAGCCGCGTTGCTCATTAAGCAGGATTCCTTGTTGGTGGATTGCTGGCGCGAGGATGCTAGTGTATTTCATTGGTACTGAAAAGTCGGGTGGCCCGTGGCGGCGTAACCCGAGTGACGTGCATTCCGCCCGTCTATTTCACTCCAGGCCCATCAAGACTCTTCGTATCACGTTGTGCAGGCCGCACAAGTAGGTGACCTGTCGCCAGTGGCTTGCTACTTTATTGCGTACTGACTGAATGACATGGCCTGCGACGAGAGCACTCACTGAAACGTTTCCTCCTACTGTTTATTGCCCTGACCGTGATAGCGGGACTCGCGTATGTCTTTCTGTTTTCTGATGGACCCAGCGACCCGTTCGAAGAGACCTTCGCGCAGCATTGCATTGGCTGTCACTCGCTCGATACCGGGAGTGGGTTTGTCGATGCACCGCTGACGCACGGCGACTCGGTAGCCGCTATCAGCAAGAGCATTGCCCATGGCTTTCCGCAACAGGGTATGCCGGGCTTTGCGGAAACACTCGCGCCCGAGGATATACGTGCGCTTGCGATCTACGTGGCCGAGCGCCGCGTGGACAGACTGTTTACTGACTTTAGAGTTGATGCACCGCTGACGATTCCCGAGGGTGTACTGTCAACAGCGCAGCACACCTTCAAACTTGATGTCGTCACCGCAGGGCTGGATCCACTGCCTTTTTCAATACAGCCCCTGCCAGATGGCCGCATTCTGGTGACCGAGAAAATGCGCGGCCTGCGAATCGTCGAACCCGATGGCAGCGTGTCTGACCTGGTGTCCGGCACGCCGCGAGTGTATGACGACTACATTGAAGCCGTATTGGTATGGGGGCATGGCTGGCTGCTCGATGTAGCACTGCATCCGGATTACGCGCGCAACGGCTGGATCTACCTGCACCACACACGGCGCTGCGAGGATTGCTGGATAGTGGCGCGCAGTTATAACCGCGTGGTGCGCGGGCGCATTCGCGACGGCCACTGGGTTGACGAGGAAGTGGTATGGGATCCGGGCCCGGAGTTTCATTCCATCGTACCTGACATAGGCGCGGGTGGCCGTCTCGCCTTTGACGATCAGGGCTACCTCTATATCAGCGTCGGCATCAAAGGCAGCAGCAATTTTGATGGTGTGCAGAATCTGGAAAAGCCATGGGGCAAGATTCATCGCGTCTGGGCGGACGGCCGTGTGCCGACAGACAATCCCTTCGTCGGGACGCCCGGCGCCTATCCCACGATATGGACATTCGGCCATCGCAGCCCACAGGGTCTGGAGTTCAATCACCGAACACAGAAACTGTGGTCTACAGAAATGGGCCCGCGCGGCGGCGATGAAATCAATCTTCTGCTGCCGGGTCGCAACTACGGTTGGCCACTGTATTCCATGGGCCTGAACTATGACGGTGAGCCGGTAAATTATGGCGAGTGGTTGGACATCACCTTTGACCTCAACGACATAGAGCAGCCCGTGGTAGACCTCACGCCTGCTCCGGCGGTCTCCAGCTTCGTATTCTACGAGGGCGACGCATTCCCGCGGTGGCGGGGTCAGGCACTCGTGGGGAGTCTGAAGGCCTCCGAGCTCTATCGCGTGGTGTTCGACGAACAGGATCGCTTCGTCTCGTCTGAGGTGCTACTGAGCAAGCTCGCGCGAATACGCGATATTGAGGTCGGCTTCGACGGTGCCGTTTACCTGTTAGTGGAGCACGCCGAGGGTGGGCAGATTCTGCGGCTCTCGCCGGTGGCACCGGAGCAGGCTGACACAAGGCCCGTTGCTGCGCCTCAGTCGCCGCGATATTCCGCGCTACCCGGTGCGCGGTAACGATCCAGCGGGCTGCGCTTTGTATCACTGCCATAGTAGTGCCCGTTGCCGCTGAGTTGGCCAAACAACAGGTGAACAATCGCGGTGGTGCCCTGTTGCGGTGGTGCCATGCCGAGTTCAGACGGTGCTACACCGCGTGCTTCCGCGACCGGCCGGGTCAGGTCGGTTTCGATAAAACCCGGTGTGCAGGCATTGATCCCGAATTCTGGGTGTTGTCGCGCAAGCACCAGCGTGTAGAGACTGACGCAGGCCTTGCTAAACCCGTAGGGATTAAATTCGTTGATTCCCAGCGCCTGCAAACGCCGGCTGTCCTCGCCGGCGGATGCCACTGCGTCAATCAATTCCTGGATGTCGGGCCATTCAAGCGACGCGTCCTGAAAAAACGCCCTGCGCTCTGGCGCACAGCCGCTGACAAAGTTGGGTGCGGCCGCGGAGGAGACATTCACTATTCTGCCGCCCTCAGCCAGCAGGGGTAACAAAGCGTCACACACGCGCTTCACCCCGAGCGTGTTTACATTGACCGTGGCCTGCAAATCGTCTGACTCAAAACCGATACCGGCATTGTTGACGATGCCGAAAAGCGGAGTCGTTTCCGCTGCGAAGCGCGCTGCGATACTCGCGCGTGCAGCGTGAACCGACGTTGAATCCGCAACATCGAGCTCCAGCATTTCGGCGCGCGCTGCCCACTCGGTATTGCGTGCCGCGATTTCCGCCAGTGCCGCCTGCCCGCGCCCTGCGTCGCGCGAGCACAACAGGACAGCGACGTCCGGTCGTTGTTCGAGTAAGGCGATCGCGGTGGCGAATCCAATGCCCTTGTTGGCGCCGGTGATAAGAATACGCTTCATTTAACTGTCGCTCCCTGCGAGTAGCGCCTGGTATTGCCGAGTCGCCTCCGGGTGGCCAAGCTCGCTGGCCTTTTTCAGATCCTGCAATGAGGCTTCCCTGTCGCCCAGGTGATGATAGGTGCCTGCGCGCTCGAAGTAAGCCTCCTGATCGGATGGCTGCAGGCTAATGTATGCGTTCCAGTACTGAACGATCTCTCCCCAATCTCTCGATCGAGTGAGTATCCTGTCGAGTAAAAGATGACTGTTGAAGTCTGACGGCTCGATATCTATGCAACGCTTTAGTTCATCCAGTGCGGCGGCGTATTCACCCACCTTATTCAGCGTCCACGCGCGGCCATAGCGGAATTTCAATTCACCAGGTTTCAGTTCGATTGCCCTGGCATACTGTTGCAGGGCGCTCTGGTATTCGCGACTTTTACCGAATTCGGTACCTTGTCGGTAGAAGCGGTTGGCTATTCTTCTCAGGTTTTCCGCTGCAACGTCATCCAGCGGATTCAGCAATTGTGCTTGCCGACAGTCCCGAACCGCAGCGTCCAGGTCATCGAGTTTCATTTGAGTGATGCAGCGCAGTCGAAGCGCATCTGCTTTCTCAGGGTCTCCCAGTATTGACTGATTGATATAGGCAAGCGCTTCGGTGTAATTCTCCTGTTCGTAGCTGTTGCGCGCTCGCTGTCTCAACACCTCAGGATTGGGGCCGTACTGCAGTGCGCTGGCGTACAGGCTGTCGGCTCGCTTGTAGGCATCCATACGCGTGGCCATGAACGCCCTGTCTGCATCTACCAAACCCTGCAGCCAACGGATTTTTGGATTCAGTGATATCTTGTCTTGGGAGAGGCTGGCGAACTGCGACATGGCCGCATAACTGCCACCCCAGCGCGGGTAAAGAGCATGCATGAAATGCGCGCGAATCACGTAGCTACCGGGATATTCGGTGAGCGCATGATCCAGAGTCTTCCCCAAGGATTGTAGAGACGAAGAGTCCTTCTGTGTCTTCCAGATGCCAATCTGCAAATAGGTGGGTATCGCAGTTGGCGGGTTGTATTGCGCTGCCTGTTCCAGATAGCTTTGTGCTTGTTCAAAATGCGCGCGCATTGCGGTGAACTGCTGTTCTTCGGTTTCGCTACTCCAGGCACCGCCACGTGCCAGCCAGCCATGGTTGTACGCATGCATCGCTAGTGCGAGGTACGGCTGGTATGTGTCCGGCGTGCTGTTGCGCCAGCGCTGCAAACGAGTCTTCTGCTCGGCAGTGGGAAGCCCGAGAGCGAGGTACGCATCGAACAGGTTGGCTTCATTTGCGCCATTGGTTTTCGCCTCGCTTTCGAACCGTTGTAGTTGTTTGTTGATTGCGCTGAATTTTCCTCCCGTCAGCAGGGCGCGCGTGCTGATGGTAACACCGGTTTGAAGCTCACTGTTTTGGTTGTCGATGGGCTCCAGCACCTGTGAATGCTGGGTAGTCGAAGTTATATCGGCAAGTTTAGTCTGCTCTGGAGGGTCTGATACGGACGCTGCAGCTTGAATACCCTGTTCTGATCCGCAGGGACGATCGGTGAAAAGCGGTTTTCCGTACTCGCCGGTACACTTGTAAATCTGCGCAGACGCCGTAGCGCTGCCCAGCAGTGCCAGGGTGACGACGAGTACCACCTGGGCTGACCAGCATCCTGTTCCCAATGGGGCCTCCTCTGGTTGGTGTTCCGCCTACAATAGCAGTTGCTTGTCTAGTTTATCGAGGCGGCGCGCACTTTGCATGGCAGCTTCCCCTTATTCTTCGGACAGTTGGTGTACCGAGCCATTTTCCAACCGAGCCTGGATTTCCTTCTCGTTGAATCCGAATTCGCGCATGACGTCCTCAGAATTTTCGCCGATTCTGGCGGCGTGATACTGTACTTCGCCCGGTGTGCGACTGAAGCGCGGTGCCGGCGCGGGCTGCCAGACTTCGCCATCATCGAGAAACGTCTGCCGTGCCTGGTGATGGGGGTGATGACGCACTTCCGCCATGGACAGTACGGGCGCGTAACAAACATCTGCGCCGGCAAAGATCTCATCCCACTCGTCGCGGGTTTTTCGTTGGATAATGTCGGCTAACTGTTTCTTCATCGCCGGCCAATTTTCCATGTCGAACTGGTTTTCAAAGTGCACCGCGTCTTCGCCGAGTTTGTCGAGGAGTGCCTGGTAGAACTGCCCTTCTATTGAGCCGAGCGAGATGTACTGGCCATCGGCGGTCTCGTAGGTGTTGTAGAAATGTGAGCCGCCATCGAGCAGATTGGTACCGCGTTCATCGCTCCAGAACCCCACCTGGCTGGCGCCAAAGGTGCTGGCCATGAGCGCAGCGGCGCCGTCGATCATGGCGGCGTCTACCACCTGGCCCTTGCCTGAGTGCTTTGCTTCCAGCAGCGCGCACACCATGCCGAACGCCAGCAGCAGCCCGCCGCCGCCGAAGTCACCGACGAGGTTGAGTGGAATCGCCGGCTTCTCTCCCGCGTGTCCGATGCCGTGCAAAGCGCCCGCCAGTGCAATGTAGTTGATGTCGTGTCCCGCCTCCGCGGCCATCGGTCCCTCCTGGCCCCAGCCGGTCATGCGGCCGTAGACCAGTTTCGGGTTGCGCTGCAGGCAGACATCGGGCCCCAGTCCCAGCCGCTCCATCACACCCGGACGATTGCCTTCCAGCAGTCCGTCGGACTGCTCGAGCAGTCGGAGAACCGTATCCACGCCGTCCGCTGCTTTCAGATTCACGCTGATGCAGCGTTTGTTGCGGTTGAGGAAATCCAGCTTCACGTTGTCGGCCGCGGCGAACATCGACCCCCCCGGACGCTCAACGCGTATGATGTCGGCCCCCATATCGGCCAGCATCATCGCGGCGAAGGGGCCTGGTCCCAGCCCGGCGATTTCAATCAGGGTAATGCCTTGCAGTGGTCCCATCGCGGGTGCTCCGGTTCGGTGTGTGGCGGCCTGTCGCGTCGTTTCGCTATTGTCCTGTTTTAAACTGGCACGGCGGGTGTACAGACGTCACGGGAATTTGGCCTGCGCCCACGGCCGTCAATGCGATTGGAACGTCAGTCTGCGCAGATAAGATGTTCGAAGACTATACGTGCCTCTTCGAGTTTGGCGAAGATCGGAAAGCGGCTGTCCAGTGCCCAGCTGGTGGTGAGCGTGTTCAGGGTGCCCACCACAACGTAGCCGAGAATCTCCGCCGAGAACTCGGTTTTCACATCACCGAGCTGTGCGCCGGCATCGATTAACCGTTTAAAACTGTCGATTGCCGTAACGCCCAGTTCCTGTTGCTGCTCTTTGTCTTCGGCGAGCACGGTCGGGCCCATGGCGATGAGCTGGCGATCGATATCGTTCATCGCAGCGAAGTTGGACTCAATATAGTCAACCATGCCTTCGAGGCGCGCCCGCGTGGTGGGGTGGTTGGCCATCAGCTCGCGCAACATCGGCTCCATGCGGGCATAAACCCGCGAGATTCCGAGCCCGCCCAGCAGGGCATGTTTATTGGGGAAGTGGCCGTAGAACGTGCGCCGCGCGACATCCGCCTGCACACAAATCTGCTCGATGCTGGTGTCCTCGATGCCCTGGCGCTGGAACAGGGTGTAGGCCGCTTCCTCGATACGGGAGCGGATCTCCTGTTTACGCTTTTCCCGGCGCCCGATTGGCGCCGCAGCCTCGCCCATGAAAATTCCGTAATGACGGTTGCAATCTGATTTTCATTAAACTATTTTGTATACAAATGTGCAAGTTTGCTCATTTGGATAGCTTGAAATTGGGTACAGATTCTTACTGCAGCGCCGGAATGAGGCGTTGAAGAGGGGGTCAGTCCCATTATCTGTCGTTTTTTGAGAGCCGGGATCACCAGATGTCTGAACCAGTAATTGTCGTATCCACTGACTGCCACGCCGGTCTGCCCATCGCGGATTACAGACCCTACGTGGATTCCAAGTACCACGAGATGCTGGACATGGCGGTGCCCATCACGATCGACATGATGGACAAGTCAGAGAAGATGTTCCTGATCAAGGAGATCAACGATGCCTGGCGCGCCCCGATACAACAGCAATTGACTGGCGCCTGGGATTACCGCGAGCGCGTCAATATGCTCGCTGGCGACGGCATCGCGGCGGAGATTATTTTCCCGGACGGCATCACTGAGAAGAACACGCCGCCATTCGGTGCCGGGCTGGGTCTCTCGCCCAAGGATATGGTGCCGGAACTGCAGTGGGCAGGCGCCATGGCGCACAATCGCTGGTTGGCGGAACTGTGTGCCAACGATCCTGCGCGCCATATCGGCGTGGCCTCCATTCCACTGTTGTGGGACGTGGATCAGGCGGTGGACGCGGTGCGCTGGTGCGTAGATAACGGGCTGACATCCGTCATGATTCCAACGCTGTGGTACGAGCAGGACGCCTACCACCATGTGAAGTACGACCCCTTCTGGGAAATCTGTGAAGACCTGGGCGTCATCGTGCACTTCCACTCAGGCCCCGCGCCCCACAGCGAGTACTTCGGCAAGTCCTTTCCCGAAGAAGACAACCGCGATTCATTGCCTGGCGCGATGGGAATTTATGTGTCGGAAGTGATGTGGTGGCTGTACCGCCCGCTGACCTTCATGATCTGGGGCGGGGTGTTCGAGCGCTTCCCCAAACTCAGGGCGATGATCGTCGAAGGCGGCACGATGTTTATGTTGCCGCCGTGGTTGCGACTCATGGACTTCCAGTACAACGAGGGTGACATCTCAGCGAAGCTTGGGAATTTCAAGGGTCACCTGTCCATGCAGCCCTCGGACTACTTCCGCCGCAACGTCGGTATTGGCGCTTCCTGTGTGCGTCGCGCCGATATTGAAATGCGCGACCAGATCGGCCTCGATAGCATCATGTGGGGCAGCGACTTCCCGCATCCCGAGGGAACCTGGCCTAACACGGCCAATTACTTCGCGGAAACGTTCAGCGGCATTCCCGAGGCGGACGGCCGCAAAATACTCGGCGAAAATGCCATCGATTTTTACGGCCTGGATCGCGCGAAGTTGCTCGCGGTCGCCGAGGAAATCGGCCCGGACGCCTCGCTCTTTCAGTAGCCAGGGAATGGGTGTGAGAAAGACGCGTTTTTATGCGACTCACCGCAGTTAATAACCTATAGATATCTACAGCAACGATTTGGAGAAGTAACGTGACAATCGTCGAAGCCTGTGAATCCAGAACCAACTCCACACCCGATTTTCCAATGGGCTGGTATTCGGTGGAGCGCTCTCACGAGCTTGCCATCGGCGAAGTGAAACCTGTGCAGGCGTTTGACCGGGAACTGGTGCTGTACCGCACCCGCTCGGGAAACGTCGCACTGCAGGATGCCTTCTGCCCGCACCTTGGCGCGCATCTCGGCCACGAGGGCCGGGTGATCGGCGAAACCATCCGCTGTCCGTTCCACGGCTGGCAGTTCAGCGCCGAGGATGGCAAGTGCTCGCACATTCCTTACTGTGACGAGATTCCCGAGCGAGCGCAGCTACGTACCTGGCATGTGCAGGAAAAGAACGGCGAGATTTACGTCTGGTTTCACCCGGAAAATACGGCGCCCCAGTGGGCACTTCCGGATCTGCCTGAACTCGGCGACCCGAAGTGGACAACACCGCGTTACACTGAGCACCGGGTGCCCGCGCACGTGCAGGACATTTGCGAAAACTCCTGTGATCCGGTGCACTTTCTATACGTGCACGGCTCTCAGGAAGTTCCGGAGTCCACGGTCACCATCGATCCTGATGGCCGCACCATGCATCTGCATTCCGATATGGCCACCACCGACTATCCCAACCACCTGCACGCGACTACCTACAGTCCGGGTTTCGCCATGGTACGTACAACGTACGGCCCGGACGCCGAGATGATTATGTACAACAGCGCACAGCCTGTTAATCGCAATGAAACGCTGATGCGCTGGACGCTAATAGTGCGTAAAGAGATTGAAGACTACGCGGGCGATGATGTTATGAAGGGCATTATCGACGGATTGTCAGACGATTACCCGATCTGGGCAAACAAGGTTCACAAGCGTCGCCCGGTTTTCTGCAAGGGCGACTCGACGCTGGTGACATTCCGCAAGTGGGTGCGCCAGTTCTACCTGACCTCCGAAGACAAGAAGGAAATCGCCTGAGCTCATGAAAGATTTTAACGATAAAGTTGCCGTCATCACCGGCGGCGCCAGCGGGGTTGGTCGATCCCTTGCCTTTGCACTGGGTCGCCAGGGCGCAAAAATTGCAGTGGGTGATGTCGACGCCGACGCCATGGCGCAGATCGCCAAGGAGCTGGCTGCAGAAAAAATTCAGGCGATTGTCGAGCACTGTGACGTTACCTCCCTTGATTCCCTGAACGCGCTTGCCGATAAAGCGACCGAACAGCTCGGTGGCCTGGATCTTGTGTTTGCCAATGCAGGTATTGGTGCAGGTGAGTCGGGCGCAATGTGGGAATATTCGGAAAAAGACTGGCAGTGGGCGTTCAATGTCAATGTGTGGGGTGTCGTCAACAGCATTCGCGCCTTCATGCCCCGGCTGGTCGCCTCCGGACAGGAAGCCCATTTCGTCGTTACCGGTTCCGGCAACGGCGCGTACACGATTCTCCCAGACGCGCCGATTTACACGACGACGAAAGCCGCTGTTCACGCTATCACCGAGAATCTGCACTACCAGGTACAGGCGGGCGGCTTGCCGGTGAAAGTCAGCGCGTTGTTCCCGGGTCCCCATGTGGTGGATACCGGACTGTTCAATTCCGGTCGCGTGCGGCCACAGGAACTGCAGAAGGAGGGCGTGCAAGGGAACGAATCGGGGATCAACTCTGTCGATGACATGAAGCAGATGGCGGCGGAGTACGGCATCGAAATACAGACCACGCACCCGGACGAAGTCGCGGACATGGCATTGCGCGGTCTGCAAGAGGATGCATTCTGGCTACTGGAAACAACCGAAGACACCGACGTGAAAATTCGCGCCAGGGCGGACATGATTCTGAATCGAACAACGCCGGTACCGGCGACACTAGGCTAGAGCTGACTCTTTTCTCTATCTGGATAATTGTTTAATCAAGCAGCAAACAAAGGATAACGATATGACAAACGAAACAGGTGCACCCCAGGGAAACCCCGGCGACATCATCAATTGGCCCATGTTGAAACTGGTCTACCGCACTGATGCGGACAAGATCGCGGCCCTGTTGCCGCCGGGCATCGAGCCGGGCGCCGAGCCCAATGTACGCCTCACTATTTACAACTTCCCCGTGCCCGATGAGCCCGAGTACGGCATCGTGACCTCGGTGGACGCGAACTTTAACGGCGTTGAAGGTGAATTCACGCTGGGCTACGGCATCGATCAGGAGTCGGCGATCTTTGTCAGCCAGGAAACCAACGGACAGCCGAAGTATCCCTGCACCACAGAATATTACCGTCTTGGACCATCGGTGTCGGCGCGCTGTACACACCAGGGCTACACCTTTGTTGAGTACAAGGGCGTGTCTACTGGCCCCGTGGAACCCGGCCCCGAGTTCGTGCAGAACGAGTGGTGGCTGAAGTATTCTCGCGCAGTGAGCGTTGGCGGCCCCGCGACAGCTTTCGATTATCCCCCTCATGTCGTACAGGTGATGAGCAAGTACGGCACGGCGCACCGGGAGAACGTGGAAGGTGAACTGATCCTTCGTGACAGCCCCTGGGACCCGCTGACCACGTTATTGCCCAAGCGCGAAATGGTGGAGTCGTACCTGTGGTGGCCCATCTTTCTCGATCGGCAGATGACCATCGCCGGCGAACTTGATCCCGAGGGTTTCCTGCCTTTCGCCGATACCATCTCCGGCTCACGCTGGCCGGGTGAAAACGGCGGCCCCAAGAAAGCGGCCTGAATGAAAACAGAGAGCCCCGGTTCTGGTAACCGGGGCTTTTCGATACTTGCCGCCCGCGATCTGCTGCGGAGCGATTGCGGGTACTGTGTTTGAACGCGATACGTTTCTGGCTGCCGGCTTTTGCGGGCATGCTCTGCCTCTGCCTGGGGGCGGGACTGATCGGTGTCTACGGATTTTTTGTTCAACCCCTGTCTGATGAGTTTGGTGTCGGGGCGGCCGTAATCAACATCGGTCCTGCGGCGTTGCTGCTGGTGCCGGGTATTGTCTCGCCGTTTGTTGGCCGACTTGCCGATCGTATGCCGGTAAGGCGGTTGGTTTTGATCGGTGCTAGTGTGGCCATGGCGTCGCTCTTCCTGATTTCGCAAGTGTCCGAACTCTATCTCGCGGCGCTGCTGTTCATGGTGTTCTCCTTCGGTCTTACCTTTTACGGCCCGGTGGTTGTGAATGGCCTGATGGTAAGGCAGTACCCCGGCCGCGAGGCCAGGGCGGTTGCGGTAGCTGCCATTGGTATCAGTGTGGCCAGCGTAATCCTGGCGCCGCTGATGGGCTTCCTGTTGTCGACCTTCACCTGGCGCGAGGCGCTGGCGTGGCTCGCGGCCGGTGTGTGGTGCCTATTAATGCTGGTGAGCTTTGTCTGCCTGCCGGCGGGCACCGGCGGCGCCGTTGCGACGCCAGGGCGCGCGGATACGGCAATTTTCCGGCGTCGGGCGTTCTGGCTGATTGGCCTGGGTGTGGCGATGGGGATGAGCGTCACGGTGGTGCTGGCAATTATTTATCCGCCGCACTTTGTGTCGCAGGGATATTCCCTGGAACAGGCTGGATGGTTTCTGGCGCTCGCTGGCTTCTCGGGTTTTCTGGGTAAGACCTGTGTCGCCTGGGTTGGCGATGCCGGCAGACCCTATGCGAGATGGCTGGCAGCCGCGTTGCTGGCCCTGCAGCTTGGGGGGCTGGCCGCGCTGCTGCAGGCCCAAAGTGCACAGGGTGTTGCGTTCGCGATGGTACTGCTCGGCTCCGGCGCGGGCGCTTTCCTGCCCATGCATCCATTTTTGAATAGCCGGTACTTTGATGTCGACGTGATCAGCCAGGTCATCGGTTCGCAGATGCCCCTTTTCCTGCCTTTCGGCCTGATAGGAGCGCCACTGGCGGGATACGTATTTGATCAAAGCGGCAGCTATGAGCCAGCGATGATCGGTCTGGCTGTGATGTTGGCAGGCGCGATAGGGTTATTACTGGCGCTGCCCGCGGCAGACGATTGAATACGCCATTCGTGCCTTGCCGGTGTCGATAGCCAGCGAATTTCCACTTGCCGTTTACAGTCCGGGCGTCTGCCGTAGGCGCTATGGTGCCGCGGTGAGTACATTTGTTAGTATGCCGCTTCCCTACCAGCCGCTCGTCGGAGTGCCTCATGCCCATGTTCGTCCGTAAAATCCTGCACAAGTTTTTCATTCTCCTGGCGAAAGTCATGGTGACGTTCGCGCCCGGTGCGCGGCACGTTGTGTTTGCCGGCAGCGGCAGCGCGCGCCAGCTGTGTGAGCATGTACTGCGCAGTGGGGCAACCAGGGTGCTTGTTGTGACCGACAAACCGCTGCGTGAACTTGGTATTGTGGATCAGGCCACCGCTGCGCTCAGGGAAGCGGACATCGATTTGGCGATCTATGACGGCGTACTGCCGGATCCCACGTTCGAAATCGTTGCTGAGGGCGTCGCGGTTGGCAAGCAGCAGGGTAGTGATGCAGTGTTTGCCATCGGTGGCGGCTCTGCCATCGACGCCGCAAAAATAATCTCGGCGGGCCTTACCAGTGATGAATCACCCAAAAACTGGGTGGGGTTCGGCAAGCTCAAACACGAAGTGATGCCTATCTACGCCATCCCGACCACATCGGGTACGGGCTCCGAGGCGACCATGGGTGCGGTAATCAAGGATGCTGCAACGTCTGAGAAGCACGTGCTGTCCGGTGCGACACTGCTGCCCCGCGCGGCGGCCCTGGACGCTGATCTCCTCACTGGCCTGCCCCCGCATATCACCGCAGCTACCGGTATGGATGCACTTACCCACGGTATCGAAGCCTATATTGGTATCTGGGAAAGGGGTTCGCGCAAGGACGATTCGCGCGTTGCGGTAAAGCTGATTTTTGAGCACCTGGGCAATGCCTATCACGACGGCGCTGACAGGAATGCGCGCGATGGTATGGCCATGGGCGCTTACTATGCTGGTCTTGCGATCAACCAGGTCAACGTGGGTAACGTGCATGCCATCGCGCATCAGTTGGGCGGCAAGTACGGTATCCCCCACGGGTTGGCGAATTCACTGGTGTTGCCGCATATCCTGGAGTTTTGCCGCGATGAGGCAAAAACCCAACTGGCTGAGCTGGCTGTGCTGGTGGGAGCGGGTGCAGAAAGCGAAGGGGAGTCCGCACTGGCAGACAAGTTCATCCAGGCTGTTCGCGACCTGCGTACGGAAGTCGGCATTCCCGATCAGTCCGACCTGATCAAGCACGAAGATTTTGAAGACATCGCCACCCTGGCGATCAAGGAGGGTGGGGCGTATCCGGTGCCTCGGCTGCTGGATCGAGACAGCGTGATGGTTATCCTGAATAAAATTTCGGGCTAGTCGCTAAAGTCCGCTGTGGCAGCAATCTGCTCATACCAGTAAACACCCGCGTCATCGCGGGTGCGCGAAATCTGCCGCCGCGCCAGCAGGCAGTTAAGATGCGCCAGTGTTTCCCCGGTGGCCAGCCCGATAGAGCCCTCACCGATTTCGCGTTTGAACAGGGCAGGGAAGCAATCCACCGCGCGCCTCGGCTCGGTGAGATAATTAAACAGGCTGTTCAGCTCTTCCTTGTGGCTTTCGATTAGCTGGCTCATGCGCACGTGCAAACCGTAGAACGGTGCCTCGTGGGCAGGTAGTACCAGCAAATCATCTGGCAGCATCTCACGCAGCCGCGCACTGGAGCGCAGCCACTCCTCCAGCGGGTTGCCCTCCGGCTCGGTGGGAAAAACGCTCACGTTGGGGGTGATGCGCGGCAAAACCTGGTCACCGGAAATCAGAAGCTTCAACGCCGGGCAGTAGAGGGTGACGTGCTCCGGTGAGTGTCCGCTGCCGACAATCACCTGCCAGTAGCGACCGCCAATGGTAATGGTTTCCTGATCCACCAGGCGGTGAAAGCAGTCCGGCAGTGGAGAGATGGCGCGACCGAAATTACCAAACTTCTGGCGATAGGATTCCAGCTGTTCCTCGTCGTAGCCCGCGCCGCGGTAAAAGCGGATGGCGACATCCGGAGCCTCGCGCCCTGTGTCGCCCGCCATCGCACGGCACATGAGAAACTCTTCCCGGGACATCCACAGGTCACAGTCGAAGCGCTCCGTGAGCCAGCCCGCCAAACCCACGTGATCAGGGTGCAGGTGGGTACAGATAACCCGGGTGATAGGCTTGTTTTTCATCACGCCGGTGAACAGCGTCTCCCAGGTTTCACGGGAACTGGGCATGTTCAGGCAGGTATCCACCACCGTCCAGCCAGCCTCGTCCTCCAGCAACCACAGGTTGATGTGATCCAGCGACATCGGCATGGAGAAGCGCACCCAGTACACGCCCTCGGCGATCTGCTGCGCCTCGCCGGGTTCCGGTCCGAACCTGCGGCCCCAGGGATACTTCAGGCCCTTGTAGAATTCGGCTTCCTGTATCGTTTGCGTATCCAGTGTTCAATCATCCACGAAGTCGGTCAGGCGTCTATCGTACACCGACCGGAAGTGGGCCCGACAGCTATTTTCATCGCTGACCCCCAGCCCGCTGTAGCGCTGCCAGCCATTGTCCGCGCAATCCGCACTGCCCTCCTGCAGGGAGGTGGTCGAAATTGCCTGTGTCTCCACATCCTCCAGAAGGAAGGGAATTTCCGGTAGTTCCCTGGCGGAAAAACGCCGGGTCAGGTTGCTGTAGTTTGGTGAGGTGGGGTCAGATGACTGTGAATACGCCGTCAGCCCCCTGGCGCGGGTATTTTCACCAGCGACATGGGTGACCATCACCCAACTCGCACTGGAGCCCGTAATCTCCGGGTATTCATTCCCGTCCAGGTCCAGTCCCATCTTATTGATCACGCCCTCGAACTCGTCTGCACCGTGCATCGGTATGCGTTCACCATTGCGGGTAACGCTTTGCAACTCGGACAGCGGCGCGTCCAACGCAACGCCGGCATCGTTCCAGAATTTGACTGCGCCCGCCAGCGCGGTAAGCGCGGCGGGATTATTCTCACTATCCAGACCGGCGGGCGTGCTGGCTGCGTTATTGGGATCAAAGGGCGTGAGCACGTTGATCGCGCCGGGCACCGCGCCCCGTCCATCTTCGTCGGTACGCACCAGGCGTAAGAACTCCCTGAACAGGTGCGCGCCGCGGCTGTCCAGGTTGTAGGCCCCGTCCCAGTTGGCCAGTACGTCGCATGCGCCTGAAATGTCGATGGTGTCAGCGTCCAGCATGACACTGGGGTTGTCGCGGCATAATGCCACCAGCCCATCCTTTAAAGTGTTCGCCGCCTCGCTCTCGTTGCTGAGCATGCGCGTGGTCAGGCTGTCCAGGTTGAAGGCGTTCCCCGGCAGGCCATCCGTGCCGGCGGCCCGGGCCTGCACCAGCGCCAGGCCGGAGCGCGTGCGCAGTGTGCGTTCAGTCCCGGCCTCACCTTTTACCCTGGGTATGCCGGTAATGGGCTGCTCCGGGTTGGCCAGCCAATAGCTGTCGTTGGAATTGGTAACGTAATCGCGGCGGTACAGGAATGGCTGTTTGCTGGCACCGAGCAATCCCGGCGCGGCGGAGTCCTCGTCGGTGTTCCATTCGCAGGCGCTGGTGTTGCCAACATAGACGCGCAACGAAGGCGATGCGCACTGTTCCAGCTGTGCATCGGTGAGATTTGCCGTGGGGGCAAGGTCACCGTACAGCACCTCGCCGGAGCTGTCGGCCGCAATCACGTTGGTGCTGGGGAAATTGGCGTACTGGTCAATAATCCCTTTCAGTTCGCGCACGGTTTTGGCACGGCTCATCGCCAGCGCGCCGCCCTGGAACCCCCGGGCCCCCTCATCTGCCACCCGGACCGAGCTCGCTTTTTCGGTCGTCCAGGGTAATGCGCCGCCTACCAGCCAGCCGTAATGCGAGCGATAAAAGGTATGCGGCCGCTCGGTGATGTCACCGTTCTGATCTTTTACCCGAATGCTGATGTCGAAGGATTCGATTTCCCTCTGCTCACCGTCGTAGAGATACGCCATGGGATTGCCCGGTACAAGTTCCAGCTCGTAGAACGAGAAGAACACGCCGGCGGAAACGGTATTGGTCCAGGCGATATCGCCGTTGGTGCCGAAGCCCACATTGGCGCGCTGCGCCTGGTTCGCGCCCAGCATGTTGGTAACACCGGGAATGATCTGGTGCAGGCCGTACATGCGGAAGTCGAAACTGCCGAGATCCAGGTGAGGGTTGGTGTAGAGGAGCCCGTGTCCGTCCTCGCTCAGTTCGCTGCCGATGGCGATGCCGTTGGAGCCCTTGTCGCGGTTGATCGCTTCCATCAGGGAAGCGAACCGCACATCCTCGCTGGCGCCTAACCCGGGGCCGTTGCGTTTGGTTGCACCGCGTCGCTGTGGGGAGGTGGTCGATGCCGGTTGCGCATCGCCGCTCGCGGCCACCGGAGCAGGCGGGCTGGCCAGCGCCATCAGAAAGCCCACATTGGGCAAAAATGCCGGTGTGAGGTGAATGCGCCGAATGTCTTCAGCGGTCACCTCCGGTATCCAGTCAGCGCCGGCGCAGGCCGGGTCAGTGACATTGGCGCCACGGTCGCGGGTGTATCGATTGAAGCCGGCGGCATAGCCTTCGAACAATGCGTCGAACTCAGGGTCTATCTCCACGTCGTACAGCCCGGTGTCTATCATCAGGCGAAAGAACAGGTCTGAATTCAGGTTGTCCCCCACAGTGCCGAACGTTTCCGAGAGCTGTGCCCTGAACTTGAGAATATTCTTTGCCTGTTCGCAATAATGGTCCTCGGCTACCGCGTAGGCAGTTCCATACCCCAGGCTCGCCCAGTCCTCGGCCACAATATGGGGAATCCCGCCATCGGTGCGGTGCACGGTGGCGTTGAAAGTGCTGACATCGCCGCCGGGATTACCTGAACTTGCGTTGTCGCTGGAGTCATTGCAGGCAGTGAGGCCTGCCAGGATGAGTGCGCTGAACAGGGTGGTTAGGACGGGATGCCGTGAGTGAGCGTTGCGGGGTTTGCGCATGATTATTCTCCTGTGTGTTGTGCTGCACCGCCACTGCGGTAAAGTGGGCAATACTCCTGTTAGGAGTAACCAACGTTACGCCGAAACAGGGCACGGGTAAAGTGACAAGATAGACCAGGAGAGAGTGCTGATGGCTCAGGATCTAAAAACCACGGAATTGGCCATACTGGGGCTGCTGGCGCGCCGCCCGTGGTCGGCCTACGAGCTCACGCAGTACATGCGTACCAGCAACATTCGGGCGATCTGGCCCCGGGCGGAAAGCCGCCTCTACGAGGCACCGAAAAAGCTTGCCCGGCTGGGCTATGCCAGCACCGAAATCGCCACTGTTGGTAAGCGCTCACGTACTATATACAGCATAAATCAAAAGGGTTTGGAAGCGCTTACGACGTGGATGGGGGAGGACAGCCGCCCATTCGGGTTTGAGTACGAGGCCCTGCTGAAGTTGGCCCTGGGCGATGTCGGTGACAGCCGTCACCGCCTCAGCCAGTTAGCCACGCTCGAGCGCCAGTCGGATGAGGATTGGGCAACCCTTGCCGCTTTTTTCCAGCAGTTTGCAAGCGGTGAAAGTGAGGAGCCCAGCGCCGATCGTCAGGTGCAGAACCTGTTGGTTAACAGCTTCATTCGGGAACTGCTGGACGCTCGCCGGCGCTGGTCCGGGGTTGCTGCAGCGATCAATGCCGAGTACTCAGCCTGCACCACAGAGGCGGAAAAATCCGCCATGGTGCGGCGCTTCTACGCGGCACTCCTGCACGGCGATGCCCCTCAGGGTGATGGCGATGGTTGATACCAGATAGCAGACGATACCGCGCGTTCCTGAATACTGCTGGGCTCTGGCGCGGCAATACCCAAAGCCTTCGCGTCAAAGGTTGTCCAGCGCGGGGTGGGAATTTCGATCACGCGCGCGTAGTAGAACGCCTCGAGGGCCGGGTCAAACTCGGGGTCAGTCCACACCACACTCAATTGATCTGCGCCGATCGTGTTGCTGTAGCTCGCACTGGCCACGTCCACGGTGCTCCCGATCGCAGGCAGTGTTCCGTCCGCAGCCAACTCACGATCACCGGCCCAGGTGACGTCGAATATCTTTTCGTGGGATTTCCCCGAGCCGTCTACCCAACCCTTTATCACCTGGATGCGATCCAGGTTGCCACTGTCAGGATCGCGAATTGCTGCAATTGCAAAGCCTGGTGCGTCGGCGGCGCGGGCGGGTAGTTGCCCGCCCATGGGAACGCCTTTTGCTTCGGCAATTGCGATCCAGTCTTGTGCCTGCAGCATCCCGGCGGGGTAATTCCAGCCACCAAAAAAGCGCAGCGCTATGCGTGGCCCGGATGTGGCGTACGCTTCCCTGCGCCGCATCGCGTCAAACAGCGCCTCGCGGGTATTTTCCTTCGCCCAAACTGCAGCCAGACCCGCCGCGCTCCAGCGTGTACCGCCGGCCATGCTTTCCTCGGGCCAGAAGGTGGCGCTGCCCATGCGCTGACCGGCACTACCATCCAGAAGCGGTAGTTTGCCGTGGTAGCTGTTTTCTTCTACCGGCGAACTGGCATTGTGCCCGTCGGAGCTGCCAATAACGCCAAATCGATAGGGATTGAATCCCTCGCTATGCGACATCTCAAGGCCGGCGCGCAGCGCATCGCGCGTGTAGCTGCCCCGGGGCCGCGAATAGTCCTGGCTCTGCGCGAGTTGCGTGTCGTACAGCTCGAAACCGGCGAAACGGTCTTCAGGCGATAACTCGGGGTAGGTCTCTGACGAGCCCTTCACCTGAAATATCTCGCTGAGCGGTTCATTCCTCACTCGCTTGCGCGCGTACTCTGCGTTCATTTTCCGGCCGTCGAACATCACGCGATCGTACATACGGCCATCACTGACGTTGCCGTTGTGTGGAATGGCGAACGCCTCCATCCCATTAGCCCGCTGTTCTTCCAGTGCCGCCCATAGTGCGCGCGGGTCATCGGAGTCGACGGAGCTGAAAGGGAGTGGGGGAACCTTGTTGCTCCGATAAATCACGTTGCGATGCAGATTGCGATCCTCGGGCATGGACGTCCACTCGTAACCCACGAATGCGGTGAAGCGCCCCGGATCATTGTGCCTTTCCGCCGCGGCCACTATCTCCTGCCACGCGGCCCGGCTGATTTCTTCCCACCCCGGTTGCACCGCGTCCTCCAGTGAGAATCCGATCATGGTGCGCGCCAGCAGCAGCGTATTTGCCAGCCTGCCGTCTTCCAGCAAGCGTGCGCGCAGCGGCTTTTTCTTCAATGGCGAGTCGGGGTTGGTTGCCCGCAACAGCCCGATATATTCTGAGTGATCTGTTACGGCTGCGAAATCCAGCGGCCGCTGCATACGGATGCCGTACCCGGCAGCGTGTGCTATCTCGCCACCCTTGAAAAACGTGTACGCGTCATCCGGCGTTGCCCGTACGCCATTGGTATACGCGTCGGTTGAATAGCTGGTGTGCACGTGCAGGTCACCCCAGTATAGGTTGCGTTGGGGGTTGTGGCGGGTTGCTGCGACGGCCGGGGGCTTCGCCGCCGAGGCTGGATCGAAGGCGGGGTGTAGCGTCGGGTCTTCGATGGGGCCGCTGCAGGCTGCGATTAGTATCGTTGCCAATACAGTGGCGACTATTTTTTTGGGGGCTTTCTTCATGGGTGGGCCTTTGGCTTTCGACCGGTAGCTCCGGGGGTGAAGTTGCCTTTCCCGGGAGACGCAAAAGCGCCGTCCATGGCAGCTCGGGCGAGGCCATCCATGGCCTCGCACGCTCCCGGGAAAGGCAACTTCACCCCCGGAGCCACCTCCATCGCTCGAGACGCAGGAATAGTAGTCGCCGGCTACGGTTTTTCGCACCTGCAGCCTGATCGAACGTCCTGCAAAACTAACTCTACTAGCAGTGAGCGCGCAGTGGTTCTTCAGGGAACGTGCGAGGCCATGGATGGCCTCGCCCGAGCTGCCATGGATGGCGCTTTTGCGGTTCCCTGAAGAACCACTGCGCGCTCACTGCGGCGGGCAATAGACCCAGACAAAGCTATCTCTACTACCCAACGCCGCGCTCAGACCCTTCCCAATACTGCGCCC
>JAUHYL010000057.1 GCA_030426545.1 Gammaproteobacteria bacterium
ATGACCCATTGGCGCAATGGCACATCGGGGAAGACTTTATCCGCCAGCAGGGCGGCAGTCTCGGCCATGCGGCGGGCGCCACAGCTGGGGCAGAATCCGCGCTTCTTGCAGGAAAACGCCACCAGCCGCTCGAAGTGGCATTTGTCGCAGCGCACCCGGAGAAAGCCGTGTTCGAGGCGGCCGCACTTCAGGCAGGCCTAATACTCCCGGTGAACATGGTCGGGCAGGGACTTACCCTGATGGGCCAGTTGGTCCACCAGGGTGGGGTAGTGCGCTTCGACGAGCTGATAGAGCAGTGTCTGCTCCGGTTGATGGCGCTCGTAGGCAGTTTCGCCAAGGCCATCCCTGCCTTGTGCCAACATGGTGGTTCCGCCTCGGATCTCCATCGTGCGGAACGAACCAGATTGGGGCAGTAGCACGAGGAATGCCACGTCCGAAGCGTGGCCGTAGTCATGGAAGCGAAGAATGTCCTGCGCGGTGACCTCGCCACGGCGCTGCTTTGAGCGCGGTGCAGACCATGACGCACATCGCGACAGGCGCGCGGTAGGCTGCGCCAATGACCTCTCCTGAGCACAGGGAATCTGACAGACGCAGCGTCGTTGTCTACGCATTGTCCCAGTTCGTCATCGCCTACGTCACACTGGCGATCGTCAACTACACCCCCGCCTTCTACGCCAGTGAAGTCGGCATACCGATGCTGGCGATCAGCGGGCTAATGCTTCTGTCACGCGGTGTCGACGTTGTCACCGCCCCGCTGATCGCCCTGCTCAGCGATCGCACCCGCTCCCGCCTGGGACGGCGCAAACCGTGGCTGCTGGCGGGCACGCCGGTGCTGATGCTGGGCGCGTGGGGCGTGGTCGCGGCGGTGACACTGCGCACGCTTGCCCTGGGCGCGCTGCTGATGCTGCCGATGGCGATCATCGCAGACGTCATCGACCGCGATACCGCGCAGACCGGCAGCCAGCGCACAGGTATCTACATGGCCGTCGGCGGTATCGTGGTGAAGTTCGCCGTGTCACTGTGCGTCGCCACTGCGCTGGCGATTCCGGGCCTGTTTGGTTTCGACGCCACCGCGGCCGAAAACCCGACAGACGCGCGCTTTGCCCTCATGGCGGCCTACGCGTGGCTCCACGCGGTATTTTTCCTCGCCGCCGCACGCCTGTTCTGGCATTTCCCGCTGGGCAGGGAGCGGGTGGCGCAGGCGCAGGCCGCACTGCGCTGACTGTCAGACTGCCGTTCACGCTGGAAACCACAGGAAGGAGGTGCCATCAGGGTAGTCAGCCCTATCTGGCGCCCTGACGTCCCGGTGTTCAATGATCAACGTTTACAGACACAACTACTCGTAGGCTAGATTTTCCGTGACAACTCTTTTCAGCCATTCTTCAAATACTCTACTGCGCAGAGGCTGTCGATCGCCTGGATTGGTAAGAATGAAATAGCTATGCGATTCGGGAATGGTGTGATTCAGTAACTTCATCAGGCGTCCCCGGCTAAGGTCTTCCTGTATTTCAAACGGGTTACAAAGCGCCACGCCGTACCCCTGCCGAGCGGCGACGTGGGCAAGGTGGGCGCTGTAGAAATGGATTCCTGGTCCCTGCTCTGGCGGCGGCGCGTTTGCGGTATGGAACCAGTCCTCCCAGCGGTTCTGATCATCGTGGAGCAGGGTAAACCCCGCCAGATGCTCCGGCCGTGTTACCGCTGGCTTACCGTGCAACAGCGCGGGACTACACACCGGATACAGCTGCGGCTCCGCAAGCAGCTCAAGCTTGCGCCCGCCCGGTGATGGCTTTCCAAAGCAGATGGCCACATCAACCTCACGCGGAATATTCCTTTGATTCGGACTAATCTCCACCAGGTGAATGTCCATGGACGGGTAAGCGAGCTGAAATTCACTGATCTGACGCACCGCCCAGCTCGCCGCAGTTGTCGGTGTGCAGGCAATGGTCAGCCGACCAGCCAGTTCGTCTGGATCCAGGTGCAACAATCCATCGACAATTTGATCAAAACCGGCCTCTACCTGATGCAGCAAGCGCTCTCCGAAAGGCGTAAGTTGCAGGCGGCGGCCAGCTCGATCAAAGAGCGGCACTCCCAGGTAGGCTTCCAGATTCTTCAACTGGTGGCTGATCGCCCCGTGGGTTACCCCCAATTCCTCGCCCGCACGCCCGAGGTGGAGTTGCCGACCGGCGGCCTCGAAGGCTCGCAAAGCCGACAATGGCAGGGTTCTGCGATCAAACACGGAGAAACTCCAGTATTTGTGAATTTATTTCACAGTTTATAGGAATATATTTCGATTTTCGCGACAAATATTGTCAATTATCCTTGCCGTAATTCACTACGGGGAAAACCAGCGTGCGTGAGACGGGCTTCAATCTGAACGACCCCGAACTACTGCGAACCGCGGCCTTTATCGACGGCAGTTGGGTGCCCGCCGATGACGGGGCCAGCTACCTGGTTACTGACCCAGCGTGCGGAAGAACCCTGGCAGGGGTCGCGAACTGTGGCGCAAACGAGACTCTGCGCGCCATTGACGCGGCTTCGGCGGCGCTGCTCGGCTGGCGCAACACCAGCGCAAAAGAACGCGCCAACAGCTTGCGCAGGTGGTTTGAGCTGATCAACGCCAGTTGCGAAGACCTGGCGCGGCTTTTGACCGCCGAGCAGGGAAAACCACTGGCAGAGGCCAGAGGTGAGATCACCTACGGCGCAAGTTATATAGAGTGGTTTGCCGAGGAGAGCAAACGCATCTATGGCGACACCATTCAACCCGGTAGCAACAACCAGCGCCTGATAGTCCTCAAAGAGCCGGTGGGCGTAGTCGCCTGCATCACACCCTGGAACTTCCCCAACGCGATGCTCACGCGAAAGATCGCGCCCGCATTGGCGGCCGGTTGCACCGTGGTATGCAAACCGGCGGAAGCCACGCCGCTGTCAGCATTCGCACTCGCCGAACTCGCGCAACGCGCCGGTATTCCGCGCGGCGTTATTAACATGGTGACCGGCGACCCCGCAAAGATCGGCGGTGTGCTCACCCGTCATGCACAGGTACGTAAACTGAGTTTCACAGGTTCCACCAGGGTGGGAAAACAACTGCTTGCAGACTGCGCTGGCACTGTCAAACGCACCTCGATGGAATTGGGAGGTAACGCGCCATTCGTTGTCTTTGAAGATGCAGATATTGATGCCGCGGTGGCGGGCGCACTGGCGAGCAAGTTTCGCAACGCGGGACAAACCTGCGTCTGCGCGAACCGCTTCCTTGTGCAGGACAGCATCTATGAGCGGTTCACCAGTGCCCTGGTCGCGGCGGTAAACGCCATGACCCTGGGTCGCGGCGACGAGGCGGGCGTCGATATCGGGCCGATGATCAATGCGGACGCGGCGGACAAGGTTATCGGGCTCATTAACCACGCCAGAACGCTCGGCGCCCGCGTGGCAGCCGGAGGGCGCCGCAGCAAGTTGGGCAGCACCTTTGTAGAGCCCACCGTTCTGACTGAAGTGACCTCCGAAATGCGCGTATGCAGGGAAGAGATATTCGGTCCCGTGGCGCCTCTGCAGAGGTTTACAACGGAAGGAGACGCGATTGCATTGGCCAACGATACCCGCGCCGGCCTGGCCGCGTATGTGTATACGCGCGACATGGGGCGAATATGGCGCGTCAGTGACGCGATGGAATACGGCATCGTGGGCGTCAACGAGGGGACCATTTCGAACGAAATGGCGCCATTCGGCGGTATCAAGGAGTCTGGGCACGGTCGGGAAGGATCCCGCTACGGCATGGACGACTATCTGGAGATCAAGTATCTGTGCATGGGAGGGATCGAATCATGATGCAACCAAATGGCGACACCAAGACGACGACAAACCCGGATAATAAGGTTTGGCAGCAGCGCAAGGAGCAGGCGATCGCTCGCGGGCAGGGAAACGCGGCGCCTGTTTACATCTCACATGCGAAAAATGCCGAACTCTGGGATGTGGAGGGTAATCGCTACATTGACTTTGGCGCAGGAATCGCGGTTTGCAATACAGGTCATTCGCATCCCAAAGTAGTGGCGGCAGTGGAGGAGCAACTTGCGCGATTCAGCCACACTTGCGTCATGGTAACGCCGTACAGCGTTGCAGTGGAGTTGGCAGAGAAACTCAACCGCCTGGTTCCGGGAGACACTCCGAAGAAAAGCCTGTTTGTCACAACCGGTGCCGAGGCGGTTGAGAACAGTGTGAAGATAGCGCGCGCCTACACCCGTCGACGTGGTGTTATTGCCTTCCATGGCGGTTTTCACGGACGCACCCTGATGGCGATGGGCCTCACGGGCAAGATCACGCCTTACAAAACAGATTTCGGCCCCTTTCCCGGGGACATACATCACGCGCCTTTTCCCGTTGACTACCACAGTTTCAGCCTGGAAACCTCGCTGCAGGCGCTGGACAGGCTGTTCACGGCTGACATGGCGCCGACAGACGTCGCGGCCATCATCGTGGAGCCGGTACAGGGGGAGGGAGGATTTTATCCCGCGCCGAAAGAGTTCATGGTAGCCCTTCGTCAGATATGCGATGAACACGGGATAGTTCTAATCGCGGACGAAATCCAGACCGGATTTGGTCGAACAGGTAAATTCTTTGCGTGCGAGCACACCGGCATCGAACCAGACCTGATGACACTTGCCAAGGGTATTGCAGGCGGCTTTCCGCTATCGGCGGTGGTTGGCAAACAACACATTATGGACGCGCCTCTACCCGGGGGGCTGGGCGGCACATATGGCGGTTCCCCAATGGGTTGCGCCGCGGCACTGGCCGTGATTGATGTAATGGAGCAGGAGCAGTTGATCGCCCGCGCCAACCGAATCGGAGACTTGTTCGGCGAGCGACTGCGGGTTCTGCAGGAACGGTATCCAGCCTACATCGGCGAGATTCGCGCGGACCATGGCGCGATGATCGCAATGGAACTGGTCAGCAACGGTGACCCCGGGCAGCCCAATCCGGAACTGGCGCATTCATTGGTGACGCAGGGCTACGAACACGGGCTCGTGCTGCTGAGTTGTGGAGTGCGCGGCAACGTCGTGCGCTTTCTACCGCCATTGACTATTGGTGAAGATTTGATAAGCGAGGGTCTCGACATACTCTCGAACCTGATGCAGAAACTGTGTGGATAGAGGCGCGAAATATCCGGTGCATCCTGGATACCTTCGGACGTAAGCCAGAGTATTATCCTCTCGCAGCCCCCACGCCGTGAAGCGAGCCGGGAGGAAGACGCCAGCTTCAGTTACGACAGGGGAAAGCCTACCAGCGACATCAGCCGCAACCAGAGTTTTCGCCAGCCCCCCTTCTCATCGGCTGTATCCAGAGCATACATTGTGATCTTCGAGCCCGCCCACCTGAAAGGTTCGCCTGGAAAGCGATTGGGCATGGTCTTTACCATGTCCAGTTCACTCTCCGCAGACGGCACGCCGTAGAGCAAATCCAACGCCATGCGCGCCCCGCAGCGGCTGGCGGAAATTCCGAATCCCGAGTAGCCGCCGGCATAGACCATTTTATCGTCGTAGTAGCGTTGAAAGTGCACAGCCATACGAGTGGTCAATGCTATCGGGCCGCTCCACGCGTGGGTGAAACGCACACCTTCCAACTGCGGAAACGTTCTGAAGAACGCCTCCCCCAGGCGTTCATAGACCTCACTGTTTCGATCCTGCTCAGGGTCCGTGTTGTTACCGTAGAAGTAGCCCATCCTGCCGCCAAAAACAATACGGTTGTCTTCTGTCAGCCGGGTGTAGTTGAGTTGTGTACGCGTATCATATACGCCCTGCCGGTTGTGCCAGCCGATCTCTGCCATCTGCGCATCAGTCAAAGGCTCGCTACAAATAATCCTGTCCCGTATCGCCGCCACCCTGTGCTTGATTCTGCGATGACCGGCGGCGAACGCATTGGTTGCCAACAGTACTCTCGGTGTACGCACCTCTCCATCGTGGGTCTTCACGGTGATCGTTGTGCCATTGTCGACTACGCGCATCATGGGGGTATGCTCGTACAGGCGCACTCCCAGTGACAGCGCCGCTCTCTTCAGTCCCCAGGCGAGGCGCGCTGGATGTACCGTACCACTGTTGTTCCGGCACCAGAGGCCAGCGCTGTACACGGGTGATTTGATCTCGCCCTGTATACCATCTGCATCCAGCAGCTCCGCCTGGTGGCCATATTTCAGGAGTAACCGGTATTCATCCTCGAGTCCGGGTACATTTTCATCTCCCACCGCCACTGTCAGCTCTCCGTTCCACTGTGCGTGACAGTCAATTTCATAGCGTTGCAGGCTCTCTCTGAAACCCCGCATGTTTTCATGTCCCAGACGTTCCAGCGCATGCAGTTCGTTCGGGAAAACCCGTACCGCATTCGACAGCCCGTGCATCACCGATGTGGAAACAATCCCTCCGGGACGGCCAGACGCGCCATGGGCCACCTTTCCTGCCTCGATGAGAACGACATCCTGCTCGGGGTTGGCCTCCTTCGCCTGGATGGCTGCCCACAGGCCCGTGAATCCCCCGCCCACGATCAATAAGTCCGATTCAGCCCGGCCGATGAGTTGGTGCTGTACTGCAGGCGCGGCTGTGCTGTCCAGCCAATACGGAAACAGGGTTACATCCTGCAGTGCATTTCTCGCCAAATCGTGCATCGTGAATTCCTTGCGAAACTGTCGTACGTAGCAGCTACTATTTCATCTGCTATACACTACGGGAATCACCCTACCGGGGGAGGTGCACACTTGCCCTCATCACAACCTATGCAGGATGGCGACTGCGGCAGAATGGTGGATTGGCACCGCTCTCTCGCATTAATTATCGAGAACGATTTCAATGATGCTGCCCTGCAAGAATTGATGAACGCGCTTGAGCGGCTGGTGAATGCTCAAAGCAGCTCCGCCATTGTCTATCCGCATGGACAAAAGCCCTTTGTGGCAAAACACCGGCTATTGCCGGAGCATGATCCCGTCATACACCTTGATCGGTATCTGGAAGGCGCCTACCTGGTGGATCCCTGCTATCAGTTTGTGCGCGAGCAGCGTAGCGAGGGCTTCCGCACGATTTCCGATGTCGCTCCCGAAGGTTTTGGCGCTTCCGAGTACTACAGGATTTACTACCACGCTACGGAGCTTGTCGATGAGGCTTTTTTCGCGCTACAGAGCGTCGAGAATTCAGCAATAGTCGTGTCGCTGGGACGCCACAGCCCTGCACCGCCGTTTGTTCAGGAGGAGAAAGCGTTGTTGGGTGCTGTATTCCTGTTGGTAAAAACAATCATCAACAAATGGACGTTGGGTAACCACGCCAAAAGACATCCGCGCGGCAACACCATGGAACTGGATCTTGCCCTGGCTAACTTTGGCACCTCGCTGCTGACCCATCGCGAGCAGGTGATCGTCAACCTGCTGCTCCGTGGGCACTCGATGAAGTCTATCGCTGCACAGCTCAACAACAGTGTAGAAACCATCAAGACCCACCGTAAAAGCATCTACCGCAAGCTCGACGTTTCATCGCAGGCAGAACTGTTCTACTTATTTATCGACGCCTTGCGCAGCTATGCTCCGGCGTCCGATAAGGACCCGCTTGCGGGCTACATGGCTTCCTAGCTCAAACAGAAGTGATCTTCCGCCTCTTCCCTGTGTAGAGCCCGCGCCCTCAACGCGGGCCAGAAATGACAATCGTTTGGCCAGCGCTGCCGTAGCGGCCACCAGCCCGGGCAACTACATTGGAAGGCACTTCCCGGCGGCTTCGGGATTGGACGCTTGAGTGCACCATGCAGAACTTCGAGAGCTCACACTGCCGCAGGCCCGCTCAGGGCTGCGCGGATATCGTGTTCAAATCCGGACGCATCTATACCGCGGAAGCAGCAAGCCCCTGGGTCGAATCGGTCGCCATTCGCAATGGGAAGTTCCTGGCCATTGGCAGCGACGAAAGCACGTCGGGGTTGATTGACGAGCACAGCATCGTCATCGACCTCCAGGGGCAGTTTGCGATGCCGGGGCTGTACGATATGCATACGCATCCCGACCTCGCACTTGCCCCCGGCTATGCGGGATACCTGGACGTGGGTATACCAGATCCCACGCCCGACCAGGTGCGCAATGCCATTGTGGACTACGCAACGCGAAACCCCCCGTCAGCACAGAATCCAGAGGGTTGGGTGTACGGCCACTACTGGGTCCGATTCAACTTTCGCAAGGCCGGCATAAAGCCAGACCGGCACTGGCTGGACAGCGTTATTGCAGACCGTCCGGCAGCTATCCTCGATCGCTCCTGGGGCTGCGTTCTGGCAAACACCAAGGCCCTGGCACTGGCCAATATAGGCGTTAACACGCCCGATCCAAGCCATGGGTATATCGAGCGCGACAGCATCAGCGGCGAGCCCACCGGTATCCTTGTGGATGGCGCCTATGCCATGATCCATGCCGCGATGCCGCCCACGCCTCAACACGCGCTGCGCCGCGCCTATCGCGACATGCTCATGTTCCAGGCTTCGCGCGGCGTGGTGGGCAGCAAATACGTGCATGTCTGTGAACATCGTCTGGAGGCGCTGAGATCGCTGGATGTAGCCGGGGAACTCACCCAGCGGGTGGAGGCCTCGATCAGCTGGCAGGACGATATCTTCCCGGTAAAACGGCGTTGGCAACTGCTGGCCGGCGAACGTTTCTACTATGCGAGCGACCGTCTGAATGCGAACTCGGTAAAGTTTCACTTCGACGGCACCCACGAATCGCGTTCCACCTACCTGTCTACGCCGTGGGAAGGCGAGACCGAGTGGCGCGGTCATCTCAATATGACGCCCGAGCACTTGCGCGCAATGCTGCTGGAGATGGACAGCAAAGGCGTCCGGGTAATCGCCCACTGCACGGGTGATGGCGCCTCCGATATCTTCCTCGACGCCGTACACTACGTGCGCAATAAAACCGGCATGCCTGGCGTGCGCCATCAGGTGGCCCACAGTACCACCCTGCTGGACGAGAACCTGCCTCGCTTCGCTGAGCTCAATGTCACCGCGGAATTCTCCCCGGTAGGCTGGATACCGACAGACTTTGCAGCCCAACGCCTTGTGCTCGGGGCGGACCGCGCTCAGCGCCTGTATAACTTCAAGGGCGTACTTGACGCAGGCGGCAATGCAGTGATGGGTACCGATTGGCCCGTGACACACCCGAACCCATGGATTGGCTTTGAAGGTATGTTAACCCGTAAGGTGCCCTGGGCAACGGATGATGAACGCTTCCCGGGCGATGAAATCTGCCTCGATGACGCCATCGCCGTCATGACCATCAACGGCGCCCGTAGTATGGAAATCGAAGATATCGCAGGCTCTATTGCGGTGGGCAAGTCGGCCGATATCATCGTGTTGGACCGCAACCTTTTCGAGATCGATCACCATGGAAAAATCTACGATACGCAAGTGGAGTTAACGCTGCTGGAGGGTGAGGTAATCTGGGATTCACAGAGTCGTTTCGCCGGAACCCCTCGCGCAGCCGTCTGGAGTGAAGCGCCTGCCTTCGGTTATTGCTGAGGCTCGCCACCACCTGATCCATGTCTTCCCACACAATTATTCCAGCAACAATCATCAGCGGCTTTCTGGGGTCGGGTAAAACTACGCTGCTCAATCGCATCATGCAGGCCGAGATGGGGCTGAGATTCGCCGTCATGGTCAACGATTTCGGTCAGCTCAATATCGACAAGCATCTTATAGCCAACAACGACGGTAGAGTCTTGAGCCTGGCCAACGGCTGCATCTGCTGTACCATTTCTGATGACATGGTGGGCCAGTTAGAGGCTCTGTTACGCCGCGAAAAACTGCCCGACTACATTCTGATCGAGGCCAGCGGTGTGTCGGATCCGGGCCGAATCGCCCGCATACTGAACTACCCGGTGTTTCGCGAAAGGATCGCGCTGGACGCTGTCGTGACACTGCTCGATGCAGGTCAGCTTCCACATCTGGAAACTGAATTCAGGCAGCTTGCCATGACTCAACTGGAGGCAGCGGATTTCGTCATCATCAACAAAACCGACCAATGCAATGCCACGCAGCTCGAAACCATCAGAAGGGACTGGTTGTTCCCCGACTCGCGCAGTTTTGAAACAGTCCGCGCAGATGTACCACTGCCCCTGATTCTCGGGACAGGGGCTCATACGCCACTGAACACTGAGTTCAACGACAGCGAGCAGCATCGAGAGCTGTTCGATAGCCTCTGCTGGACATGGGAGCGGCCGCTGAAGCTGGATGTGCTTCGCAAACTCCTTGACGAGCTGCCATTGGGAATCTACCGCGCAAAGGGCATTTTCATGACCCAGGAGTTCCCCGAAACACCCCTGGTATTCCAGCACGTTGGGTCGCGGGGTCAATGGAAACGCTGTGAAGACACTGCGCCGTGCCAGGAGTCAACGCTGGTACTGATCGGCCGCAGGGGTGGATTTGATCGCGATACGCTGTTGCAACGGTTCCATGCACTCGCCCCGGGCGCCGCCCAGGGGCACAGCCATCAACACACTTCGCCAGTGTCCTGAGCAACGCAGCGGCAGGGCCGCGTCGCTGTCGAAACTACGGTGACTTGCAGAAGAATCGATTGACGAACTTGCCGATAGTGGCTCTCACCTCCCGATCCTCGGGTGCAGTTCCGGAGAAACAACCGTGCGGCATGGCTTCCCAGACGTGCAATTCCGCGGGTATATCTTCCTTCAGCAACGCCCTGTGCATACGCACGGCGTTGGAAAGAAACAGATCTCGCGTGCCCGATTGCAGAAACGTTGGCGGAAACCCGTCGCTGAAATCAGCAAACAGTGGCGACAGGTAGGGGTCTGACAGATCATGTCCGTTGGCATAAAGCCTGCTGGTTGCTAAAAGGCTTTGCTGCAGCACATAGTCCAGACCCAGCAGGGTTTGAAAACTATCGCCCGATTCCGTGAGGTCGAGCTGTGGTGTTTCGAGAACAAGAGCGGCCGGCATTTCAATGCCGGCATCGCGCACTTTCAACACTGCGGCTGCCGCAATATTTGCGCCCGCGGATGCGCCGGACACGATTACATTCCCCGCTCCGTATTGTTTGAGCAAATCGCAATAAACCGCGACAGTATCATGCACGGCAGCGGGATAGGGATTCCGCGGCGGCACCCTGTAATCTACCGAGTAACAAGTACAGTTGGCGTCTTGCACACCGAAAAGGCAGGCATATTTTGCAATGTCACCGGCCCCGAATACCAACGCGCCCCCGTGAACGACCAGGTAAGCATAGCGCTCCCGCTCGCTCGACATCTGCGGCGGTGCGGCAGTATGTACGGTTACCCCGGCGACAACGCTTGTCGCAACGGCCTCCAGGGAACGGCAACTATCTGCACCTTCAGGCGATTCACACAAAACCGCAACTTCGCGCTCCATCTGTGCATTAGTCTGCCGAATCAGCGCCTCCCACCGAGCCAGATCATCCGGCGGCGGAAAATTCATCGGTGCTATCAGGGCATTTCTGAGTGCATGCTGCGCATCAGGGCTGATAGAGGCAGGAACAGGAATTCGGCGTTCCCCAAGTACCACGGTCCCGTCGTCCTTTATCTCCCAACGCGGTGTGTCTGCTCGGTCTGTGTACGGCACGCTATGCGTCATGGTGGTTGGGACCCGGAGTTGCCGTCGGCGCGGCGGATACTTCCCGCCACATCTAGTCGCGAATCGCCGTGAAGCGATTCAATACGTTGCGCGTTATTTTTTCCGTGAACGGTTCACGCAATCGGAGCCCGTTAACCCACTCACAACTGCCCGCGTTGAATACAGTGCCTCCATCGCGGCTGAATACAGCCATTTGTCCGGCGCCGTACCGGCTGCCGGCGCGCAATTCGGGAGTATCGGCCCCATGCAGTTCATTCACCTTGAAGCTGAGATCGCCGTCACCGGCATACAATACCGCGCCCTTGTTGCCATGATCCTCCTCCTCCAGCCCCGAGGCATTCATCGCCAGAATCTGCAAGCCATCAGGCGCGCCATCGGTATACGTTGGGTACGGCAGCCCATTGCGGAAGCAAAAGTCAACGCCATCGACCTCGTAGCCGAATACCCTGGCCGACATACCGAAACAATCACCAAAATACAGATCGCAATCTTCGAAGACCCAATGGTCGTTTCGATAAACTGTGTACCCGCCACTGCTGCGCGGGTTCCAGCCACCAAAACCAGCGTACACACAATGCAGGCCATTCAAGCCAAAGGTTGACGCGCCGGGCCGATTCACCAGCGGGCTCTCCCAGGCAGTTGTCAGGCGATCCTGGCGCGAGGTTCCCATCACCGGATCACTTTCGCGCGCCGAGTACTTGTAACACACCTGGGTTTGACCATCGTTTTCCAGGCGAGCCTGCCATATGAAGTTGGCGCCGAAACGCGCTACGTTGCCGCCGTGTCCTGTATACGTGTCGACGGCATCGCGCATTTCCGCGGTCCAGTATTCATCGTGTCCGACAATGACAACACAGCGGTAGTGCTGCAACAGCTCCGGCCGATAGTGCAGGTCGTGCTGGGTCGCGTACTCGAGACTGTAGCCATTACTCTCCGCCCAGACGGCGAAGTGCCGCTCGAAGCTGGCCCATCCGGCGGCGCAATAGTACTTCGAATAGCCGTGCAAATAGGCCCACTCAACCGCGGCGTAACGCGGTATGGCGCCCATCTCGGGCGACTGTTCAATGGGAACGCGCGGTGCCCCCACGGGCAACCAGACCTGCCCTTTCGACCATGGGCGCTGGCTGCTCAATACGGGCGACATCACATTGTCATTCTCGCCGTTGGCGTTTCCCTCGTAGTGGTTGCTGCCACCCCAATTGTTGTAGGCCATCCATGTGGTGGTGCACAGAACGAAAAGGATGTCCGCGCTGGCACCCGGATCTGCAGCCCTCACTACAAAAAAGTGCTGATGCTCAATGGACTCCCCCTCGCTATTGATCGCCCGCGTGAATACCAGGTAAGGGCCGCTCTTGTGGTCTGCAGGTATCTCCCAACTGTGCGTGACTGGCCAGCCGCAACCCTTGACGGATGCGTCACGCGGCGTGACGAAACGCTCGCCGGCCAGACCTTCAGCGCAATACACTGATTCAGGATTCACGCCATCACGGACAATTTCCAGTGTGTATTCCTCGACACTGGCATTGGTGTGAAACTCCACGCGCTCGCCAGGCGCATACGTAAACTCTGTGGTATAGGTCCAGGCCTCCCCGGCACTCGCGTCGGGAAATTCGTACCAGTTCTGATGCAGTGCGTTAAAATTCTGGCCGCGTGCCTGGTTTTGCAGATTATTCATGCAACGCTCGCAACATTGAATGGAGCCAATTGATTGAAGCACTCCGGTGTGGCCTGCTCCAACTGTGAGGCGATGTGGATCAGATCAGCTTCTTTGGCCCAGGGCGCTATGAGTTGAATGGCCAGGGGACAGCCATTGTCATCCAGCCCGGCGGGCAGTGAAATCGCGGGCAAACCGGTTTCGTTCGCCGGCATCGCATAGCGACAGCTATCGACCAGGTTGTTCATCCACTGCTCGAAAGGCAGCTCCGCATCCGTGCGATAGAGGCTATCAAGCCCGGGGCACTGTACGGATGTCAGGGGCGTCAACAACAGATCGTATCCACGCTCCCAGAAGTGTCCCCACTGACGCGTTATCACCGGATTGATGGCAGCGGCCTCAAGGTGATCCTCCAGAGTCAACCCCCGGGCGAATTCGACATGGTTGAGCGCCTGGCGGCTGGTGTTGCTTTCGCTCAGCTCAACCCCGTGCGCTGCAGCTGTGGCCTGCAGGCCCATACCGATGGGACCCAACCAGTTGGCGAGCAGGTAACCGCGAAACAGCGCTTCAAAGTCGCAGATGTCTGCATCCTGAACATTTTCCACCTGGTGTCCCAGGCTCGCCAGGAGATCGGCTGTGTCCAGCGTTTTTTGCTTCAACACCGGGTCAAGCGCTGCGGTACGTGACCAGCTACCCGTGGAAACACCGATTCGAAAATTTCTCGGCGGGCAGGATAATTGCTCAAGGTAGGGAGCAGCGGGTTTCGGAAAGGCCATAAAGCCGCTGCCCAGCGGTTTATGGGAAAGATGATAGTAGATCGCCGCTGCGTCACGGACTGTTTTCGTGACCACCCCTTCCACCGCTGACGGCATCAGCGCCTCGTGAAAGCCGGTCGGCATTGGCAAGAGTCCACGGCTGGGTTTCAAACCAACAAGTCCTGTCCACGCAGCGGGATAACGAATCGAGCCGCCACCGTCAGAGGCGCTGGCCACCGGTATCGCGCCCGAGGCCACAACGGCACTGGCGCCGCCGGAAGAGCCACCCGGCGTATGCCGCAGATTCCATGGGTTGCGGGTGTCACCATCCTTCATGGAGTGAGTGATGTGCGTTATTCCATCCTCCGGACAGGTGGTGCGCCCCATCAGGTTAAACCCCGCAGCGCGCCAGTTTTCCGTCAAGGGATCATCGCGCTCGGCGATGTTGCCTCGCTGCCAGAGGTAGCCGTTTTCCTGGGCACGTCCCTTCATTCTGGAGCCCATGTCTTTCAACATCGTCGGAACGCCATGGAAAGGTCCATCGCGGTGCATTCCATCCCGGCCAGGATCGGCAATCACATCATCAAACACCTCGATCACAGCGTTAATCCGGGGATTGACCAGAGCAGCAGCCGCGGCGGCCTGCGCAGCCAGTTCTTTTGCCGAAACATCGCCACGGCTTATCATCTGCGCCATGCCAGTGGCATCCAATTGCATGTACTCATCCCAGGTGAGCGGCAGGCTGTCACTCATCACTGTTCTCCAACAACCTGCGGGATGCGCAACTGATCAAGGCTGTAGGGCAGGTCCGCCCCAAGTTGCTGAATCTCAATTACGTTGCCAAAGGGGTCCCTGCCATAGGTCATCATGTAGTTCTCACCCGCATCAATCGGTGGGCTGTGCCACTGTACACCCGCCTGCTGCAGGAAAGCATAGGCGGTGTAGATATCCTCGACCTCAAACGCCAGATGCGTGTAGCCATGATCACATACTGGCCGATTGTGCTGGGTACCCGGAGTGGGATGATGAAACTCAAAGATCTCAAGAAACAGGTTACCGGCTTGCACCATCAGTACACTGCTGTCTGCCTTGTCCAGCGCGAGTACCCGGTCACCCTCTGGTGTGGATGGCAGCCGTGCCTGATCCACAATGTCAAAACCCAATGTATCCACATAGAAAGCCTTCGCCTCCTCCAGCGAGGGTACGGATATAGCAATATGGTGAATGCCCTTAAACCCAAACACTGCGATGACCTCCCCTGTGCTAAAGACCCGGCGCCATACCGCCGGCAACGGGCAGCGCCACTCCGCTGATGTAGCTGGACCTGCTCCCGGCCAGGTACGCTACTGCATCGGCCACCTCTGCAGGTGCGGCCCAACGCTCCAGCGGCACGACGTCGGCACGCACAAGGCGTTGCTTTGCTTGCTCGAACGTCTCTCCCTCTTCGCGCATATGCTCCAATTCCGCTTGCCCCATTTGCGTCCAGATCATGCCGGGACAAACCGCATTCACGCGTACCTTGCGCGCACCAAACTCAGCGGCCAATGCCTTGGTCAAACCAACCACCGCAAATTTGCTGGCCGTATAGGCCGCCATCAGCGGTACTGCCCCCAGCCCGGACATGGACGCATTATTGACAATAGCCCCTCCACCCTGGGCAATCATATGCGGCAGCACAGCCTGGCAGAAATTCGCCATACCCTTGATATTGACCTGATAGCTGATATCCCACTGCTGATCGCTCATTCGGAGAAAGTCGCCAACACCCACCGGGCTGCCCGCGTTGTTAAATAGAATGTCCAAACGGCCATAGCGGTCGATGACGTGCGCAATACAGGCGTCAATCTGCTCCCGCATCGTCACATCTACGGCAATGGCGACAGCCTCACCGCCGGCAGCGACAATTTCTTCAGCCCGGGCCTCCAGGTTTTCCTGATCGTCGTGGTCGGTAATCCGGTCCGTCAGCACCACCGAGGCGCCAGCCTCGGCCAGCCTGCGACTGGTGGCATAGCCCATGCCCATTGGGTGAGCAGCGCCGGTTACAATTGCAACCTTGTTGTTAAACTCACCCATAATTCAGGCCTCCAGCGCCTCCGAGCTTCGCAAGGTCGATAATCGAGCGGGAATAACGTCACGCGCGAAGACTTCCTCCACGGTTTCATGGCGTTTAACCACCTCGGCCTGATCACCACACACCAGGACTGTGCCGGGACGGGGTAACGCATTGAAGTTAGCCGCCATGGGCTCCACATAGGATCCGGTATTGAGTAGCGCCACCACATCGCCCTCCTCGGCTGCTGGCGTTCTTACCTGATTGAATAGTAACTCTGCATTGCAGGTCTGACCCACCATATCCGCTAACGTATCGGCAGGGTGATTCGCCTTGTTCGCAAAAATATAGTCAAAGGGTGGCGATTCATTTAGGCCCGGAACGCCCAGAAACACCTCGGAAGTATCCAGTTCGAGCCACTTTCTTGGGCGATTCTCTACTTCCTGCTTGATGTTGCGCACACAGGTCAGGTGAATACCTGTGTCACAGTGAAGCCCGCGGCCCGGCTCCACTTCAATGGTTATACCAGTTGGGTCCATATCCACTTCCCGCATGGCATCTCGAAAAGCGCCCGTGATGCCACTGGCATAGTCCTCCAGCGACGGACCAGCATAGCCCTGTACGGCGACGTCGGTGTCCTTGTCGGGAAAGCTCGGAAAGCCTCCACCGAAATCAACCTCACGCGGCAGCCAACCTCCCATCGAACGACTCAAGCGCCCCATCAACAACGTGCAATGACGTACCCAGGATTGCCACACCTCCATTTTTTTACTGTGCCGTCCCATGTGCACGTGAATGCCGACGGGATCGATGTGCGCCAACTTGAGCGCCCGGGGACCCATTGGCAGCAGCTCGGAAGTGGGTATTCCATACTTGATCATCTGTGTCATTTCCCGGATCTGGGCGTCGGGCGCGAAATCCGATGTTGTCTCGAGCTCAGACATAAACGGTTTGATCCGGAACATCACGCGGGCAACTTTCCCCTGCCTTGCGCCCTCCTGTTCACACAACTCCAGCTCGCGTGGGCTGTCCAGTACAACACGGGCGTCCACCTCAATGGCGCGCCGGATGATGCTGCTGTCCTTGATTGAACCATTGACGGAAATCGCTTTGGGGTCTACGCCGCCGCGCAGCGCACCTTCGAGTTCGCCGGCTCCGAACACGTCACAACCACAGCCTTCATCACTCAGTACTCGTCGAACCGCCAGAATCGGGTTCGCCTTTATCGCGGGCATGATCCTTACCCGACCTTCCGGCCAGCAGGCTTCGAAAGCGAGCTTGTAGCGGCGCAGGTTTTCGCGCAGATGTGATTCGGAAACGACAAACAGCGGCGTACCAAACTCATCGGCGAGCCTGGCGGCGTCGCAACCCTCTACAAACAACCGCCCGTTGCGAATACTCAAGCTCTCGTTGATCTGCTTCATGATTGGCGCGAAACCCCATACCTGAGTCAGGCTGAATCTACTGACGAATCGGCAGAATACAGCCCGACCGATACGTCGAATATGGCGCAACTGGTCGAAAAGTTGTCATTACTGGCCGAATCAGGCCAGAAGTTTCTCCATATGACGTGCATTCAATCCGTACACCCAGCCACCATCGACGTTGATGGCCTGGGCATTCACATAACTGGAGTCATCCGATGCGAGGAAATGAAAGACCGCTGCCTGCTCCTCTGGCTGCCCAGGTCGGCCCGCCGCCGTCAGGTAGCGGCATAGCCTTGATTCCGCGCTATCGTCGGGTTCCATGGGCGTGGTTGTTGTTCCGGGACACACCGCATTGACACGAATCGCGCGGCTGCTCAACTCCAGGGCGGCCTGTTGAGTCAGCTTTAGAACACCTGCCTTTGATACAGAGTAGGCGGTGTATTCCGGCATGACAGCATGTGCCGCCAGGGAGGCGGTATTTATGATACTGCCACCATCTTTCATGTGTCGCGGACCGTGTTTTAACCCGAACAATACGCCCAGAAGATTCACCTCGAGTGTTCTTTGAAGTACACCGATATCGGTTTCGTCCAAAGGGCCCTCCTGCAGCGCGATTCCCGCGTTATTGACAAGAATATCCAGCTTGCCAGACTTCGCTTCGACCGCTTCAAATGTCTCGGCAACACGTTTCTCGTCAGTCACATCAAGCGCGCTAAATGCGGCGCCCGTTTGTTCAAGCGCGGGCGTGGTTGCGAGATCCGCCACAATCACGCTGGCGCCAGCAGCGACAAAGCGGCGGACGACCGCCAGGCCAATCCCACTGCTGCCACCCGTTACCAATGCTGTTTTACCCGTTAACGAAAACACACTTGCACCTCAATCTACTCAGTTTACTGCTGCAGGGCCGCCGACCGGGGTGATGTTGGCAAGGGAATTTGCCTCAGCAGCGGCACCACAAGTAAAAGACACAGGGCGAACATCACAAGTGATACCCATGCCGCCATGTGGTAGCCCTCTCCCACTATCAGGAGTCCGCCCAACATTGGACCTGCAGCGTAACCACCCGTCTGGGCCGCCGGTATCAACACCATGTAACGACCCGATAAATCGGCCGTCGCAATCGCTCCCATCAGGTACGGCAGCGTCAGGTTCCAGCAGAAGTTAAACAATGCGATGGCCAGGACAAAGCTCTGCCAATCGCTACGGGTCGCCAGCAGGATACAGGAAGTTATCTCCAGCAAAATCGCGAGAACAACCGGCAGTAAACGCCCGAATCGGGTACCGATGATGGCTGCCACCAACGCTCCCAAACCACCAATCAGTCCCGAAATCGCCAGAGCGTTGCCGATATCATGCATGGTAAACCCGGCGCTGCTGCCGATGCGCTCCATGAAGGGCCAGACACTGCCCAGGCCAATACTGAACATAATCAAACAGGCGAGCAGAGACACCGGCAAATACCTGGATTCACGCCCCGCTAAACGGGGAGTAGCACAGACTGACCGCCGCTCGGGCAACAAGCGCAGCAATAGAAAGCCTGTGCAAAATAGCAACGCCAGAGCGATAGTCACGCCGGGAAACTGCCAGCGATCCATGAGCAGCGGCACACCAGCCATGCCAACCGCCAGGGAAACCACCTGAAAAACAATTGCGAGTGCGATGATGCGGTCTGGCTTGTCCAAATCGCCAATTAATCCCAGCGTCAGAGTATAGAGAACGCCAGAAGCCAGAAGCCCGACAGTGAATCGAATAATCAGCAACGTTGAGTAATCCGTGACCCAGGTCGTCAGCAGATTGCCTGTCAGGCCGACTATCACGGCAAAGAACGCAAGCCGCCGCAGATGTACACGGGAAAACCAGTAGGTTGCACTCAGCGAGGCCAGGAAGCTACCTCCCAGCTCGGCGCTGCCAAGAAAGCCCAATTGCCGGCCGTCCAGGGAGTAGGTCTCGGCCATGACGCCAAGAAAAATGGGTTGGATGTTACCAACCAGGGCCGCCACCATTGACAACCAGAGTAAGCCGACAACATAAAACCCGTAAGTGCCCTTCATATCAATCACTCTGTGCGGCACATAGGAAATACTCCGCATATACGACCCGCCTCATGTGAAAGTGGCGGTTCTACCTGTTCCAATGGGTTTGATTTGTCTCGCCAGTGCGACGTGCCCGGGCCTCTGCCAGTACACAAAACTGCTCAAAAGCTATACCGGATGCGAGGCACGACGACATTCCGGTTGGATCGTACAGCGGGCTGAGTTCCATAAGGTCGGCGCCCACGATATCCAGGGTACGGCAGCCACGCACGATATCGCGCACTTCTACACCTGTGAGACCAAACGGTTCAGGCAATGTAGTGCCCGGCATGATGGAGCAGTCAAAAACATCGGTGTCAATGGAGAGATAGGCCGGGCTATCGCCCACCACACGGTGGATTTGCTCCAGCACCCAGTCGACGCCGCGCGCCTGTACATCATCGGCATAGACCACGGTCATACCGGAACGATGAGAGAAATCAGCGCGTGGAACGCCGCGGCCACGCAATCCAATTTGTATGGTTTTCTCAGCGTCGATAAACCCATCGACAGCGGCACATTGAAATAACGTAGCATCAGAGACGCGGGTTTTCTGAAAGGCGGTACCTGTATCGGCGTGCGCATCAAGGTGAATCAAGGCCAGAGGCTCTGTGCCGGAATCAGACAGGGCCTTCAAAATGGGATAGGTACAGGTGTGCTCGCCGCCGATACTCAAGGGGACGATGTCGCCTGCCTTGAACTCCCCAAATACGACCTCGAAGGCGGCCAGCCAGTTCTCCAACGCGTAAGGACTCTCCGTTGGCTCGACGTCGCCATAGTCCACAACCCGGCAAATTTCGAATGGACAGACTTTCGTGGCGTAATGCACCATATTTCGATCCAGGGACCAGTAGCGCAGCGCCTCGGGCCCCTTGCGCGTTCCAGGTCGCGGATTCGGCACGCCCAGATCACAGGGAAGCCCCACGAGGGCGATGTCCACTTCCTCCAGATTTCTCGAGTGAGGTGCTCGAAACATCCCCAACGTATTGAACGCATTGCTGATGGTCTCCAGCCCTTCAAGCTCCAGCCGCTTGAAAAACGGCACAAAGGCAGGATCAGCATTGTCGTATAGGCTGCCTTCTGCAAGGCTTGCCAGCCTGGCGAGTTTTTCCCGGTTTATCGCAGTCATGGCCCACCCCGTCTGATTCAGCCAGCGTAGGCACTATCAGGCGTGTCCCGAATGCCTTTTCTGGCCGAATTCTTATCATGGGTGGCCAGCGTCGAGGCGAGGGAAAAGCGAGTCACTCAATCCGACTGCGTCTGCGCATCAGTTCGAAACTCACCCGGTGTCTGCCCATACCATGTTTTGAAGGCACGGTGAAAATTCGAGGTTTCACCGTAACCCAGCAGGTAGGCTATCTCCTGTGTCGTGAGCTCAGTCTGACGGATATACTCTGCCGCCATCCCCATGCGAACCTCACCGTGGATCTCTTTGAAAGAGGTGCCTTCTTCACCAAGACGACGTCGCAGCGTACGGTAGCTCATGTTGAGTTGGCTGGCGACCTCCTCCGGAGTGGGCACCTGACCGGGAAGATTGATAATGATCTTGCGTACCTGATCCACTATACCCTCTTGTTCAGTCAGCCCCCGCAGTATCGTATTGCACTGTTGTTCACACAATTGTGAGGTCAGTTCATTGGCCATCGTCAACGGAAGGTCCAGATACGCGGCTGGAAACACCATTTCATTGCGAGGCTGGCTGAAAGCCACGGGGCAGCCCAACAAAAGCTGCATCTCCCGAGCATAGGCGGGTTTGCTACATGAAAGATTGACCCGGGTGTACATTGAATCGTCTCGGCCCAGTATGTCTTTAGCCGCACTACTCCACTGCCCCATAGCCTCTTCAATATCAAACCGAACAAGATGCTCGTTGGCGCCGGACGAGCGGATTTCAATCATGGCCTGATCGCCATCCACGCGCAAAGCCTCACTGAAAGTTGCGCTGCTGCCCACAATCTGTTGAAAGCGGAAGAAGGTTTGCAGGAGTTGCCTCAGGGTAGTGCTGCTGATACAGGCATAGCCGAGCACCCCGTAGTCAGCCAGTGAGAATTTTTGCCCAACCCTGATGCCGAACGCCGGGATATCTACGACCGCCAGCGTCTTCTCCACTATTCGATAGTAGGTTTCTATGGGTACATCAACGCTTCCCCCGCTCTCCAGGGCATGACCAACACCCATTTCAGACAGGGTCAGGGACCCGTCATAGCCAAATTCCTCAGCTATTTCCAGAACGCGATAAACGTAGTTTACCGGTAGCGTATCGAGCCGGGTGACAACCCCGTCACCGCGCATACCATTCTCCAAATTGATTCAAGCCTGCAGTCAATAATGACACAGCGCCTGCCAGAATGGCATTCGGCTTCCCAATTTGGGTCCGAGAACCTGCCTTGAAATGAAGAGCAACGGCGATAAAGCTCGAAGCGAAATCGTTTTGCAGCTGTGCTGTCTAGACCAGCGAATGGGCGCAGTTGGCATCGCCTGTGAATATCAGATCCATCACCAACCCGGGGTCGTCGGCCTTCATCCTGCTACTTAGCAACGACCGGATTCGATCGAGTGTGTCGATCGAATCAATTGGATACTCCTTATCGAGTACCACGTGCACAATCAGGTAGGTTGCGCGTCCATACTTCTGGATTCTGGCGACATATTCCCTGAACTGAAATTCCCTGACGGCTTCCGCCAGTCGTTCCTCGACCGCCCTGATCCTGGGCTCCGGCGGGGCCATAATCAGCACTTCCCGCAGGTTTTCCCTGAGAATTCCCAGTGGGACGGGCAGCGACAGACCAACCAGCACCACCACCAGGACGGAGTCGGCGTAGAGTAGATGGTGCGCCATCGATGTTTCTCGTAGTACAAATACTAGTAGAAAGCTCAAGCCCAGAGCTCCACTCAACACACCGTCGATCATCCAGCCACTGGCGTCCACGGAAACCAGCGGTGAGCAGGTCTGTCGCGCGACTCTTTTCATGTAGAGTGCTATCGCAAAGCACACAGGGCTGGCAATCGTGGCATAGAGAAGCGCAGGACCGGCGTTGAGCAAATGGCCTCCACTTAACATCACCCGCACCGCTGCAACAGCAGCCAGAGCGCAAACGATGAGAATAACCAGTGACTTCAATACGTTCAGCAGTGGTTCAAGGTGCGCGTAACCAAACTGAAACAGTTCGTCGTCCGGCCTGGTCACCAGACGAGATATATAAAGTGTAAGCACGGACATGACAAATCCGATGAGCGAAAAAACTCCATCGAACATAATCGCATCAGAATTCGTCAAATAGGCAAACCCCAGAGCCAAAAGCGCAAGGCACAAGGTGCCAATGACAGAGAGCTTAAGAGCACGTTGCTCGTCGGCCCAGGGTCGATGGTCTACGTTCATGATCTTGTTCTAAGTACGCCGTCCTCCATAACAAGCACTAAAGGAGGGCATACCGTGTCAGCGCACTAAAAGTAGATGTTGAAGTTGAGTTTCACGAGCCGCGGCAGACCACGGTTGATTTGCTCTCCAGTACCCAGGCCAATATCCTGGCGCACGTTTGCGTACTCAGTGTCTGTCAAGTTGTCACCGCTGAGGGCAACATCCCAGCCTTCACTGGCGGGAGTGTAAGTCAACCTGGCACTCAGCAGACCATACCCGTCTTCTTCCAGCGTGTTGGCCGGATCAAAGTAAAAGTCTGATTGAAAGGTATACAATGCAAACCAGGCCAGATTGCCGTCACCAATGGCCATGTCGTACTTGGCGCTCACCGCGTAGCTATTCTCCGGCGCATAGTTCAGGGTGTTACCCTCTAGCTCGCCCTTGGTGTACTCGGCGTCAATGTAGCTGTAGTTGGCGTTCAGCAACCAATTGGCTGAGGGCGAAAAAGTCCAGTCAAGCTCGAGACCTTTGACCTCAGCTTCCGCGGCATTGTCGATAAGAATGCCGCCTATCGTCGCTGTTGCAACCTGCAGATCTGTATAGTCACTGAAATAGGCCGCACCATTCAAACGCATTCTGCCATCGAGCCATTCGGTCTTGGCGCCAACCTCATATGAAATATTCTCTTCGGGCTCGAAAGAAGCTACGGCATCGCCTACGAAATCTCCGTCAAAGTCTGCGGCCGCGGGATTGAATCCACCCGCTTTGTAGCCCTGGCTGACACTGGCGTAGGTCATTACGCCATCCTTTATCACGTAGTCCGCAACAATTCTCGATAAAAAATTCGTCCACTTCTCGGAATCACACAAGGGGCCCTCGGTTGCAACTGCAATAAAGCCGATGTCCGCACGACCCTGAGTGCACCAATCCTTTTCATCGCGCGTCCAGCGCCCACCCGCGGTAAGGGCCAGCGATTCTGTGGCGGACCAGCGAATGTCGCCATACACACCCAGGGCGGTATTGTCAGCTTCGGTAATATTCTGATCACGCGCCAGCAAACCCAATCCAAGCGCCGTATCGGACATATTCAATCGCGTGGTCTCGTCCAGTTCCTCGTCAAAATAGTTCACGCCAACAAACCAGTTTAAGCTGTCTGTCGTTCCATTCAGTCGGAACTCCTGAGACAGAGTTCTGCCCTCGGTGTCCACGTTCTCAAACTCCAGAGTTGCTCCTCCGGTCCCAACGGCGAGTAGCTCGTCGATCAGGGCATCCGCATTGGAGCCGTCGACGTCTTGCCGATACTCGTATTCATATTCACGCGCATCAGTAATCGAGGTAAGCACCAGTCCATTCTCAAACTCCCAAGTGAGCCTGAGGTCAACACCCATGGTTTCGTTGGATTCTCGATCCAGCGTGGTGCGCGCTACCTTGTCGGGGAATTCCTCGTCGGGCTCAACCGTGGAAATCTGAGGGTTGTATACACCACCCATGTTCGTCTTCTGCTCGCCATAATTGATGGTGAGCAAGGCCTCGAAGTTGTCGGTAGCATCCAGGCGACCCGAGAGGCGAAAATTATCTTCATCGCGGAAACCGTCTTCGCTATTCTGTACATCTTTCCATACGCCTTCCAACCGGGTGCCATGGTAGGCGAAGCGCAAGGCAGAGTTATCAGATGTCGCCAGATTTGCCACGACATCGTACTCTTCCTGTCCTTCATCACCCCAACCAAGACCCAGGCGTAAACTGTGCTCATCTGCGGGCTTGTTGGTTTTCATCATTATCGCGCCTGCAGCGGCATTGCGACCAAACAGCGTGCCCTGGGGACCGTTAACAGCCTCAATACTCTCCAGGTCAAAAAAGGCGCCCGTCGCCAATGTGTTGCGCCCCACATACGCTTCGTCGATATACACTGCAACGCTGGGTTCGGACCCTGTGCTCCAGTCATTTGTACTGATGCCACGAATTGCCCAGGCATTGGTGGAAATTCCCGCGGTGGAGCCGGTAACCCCGGGCAGCATCGGAAGCACCTGGGTGAGATTATCGACCCCCGTATCCGTTATCATTTCCGCGCTCATCGCCGAAATCGCAATGGGTACGTCCTGCGCACTTTGCACCCGCTTTTGAGCGGTCACCATCACCTCCTCCAAAACCCCCTGCTGCGCAGCGGCGATCGTTGGCTGCAATAGCGCTACCGTGGCCAATGCTGCAACGTGAATGCACAAAACTCTCTGCTGAAACGCCATGTTCAATCCCTCAGATACAGTCGATTTTCACGGTAGGTTCAATGCCTTGTCGGGCAAAATCTATCCCAACCAACGACATATTGATTCAGGGCCCATAGTCGTGCATTTCAGTCACATCGAGACTGGCGGCTCTGGCCAATAGATTGTCAATACTGGCCAGAGACTCCACTGCTCCTGTTCGGCCGTGGCCACCGCCCGACTGATCGCCTACCCTCGAGCCTAATCAAACCAGCACGCGCTGCCGCATCAGGTTCCAATAAATCAGCCGCCAGAGCGTTGCTTCAAAGTCTGCCGTTAGTCCAGCGCGGCTGGGTGAGAGTGAACATGAACAGCGTCGATAAACTGGAGCCGCGCACCGTTTACCACGACAGCCCCGCAGCGATTGCCGCGGGAATTACGCTGGCTGTAGTGGGAGTCGCCTATTTTATGGCCGCTCCGGCTATAGTGGGCGCCTTGTCTGAGCATACTAACTTCAGCGAACAGCAGGCCGGAATTCTCACAGCAACGGAATCTGTAGGTGGCCTGGTGGCGTCACTGCTGGTGTCGATATCCCTGAGCCGGTTTGACCGGCGGCGACTCGCCGTCGCCGCCATTGTCGTGGCGCTCGCAGCGAATCTTTCCCTGACCCAGGATATCGGCTTCTACTCTACAGCGATTTACCGCGCGATCTCCGGCCTTGGCAGCGGCGCCATGTATGCGCTTGGCCTGGCTAGCCTGAGTGCCAGTCAGCACACCGCCCGCAACTACAGTATTCTGCTCTTTGTTCAGGTCAGTTTCGGGATGGCAGAGATCCACCTTTTTGGCTGGCTCGCCGAGAACAATGGCATGAGCGGCATCTACCTGTTTATGTCATTGGCATTTACGGCATGCCTGGGCGTAGTACATCTTATTCCGCGAAGTGCCCCGGAAACCACGTCGCTGCAAGGCGGTGAAATGCCTCGCCATACTGTCTTTCCATGGGCCTGCCTTTTCGCTGTATTTCTTTTTTACCTGGGCATTGGAGGTCTCTGGACCTACATAGAACGCATCGGCATTGGCGGGGGTTTGGCCCCCCAGACCGTAACTGACGGCCTTACCTATACGCAGATACTGAGCTTGCTCGGTTGCGCCCTCGCTGGCTGGCTCACTATGAAGCTGGGTCAGCTTCGTCCCCTGATAATTTCGCTGGTGTGTATCGCGGGAGCAAGCTACAGCCTGACATTCAACATGACCAGCCTGAGCTTCACCACCGCCCTGTGTACGTTTTTCCTTTTCTGGAACGCCGTGGATATCTATCAGTTGGGCACGCTTGGCAGTCTGGACCACGGGGGAAGATTCGTTGCCATGGTGCCGGCATTTCAAACCACCGCGATGATAGTGGGCCCGGCTATCGCGGCGCTATTGCTGGGCATGGGCGACGGCTATCGCCCGGTCCTGCTGATGACGACAAGCGCGGCTGCAGCCGCTTCATTGATCTACGTGTTTGTGCATTTGCGGCTGATTCGCGCGGAGTCATTGCAGACGTAAGAGGGCCTACGGTTAAAAGCGCTCATAACATCTGCGATCGCGACAGTCTTCTCGCACAAAAAAAGCCGCGCCCGAGGGCCCGGCAACACCTTGAATCAGAAGTTGTAGCCGAGGGTTATGCCATACAACTGAGGCTCAACCAGGAACACGTTGGTGAACAGGCCCGCCGAGGCGTCCGAGGAGTACTGGCCGACCGTGGCATCCTCGTCGCCGATGTTCTTGATATAGGCGCGCGCGTACCAGGTATCGTCAGTGGAGGAAACGGTAACCTGGGCGTTCCAGATATCGAAGGAATCGATGTCGTCGTTACCTGTGTTGTAGATGCTGGCGTACATCAAATCCTGCCAGTAGTAGTCGACGCGCAGGGTCACCTCGAAGGCGTCCATGGGAATGGTGTAGTGGGCGCCGCCACTCACCGTGAACTCGGGAGAGTTCGCCAGGCTGTTCCCGCTCAGGTCTACTTCCACGCCATCGGTGACCGTATAGGGCGCCGGCAGCGGGCTGCCGTCATTGAGCACCGGATTGGCGCAGCTATTGAGACCCGTCATGTCAGGCGCTGGCGCCCTGTTATGCTGCACCACACAGTTGGACGCAAGTATAAGAAAAACAAACTGCATAGAGTGGTAAAATTCTTTCCAATATCCCTCTGCTCTGCAGGAATTGATCTCTGGATGGCCGCGGGGTTTGCTGAAATCGCGCTTGCATTGTCCAAATTGCCGATCTTTTGTGGTCGTTTCCAGACCGCAGGACACAGGAACCTATACCAATCTGTTATTCAGTGGCGTCACTGCTGTAGATCTATAAAAAAACGGGTTCTGCTACCGCGCGCCCTTCCCCGCGAAAAGGGGCAA
>JAUHYL010000058.1 GCA_030426545.1 Gammaproteobacteria bacterium
GATCATTCTCGGCAATGTCCACCGCTGAAAACTCGGCCGCGCTGCCTGCCAGCAGGTTTTCGTAACTCTCCCAACCCTCCGCACTACCCTCCAGCGCAACAAACGTCTGGACATTGCTCAAGCCGGGGCGGATAGCCTCCACCGCATCTATATAGTCGGAATGCACGCAGACCACACGCGCACCACAATGCTTGATGATGTACTCGAAATCCTCTGCCTGCAGGCGATAGTTGATAGGCACCAGCACGGCGCCGATCTGGGGAACCGCGTAGTAGGCCTCCAGGTGAGCGTGTGTATTGGGAGCGATGTAGGCAACCCGATCGCCCTTCTCCACGCCAAGGGCCTGGAGGCCGCTGGACCAGCGATCGCAGCGTTGCAGAAACTCGCCATAGGTGAACCGCCGCTCGCCATCGACCACAGCCTCCCGATCAGCGTACAGTCGCCGCGCTCGTTGTGCGAATTCCAGTGGGGACAGTGCGATTTCCATCGATTGCTCCTAAGCAACGCCACATTCAAGTTGATAGTTATAACTTCCAAGGGATAAAAATCCAGCGGCACAGGCAGATTTCTCGCGATAAAGGACGCCCGCTGGTGTGATCGGAACCTCGGTAAACTCGCGTCACCCGAATCTGGACTACACTGTGCCTCGTTGGCAACACCCGATATTGAGCTGCAGCAGGCTGTCGCGCGGGCGCACATTTGCAACCTCGTCGCGCGCTGCATTCAGACAGGAGACCGCGGGCGTACCGAAAAACTGCGCGCCCAAAATAGTCAAAAAGCAGCAATCTGAACAAGACCGTCCTGCGTAAGAACCCATTACTACCCAATCAGGAGATTCCAATGAAGTTCACCTACCACGCGACCATGTGCGACCCCGACCAATACCTGCCACTGGCGCTGGCCGCGGAGGAAGCGGGTTTTGATGGTTTCACCTTTCCGGACAGCATCTGTTATCCGCAGGAAGGGTCGGATGTCTACCCATACAATGACGATGGCACCCGTGATTTCCTGGACGGCGTCCCCTTCCTGGAGCCGTTCGTCGCCATTCCCTTCCTAGCGGCACACACCGAAAAACTGCACTTCACCACCTCCGTGGTCAAACTGGCGGTACGGCAACCCGTGGTCGTGGCCAAGCAGTTATCCACACTGGCGGTAATGCTCGGGGATCGTTTCGCCTTCGGGGTGGGCATCAGCCCCTGGCCAGAGGATTTCGAGGTCTGCCAGATACCCTGGGAAAAGCGCGGCAAGCGTATGGATGAAATGATGGAAATTCTCAACGGGCTAATGAGCGGTGACTATTTCAGCTATGAGGGCGAGATATTCAATATCCCGGCCATCAAGCTATGCCCGGTGCCCACGCACCACGTACCCCTGCTCGTCGGCGGCCACGCAAAACCGGCCCTGCGCCGCGCCGCACGGCTGGGTGATGGCTGGGTGTCCGCGGGTTCCAGCCTGGAGGAATTGCAGGCCCACATCGGCCAGATAGAGGAATTTCGCCGCGAATACGGGCGCGACGAGGGACAATTCCAGTACCACGCCATGACAGAAGCCGCCTACTCGGCACAGGGACTGGAAGACCTCACCGCCGCCGGGGTAACCGAGGTCATCATCGCCTTCCGCAATCCCTACGACGGCAGTGCAGACACACAGTCCGTGGAAGAAAAGATAGGCATGATCAACTGGTACGCTGAGAACGTTATTCAGCCCTACAGGGGGTCGTAACAGCAGGCGCCCTGTCGTCGCGGCGGGCTGGCGCAGCCTGTGCCACCGCCGCGAACGTCTCTTACCGACTTCGGACCACTGCGGGCAGGGCAAATTACCTGCCTCCAACCCATTGTTTTTTGGGCCGATTTTCTATAAGTTTGGCTCCCGTTTCTACGCGGAGCCCCTTGTGCCCCGCCTCAGGATAACTCTCTCAACACTTTACACAGGACAGACTGCATGCTGACAGCCAACAAACTCGAAAAAATCATGGAACTGGAGGACAACCTCCGCGCCGAGTACCAGGGAAAACTGGACGCCCGCGACGCCGAACTGGCACAAGCCCAGGAGCAACTCGCTGAGCAGAAAGCGCAGATGCAGGCCACAATCGACCAGCAACTCGCCACTCTCTCAGAGCTCTCGCGCAAGGCCTCGGTGAACGACAATTTCGAGCAGCAAATCCGCGAGCTGACCAATCGCAGCGAAAATCAGCAAGACGAAATCACCACCCTGAAGAAGCGCGTCAAGACACTGCAAAAAGATCTTGCCGAAGAGCGCACCACGGTGAAGGAACTGACGCGCTATGATCCGGCGCGCATGAAAAAGAACCTGGACGCAGCGAAGAAGAAACTGGCAGAGAAAACCAACGCCAATGACCTGCTGCAAAAATCCCTGAGCAAGACCAAGGGCGAGAAAGCAACTCTTGAGCGACAGGTGAAAGAACTGGAAAGCAAGCTGGAAGAGCTGCAATCCGCGCTTGAAGATGAAAACGAGAGTGAGGCGGCGTAACCGCCACCCTGTCGTTTATCGCTGCGCAACCTTAGCCGCAGCAAACCAAAAAAAAGGGCCGGTTGATCAACCGGCCCTTTTTTATGCGCTGCGCGCTCCCCCTTCACCCCTCAGGGCGTGAGATAAGGCGCGTTGTAGTTGGGATCGTGCCCGGTCGCGATCGAATCAGCGATTGCTTTCAGATCGGTAATGTACGGCGGTGTGTGACTGTAGGTGGTCATGTCGACACCGTAGATCGAATTGAGAAAGACCAGTTCAGCCAGATCCACGAGGATGCTGTCTGCATGCCCGCGGCTGTCGAGGAACACGGACGGCGTGGGGTTGTTGGGATCCAGCACCAGCGCCTGAACGTCCGGCAGGTTGTTGGCATCCCACAGGTTGTATAGCTCAACGCCCGCCTCACCGTAAGGAATGCAGAAGAAATCAGAGTACGGGAACTCGATACGCAACTGGTCAATGATGCTGTGTACCGTTGCGGGATGATAGGCCTGCCAGGAGGCATCGTAGGCTGCGGCAGTGGTGGTATCCGGATACCATTCCCAAGGAATACCGATGAAAAATCGGGTGTCCGGGTTTTGTTGCAGGGCGTAATCGACCCAGAGTCGATATCCCTCAATGCCTAACTCATCGTGATGGATGGCCATACCAAACAGCTCCACATCACCCTGATCCAGTACGGCCTGCACCGCTGCTTTTGAGGTCGGGTTATTCCAGATATAAAGCGGCGAACCTGCGATAGCCGGAAAGAAGTAGCTGGTTTGGGTGTGATCAGTGAAGCCCGCAGTGGATGCATGACCCGGCAAACCCAGGGTCATCGGGTAGAACAGGCTATGTCCCATGAAGAAGGAATCGTAGCCGACAATGGTGTCTTCCCGAAAGATCGCACCCAACGTCGGCATGGTCAGCCCCACGCCTGCCTGCACAGTCGAGGCGGTAAGATCGAACTCACACTCGTTCAGGGGGGTATCTTTGCAGTACCGGGTCCAGCGGTGGAAATGCCAGCCCGTGCGCGGTTGCGCGTAATAGGTCTCAAGATAAGGATCCGGCGGCAGCACCTCATTCTCGTGACAGGCCGGGTCATTGGGGTCGTTGTACTGCTCGAGGAGACAGTCACGGTTGCCAGTGGCAGACATGATGTCGCCTTCCCCGTAGATCGCAAGCGGGTGCTTACACCCGATGATCAACAGCGTCAGCAGTACGGCGAGATAACTCTTCTTCATGGCATAAAGCTCCTTCAAGGCGTCCTTGTCCTCTGCCTCTCGGCGTCCTTCCCTGCGCAGCCTCTTTCCAGGCTTTATGTAACGCTCCAGGCTGCGCGATGCCCCGAGATTCCTTTTTTATGCCCCAACCTTCAGATTATAGTACCGGTCGCGATAGAAGCACAATAAGATGGGCGGGCGCGCCGCCTTAAGACGCCCTGTTATCGCTACAATATTACACTTACGGTCGGGCACGCCGCGAAGATCACCAGAATCGCAAACCAGATCACATTCATGCCAGATTCCTTAGCGACTGCTAGTATTAGAATAGCGCTTTACAATTCGATTCAAGGTAGCTGTCAGGTTTTTTTACGCTGTCGCTGGCAACTCGCACTCGCCGAACACAGTGCCTCGAGGGGCTGGCTTCGCCTGTTTGGCGACAAGCCCGTCACTGCAGCTCACGCAAATCGACAGCAAACGGTTCCACCCAACGCAAACGGATTAAATTCCCTATGAAAAGGCAACTGTTCTTCGGGCTCAGCACGGGCAGAACGGCCACCATGCACCTCGCCAACACGCTGAACGCGGAAGCAGACTGCGTTTGTGTGCACGAGGGCAAGTTCCGGCACCGGGAAACATCCGGCGAACAGATTATCCCGTTTCTCACACTGGAAAACCGCATCGCTTACGAGTACCCCGAGCGCGCGGCGGAGATCATTCGCAGCAAGCGCGAAAACCTGTACGAGGTGGACGTGGGCGCTGCGTCACATTTCGGTGATATCGCCTACAATTACTGCCCGTTCCTGCGGCCTCTCGCAGAGCTATTTCCGGCGGCAAAGTTTATCGTTGTGTTCCGGAACGGCATCTCTTTCCTGCGCTCGGCAACACAGCTCAGCGGCGAGGACGAAGTGCCCGTGGGCTGGCCGCCCGAGGAAAAACCGCTGACAGACCTGGAGCGGTATATTTCACTGGGCCGGTTGCAACCGCGTAAGGACACTGACGAGGCAAAAGAGTGGGACAACTGGGGAGCGTTCGAAAAAAACGTCTGGCTGTGGGCAGAGACCAACCGCATCGTGCTTGATGCCATTCAGACAATAGCGCCCGAACGCATCCATAGCGTGAGGTTCGAGGGGTTCATTGCGGCACCGCTGGACGTTTACAGCGGCATTCGGCAGTTTCTCGGATTCGAGACGGCGCTTTCGGAAGAGGTAAAGTCGGTGTTACTGTCTCGCGGCGTAAATGCTCGCAAGGACTACTGGCTCCCAAAATACAATGAATGGTCACAGGCCCAGAAGGCATTTTTTCATGCCACTGCAGGTCCCGTGATGAACACCCTGGATTACGATTATGAATGAAGCGCTTATGAGCCGCCTCAAAGGCATCTTTAGCGAGATACTCTCGGAAGAACAGTTGGCATCTTTCAACATGGATTCGACCATGGACAATACAGAGGGTTGGGACTCTCTGAACTTCCTCAACGTGGTACTGGGCCTTGAAAGCGAATTTGGACTGCGCATCGATGGCCTCGATGCCGCCAATCTGGTCTCGGTGGCGAACATTGTCGCCTACCTTGAGCAACACACTGAGATAGCCAACGATGCCTGAGACGATAGAGATTTCACTCGCCGACCACGGCGAGGTGTCTTCGGCAGAGAAGAAAACGTTTCTCGAGAGCATTCCTTACTACCTCGGCGGGGTCTACAACGCCGAGTTCACCGATAGCACGCTCGTCATTCGGGACGTGCCCAGCGCAGCGGTCGACAGCATCACGCAGGCGGCGCGGGAGTGCCTGGCCACAGCAGTGGCTGAGCACGACCGTTTTGAGGAGAAATGTGTCTCCAGCTTCACCGGGGACTACGCCCTACGCGAGAACACCTACGAAGAGCTGCTCGCACGCGGCGACGTAATGCCGTCACAGGTGGGCAAGGCTTCGTACGCCGGCGACATGGTAAAAATCTTTCGCGGTCTTGATGACTTTATCACCGCGCAGTGTATCGCCATGGGCGCAGGTACGGAGATCTATCCCAGCGCACTTGAAGGCAGCAGCCTGCTGCGGGCTGGGTATTTCAATACGTTTGCCCAACACACGTATTTTATGGCGCCACTGAAAACCAGCCGCCCTGCACTGGGCGCCGCCGCAGACGGCTCCATCCTGTCGGATGAGAGCGGCACTGCCGCTGCGCATCTGCAGACGCCGGAGTGGGTATTCAGCCCTACGGTTTGCCATCACTGTTTCGAGTCACGCAAAGACTCCGCCATTGAGCTACCCCTGAAGATCACCGCTTTGAACCAGTGCTCGCGTTACGAGGTTCACGGCACGCGCTCACTGGAGCGGCTGCGTTTCTACTGGATGCGCGAATTTGTACATTTCGATAGTGATGAGGCCGCCGTGGTTGCCTCATTGGACAGCTTCCTGGACTTTATGGTCGAGACACTCACGCGCTGGGGAATCACGCACGAAATCGTAACCGCGAGCGATCCCTTCTTTGCCGATTCAGCAACATCCAAGCGAGTCTTCCAGAACCTGTTTGCCCTGAAGCGCGAACTGAAACTGCCCATCCCCGGCGGCAGCCTGGCCTGCGCCTCGTTCAACAACCACCAGGCATCACTGGTACAGTCATTCGCCGTTGCCGCAGCGGGCGACAGCGAGGATAGCTCGATCTCGTCGGGCTGTGTGGCTTGGGGCTACGACCGCCTGCTCTTTGCCCTGCTGGTACAGCTTGGCACCGCGGTGGACGAGTGGCCGCAGGTGATCCGGGACGATCTGGGTATCTGAAGTCGTGGATACCACCCGAAGCAACACTGCTTCGAGATCGATAGCGCTGTGGGTGATTATCGCCGCCTGCCTGGCGTTTTTGGTTTTCTCATTTCATTCCAGGGTCAGGTTTGCACACCCGGTCACCGAGCACTTTGCGCGCTGGGCAGAAGACTTTCACTGCTACCACGACGCCATCTACGAGGGGCCGGTGCAACGGGACGCGCTGTTCTTCGGCGCCTCGCGTACCCTGTTCGCCTTCGAGCCGCGCCGGGTGGAGGACGCTTATCGCACCGTAACCGGGCGCTCTATCGATGTTTTCGCCTTTTCCACTGCCTGGCCCAACCCTGAACTTGCCTACTTCGCATTTCGCGATTACCTGCAGAACAATCCCGCGCCTGGCTCTGCGCTGTTTGAACTGACAACAGCGCTACCGTTGGAAGAGCCTGTGCGCTACGTTAACCCGCTCTTCCCTTTCCTCGCCCCGCCCTATCTTTACGGGGCTGAGCTGGCGTCGTGGAGTTTCGTCAAGTCACCCCTGTTTGCCTTGAGCGACACGCTGCGACTGTTTATACGCCACATCGATTTGAGCATGACCAACCTGCTGGTGGTAAATCGCAAGTTTCTGGTACCGCCTGGTGACAACTGCGCGCTGTCGGCGCCCGCTACAGATTCGCCGGTGCCCGAACTAACGCAGGAACAACTGGCCCAAATCTCCAGTTTCGACGCGCTGCTGAGTGCCGAGGCTGAGGCGCTTTTACCGCCCGGTGGTTGGGAGCAGGCTGGCGACTACACTACCCTCCTTGATCACTACGCAGACAAACCCGCGATTCTCAGGCAAATGGAATCGTTCGGGCCGGGCTGGTCGGGTAAGAAACTGCGCCGACTGTTTTACCGCGGGCCGCTCAAGGACCGCGCCCTCAGCTATTACCAGCGAATCCTCGAGCTGGGACAGGCGCACGGGGTAAATGTCGCGTTCTACGTGATGCCCAACGTGTACCAACCCGAGGCCACCACACAGCAACTGGCGTTCGAAAGTACGAAGGTCGGCGCGCCCGTACACATTATCCCGTTCCGTTATGCCCGCGTTTCCTATCATCATTACCGAGACCGGGCCCACGTGTTGCCTGAGGCCACGGGTCTTATGTCTGCCTGGGCAGCGAGCCTGATAGACGGGGGCGAGCTGGACTAATGCTGGACATCGTCACAGCCATCTACCTGACGCTGCTGGGTTCAGCGATCTACCATCTTATTCCTGTCGCGCGCACCCGCCTGCGCATGATCTACGTTGCGACCCTGTCCTTCTTCATTATCCTGGCCTACTACCCGCTGGCCGCGCTCGCGGCGCTCGGGATGGGGCTGCTCACCTGGTGTCTGCTGCTTAGCGGAGAGCGCTGGCAGGTGATGGCCAAGTACGGCCCGTTCAGCCTGATCCTGATTCTCGCGGCGTTCAGCGTGCGCGACCTCGAAATAGCCACCAATCCCTATGACAGCACGCTGCTGCAGTTCGGTATGGCGTTCTACGTGCTGCGACTCTATCTCGCCCTGCGCACGGCCCTGCAACGCCGGGAGCAAGTCGGGCTGAGTGACATCCTGGTCATCGCGCTGTTTTACCCCATCTTTGCCGCCGGGCCGATTTGCGCGCAAGAGGCGTTCAGCAAGAGCAGCAAGGCGGAGAATTCGCTGCGCCACAACTACGCTGTCGGCACCGTGCGTATTGGCGTGGGGATACTCGCGCTGTATTTCATGACCGACGTGCTGGCACAGGTCAGCAGCGCGGTGAGCGGGGGTACAACCGGCGCAATGCAATGGGAAGCTCTCAGTGCCGGCACGAGTTACCAACTGATGCTGCTCAACTTCATGGAGCTCTACGCAAATTTTGCCGGCTACACCCAGATAGCGATCGGCTTGGGCCTGTACTTCGGGTTCGATATTCCGGAGAACTTTCGATACCCCTTCCTGGCCACCAATATCCAGAAATTCTGGCAGCGCTGGCACCTGTCGCTTTCGCGCTTCATTACCAACCAGATTTACATGCCGCTGATGTTGAGTTTACGCAAACCGCGCGTCTCGATGTTTCTGGCATTCTGTCTGGTGGGTCTCTGGCACGAGGTCAACCCGCAGTACTTTTTGTGGGGAGTCGGGCACGGCGCGATGCTGGCGGCCTACATGACGTTTTCTCGATCAACACTGTATGCGAAAATGAACGCCGTTGTTGACGCTCGCCTGGTGAACGCTGTTTCCTGGCTGCTTACGATGAGCGCAGTTGCGTTCCTCTCTACCTTTGCCAACGAGCCAAGCTGGGAACAGTCCATGGCATTCGCTCTTTCACTTTTCGGCGCCGGGGGATAGTTGAGCATGAATACGCTGCTTGATTGGTTACAAAACGCCTGTAGTTTGAAGAGCAGGCGGGAGACAGCTTGCTTTGTATTGCTGTCGGCTGCAGGCTGGGTGTACTTCATGCACCAGTACCTCGTGGGCTCCGGGCTGTCCGAAGCTATTCCCACTTACGCCGGATACTGATCACCCGCAAGACGGAACGCGCACGTGCAAGATACGCTAACTATCGCGGCTGCAATTCTGCTTGCATTGTCGCTGCTGCCACTTTGGCGCCACCCCCACTGGCTGGTTCGCGCCGCGGGATTTGCGCGATTGCAGCTGTTTTACACTGCGCTGGCCTGCCTGGCCGCGGCGGTTTTCCTCTTCGAATTTTCCAGCACCCGCGGACAGACTGTGATGCTCTGTTCACTGGCCGCAGCGCTGGTGAATCTCTACCACCTGGCGCCATTCTCATCCCTCTGGTCAACGGAGGTTGAAGAAGCCCGGGCTGAGGATGAGAGCGACACCCTGTGCATTCTCACCGCCAACGTGTTGATGACTAACCGTCAGGCGCCGAAGCTGTTGGCGCTGGTGGAAAAGTACCAGCCCGATCTGCTGATCGCGCTTGAATCCGACCAGTGGTGGCAGGATCAACTGGACGTCCTGGATGAGCGCATGCCCCACAGCATAAAGTGCCCACTGGATAACCTGTACGGCATGCATCTGTATTCGCGCCTGCCGCTTGAAGACACCGAAGTCTGCTTCCTCGTAGAAGACGATGTGCCCTCTTTCCACGCGCAGCTACGTCTTCGACAAGGCGGTACTGTACGCCTGCACGTGCTGCATCCAGCACCCCCGGCGCCGAAGGAGAAATCCAGCGCATCTACCCGGGACGCGGAGCTGATTGTGGTAGCGCGGGAACTGGAGGGCTGTTCCGACCCGGTCATCGTCGCAGGAGACTTCAATGATGTGCCCTGGTCCTACAACGCGCGCCTATTGCGCAGGCTGGGCGGCTTGCTGGACCCACGCGTCGGCAGGGGCATGTTCAATACGTTTCACGCAGGCATTCCCCTGATGCGCTGGCCGCTGGACCACCTGTATCACAGTGAGCATTTTCAATTGCTTGGCATTAAGCGAATGCCAGGCATTGGCTCGGATCACTTTCCCCTCCTGACCAGGCTGGCGTTAAACTCTGCACACAACACCGACAATGAACCGCCAACACCCAGGAAAGGTGATCATTCAAGAGCCGATGAAGTCACCGCCAGGGAGAGTGCCATGCGCGAAGCGGTGCCCAGCCCCGGCACCAACCAATCCGCGTAACCCCGGCTGACTCCGGGTAAAGCGGCACCAAAGGCACCACGCTGTTTTTGCTGAGTCCGCTCCCTGGACAGGCGAGCGAGGCGGGTTGCGGTAGCGCAGCGCTGCCAGCCTGGCACTTTCTGCCCCTGGTACCACTTATTGTCCAACCCACTAAAAAGAGCGCTTGGCTCGCAGGGCGATGGCTGGTTATTATCTAGCACCCACTTCCCGACCGGCGCCACACCATGCAAACTCTGTCCACACGCCTGATGATCACTTGCTTTTCCCTCATAGTCAGTCTGTCGCTGTTCGGCTGTTCCGACGGTAGCGATAGCGGCAGCGGCGCATTGCCGATAGCCAATCCCACGGTTTCTCTGCCGCCAGACGAAGGCAGCATTAACCTGCTCGCGCAGAATTTTGACCTGGGCTCAGTCGGGTACGAACAGGCCGAGTACTTCCTGGAGGGCACGGCGACATCGTTTCGCAACGTGAATGAGTTCAGCAGCGACGGCATGTGGCAGGCCGAACCCGGCGAACAGGCGGACTACAGGACACGCATCGTGGTGTATCGCCCCATTGACCCTGCTGATTTCAACGGCACCGTACTGGTGGAATGGCTGAACGTCACCGCGGGCTTTGAAACACCCCCGAGCTGGGGCACCGGTCACCTGGAGATGCGCCGTGGTGGCTCCGTCTGGGTTGGCGTTTCAGCGCAGCTAATCGGTATCGAGGGCGCCGACCGCGGCCTGCTGCCGCTGCACTTAAAGGCCGTCGATCCAGTGCGGTACGGGTCACTGTCACACCCAGGCGACAGCTTTTCCTACGACATTTTCTCCCAGGTAGCGCAAGCCATTCGCAACCCGGTTGATATCGACCCCCTCGATGGCCTGGACGCCAATTACCTGATCGCCTACGGAGAGTCACAATCCGCTGGCAGGCTGGTCACCTATATCAACGCGCTGCATCCATTGTATGAAACCTTCGACGGCTACATGGTGCACAGCAGGGGTGACGGCAGTTCATCGCTCGCCCAGGATCCGCTGACACCCGTACCGACGCCCGAGTCTGCACGCATTCGTACCGACCTGGACGTCCCTGTCATGACGTTCGAAACAGAAACGGATGTGGTAGGACTGGGCTTCGTCGCGGCGCGCCAGCCAGATACCGACCTTATCCGCACCTGGGAAGTAGCGGGCACCGCGCACGGCGATTACTACACCTTTGTCTCCGGCCGCGACGATGCGGTGGGCGACCCGATGTTCGCCTCGGTGATAGAAGAACCCTCCATTCTGGGCTTCATCACCTGCGACAAACCCATGAATAACGGCCCGCACCACTACATTTTCAACACGGCGGTACGTGCACTAAACGCCTGGGTAGCAGGGGGCCCTCCGCCACCCACATCGCCGCTACTGCTGCTGAATGACGACGGTTCTGACTACCAGTACGACGAGAATGGCAACGCGCTTGGCGGCATCCGCACACCTTATGTCGACACGCCTTCAGCCGTACTGCGCGGCGAGGCAAATACCGGCGCCGGGTTCTGCCGGCTATTTGGCACCACCCGCCTGTTCAGCGCAGAAGAGATGGTCAGCCTGTATGTTGACCAGGCCGGTTACGTGGAGGCTGTAACCGCAGCAACGAACGAAGCGGTCGACGCAGGTTTCCTGTTGCAGGAGGATGCCGATGCCATCATCACCTGGGCACCGCAACAATGGCTGTCACAGGTCGAGCCCGAATAGCACGGGCAACTACCGGACCGAACAAGAATGGGCCGATTGAATAGTCATTGGCCAGAAATAGAATAACTACACGGAGCGCAGGCGATACGGTTATCGACGGCGGCCAGAATCAAACAGGAGGTTAGCGTGTCAATTCAACTTCGGAACGTGGTTACCGTATTTGCGACACTGGTCATGCTGGGTGCCTGCAGTGACGGCAGCGACAATGGCTTCGGCGGCTTCCAGCTACAGGGTTGCGCCGATACGGGAACCTGCGCGTCCAACCCGCCGCTGATCATCGGTGGTGATCGTCCAGCAATGGTTGCATTGCCCTCCAATTACGATGTAAACACCCGCTACCCAATGGTCATGGTGCTGCATGGGCGCGGCGTCAACGGCAACGTCCAGTCATTCTACTTTGGATTATTTGACCGGGTAGATAGCAAGCAGTTCGTACTGGTTTATCCTGATGGCAGATTCTCCGCCGACGGTCGCAGGCAGTGGCGCGCAACTCCCACCTGCTGCGACACGCCTCCCGAGGAAGTCGATGAAGTCAGTGACGTACCCTACCTGAGCGGACTGATCGAGGAGGCTGCGGCCACCTACAGCATCGACACCAGCCGCGTGGGACTGATCGGTCATTCCAGCGGCGGGTTTATGACACTGACCATGGCCTGCGAAGCCTCGCACCTGTTTACTTCAGCGATTAACCTGGCAGGCTCGACTTTTGTCGATTTTGAGCGCTGTGAACCCGCCGAATATCGCGTGAGCCTGCTCAACGTGCATGGCGACCAGGACGACACCGTTTTCTTTGAAGGCCTGGAGGGCGGCTATCTCAGCGCGCCCGCGGTGGCGGAGCGCTACGCAATGCTGGCCGGTTGCGACATCAACAACCCCGTGGCCGGGCCCGACATCGATCTGGTTGAGAGTATCGCCGGGGCGGAGACCTCTTCCACCTATTGGCCGGGTTGCCTGGATGGTGCAGAAGTCGAGTTCTGGAGAATCAACGACGGGCCACACATTCCGGGACCGTGGGTACCGGAAGGTCTGGACGCCTATGTCGACTGGCTGCTGGATCGCGGCCGAGGCTAGCGGACTTCGCGCCGGCCCTGCACTGTCAGCGCAACACTACTCGCTGCGATCCCTGCAGATGCAACAGGCCTGATGCCGACAGACTCAGGCAGGTGGCGCAGCGCTGGGTCCGGCGATTGACATTGCCTTCTGGTAGGCAGGCCTTGAGGTGATACGAGCCACATAGTCGCGCGTATTCGGCAGCGTGTCATCAATTGGCCGCGCACCCAACATCTCCAGGGACGTCAAATTGAACATCGTCATGATGTCCGCGCAGGTAAAACGCTCTGCGCCCAGGTACTCCGATTCCCCAAGCCGCTGCTCGAGATACGTGTACAGCCCATCTTCACGGCGCTGCATGACATCAACCACCGTGCCACCGGCCGCCAAATCACCACCGCCGGCGCCGTAGGCCATTTTCATGAACAGGGCGGACTGGAAGTTGTTATTAAACTGCATCCAGAACAGGTAGTGCGGGTAGGCGGGATCATCAACCGCGACGGACAGTTTCCCTGCACCGTAGCGCTGTGAAACGTACTCCACGATGGCTGTGGACTCGGCCATTACCAGATCGCCATCGGTAATAATCGGCGCCGTCCCAATCGGGTGCAGCGCCCGAAATTCGGGTGGCGCAAGAAAATCGTCGCCGCGTTGGTACCACTTCAATTCATACGGCAGTTCAAGTTCCTCCATAAGCCAGACGACGCGATCAGACTGGGATACTCCGAGGTGGTGGATTGTGATCATGTTATTTCCCTTTGGTTGATTCGGTTTGCCCCGGTGCTCCCGGGGTCGACTAGCGTCTGCGACGGAAATTTCCGCGCTGCCGCGCATGAAACTCCCTGTTCATTTGACTGTGATTGATTTGCGGGCGCTGCGGCATGGGAGTGCGATCAATGCCGTGCCCGCGGTCGCCCCCGGGCAATCTGTCCGCTGCCGGGGTAGCGGGCTGGTGCCACTGCCTGTTGTCGCGCACCTGCCAGTCGTTACCGGTTTTTCGCGCCACCTGGCCGTCACGGCCAGCGAACACGTTGTTGGCCCTGGACGGATTGCTTTTCGCCCGCTTCGCCAGGCTGTCTCGATTGGCTGGGCCGGCATTGCGCTTGCGGTTCTGCGGTCGATCATAGAGATTGCGGTGGCCGCCATCGCGAAGACTGCCATCGCGGCGCACATCGGCGAGCTTGTCGCGTCGGTTGCCCACATTAATGTTGTTGCCGATATTGATGTCACCGGTATTAATGTTGATGTCGTTATGACGGTAGCCGCCGCCATACCAGCCGCCGCAACAGCCACCACCCCAGCCGCCTCCCCAGGAAACGCCTACACGGAAGAAGGGCCCACCCCAACTCACGCCAAAGTTCCAACCTGTCCACGGGTTGTAGCCCACATGGAAGCCCCAGGTGGGCGTGCGCGGATAGTAGTAGCCGCCCCAGTAGGGCGGGTAATACCAGCCGGTACCGTAAACCGGCACGCCATAGTACGGGAACGACCAGAGGTACCCGGGCGTATAACCTACGTAAACCACTTCAGGCGTGGCATCGTAAACCGTCACAAAGGTGGTGTTATACACCGGTGATGTCGGCGGGATTTCGGCAATCTTGTCCTGGGGAATACTGTCAGCTACCTGCCAGGGCCCTTTGGCGTCACCCGAGACAAACCAGACGCCTTCATCTACCGCGTAGTACTTCCCATCTATCCGCAGTACCTGGGCGCCGGTATTCACGGCGTAAGTAACATCGGTTCCCTCGATACGCTCAAACTGCGGTGCGCCGTCATACTCCACAGCAAGTTGCGCCTCGTCGCGCTTGATCGCTGCAGTCTGCGGAATCTGCGCCTGCGCCAGAGCTTCATTGGCTTCCTCCGTCCCGGCAACGGATGAACGCACCCCGCCAATGTCGGAAGCGGGAGGAATGTCGGAAAACGCCTGCGGCAACTTGTCGCTGCGAACAAACGTCCAGGGGCCGTCCTCAGACCGGGAACGGAACCAGCGGCCCGACAGTTGCAAATACATGTTGCCGCTGGCCAAATCGCGTAACCAGGGCGTTTCCGTGTTTACGACATACAGCAACTTGCCGCCTTCCAGGCTGGACCAGTCAGGCTTGCCCTGCGTAACGATCAACTCGGTAGGTTCGGTGGCGGTAACAATCGCGGGGATGGCGGCAGGCGCCGGTTCCTCGCCGGCGGGAACCATGGCGACGAGGTCAGCGGGCGGGTTAGTGGTGTGGCGCCACGGGCCCAATGCGTCATCGGCCACATACCAGAGACTGCCGCTGGTCAGGTAGTACTTGCCCTTCTTTCTGGCAACGGCGAGCGGCGTATTCATAGCGCGCTCATAGTCGCTGTTGTCAATCGGGGTAAAGCGCGGTTTGCCATCAAAGAGCAGCAGCACCGCCAACTCTTCGCGAAACAACAGTTGCGGTGGCTCAGTGTTCAGGTTTTCGAGGCTTTTCTGCACCTGCTCCGATACCGCCAGGGCCGATGACAACTGTGTAAGGCTGATAGTCATCGAACTTTCAGCCACCGCGGCCTCGACAACCTGCGTGAAGCGCTGCTCCTGGTTGTCTTTCGAATCTGGCCAGTTGACCCTGGTAACGCGAACGTCGCTGATGGTCGCGATATCGTTGCTGTGATCGGTTTCAATGCGGGCGCTGATCCACATGGCACCAAAAATCGGTTCGGAACCATCTTTCAATTCGATGGACATGGCAGCGCGAGCGCTCAGGCGATTGCCTTCGAGGTTATCCGGTTGTGGTTGATAGACAACAATCAGACCCTCGTCAGCGGCGATCTCTTGCGGCCAATCCACTGCGCTCTGCTGCGCAATGGCATGTGCACTGCCAACTAAAATTGCCAGGGGCAGCAACACCCTCGTCCAATAAGAACTCATAACTTTCTTCACAGGTGCCTCCCGGCCGAGGTGACTGACGCGGTAACAGATTAGCGGATATGCCGCCACAAGCAAGCCAAGCCGACGAACAAGGCGCGGCGGACCAGTGAAAATGAGGAATCGCGAAGCGCAGCAGGCCGAGGAACGCGCCAGGAGTCGGCGAGTCCTTCAGCAATTCATCCTGTGCACGTTGCTGCCCTGTAGCGCGGGATTCCGGTTACCGCTGGCGACGTATAGAGTGCAGCGGTAACCGATACGAGTGAGAGGAGTTGGTAACTCAGGGGTCCTGCTGAATTCCCTGATCAATCCAGTGTCCGATAGTGCGACATTCCTGGACGGTAGCCGACGTAGGATGGTTGGCGCCGAAGTCGATGTCGTTAGGGTACTGGCCATCGGTTCTGCCGTCCTGACGACCGTTCATGCACTTCCAGTACAGCAGGGAATTGCGCGCCAGTTTCGCCACCCACTTACTGGTATAGGGTCGTGGCAGGCGGAAGGAACCATTGGCTACCGGCTGCCTGCTCATCCACGGCCAATCCAGCTGCTCAAAGTCCCAGGCGATGCGCGATGCGAGCACGCCATCGTCATTGTTCATGTCATCGTGGCAACCGCTACAGCGGTTCACAATGATGGGTTCCACGTCTGACCATTCCACGCGGAAGCCGTTGTTCGGCGACGAAGGATTGGTACCCGCCGACAGCGTCGCGGCAAACCGCTCAACGGCAGACTGGCCAATCTCGGCCGCACGTTCCTCGGAGTGTCCGTCGTGACATCCGTGACAGGTACGCGTTTCGCCACGGCGCAGAGAGTGCAGCTTGTCATCATGGGCGATGGTCAGTTTGTTCTCATCCTGCCCGACTATCTGAATGGGCGTTTCACAGGGCACTTCCATGCGCACGGAACCATCGTTCTCGATTTCCTGGTAACCCCAGACGCCAAGGCGCTTGAAGCCATGATTATTGGTGGTATGGCCGAAGGTCTGCTGGTTGCCGTTCGACCAGGTGACGTCCCACATCTCAACCTCGTAGACGGTGAGATACTCCAGTTGATCAGCATGGAACGAAGCGTCCTCGGAGTTTACCGCGCAGCCCTGGCTGGAACATTGCTCGTAAAGCGTCTGGTCCCAGTCATAGGCTTTGGGGGGCTGCAGTTCTGCAGCGCGCGCGTCGACGACTTCAATGAAGCAGCGGTTACCCGTCAATGCGGGCGTGCGATCCGGAATGGGCTGACCCCACAGTGACTGGTAGTTGGTAATCGCATCAGCATCATAGATTTGCCACTGGCTACTACCGGCAAGCAGGCTCATCTGCGACGTGTCGAAAGGGTCAGTGACCTGGTCAGCTTTCACCCGGTAGATTCCCTTCTGACAGAGGGGCTCACCCCCGGTCCAATCGAGATTGGCATCCGAGCCCGGAGTAACCTCGTAACAGTTCCCGCGAGCATGGGTAATCATATAGTCATCGGTGCCCGGTAGCGGACTGGGATAGCCCGCCTTGCCCATCGCACGGCCATTTCCATCGCGGCGCACAGCGGTATCCTGGTCATTGCCATAGGGAGTAAGTGCAACAAAGTCGCTGGGGATGTAACGCCCAGAGCCCTCGGCGGTGCCATTGAAGATGTGATGGTCGAAGTTGTTGAGTACGGAGACGCCTTCAACGCCCGGGCCCTTGTAACCCATGCCGTAGACGATACCCATGCTGCCTGTGTGGTTCGCGCGGTAGTAATTGGTTACAGCGATGTAGTCCTTGCGAATCTCGGCTGCAGAGCGAATCGCGCGCAGTTCGGACGCACCTTCGCCACCGGTAACATCCGGTGCCAGCCAGTCGCGTGTTTTCAGCAGAGGCGAACTGTGGCCATTGAGCACAACGTTCCCGCCCCCGCCGTTACCGTCAACCTGGCACAGCCACCACTTGTTCACTTCGGTGCCCGGTGAGTTGGTGTGACGGAACTTGCCGTCGAAGGCTTCATTCGCGTGGCCGTTCCAGCAGGAGTAAAGAATATCGCCGTTTGCCATCACCATGGGTGACAGAGCCATGGTTTCATGCGGACTGATATTGCGCGCATTGGTACCATCGATGTCCATCGTCCATATTTGCATCGACTTGCCTTCGTTACCGTATCCATAGTACTGGGAAACGCCGTAGTCGGTTCCGAACCAGCGCTTACCACCACCGGGGAAAGTTCCACGGTGCTGACTGAACTGGCTCTTGTGCGGGTACAGGTTGGCCCGGTTACTGGCGAACACTATGGTGTTGATATCCAGCCACTCTGGCTGACGATCAATCGCATTGGCGGGATGATTGGGAATCGGTGTACTGATGCCGGACGCTATGTCGTAGATAAACAGCTTGGCATGAGTCAGCTTCTGTATGTCAAACACGCCCATTTTATCCGACCCGAACTGTACCTCACGCACATCGTTGCCATAGCCCACCGAGTAAACAATGCGCGTACCATCGGGGCTCACCCGCGCCTCCTGCGCAACGCAGATCTCGCTTGACATCGTGCAATTGTGAATAACCTGTGTCGTACCCTGCAGATCATCGATTACCACGTCGGCCTCGCCAATCAAACGATTGATGCGCCCAACGTCAGAAACATGCTGCCAGTTCGATGCGTCATGAATGGCCGTGCCCGGTACGGGTGTTGTCGCACGCGGTTGCCGTGTGTAGACGATGCCTTCAAAGACGCCTTCTATCTGGTCGGCGACTTCTTCCTCCTCCGAAGGGGGCACGGGTTCTTCCGCGGTTTCCTCTTCTTCCGAAGGCGGCTCCTCAGTGGGAGGCGTCTCCTCCTCGTCCTCACCGGGATTGCCCCCGGGATTGGGCAAGGGCGCTCCAGGGCCCGGCGACACGGGCTCCTCACCACCAGACCCCGAAGGATCCGTCGGGGAACCCTCGCCGGGATTGCCTAACAAGGTAGACGGCAGCTGTACCGTAGGCGCTTCCGGAGCAACTACGGGTTCACCGGAAGACAAAGGCTGCCCAGACTCTTCACCGCCGCCACCACCACCGCCGCAACCGACGAGACTCAAAGAAAGTGCGGCCCAGATAGCCGCGACAAACAAACTGCGCATGCGCGTAACGCCCCTAAATGTAACGGTGGATTTTCTTTTCCAAACTCTTCACAACTACCGGTTACGAATTAGCTTTCTACTAACCGGATGTCACCACCGTAATAAAATTTCACCTGCCTCCAAACAGAAAACAGGTGATTCGTCCACTTTTCGGTTATACCTTGGTACAACCCACGCTTATTTCTCGCCAATGGCATGTGCCCAGCGCGCGCGTCAGACCCCGGGGATGCCCTGGTCGACCTGAATTTGCTCTAGCGTCCGACGCGCTCGGTACTGCGATGGCGATTTCATCACCTAGCGAATTACAGTCAGGATCAAACCCGCGTACTCCGGTGAATCAGGCAGTGTCAGGCCCGGTACCGTCACTTCGCCTTTGCGGGTAACGGTGACCTGGCCCGAACCATAGTGGCCAATTTCGTTGCGCAGCTCCCATTTCACCCGCGTACCCACTTCAAGCGCGAAGTTGGTTATGCGACGCACGGTGACATCGAAAGTGGCCTGGCTGGGCTGATCGGGAATGCCGCCGCCAATATTGCGTTGTGCGACATAGCGAATCGGCAACAACACCCCGACATCACTGTCGATGTAGTAACCGCCCTGGTGCCATTGCAAGCCGAGATTGTAGTGACCACGCTTGTTGCCCCAGTGATTGGCGCTGCTATTGGTGAACACGGGGAGCATCTGATCCAGGCGTACGTCCATATCCGGACCGGCGTAGAGCGAGTAGAACGGAAGATTGATGCCCGGTTCCGCTATGGTGTGCCCGGCGTTATGCCAGGTACCAAAACAGGCAACCTTGTACTGGTTACAGAGGCGGAAAAATTCCAGGTCAAAAATGACACTGGTATCGGCAGGAGAGCCATTGACCCGGTAGTAGATCTGATCGAGTGATCCGTTTGCCATCTGCTTCTCGATATCCGCACCGTCGCGGTTATAGCCTTCCCAGGCCAGATCAACAGGCTTGTAGTTCATCCAGTTCTTGATGAAATTGGTATGCGGGATATCTGCCCTGACGACCGAGATCAGGTTGCCCCACCAGGGATCCGCCTGCCGTAACATCATGGATTGCAGGATTGCCCCGGTACCTCCATAGCTGGATCCCTCGAGGTAGATACCTGCGTCCATGTCGCTGTCGAGGTCCATGGCGGCCTTACTGACGGAGAGGCCCAAACGCATGCTGTTTGAAGGACCGCGGTACCAGCCCCACCACCCCATGGGCCGCACACCATCGATGGCGTGCATGCTGAGATCGGGATAGTGAGCAGCACAGGGTTTGATAACGATAAAGTCGTCGCTGGCCCAATCCAGCCCGGTGCAGAATGCTTCGGGCTTGGCGCTGTAGCCAGACAGTTTCACTTTAACGCGATGCGGTCCCGGCGCCTTCGGCACAATGAAGGCCACCGGATAACTCCAGCTCGCCGTCGGTGCCGTGTATTGCGCCTGATCTACCGAACACTGCAACTTGAAAAAGCGTGAGAAGGGTTGCGGTGACGCACAGCTGAAGCTCTCGTGCGGACTTCCTGAGAGCGCGTAAATTTTGGACGCCATTCCAAGCGCCAGTACGAGTAATATTTTTGCGGTTACAGATTTCATTTAGCATGTTTCCTCAAGGGCTTGCCTTGCGTAGACGGCTGAGGGGATCGGTGTGGTTCGCAGGCTGACTATCCGTTCACCGATCAGCCCACCTGTGACTGCCAGTTTTTGAACAGAGATACCTGACTTTTTCATGAACACACACCATCCACTCATCCATGATCGGCAACAAAGTTGCCTGTCGTTCTTCCTTGAGGGCTGCCCGCTGCGGTTAGTTTTTTTGGTTCGCGGGCGACGTGGTAATGCTAGGGAAATTGGGGTGCGGTAAGAAAGGGAAAATCAACGAATTCGGCATGTTTGTTGTTATATGGCGAAACAACCCATGGATATATCTGTTTATCGCGGTTTTAGCGATAGTTCGAAAACCCTATATATACAGTGTTTTGATCGAAGTATTTCTCCCCACCGAAAGATTACAATTCTTCGAATGGAAGAATTTCACGAAAGCACGCCATCGGGGCCAGTGCACAGTATTGTGATGAAGATCACACACTGTAGTGGCGCAAAATGCACGATCAGAGAATCCTGGCGACACAAAGTGCCTCAGCAACGCAAAGTTTTGCACGCCGATACTCGATCTTAATCCGCCGCGACACCTTTCCAGCCATGTCTGGCGATGCAATTTTCCGCAACCATTTGCAGTCATCCAGACGGGTGCAAACAGCCACCAGATGGAACCGCGGCAGAATCTGAGGTCAGTGATATACTCGAATCAGACCGGCTTGACTGACCGTCAATATTGCTCTGACGAGCACTCACCGCTACCAATGGAGAAACACATGAACCGTCTGCGCACCCACTGGCCGGCAATACTGGCGACCTTTTTTTTCACAACATTGGTATCCCTGCCATCCAGTGCACAACTCACCATAGGGGGCACCGCGGCAGAGGGAGATACAGGCGGTTTCTCTGCCATGTTTGGCGGAGACCGCTTTGCCAATTTTCGCAACATGGACAAATTTGTACCCACCTCAACCATGCCGCCATCGCCCAGGCCCTGGGATCTCGGCAAGAACAAGAACAGCCTGACCTTCTCAGGAGACTTCCTGGGCAAGCCAACGAATCTGGAAGAGTTCATCGAAGTGTCAGACACTTCGGCGTTACTGGTAATAAAGGATGGCGGCATCGTCTTTGAAGAGTACCGGCATGGCGACAGTCGAGACAGCCTGCATACCTCCTTTTCTGTTGCCAAATCCTTCACAGCCACGCTGATCGGCATTGCGCTGGACGAGGGGCGCATCAAGAGCCTGCAGGACCCCATTCGGCTCTACCTACCAGAACTCAGCAGCGCCGCCTTCACCGGGGTCACCATCGAGCATGTGCTGCAAATGTCTTCCGGCGTGAAGTTCGACGAGAATTACACAGATCCGAAGTCCGACATCAATCGCATGACTACCCAGGTGCCGCCACTGACGTACCTGCAGTACATCAACACGCTGCAACGCGAACACACCCCCGGCACCTTCAATCACTATGCAAGCATCAACACACAACTGCTGGGCATTCTGTTGGTGCGAGTCACCAACCAGTCGCTTACCGACTATATGACTGATCGCCTGTGGCATCCGCTGGGCATGGAGCACAAGGGCCTCTGGGTGCTGGACGAGCAGGGCATCGAACTGGCCATGGGCGGCATGGCAGCAAGCGCGCGGGACTACGCCAAGCTCGGCCTGCTCTATCTGAACAAAGGGATGCGGGGGAAGCAGCGCATTCTGCCAGAGGGTTGGGTTGAGCGCGCCGTGACACCCGACAAACCCCACCTGATGCCCGGCACCAATCCAAATTCATCCAATGTTTCAGGGTATCAATACCAGTGGTGGACACCGCGCGATTGGGACGGGGACTTCCTCGCCCGCGGCATCTGGGGTCAGACTGTCTACGTTCACCCACGCAATCGGGTGGTCATCGTAAAGCTGGCCGCGGATCAAAAGAACTTCGATCCACGCTACAAACTGGCTTACATCGACTATCTACAGGACATCGCGCAATCACTGCAGGACTGATGGAAGCGCTGGCTCGCCAGGCCCTGCAGCAGTACTGCTCAACGATTGGGCTATACTGAAAATGCTCATGCCGCGTTACAGGAGGTAGGTCATGCAGCAATTTAGGTTTTCGGAATACCCGCGCTTGTCTGTTGATTGCAGGCCTGCGTATCGCCACCGCGCACCAGGGCGCAAGACCACACTGGCAGCGTTCGCCCTGGTGAGCACACTGGGCGTCACACAGGCATTTGCCAGCGCCGGGGGACGCACCGGTTTTTCGGGCGATCCGTCGTTGAACTCCGGCGCCACGTGTGATGTTTGCCACGCACCGGATGCTGACGGAACCACGCCGCCCGTGGTCGGCATCTGGGGGCCCGACACCATGGACGCCGGCAGTACGCACACCCTGGCGGTTATCGTTGTAGGCGGCCCCGGGCAAAGCGCCGGCGTGGGCATCTCATCACAGAACGGTGTGGGCGCGCTCAGCCCCGAGGGCGGAGACCTGCAATTGCTACAGGGGGAATTGACGCACACGGCTCCCAAGGGATTGAGCAACAGTGTGGCGGCCTTCAACTTTCAGTACACCGCGCCCAACTACGACGCAGACGTGACGCTGCATGCCGCGGGCAATTCCACCAACGGCGCACTGGACCTGCTGGGTGACGCGGTCGCCACTGCAACGCTGGACATCGACGTCATCAACGGTTTCGAGCCGCCACCGGATCCTCAGGATCCGCCCAGCGGAGAACTGCCAGTGACACTGTTTGCCTCGGGCCTGACGCAACCCGTGGTTATAACCAACGCCCGAGACAATCGACTGTTTATTGCCGAGCGAGCCGGCAGGATTCAAATCGTGCGACGCGATGGCAGTGTGCGAGGCACACCCTTCCTGGATATCTCATCCCGCGTGGACGACGGCGCCAGCGAGATGGGGTTACTCGGGCTCGCTTTCCACCCGGGCTACAAGAACAACGGTTATTTCTACGTTTACTACACGTATGACCCGGGCCCGGGGCGGGATCGTTCACGCATTTCCCGATTCAGTGTGAGCGCGGATGCAAATCTTGCCGACCCCAACAGCGAACGGGTCCTGCTCGAGTTTGAGCAGACTTTCTCCAATCACAACGGCGGCGACCTCCACTTTGGGCCCCAGGGCTATCTTTACATTGCCTCCGGTGATGGCGGATCCGGTGGCGACCCCCTCAATGCAGGGCAGACCACCTCCACCCTGCTGGGGAAAATCCTGCGCATTGACGTGGACACCCCGGCGGGGCCCGGCAACGCTCCCGATTGCGATATTTCCAATGGCAACAGCGCGGGTGCCAACTACAGCATCCCACCCGGCAATGCCTACCAGGATGGTGCAGGCGGCGCTGGCTGCGACGAAATTTTCGCCCTGGGGGCGCGCAACCCCTGGCGCTTTACGTTTGACGCGGAAACCGGCGCGATGTGGATCGCCGATGTGGGTCAGAACAGCGTAGAAGAGGTGCACTACCTGCCAGCGGGAGACAGTGGCGGCATCAACCTGGGATGGCGCTGCTATGAAGGCAACAATCCGTTCAATCTCAGCAACTGCAACAAGGTCTACCTGCCGCCTGTGTATACCTATTCACACCAGACTTCCGGGTGCTCGATAACGGGCGGCCGGGTGTACCGCGGACTGTTCAGCCCGGAATTGAAAGGACAGTACATTTTTTCCGATTTCTGCCAATCCAGCGTGCGCGCGTTGAGCGGTTCTCCGAGCAACCTTACGCATCGTATTCTGGTGCCCACAGGGCAACTCGCAGGCATCTCAACCTTTGGTGAGGACTTCATACGCGAACTCTATGCGGCGGAACTGCAAAGCGGCAAAATCTACCGCCTGGGAGAACAACCACCACCGGGTTGCTAGTCTCGCACCGCCCGGGGAGTAGGTGCTTCGATGGACAGAACAGAGGCGCAAGCGCTGGCCAGCAAGGAACTGCAACGTGTAGAGCGCGACGGCTACGGTGTCGCCTCGGAACACATTGAACAAGTGATACTGAAGGAGATCACGGCGCCCGGCGGCACAGACTACGAGCTTGAACTCTCCTACCTGTGGGACGATGAAGAACACGAGGACATCCTCGTTATCTGCAGGGTGAAAGCCAGGACATGGTTTGAACGAGGTCACGTTGAACGCTCCATCAAACTCGCCTGCAATCGGGACTGAATCGGCACAGTGTTTTTCCATCAATTTGAGGAAAGCTGCCACCTACCGGCGTTACCAACGGCGAGCATTGGTTGAGACCGGATCCTGCCCTACTTTTGCGTGGACGTTCCCGCACAAAGCCGCTAGGCTGACGCCTCCTGACAACGTAATGCACTTCAAACACTGTCTGCCATTTTGTCGAACCCACTCACTACAGCGTACCGGTCTGGCTTACGGCGGGATTCCGCCACCTCAGCCCTGTACGACGCCAGGACATTGCGCACGCAATATGCCGCGCGCACCGGTCACCGGGCGCCAATCTTCAGTCACCCGCGCTTCTGACATGCCCCAGGAAAGTCATGTCGTAGGCATCTTTGAAGGCCCCTGGGACACAGGGCACTCTGCTCGCGATGGCGCCGTACTGGGTTTTGAAGATATCTATCGAGCCTTCGCGGAGACTGCCGCGACAGGTGGTCTCAAACTGCTACGAACCGACATAAAACTGTTCACCGACTATCGCCGCATCCGAGATTTTCTTACCGCCTGTGACACGGTGTATGCCAACTGCGGTCCGTGGGCGGCGTTGCTTTTTGTGGTGCGAGAACGCGAACAGCTCGACGTCAGAATTATTCGAGAGATCAGGACGGTGGGCTGGATCGGCTATATCTGGCAGGAAGCGGTGGCGGCGAAACTGGAGAGACCTACTGACCAGCGCCTGTTTCCATCAGAGTACGCCCGCAGCATCTGGAGCGATGCGGTGCCGGGCGTATCTGCGACGCGGATCTACTACCCGATGACTCGCACAATACCCCGTAGCCCCACACTGGGTGGAGGCGGTACTGTCGGTTTTTTCAGTGCACTGTCACAAGACAAGGGTTTCGATCAACTTCCGCTGCTGATCTCCCGCATGCGCAAAGCGGGCCACCACATCGATCGCCTGGTGCTGGCCGGCGAACGCAGGGATGCACTTCTCTTTCAGCGTGTTTCGCAGGAATTGCGTGAACTGGAAGTCGGCGTGGATTTTCGCGGCGCACTATCCAACGAAGCAGTGCGCCGGGCAATGGCAGCCTGCGATTGCGTTTTCTTCCTGAGCGTGTCCTCCATTGAATCGCTGGGCAGGATCATCCTTGAGGCACACGAACAAACCGTGCCGGTAATTACCGCCGACTTCGGTGCCGCCAGAAATCTCGTGCACAGCGCCTATCGGATCCCCGTACAGTACTTTGAGTCGTTACCACGAGCCAGCGATAGCGCGCACCCCATCGCCACGCTGGCCCTGGAAAACTGGCGGCCACCGAAACAACTAACCGTGAAAACTTGTTACACGGCTGCCGTTGCCGACTACCTGATCGAAGCGCAATCCCCTGCTGACATCCTGCTCCCTCCCTTACCGAGCAGGCCAGTCGCAAAGCTGCCCCTGCGTTTTTCCGTGCAAGGATCGGAGGGCGCCCTCACTCTGGCAGAAACGCTGCTGGACGATCCTGATTCGATGACAGGACTGGCCGCGCATGATCTGCTAGATCTGGGCGGGGCGCTTAAAAAATTCCTGCTGTCCCAGGGCTACAATCCACGAGTGACCTTTGCGGCTATTGAGCGCGAAGAGATTGCAACCAACCCGGCTGAACCCGTGGCAGTCTCCAGGCAAGCTTCCTAGGTGCAGAAAAACCCCTTCGCCCACTGTTTGACAACGGGCACCTGGGGAATCGAACCGTCAGCGAAAGATTGTACACGCACCGACGCCGCTCTCGATTACGCTGCGGCCTGTGATCGCTTGTGCCGCGCGTGAATCCCCAGGAACGTGAAGAAGACCAGACACAAAACAAGTGTCGGCAGGGTTGAGTTGAGCGGTTCCGGGGTGCCGCGCAGGCTGTGCACGAGATAGGTGAGGCTTACCGCCAGACCCCCGGCACCCAGCACGCCCGCAGGCACCGCCAGCCAGGCGGGGCTTATCGCCAGCGCAATGCGCTCGTTGAGTCTAGCCATGTAGCCGCCCGCAAAGAACGTGTAAATCCCCTGCTTGGAAGCGGCGGTCAGCGCACCCGGCCAACCGTGCTCCAGATTAATCACGAAAACGATACTGCCCAGCAGAAGCGCGCCCAGGACAGCTGCACGGTAATCGATGTGCCTGTCCAGAAAACTGCGCAGGCGTTGCGCAGTTTTCACGGCAATGTCTCAGGATGTTCAGGCAAGATCAGGTGGGCCTTTGTGGATTTTTTTACACCGTTTTTGCGCACTAGCGCCGCTTTTGTCGCGTTGACTTGAAGCACGTTTACAATATAGTAAAAAGAAAGAAGAAAGTGGAGGGACGTGGATGTCAGAGCCACCCATGATCGTCGAACCGGTACAGGATCCTGTGACCGAAACGTCGCTTTCCCTTTACTTTCGGCAACGCCTCAATCAATCCGCGCGATTGCTCAGCCCGCCTCCCCACGAAGACACCTGTTGGTATATTGGCTCCATGCTGGAACGCTTCGGCCGCAGCGACGCACTGTTCAGTTATGCTGACGGCCACTACGACGTACGTCCGCTGGCGCTCTTGTATGCCGACGCGCGCGAGGCCAGTAATGAACATCAGCGCTGCCTGTTGTTGCAGCAACTGGGCGACTTGGCGCTGTTTCTGGGGGCACTGTTCCCCCAGCGCTTTGCGCGTCGCGGCATTCATCAGGATTACGTCGCCGGCATGGGAGGCGGTGCATACGACTACCTGGCGGACAACGCTCGTCGCAACCGGCACATATTTGCCGAACTGGCCGGGGCTTTTCATCAC
>JAUHYL010000059.1 GCA_030426545.1 Gammaproteobacteria bacterium
TGAAACCCTGAAAAGCGCAGGTGTTCAAGCGGTCTTTACACCCAAGGATAGCGATATGAATGCCATCATGGCGCAGCTGGTCGATATTATTCGCGCTGCCAACGGGCTACAGGCCATTGCGTAAGCACCACTGATGGACGTCCAGGCGGAAACACAAGACAGCGAACAACTGGCCCGTGCAGTTCGCACGGGTGACCGCGCAGCGATAGCCCGGGCGCTCAACCTGCTCGACGATCACCGCCCTGGAGCCCGTGAGCAAGCCAGAGCCCTGCTCGATCACCTGTTGAGTGACGGCCCGCAGCAGGCAGCGCACCTCATTGGTCTGACGGGGCCACCCGGTGTCGGAAAATCGACCCTCACTGCCGCGTTGATCAGTGTTTGGCGGGAGCGTAACCTGACCGTCGGTATCATCGCCGTTGACCCTTCCAGCCCCATCAGCGGCGGCGCACTGCTCGGTGACAGACTGCGCATGAACAGCGCGTGCAATGATGACGGCGTGTTTATTCGCTCGCTGTCCAACCGCGGCCAGTTTGGCGGTCTCAGCAGTGAGGTCTGGCCCATGAGTCTGGTGATGCTGTGCTGTTTTGATATCGTACTGGTGGAGACGGTGGGCGTGGGACAGCGCGAGATCGACGTGGCCACCAGCTGCGACACAACCTGCTTTGTTGCGCAACCCGGGGCCGGCGACAGCATCCAGTTTCTCAAGGCCGGCATACTGGAAGTGCCCCACATCCTCGTGGTTAACAAATCGGATATGGGCGAGGAAGCCAGTCGTACCCTGACTGAGTTGCGTGGCGCCCTTGGCGGCCAGCATCCGGACGGCAATTGGCCGGTGCCGGTTGTAGCCACCAGCGCCTTGCATGGCGAGGGGCTGCAGGAACTGGCGGATACCCTGCAGGCGCACTTCGAACACCTGAACAGTGATGGCCAGCTACAGCAGCGGCGCAATAGCAATCAGGCACACTGGCTTTTGCGGCGCGTGGAAGATAATTTCGGCCGTAACGGCGTGGAACGACTGGGTGGCGCGGCGCAGTTCCTGCGCGAATTCGGTAGCAGTATTGGCAATCCCCTGCGGCAATTGGATACTTGTCAACAGAAGCTTAACAGGTGAACGGGGGCGCCCGCTCACACTCCCCGCCGACAAACACGTTCCAAAGTACATACGCCAACAGACCCATACGCACAACGATCAGGAGTTAACTATGCGCAGCCCCAGAGATTTCTTTTCCCCACTCGCACTTGGCGCACCTGAGCCGCTGCGGGACATTCCCGTGCGGCCGTCGCGCATGATCCATTTCTTCGATCCGAGCAACGCAAAGATGGTGGAGAAAGCACCGGCCATTGCTCAACAGGTCGACATTATTCTCGGCAACCTGGAAGACGCTGTTGCCGTGGATAACAAGGAGGCTGCGCGTGAGGGGTTCATCAACATCGCGCGCGACAGTGATTTCGGCGACACCCAGCTGTGGACGCGAGTGAACAGCCTGGACAGCCCCTGGTTCCTCGATGATGTCACACGCATCGTGACCGAGGTGGGCGCGAAGGTGGATGTCATCATGCTGCCCAAGATCCAGGGCGCCTGGGATATTCACTACGCGGACCAACTGCTGGCGCAATTGGAGGCCCGCGCGGAACTGGAGCGCCCCATTCAGCTGCACTGCCTGCTTGAAACAGCACTCGGCGTGGCCAATGTGGAAGAGATCGCCAACGCCAGCCCGCGCATTCAGGGCATGAGCCTGGGCCCTGCAGACCTGGCTGCTTCGCGGCGTATGAAAACCACGCGCATCGGTGGCGGCCATCCCGGCTACCTGGTGCGCGATGACCCGTCTGAGAGTGACCCCAATGCGATACGAGCGACCCACGCGCAGGATCTATGGCACTACACCATGGGTCGCATGGTCGACGCCTGCGTTGCCGTGGGCGCCCTGCCCTTTTACGGTCCGTTCGGGGCAATCGATGATCCGTTTGCCTGTGAGGACCAGTTCCGCAACGCCTTTCTGATGGGCTGTGTGGGTGCCTGGTCCCTGCACCCCAGCCAGATTGATATCGCCAAACGCGTGTTCAGCCCGCCGGCAGACGAGGTGACCTGGGCACGACGTGTCATTGATGCCCTGCCAGACGGCAGTGGCGCGGTCATGGTGGACGGCAAGATGCAGGACGATGCTTCGTGGAAGCAGTGCAAGGTAATGGTAGACCTGGCCCGCATGATCGCGGAGAAGGACGAAGAATACCGCGAGCTCTACGGATTCCAGACACCTCCTTGACCTCCCGCGGCAACCACCCAACTGGCTGCCGCGGCGGCTAGACGAAGCATCTTCGGCTTGCTAGTGTTAGCGTTACGTCTTTACCTCATAAATATAAAACTGGAGGCACTCCCGTGAGAATTCAATTTCCTCGCACTCCCCTGTATGTCTTTCTGGCAGGTAGCATCGCTTCACCCCTGGTGCTGGCACAACCCGCCGGCGGCCTGGAGGAGGTAATCGTTACGGCAGAGAAGCGCGAAACCACCCTGCAGGATACTGCCATTGCCGTCAGTGCCTTTACCCAGGCCGATCTGGAGAGAGGCCTCATCAATAACAACCTCGACATCCAGATGGCGGTGCCGAATATGCTGATGAGTAAGGGCTTTTTTACCACCGCACAGATTTCCATTCGTGGTATCGGCAACCTGGCCGTGGGATCGGCCTCGGATTCCGGCACCGGTGTGCACTTCAACGGTGTTTACCTGAACAACTCGCGCCTGTTTGAAACGGAGTACTTTGATACCGAGCGCGTGGAGGTGCTGCGCGGGCCCCAGGGCACGCTATACGGGCGCAACACCACAGCCGGTGTTGTGAACATTCTGAGCAAAAAGCCTGAAGATGAATTTGGCGGTTTTATCGATGCATCCTACGGTGACTACAGCTATCTGCGCACCCGCGGCGCACTCAATCTGCCCATCACCGAAAATATTCTGCAACGTTTCTCCCTTTTCTACACCTCCAGAGACGGTTACGTGGACAACGCGGTGGACGGCAACGACATCGATGACCGCGACATGTATGCGATACGCTCCTCCACCACGTTCCTGTTCGGGGAAAATACCGAGGCGCACCTGACCATCCAGTATTTTGAAGAAGACAGTAACCGCATGCGCGGTTCCAATAGCTATTGCGACAACGATCCCGATGGTGTGCTGGGCTGCTTACCCAATGGCGGCCGGCCCAACCAGGGCGCCAATACCAATGGCACCGTCGGCGGCTTTCTGCTCAACCAGGTCAGCAGCGTAACCGGCCTGACCTACCCGAATGAAACCGGGCTGGATTCGCCACGACCGGGCGATCCGCGGGAAGTATTTTTCGACTTCACTCCCCGCTACGAGGCCGACGAAACGATTATCAGCCTCGAGCTGAATCACGAAACTGATAATCACAGCTTCCACTCCTTGACTGGTTACCACGAATCATCCCTCGATGCGCGGAACGACTACGATTACACCGTCAACTCCACACCCTGGCCAACGTTTACCACCTACCAGCGCGGTCCCGACGGTGAAAGTACGGTCAACTTCCTGCAGCAAAATGACCGCGCCACTACGGAACCAGAGCAGTGGAGCCAGGAGTTTCGCATAGCCTCCGACTACGAAGGCGATATTAACTTTCTCGCGGGTGCGTTTTATCTTCATTACGAAGGCGATACCCACTTCTACGTCTACTCGTCGGCTTTGTCGCTGTTCGGCGAAACCTTTGGTGTGCCGCAAGACCAATGGGTGTTCGATAATTTCAGCCGCGGCTATGAACTGGAAACCTGGGCTGCCTTTGGTGAGTTGTACTGGAATATCACCGACAAGATGGACCTGACGGTTGGGCTGAGATATACCGATGAAACCAAAGAGAACGAGCAACGCACAATCTACCTGGCATTCCTGGATCAACCGGACGGTTTTACTCCCTTTGAGAGTGAGTCCGACGAGTTCACAGGCAAGGTCAATCTCAACTACAACCTGAACGAAGACATTATGCTCTACGGCACGCTCGCGCGCAGTTACAAGGGCGGTGGCTTCAATCCGATCAGTTCTGAATCACCGCTGCTGGACCCTGAACAGGGCGGCGATCCGGGCCTGTCCCAGTTTGAGCCGGAGTTCATCAACTCCATCGAGGTAGGCGCCAAGACCCGCCTGCTGGACAACACCCTGCAGGCCAACCTGACGGCGTTCTACTACGATTACCAGGATCTACAGGTATCGAAGATCTTTAACCAGACCTCAATCAACGAAAACATGGACGCCGAGATATTCGGTATGGAAGCTGAGTTCGTGTTCGCGCCCGATGAACACTGGCGTTTCATGATGAACCTTTCCTACCTGGATTCAGAACTGGGCGATTACGAGACTTTCGACCCTTCTAATCCCAACCAGATGGGCACCACGGAAAACATCCTTTCACTGGGCAACCAGAATCTGCTCACCTCGGCGGATTGCCCGGATGGCGGCCCCACCTGCCCCGGCATCGATGTCAACGTAAAGGGGAACCAACTACCGAATGCGCCGGAGTTCTCGGCTTACCTGGCCGGTAGTTATACCTTCTTTATGGACAACGGCATGAAGCTGGATGTGTCGGCAAGCTACTACTACCAGGATGAGTTCTACACGCGCATCTTTAATACCGAAGATGACAACCTGGACAGCTGGGACGTCTGGAATGCCTCCACTACCCTGTCCGCTGCAGATGACACCTGGTATGGCGAACTCTGGGTGCGCAATATTGCAGATGAGGATCACTGGACGGGGCAATACCTGCAGGATGCAGCGGTGGGACTGTACCGTACCTACCAGTTGCTGGAGCCCCGCACCTACGGCGTCACCTTGGGCTATCGCTTCTAACGGCAACGCTCTGCTTCTGGCAGCGGTCGGGGATTCTCCCCGACCGTCGCGGCGCTGGTTTCAGCGACATTCATCGACGAAACACCATTCTGGCCGGCTGAAAGAGGCGGCGCCTGTACGCGTCGCCCTGTAGCACCGACCCTTACAGTGGTTCATCCAGCATTACGCCGATTTCCGAACCCTCATAGACCAGCGGGAATACCCGCAGATTGCGACAGGGCTCACCGGGTGAGTTGATCGGGGAGCCGTCTTGCAAGGAAAAGCGGTAATGGTGGGCGGGGCACTCAATGGTACCGTCGACAATGCTGGCGTTATCGAGCAAGTGCGCCCGGTGCGGACAGGTGGCTTCGACCAGGTGAGTTTCTCCGTTGCGATGAAACAGCAGCAGGTGCAAATGATCAATGCGGAACTGGGCGCAGTAGCCCTCGCTGAGGTTGATCAGCTTTTCAAGCGCCTGAAAGCGACGGTTTATCACGGCTCAAACCAGCGCCATGATGCGCCTCGCCGCTGCGTAGGCCGTAATTTCCGAGCGCTCAACGCCTAACTCAAGCTCCGGCACCAGCGCCTTTACCGCTGGATTTTGCGACAGGCGCAACAGCAACAGCTCATTGACCAGCTGATGCATCCAGTCGCGATTCTGCTCCGCGCGCTTTGCATCGAATGCGCGTTCGGCGATGGCCTGGAAATAGTAATCAACCAGCATGCCCCACACAGCGTCGATGTTGATGTTGTGTGTGGCCGAGCAGGTCATCACCCGCGGTGTCCAGAAACTGGTGTGACGCAATAGATTCATGGCACTGGTGTATTGCCGCTGGGTCATGGTCGCAAGTTTTTCGCTGTCGCCATCCGCCTTGTTGATAACAAGGGCATCAGCCAGTTCCATGATGCCCTTTTTAATACCCTGCAATTCGTCGCCTCCGCCAGGTAGCATGAGGACCATGAAGAAGTCCACCATGCCGGCAACCTGGTATTCAGACTGCCCGACGCCCACCGTTTCAACCAGGATGACATCGTAGCCTGCGGCCTCACATAACAGCATGGTTTCCCGTGTTTTCTGCGCTACGCCACCTAACGTGCCCTCTGATGGCGAGGGCCGAATAAACGCTTCATCCCTGCGCGACAACTCCTCCATGCGTGTTTTGTCACCCAGAATGGAGCCACCGGCAATCGGTGAACTCGGATCAACCGCCAGCACAGCGACTCGCTTTCCCTGCTCGATGAGGTAGAGTCCAAATGCCTCGATAAAGGTAGATTTGCCGACGCCGGGCACACCGGTGATGCCAATGCGAATACTGTTGCCGGTATGGGGAAGTACGGCTTCGAGGATATCCTGCGCCTGCTCGCGGTGGCTGTCGAGTTTACTCTCAACCAGCGTAATGGCCTTGGCGAGAGAGCGACGATTGCCCTCCAGCAGCCCCTGTAAGTTGAACTCGGTCATAGCCTACGGATTATACACATTCAGGCACGGCGCATAGCGCATCTGCCATCGTCAACGTCGAGACAATTCCGCTGCGTTCTTCGTGCAACGGTTGACACATCGCGGGTAGCACACGCGGCATTGGAAACTGCAGCCTTTGCGGGTAAAACATCACACTGAAGTCCACCAGAAACTGCTGGGGGGGGGCGGAACATGAGGCGTATGCAGAGCGCGGGCGGCGCCCTGCATGCCGAAACAAGCGACGGCCTAGGTCTGGGAACCGTTCACCGCATCCAGCACATCCCTGGCACACTGCGGGATAGGCGTTCCCGGGCCAAAGATGCACTTCACACCCGCATTGTACAGGTGATCATAATCCTGCTTGGGAATGACCCCACCCGCGATGACCACGATGTCCTCTGCGCCCTGCTTTCTGAGCTCCTCGACAAGCTGCGGCACCAGCGTTTTATGGCCTGCTGCGAGGGAAGAGGCTCCAACCACATGGACGTCATTCTCAATCGCCTGACGTGCGACCTCCTCCGGCGTGGAAAACATGGGCGACAAATCGATGTCGAAACCGACATCAGCAAAGGCTGTCGCCACTACCTTGGCGCCGCGATCATGCCCATCCTGGCCCATTTTGCAGACCAGCATGCGCGGCCGGCGGCCGTGCTGCTCGACAAAGGCATCGATATCCTTGCTGATACCCTGCCACTGCTCGTCCTCCTGGAAGGCTGAACCGTAAACGCCTGACACGGTTTGCGCCTGCGCGTTATAGCGCCCAAATTCCCTTTCCATTGCGTACGAAATCTCCCCCACAGTGGCCCGGCGGCGTGTCGCCTCGATCGAAAGCTCAAGCAGATTGCCCTCGCCGGAGACTGCGCACTGGTAAATGTCTTCCAGAATAGCTTCAACGGCCGCTTCATCACGGCTGCTGCGGATACTGGTTAGTCGATCAATCTGCGACTGCCGTACCGCTTCATTGTCGATCTGCAGAACGTCTACTTCATCTTCTGTATCGACACGGTACTTGTTAACCCCCACGATGACGTCATCACCGCGGTCGATGCGTGCCTGCTTGCGAGCGGCGGCCTCTTCAATGCGCAGCTTGGGCATGCCGGTTTCAATGGCCTTTGCCATGCCGCCGGCCTCCTCGACTTCCTCGATCAGTGCCCAGGCCTTGTCCGCAATCTCCTGAGTGAGATGTTCCATCATGTAGGAACCACCCCACGGATCGACCACCCGTGTGATGCCGGTTTCTTCCTGAATGATGAGCTGGGTGTTACGCGCGATCCGCGCTGAAAACTCAGTGGGCAACGCTATGGCTTCATCCAATGCATTGGTGTGCAGGGACTGCGTACCACCGAACACGGCAGCCATTGCCTCTATCGTGGTGCGTACAACGTTATTGTAGGGATCCTGCTCGGTCAGCGACCAGCCAGACGTCTGGCTGTGCGTTCGCAGCATGGAGCTCTTCGGGTTTTCCGGGTTGAATTGCGACACGATGCGCGCCCAGAGCATGCGCGCTGCGCGCATCTTGGCAATCTCCATGTAGAAGTTCATGCCGATGCCCCAGAAAAACGACAGACGCGGAGCAAAGTCGTCGATGTGCAGGCCGGCGTTGATGGCAGTACGGATGTACTCCTTGCCGTCCGCCAGGGTATAGGCAAGCTCCAGCGCCGCGTTGGCTCCCGCTTCCTGGATGTGGTATCCAGATATCGAAATGGTGTTGAAGCGCGGCATATTCTGCGAGCAGTAGGCGATAATATCGCCGATGATCTTCATGCTTGGCGCCGGCGGGTAAATATAGGTGTTGCGCACCATGAACTCTTTCAGAATGTCGTTCTGAATGGTGCCGGCAAGCTGCTCCTGGGCCACGCCCTGCTCTTCCGCAGCAACGATATAGCCTGCTAGCACCGGCAGAACCGCACCGTTCATGGTCATTGAGACAGACACTTTGTCCAGCGGAATTTCGTCGAAGAGGGTTTTCATATCCTCGACCGAGTCGATAGCCACACCCGCCTTGCCCACATCACCAGTCACTCGCGGGTGATCGGAATCGTAACCGCGGTGGGTAGCCAGGTCGAAAGCGACTGAAACACCCTGCCCGCCTGCGGCAAGCGCCTTGCGATAAAACGCGTTGGACTCTTCGGCGGTGGAAAAACCTGCGTACTGGCGTATGGTCCAGGGTCTGCCCGCATACATCGTAGCCTGTGGGCCACGGATATAGGGTGAGAGGCCCGGCATGGTGTCGACGTACTGCAATGACTCCACGTCGGCCGCGGTATACAGGGGGCGCACCGCGATATCTTCCGGCGTTTGCCAGGTGAGCTCCTCCGGACTTTTCCCCTTCAGCTGTTTCCTGGCCAGCTCTGCCCAGCTGGCAGGCGTGGCGCTGGCGCGGTCGTAAATCTTGTCACTCATGGTGCTACCTCGGTAATGCGCTGGCGTCTGTTCAGTGATCCTCGGCGGGTTGGTTGATCTCGATCAGCACGCCGTCAGCACTCTTGGGGTGAATAAAAATCACCATGGAGCCGTGAGCGCCCGGTGAAGGTGCATCGGAGAGGAACACATAACCCTTCTCACGCAGCCGCGCCACATCGGCTTCGATATCATCCGAGCGAAAGCACAGGTGGTGCAGGCCACCCCCCTTTTTTTCGAGGTAGGTTTTTACCGGACCTTCGTCATTCAGCGGATGAATCAGCTCAATGTTGGTTGGCGGTAAGGGCAGGAATGCCGCTTTGGTCTTCGCCTCAACGACATCTTCAGTGCCGCCCAGCGGGAGTTGGAAATCCTCGACAAAACGTTTAATGGCTTTTTCCAGGTCCGGCACGGCGACAGCAATGTGATCAAGCGCAGTAATCATAGGGGAATTCTCCTTGACTCAAATTTGTTTGAGGAAACCAGCTGTCGCTTTCCTGCGGCGAGCGGCGATTTCTTCCGGCGGCGTTTCCTCGACAACCTCGTCCGGCTCAATCTTGAATATCGGCTGCCCCTTGGCGATGATGGTGCCATCGGTGTCCACCAGTACTTCCTTGATGGTACCGGAAAACGGCGCGTAGACTTTGTTGAACATTTTCATCACTTCAATAATGAACAGCGGATCGCCGGCCTCAAAGTGATCGCCGACCTGTACATACAGATCATGCTCTGGCGTTTCACGGCCGTAGAACATGCCGCCGCTTTCGGCCAGAATTTCATCTGAGTTGGCAACCGGCGGCGGCACCAACACCTTGGCCATCGCATCCTGAAGCTCAGATTCAGTCAAGCGTTCGGGGATGTGGATCGTCAGGTCCTCATTGACCGTAAGATCATAGAAGCCTGTTGTCTCGGCGATACTGGGCAGGATCGCCAGAATATCGGTCCCCGCCTGGAAGCCAATGTGCGCTGCACGAACCTGTTGCCACAGATCCTTGTCGAAGCCCTTGGGCGCCTGTTCGCCGTCCAGCAACGAGCAGAGTTCAACCCAGTCCTCGGCATTGAGGCGGTTATTCAGCTGATCGTAGAACGCCAGCGCTTTTTGCAGAATGTCGTTGTCGTGATCCCATATCATGGAGGCCGCGGGCGGCTTGTCACCGGGTATAAAATCCATATTGAGAAAATGATAGGTATCGTCGAGCAGCTCGATGGGGTTTTCGTTCCAGCAAATCTTGCCTTCTATCAACGTATAACAGTCGCGATTGATACTTAACCAGCCGCTGAGAACGTGCGGCTCGGCCAACAGCCTGTCCAGCGGGCGCAACATCAACGACTGCTTCATTTGCAGGGCATGGGCGAGAGCAGCGCGGGCATCGCCGTCACTGTCAGCCAGACTGGTCTGGCTGACTTCCCGGTAGGCGTAATCCAGGTCCAGGTTGTTGGCCTGCTGCTTCAACTCGCCGACAGCGGTAAGGTACGGAACGATGAAGCGCGTGGTGGGCCGCGCATTGATGTTTTGCCCGATGAACCAGTTGACGAGGCCGTAGTGGAATTCCAGATTGGTGGCCAGATCCTTGCCGCGCATTCGCGTCTGGCGGATGGTATCGGCCATATTCTGGTACGTTTCCAGACGTGAATCCCCTACTGTCAGCAGCAGTGCGATATTGGAATCGTAGGCGCCTGCCAGGGTGTACTTCATGAACACATCGGTATCGGGATTGTGCAGGCTGATACCCTGGTCATCGCGAATCTCGCCGTCGATCGCATCGCTCCAGGATTCAATCACACCACCGGCATGGGGCTGCAGTGCCTGGTTGGTCGCATTCAGGCGCGCCTCTACACTGTCGTTCTCCCTGACGCGACGTTCCGGGCGAGGAAGCTTCTCGGCATGGGCTGCAAGCAACACCATCGCTTCGACCAGCGATTCTACGACGAAGGCGTCCTTGTCGTCGTCCGGGTTGGTAAACACCAGCGAGTAGCAGAGTTCAGTCACCCTGTGCTCGACCTGGATACGCGTGTTCATCTCCATGAAAAAGTGCTTGTCGCGATCAACAATACACTCGAAGGTCGACACCGAGTCCAGGCCTACCGCGGCACCAAACTCTGCCGCCTCACTCTCCATGGCTTGCAGGGTCGCCAGATCCTGCTTTAACACAGCAGCCTCTGTGTCACGCCCTGATGCCTCGGCCTGCTCCAACGCGAGTTGCAGCGATTCGACGGTAACGGACACTTCCAACAGCTTCTGCTCGTGCATCTGCAGGGAACAATCCCTTCCGCCCAGCGTGGTGCACCACTGGCCGTTGCCAATCACCTGTATCTCCTGGTGGCGCGTGGTTTCGATGTTCAGCTCGACCAACACGTTCTTATTGTCGCCAACACCGGTGGTTTTTACCTCGTTGAGGATCTCGCGTACCATCTCGGCTGTGCGGCTCGCATCACCCCGGTCCAGAATACGCTGACCTTTACCACCGCCGCCGCTGATGGCCTTCAGGCGAACCCGGTTGTTGGGATACTCCGCCATGATTTTCTCAACGGATTCTGTGAGCGTTTCGCACAGTTCATCAACGGTGTAGAGATCAATGCCCGCATCGTATGACGCTGCCAGCACATCATCGGCCTTGTCCTCCAGCGTCACCTCGTCGTCGTCCAGCGCGCTTTCCGTTACTTCAAGGTTGTGCTCGGCGACCAGCTTTTTTAGCGCCTGGACATCAGGGTGCTTCTTCAGCAGGGTCAACGCCGTGCCGTTGTCGATGCCGGGGGTTACCGACACACCACACTTTAACGCTGTGCGCTTGGCTTCGTCCTTGAGGCCCGCATCGTGTACGGTGCGCGAGCACGGACCGATGAAATTAAGGCCGGCATCCTCCATTGCGGCGACCATCATTTCGTCTTCGGCCATGAAACCATAGCCGGCGAAGACCGCGTTGTAGTCGTTGTCGTGAGCGATATCGATGATTTGCTGGATACGCTGCTCGCGCTCTTCCTTGTTGACTCCGCTGTAGTCCGGTACACGGTGCACACGATCGGGGTGTGTCAGCGCGCGCAGCTCTGGCGCGAGCGCGTTGCGATAAACGATGGAGTCCTTTTCCGACAGCAGTATGCCGTAGTGCTCTATGCCCATTTCCTCGAACACATCCATCGCTTCCTTGCGAATCGGCCCGCGGCAGATAATCAGTGGGCGGATGTGCGTGCAGTCAAACTGGCGCACCCAGTCCGATTGACTGTTGCCGAGCCTGCGATCGCGGTGAATGAGCGGATTGTTCAGATAAAATTCGTTAGACACGCCATTATTCCTGTCAATTTCTTTGCGTTGTGGCTCGCGCTGCAAGCCTGCATGTGATGCTGCCGTGTAGGTCCCAGCCGTAGGGTCCGACGCTAGTGGAATTCACGCTGCACAGATTGCAGCGGTTCCGGCTGATACCTGCGGAGGTAGAACGCCATATTCTCCGCCAGCACCTGTCGCAGGTCGGAGGGCATCACGATCTGGGAGATGGAGCCGAGGCTCAGCGCTTCGTTGGGATTCATCAGTTCACGCTCGTAGCGCTGAGCAAGCAATGCCTCCTCAGACTTCACCCACTGCTCTACCAATTCTCGTGCTGCCTTTTCAGCCTGCTCCTGGCTCAGCCCGGCCTCGAGCTGCGCACTGGTCTCGGCCTCGATCTTACCCTGCACCTCGCCGCGAATTTTACGCAGTTCATCTTTGTACACGTACTCGACTCCAGCCGGACCCATCACAGCGACGCGTGTGGTGGGAAGCGCAACGACAAAATCCGCACCGACCGGGAAGCTGTTGAAGGCCGCATAGGCACCCCCGAAGGCGTTGCGCACAATCACCAGGAAGCGCGGTGTGCGCAGGTCGACGATGGCATCCAGCATGGCACGACCGGCCTGTACGATACCGCCGCTTTCCTGCTCTCTACCCGGCAAAAAGCCCGTGGTGTCTTCGAGGAACATCATGGGTATGTTGTACAGGTTGCAGAAGCGAATAAATCGAGCGTTCTTGTAGGCGGCGGCAATGTCCACCTGCCCGGAGGCCACTGCCGAATTGTTCGCAACAAAACCAATCACATTGCCGCCGATTCGGCCCAACGCGCAGATGGTATTGCGCGCGCGGTCTGGCTGCACTTCTGTGTAGTCTCCGTGATCGCACAATTGCTGGATGATGATGGTGACATCTATCGGCGTATTGAAACCGGTAGGTGAGTTGAAGGCTTTCTTCAGCAGGATATCGATATCCCAGGTCTTGCGCTGCACCGGATCTGAACTGGCCTGGTGCGGCGCCAACTCGCCATTATAACTGGGCAGGTAATTGAGCAATTCCCGGACCTTGCGCAGGGCCGCGACCTCGTCTTTCACCACGAAATCGGTCACACCGGACTGGCTGTGTACGCCGGGGCCGCCGAGTTCGTCTGGCGTGACGTCCTCTCCCAGCACCGACTTGACCACACCGGGGCCCGTTAGGCCAAAGAACGTCTCGTTTGGCTGGATCAGAAAACTGCCCTGGCGCGGCAGATAGGACCCGCCTCCGGCGTTGAAACCGAACATACACATGATGCTGGGCACAATGCCGGATATCCTGCGCAGTGCGGCGAAGGCCTCTGCGTAACCGTCCAGTCCGCCCACACCCGCCGGAATGAACGCCCCGGCACTGTCATTGATACCGACCACGGGAATGCGCTGTTTCGCCGCGAGCTCAAACAGGCGGGCGAGCTTTTCGCCGTTGGTGGCGTCCATTGAGCCTGCGCGCACCGTGAAGTCGTGCCCATAGAGCGCAACGTCGCGGCCGTTAATTTCTACGATGGCAGTCACCAGCGAGGCACCGTCGAGGTTTGGACCCCAGTTCTGGTAAAGAACCCGCGGAGGGGCGTCACTGAGGAAGCGTATGCGCTCCCATATCGTCATGCGGTTCTTCTGGTGCTGCCGTTGGGTGTTTTTGACACCGGCAGCCTTGTAGGGGCGTTGCTGCAGATCCCAGCCGGCCTTCATGGCCTCTTCATAGGGGCCCGGTTCAGTACTGATCTGACCCGGGACTTTGAACTCCTTTTCGTCATCAACGGCGAATGGGTTGTCCAGGGAGGGCATCAAGGTACCAGCATTTTTCTTCGTCATAAGTCCTAACATCCACAGGTTGCCCCGCAGGGCAGTCGGAGAGACCGCGACACCCGCAGTATTGGCGTCTTGGTTGCAAGTCTGGGCAGGCGGGCTTAGGATGCAAACCCAGCCAGAATTCGGCGTGTTACATTAATGGGATACACCCCTAAAGTCAATTTGGCTGAACTGTCTGATCCCTGTCATTTCACCGCAGATCGCAGTGGTTTTGCCGCAGTTCATGACTTTAAACCTGCATGAAAAACTGTGCCCGCCACGTCGGTCAGTGCACCTGTCGCCCGCAGCGCGGAAGCGCTACTGCGGCCACTGAGAGCGCCTCCCCGGCATGAAGAAATCCGTCCATATCGAGGAAATTCCCTACCTCGCCGATAGCTGCGCCCTGTTCGAGCGCATGCGTGAACTGCCCGGAGCGGTGATACTCGACAGCGGTTTTCCACATGCCCAGAGCGGGCGCTTTGACATACTCAGCGCGGAGCCCATGGACGATGCGCCACCACAGCCACCCCGGGCGGGCAAGGAAAGTGAGTGCCGGGCCTACTTCGACGAGTTACGTCGCTTTCACGCGGCACACTTCGCGGGCATACAGCCGGTGTCTGAAGATGTGCCGTTCTGTGGCGGTGTGCTCGGCTACCTGGGCTATGAGTTCGGCAACGATCTGCAGGGCGTCGCGACCGCTGCCGATCCCATCGCAGAGCCAACCAGCCTGAATGCCTATGAGTGGTGCGTACTCCAGGATCATTTACTGGGCCGCGCGCTACTGATCACCCTGCCCTGGGTCAGTACGACGCGGCGTCAACAGCTGCTGGAGCGCCTGTTGCGGCCGTGTACGGTCGATGCAGAGCCCTTTGCATTGGCAACGCCGTTTCAATGTGACAGCGAGGTTGGGGCCTATCGACAGCAATTTGCGGCCATTCAGTCGTATATACAGGCCGGCGACTGCTACCAGGTCAACCTCGCACGTCATTTCAGCGCGCAGTGCCACGGGGATCCATGGCTCGCTTACCGCGCGTTGCGACCTGCGGCGGCGGCACCGTTTTCAGCGTTTCTCCACCTGGCGGACGGCAGTGCGCTGCTCAGCCTTTCCCCGGAACGGTTTTTAAGCCTGCACGGTCACCGGGTTGAGACGTCGCCGATCAAGGGCACGCGTCCTCGGTATACCGATCCGCAGGCAGACAGGCTGGCGGCACAGGCATTGCGTAACAGCGGCAAGGACCGCGCTGAGAACCTGATGATCGTCGACCTGCTGCGCAATGATCTGGGTCGCAGCTGCGTGCCAGGCAGTATTTTGGTAGACAGACTGTTCGAGGTGCAGAGCTATGCCACCGTGCATCACCTGGTCAGTACGATCAGCGGTGAATTGCAGCCCGAGCGAACCGCCTGGGAACTGCTGCGCGACAGCTTTCCGGGAGGCTCCATCACCGGTGCGCCCAAACGGCGCGCCATGCAGATAATTGCAGAGCTGGAAACTGTCGCCCGTGGCCCCTACTGTGGCTCGATACTCTACGTCAGCGCCGATGGCCGGATGGACAGCAACATCGCTATCCGGAGCCTGTTGTGCAGGGACAATACCGTGCACTGTTGGGGAGGCGGTGGCATCGTCGCCGATTCACACTGGCAGAGTGAGTATCAGGAAACCTGGGACAAGGTGGGAAAATTTCTGACGCTGCTGGAGAGCCTGCCGGCTATAGCGTAAGCGGCCTGTTGCTGGCAGTAACCAGCTCTGAGCGCAACGCATCCAGCGAAGCCACTGACTTGAACTGCGGAAATTCCTCAATCACATTCTGGGGCGCGTGAATCAGAAAGCCGGCATCCGCTGCGCGCAGCATGGTCGTATCGTTGTACGAGTCCCCCGCCGCCAGTACGCGGTAGTTCAGGCTCTTCAACGCTTCAACGGAAGCGCGCTTGGGGTCTTCCTGCCGCAATTTGAAATCGACCACCCTGCCCTCATCGTCAGTCAGTAATCGGTGGCAGAACAGCGTCGGCCAGTGCAACTGGCGCATCAACGGCTGTGAAAATTCATAGAATGTATCGGACAAAATGATGACCTGAAAGCGCTCGCGCAGCCAGTCGACAAACTCGATCGCGCCAGGCAGCGGCGACAGCGTGGCAATCACTTCCTGGATATCGTCAATCTTCAGGCCATGCTCATCGAGCAGCGCCAGTCGCTGCCGCATAAGCACGTTATAGTCGGGAATATCGCGGGTCGTGGCGCGCAGTTCCTCGATGCCGGTGCGCTCAGCAAACGCTATCCAGATTTCCGGGACAAGCACACCCTCCAGATCGAGACAGACCAGTTCCACGATGAATTCTCCTCTACGCTTGCAGTCAGCGCGACATATAAACACTGCGGCGCGGCGGAGACAAGTCCTGCCCGATCACGGTGTGTCTGCGCCGATGTGTTGGTCAGTAAACCGGCAGGTCAACTGTGGAAAAGAGCTCTTCCAGTTCAGACTTGCTGTGGCAGCTGAAGGCTTCCTGGACCACGTCACGCGTCAGGTGCGGAGCGAAGTCTTCGATGAATTCGTACATGTAGCCGCGCAGGAACGTCCCGCGGCGGCAGCCAATGCGCGTAACGCTGGAGGCGAACAGGTGGCTGGCATCCAGCGCGACAAGATCGCTATCTATCTCCTCGTCATGCGCCATGCCGGCAATGATGCCGATTCCCAGTCCAAGACGAACGTAGGTCTTGATAACGTCTGCGTCGGCAGCAGTGAACACGACCTTCGGCTCCAGCCCCTTTTCGGTGAATGCCTCGTCCAGCTTCGATCTGCCGGTGAAGCCAAACACGTACGTCACGATGGGGTGGGCCGCGACATCTTCAAGGGTTAATTCCGACAGTTGCGCGAGGGCGTGATTGCGCGGCACCAGCACGCAGCGATTCCAACGATAACAGGGCATCATGATTAGGTCGGAGAAGAGCTCCAAAGCCTCGGTGGCGATAGCGAAATCCACCGTGCCGTCCGCTGCCATCTCGGAAATCTGCATGGGCGTACCCTGATGCATGTGCAGGGAGACGTCCGGGTAGCGTTCGATAAAGGCGCTGATGGTTGCCGGTAATGCGTAGCGCGCTTGAGTATGTGTGGTGGCAATGGAGAGCGAGCCCTTGCGCTCGTTAGAGTATTCCTGGGCAACCTGCTTGATGCTCTCGACCTTGCGCAGCACCTCACCAGCGGTTTGCAGAATCGCCTCGCCAGCCGGGGTGATGTGCGTCAGGTGCTTGCCACTGCGCGCAAAGACCTCGACGCCCAGCTCATCCTCCAGCAGGCGAATCTGTTTGCTGATCCCCGGTTGCGAGGTATACAGGCTCTGCGCCGTAGCAGAGACATTGAGGTCGTGGTGAGCCACCTCCCAGATATAGCGCAGTTGCTGCAGCTTCATTAAAACGATCCCCCAACCCATTGCCGGGCAGTGCAGTGAGGACTCGTACCTGCGTAGAGCCCGACGCATAGTTTCCGAAGCAGGTGTTGCGGCCAGCCCCGACGTTATTTAATGGCAGGACGAGCGCATCCACACCGGCAAATCAGCACTACTTATGAAGAGTAGACATTAAGTGATGGATACGCCAACCAAAATGGAATAACACCCGGCCTTTCCTCAGGCGTTGGCTACGCCGTGGGGCACGTGCCCGGTGGCGATATGCGGACCAGCGGATTCACAGTGCACCTGCTGGTCGTCGAAGAATACGTCTGCTTCATAGGCCTTCAGAAACTCGGTCTTGTTCAGGCCGCCGAGAAAGATGGACTCATCAATACGTATATTCCAGGCGCGCAGGGTGCGAATGACGCGTTCGTGCGCCGGTGCAGACCGTGCGGTCACCAGTGCCGTGCGGATCGGCGCCTCGCTGGGCGGGAACGCCTGCTGCAGTTTGTGCAGGGCCGACAGGAATGGCTTGAACGGCCCGCCGCGCAGCGGTTCCTTCGCCGCAGCCCGCTCACTGGCTGTAAAGGCGTCCAGGCCGTCTTCCTTGTAGATGCGCTCAGCCTCGTCGGAGAAGATTACGGCATCGCCGTCGAAGGCGAAGCGCAGTTGGTCATTTTCAGTCCCCGACCCCCTGGATGACACCAGTGTGGCGGCGGCTACACCGCATTGCAGCGCATTGCGCACGTCCTCTGCCTCGTTGGAAAGGAACAGGTGACAGTTGAATGCATTGATGTAGCGCCAGGGGCTTTCGCCACCGCAAAAAGCAGCCCGACTGATATCGAGATCGTAGTGTTGAATCGAATTGAACACCCGCAGACCGGTATCGGCGCTGTTGCGCGACAGCAATACCACTTCCACGTGCGCGTCACCCAGGCGACGATTGAGCCGCAGTAGCTTCTGCACCAGTGGGAAAGCCTCACCGGGCTGCAGTGGCTCCTCCTCGCGGGTTACCTGGTATTCCGAGTATGCGTCCAGGCCATGCTGTTCATAGACCTTGTGACTTTCGTCAAGATCGAACAGTGCGCGCGAGGAGATCGCAATAACCAGCTTGTCGTCCAGGGAGTCGGCCATGGCGCTAGGATAGCATTGCTACCCTGCGCAGCAAGCCGCGAAACGCAGACTCACTGCCTCGATGACCAATAGTCCCGCGTAACCTTGAACACCATCGGCCCGAGCAAACACAGCGCAATCAGGTTGGGGATGGCCATAAATGCATTCAGGGTATCGGCAATCAGCCAGACCAGGTTCAGCTCCACCACGGTGCCAACCGGTATCGCCAGCACCCAGGCGATGCGAAACGGCAGGATCGCCCGCGCGCCAAACAGGAATACCACACAGCGCTCACCGTAGAACGACCAGCCCAGCATGGTGGTAAAGGCGAACAGACAGAGGCCGAAGGTCACCACGTATTGCCCGCCGGGCAACGCCTGCTCGAAGGCCATGGTAGTCAGGCTGGCGCCACTGACGCCGCTGGTCCAGGACCCCATAATCACGATCACCAGGCCCGTCATGGTGCACACGACCAGGGTGTCTATGAAGGTGCCCAGCATGGCAATCATGCCCTGCTCTACCGGCTGGTTGGTTTTTGCCGCCGCATGGGCGATGGGCGCACTGCCCAGCCCGGCTTCATTGGAGAATATGCCGCGCGCCACGCCAAAGCGCAGTGCTGCCCACACGGTTGCACCGGCGAATCCGCCCAGCGCCGACGTCGGGGTAAAAGCAGCGTTAACGATGGTGGCGAGTGCGGCAGGCACGGCGGCAATGTTGGCCAGGATAACCACCAGCGACAGCGCGATATAGCTCAACGCCATGAACGGCACCAGCCAGCTCGCCACGCTGGCGATGCGGCGTATGCCCCCCAGAATGACTGCTGCCACGAGCACCATCAGCACAACGCCGGTCAACAGTGGCTCCACCCCGAATTCGTCTGACAGCACCTGCGACACTGAATTGGACTGCACCGTATTGGCCAGACCGAATCCCGCCAGGCCACCGAATATCGCAAAGGCCACGGCCAGCCAGTGCCAACGTTTATGCAGACCGTTCTTGATGTAGTACATCGGGCCGCCACTGTAATTTCCCGCTTCGTCCTGCTCGCGAAACTTCACCGCGCAAACCGCCTCTGCGTATTTTGTGGCCATACCGACCAGCGCAGTCATCCACATCCAGAACAGAGCGCCAGGCCCGCCCAGCGCAATGGCCGTGGCCACGCCGGCGATGTTCCCTGTACCAATGGTGGCGGACAGCGAGGTCATTAGCGCGCTGAAGGGTGTAATGTCGCCGCGCTCGGCACTGCTGCGACCGCGCAAAAGTAGACGGAAGGCGGCTGGAATACGCCGCACCGTCATCAGGCGCAGCCCGGCACTCAGGTACAGACCCGTGCCCAACAGCAGCACGAGCATAACCGGCCCCCAGGCGTAGCGGTTAATTTCGGTGATCAGCTCTTGCATGATGCTCGCTCTGCGTTGTTATTGGATGGCTGGAAAGCTGAAGCCACGGTGTTGAGGGAAAACGCCGAAGAGTCCGCCAGTGTGGATAAAGACAATATCTTCAACGCCGTCAAAACGACCGCTTTCGATTTCAGACAGCAGTCCAGCGAAGGCCTTCCCCGTATAGACCGGGTCCAACACCAGGCCCTCGATGCGCGCAAGCTCCGCAATCAGGTCAAACACTGCCGGGTCAGCAACCGCGTAACCCTTACCCACGTAGCCGTCTATGACGTTCGGTCTTGCTGTGAGCGGCGCCAGCGCGGGGTAGCGCCGTCGCAGGTCACCGATATCAGCCGCCACCTTGTCCAGGAAGTACTGTTCGTCATCGCAGACGTTCACGCCCCATACCGTCGCCGGCAGCTGATGCAGTTGCACGCCCGCCGTCAGCCCTGCCTGCGTACCGCCGGAGCCCGTAGCAGTAACGATATGCGCCTGCGCAATGCCCGCCGCTTCAAATTGCGTGTGCATTTCTTCACAGGCAGCTATATAGCCCCAGGCGCCTATGCCATCGCTGCCGCCCGTTGGCACGGCCAGGGCCTTGCGACCCAGTTGGTCGTAATGCGCCTGCCACTGTTCGAACAGCCGGGCCTGCTCTTGCGCATATTGCTGACGCGGATAGCAGCTGACCGTTGCACCTGCGAGGTAATCCAGCAGCAGGTTGCCTTCCAGTTGGCCAGGGTGTTCGCCGCGTAACAGCAGGTGTACAGAGAGGCCCAACTGGGCGCCGGCAAACGCGGTAGCGCGGCAGTGATTACTCTGCAAACCGCCGCAGGTGATCAGCGTGTCGTAGCCGTTATCGATGGCGTGGGCGCAGATGAATTCCAGCTTGCGCACTTTGTTGCCACTGAGTGTACAGCCGGTGAGGTCATCGCGCTTCACCCACAGTCGGTGACCGCGCCCCCAACGATCGGTTGCGCGTTGCAGACAGTGTAAGGGAGTTGGCGTTTGCGCCAGGTTGATCCTGCGTGGGTAGTCCAGTGACATCCTTAGCCGATGGACTTAAGGGTGCCCTTGGGCAGCACGGCGTGCAGGTGCACGCGCTGGAACTTCATGTCGACGTTGTTGGCGACATTGAGCACCATATAGTTGTCGTCCAGCGAAGTGACCTTGCCGAGGATGCCAGAAGTGGTCACGACTTCATCGCCCTTGTTGAGGGCAGCTACCATTTCTGCGTGTTCTTTCTGACGCTTGCGCTGCGGCCGGATAGCGATGAAGTAAAAGAGTACGAACAGCCCTACAAGAAACAAAATCTGGAACAGCTCGCCGCCCTGGGGCTGCGCGCCCGCTGCCTGGGCGTGGGCTTCGGCAATAAAGAAACTCATCTCAATCCATCCGTTTTGACTGTTGGCCTGACGCTACCCCTGCGTCGGGGAAAGCGCGGCTAATGTAACCGTTTTGCGAACAGCTCGCAATGTGGCGAGGTTGGCGGGCATCGCTCCGACCTGCCTCTACGCGGCACGTCCCGCTATACTTCGATCTCCAGCGCGTACTCCATAATCTGCGGCGCGTGATCGGAAAATCGTTCCTCCTTGTAGATGGAGGCGTTACGCACGGCAGCGGCCAAACCCGGCGTAATCACCTGGTAATCCAGACGCCAACCGACATTCTTCGCCCAGGCCTGACCTCGGTTAGACCACCAGGTGTACTGCTCGGGTTGCTGGTCAACCAGGCGAAAAGAATCCTTGTACCCAAGTTCGTCATAGAGCACATCGAGCCAGGCCCGCTCCTCGGGCAGGAATCCGGAGTTTTTGCGATTACTGCGCCAGTTTTTCAGATCGATTTCCTTGTGGCAGATATTCCAGTCGGCGCAAACGATAAATTCCCTGCGCTTGCGCCGCAGGCTGCGCAGATGCTCAAGGAAGCGGTCCATAAACAGGTATTTCCGCTGCTGCGCTTCATCGCTGCTGGAGCCCGAGGGCAGATAGAGTGAAATGATGCTGAGGCCCTTGTAATCCGCCTGGATGTAACGCCCTTCTGAGTCGGCCGGATCCCAACCGAGCCTGGTAGTGACCTTCTTCGGCGGCAACCGGCTGTACAGCGCAGTGCCGCTGTAGCCCTTTTTGACGGCGTCGTTGTAGTAACAGTGATAGCCCTCCGGATTGAACTCCGGGGCGCTTAGTTGGTCTACCTGAGCCTTGGTCTCCTGAATGCACACCACATCAGCATCCTGCGTGCTCAGCCAATCGAAGAATCCCTTGCGTGCGGCAGCGCGTATGCCGTTGGTATTGCAGGTAATGATTTTGGCCAAAGTGTTGCTGCCCCCGGGTTGGTGAAGAGGTCGCGCAGTGTAGCCCAGGCCCCGGCACAGGGCCAAACCCATAGCGTTAACCAGGTTTTGCGAATGTTTTACAAAAGCTGGCTTCATAGAGGCCATACTAAAGATTATGTAGACTCTGCTCACTTATTGATCAGGTTGCGAGCGCCAGCGAAGCGCGGAGGATTGCTGTGAACAGTAACGAAACTGCCGAACGGAACAGGGAACTGGCTCATCGCCTGTCGAACAACCTCGCGCGCATGTTGCGGGAGTTCACGCGTGATTTTGAACGCCGAATCTACTCGGGTACCGCCGCCCGCGGCTTTCCGGACATACGCCCTTCCCACTCAGCGGTGTTCGCCAATCTCGGCATGGGCGCCGTGCGCGTGACCGAGCTGGCGGAGCGGGCCCAGGTCACTCAGCAGGCGATGGGGAAAATGCTTAAGGAACTGGAGCAGATGGGTTATATCACGCGTGCCATCGATGCCACAGACAAGCGCGCCAAGGAAATACGCCTGACCGGGAAAGGAATAGAACTCATCGGCGCCAGCCTGGAGGTCGTCGAGGAGATTTATGCCCACTACGAGAACAAGATCGGCGCGCAACAGTTGCATGAACTGGAAGGCAATCTACGCGATGCAATCCGCAAGCTCGACCTGGAGTATCTCCCTGCATCCTGGGTGGATGAGCCGCAACAAGCGGCCGACTAGCGGCGCTCCCGATCAGGTCGGGAGCCTCCGCCGCAGACTGCGCTAAAGGTCGAGGAAGTCCGGCGCGTTGAAAACCCAGCTTTTCTCTTCGGCGCGGCGACTGATCCGCCAGCCCTCCTCAGTGCGACGATACTCATCCACGTACCACAGGCCGAGGAAGTAAATCTGCTTCTCGCCATCGGGCAATGACATTTCCATCGGGTTGAAGCACATGACGCGGCCGCTCGCGGTATCTCCGTCCAGGCGGATCTGAATGTTGGCGTTCAGGTGCTGATAGTCGGGGAATAACTCGTCCGTTAACGCGCTCTCCAGGAACTCCAGCGTCGTATCGACATCACCCACGCTGCCGCCCATCACGCCGTAGTCGATATGGGCATCGTCGGTAAATACCTCGTCGCGCAGACGACTGATCTGTTTGCGGTCGATCAGGTCTGCATAGTGAAATATCAAATCCTGGATTTCGAATCTATCGGACAGTTCCTGTTGTGAGAGCATGACGGTTTTCTCCTCGGTGGTGTGTTAGGCCTGAAATTTTACGGGCTGGCGAAGCAGCGGCTGATGGCCCGGCGTGTAGCAGCGGGCCGAACAGGCTGGCTAACGCCGCTAAAAATCCAGCGGTAGCGCGATATGTCGCTGGTACATCATGTCACGGTGCGCTTCCAATCGCGGCGTCAGGCAGGCGGCGGTCGCCGCGTCAACGCGCTCATAGGTAGCGCGCATGTAATCCGGCATCGGGTTGTCTTCAGGGCCCAGCGGTTTGATCATCCCCGCAAAGTTCGCCCAGTAGAAGTCCACGGCTGTCACGTTCTCGCCCATGAAGTACTCGCAGTTGCGCGCCTGTTGCGCACCCAGCACTCGATCCAGCTCCCCGCAAATGCCCAGCATACGTTGGGTTGCCTGCGCTGACGCGGCCTCAGACCAGCCGTACTTGTGCGCCATGCGAGCAATCATCTCTGGCGGCTCCTCCATCGCCATCATCGGTGCAAACATCTGCAGACGTCGCTGCCAGGCAAAGCCATCGGCGCCTGCCAGCAAAGCAGAGAGTCCGATCGCCTGCGCCCGTTGCCCGGGGTCCTCGGGCAGCAGGGGCTTTTCCGGCGCCAGACGTTCAGCCAGCATCAGTAAATCCAGCCAGTGACACGCCGGCGGCAGATCTTCATACACCGCAACCGGGGCAGAGTTTTGACCGGTCCACTCAAACAGCTCGCGATTTTCACCGCCGCCTTCCTGCAAGACAGGCGTGTAACCCAGCCCTTTGTAGGCGAGGATAGATTTGGCTGATTCTCCCCAGGGGCCGGGGACGCCGGCGGTGAGCACCAGCCTGAGGCCGGGCGTATCTTTTGCCGCTGCAACCGTTACGTAATCCATGTGGTCGACCTATTTGCTGACTGAAAAAACGGGAACGCTAGCTGTCCAGTTTAAATACCCTGATCGCGTTGTCGCGCAGGAACTTCGGCCAAACCTCATCGCGCAGCGGCACCTCTGGCATTTCACGGAATATGCGCTCCAGCGACAGACCCATGGGGAAGTACCCGGCGTACATCACCTGTTCAGCGCCACGGGTATTGGCAAACTCGATGATATCTGGCGGGTAGTATTTGGGCGCAAACGCACTGGTCATGTAGTGCAGGTTGGGATACTTGAGCATCATCTTCCAGGCAACATCGGTCCAGGGTTCGCACCCATGCCGAGTGACCACGCGCAGTTCGGGGAAAAACCAGAGCACTTCGTCCAACAGCTCTACCTTCTGCGGGCCGAAAGGCACGCGCGGCCCGGGAACGCCCATGCAGGGGCAGAAGGGAATATCCAGCTCTACCAGTTTGGCGTAGATCGGATACCACTTCTTATCGTTTACCGGCACCGGTGGATTGATCATCGCCGGTGCAGCGGTGACCGCACGAATGTTGAACTCTTCATGCATGGCGACGATCTTGCGTACTTCCTCCATGCCACGGTTCGGATTCGCCTCGTAAGAGGCAAAGAAGCGCTCCGGATGTTGTCGCAGGGCCTTTTCCTGCAGGTCACTGAAACCCAGACCCAGCATGGCGCGCTCTATGCCGTACTTGTCCATCTCATCAATGGTGTAGGCAATACAGTCTGCCTGATTGCCAACATCCGGTATGTCTTTGAACATGTACTGTGCGGGCATGCTGAATTGCTTGTGGCTCTCTTCATCCAGCAGCAGCGGTTTGATCCAGTCGTAGAAACTGCTGTTGTCATCGCCGGGGATGGCGAGCATCAGATCAATGACCCCGATGTCTTTGGGCATACCCATCAGGCAGTACCCCAGACACTGCAGGCACTGCTGCCGTGCCGCGCTGTGCGCTTAGAAGAACTGGTTATTAAAGTACTTTCAAGCATCATAAAGACTTCCTATCTTACTGATATCAATAGACATTATACCTGCAGTGGCGAGTCATCGTCGGCCTCGTAGTGTCGCTTGCGCAGCCGCTGCGGCAGCGTGCTGTCTACCGACAGGTAGCGATAACACCCATCGTTTTCCAGGGTGCGTGACAATTGACCGCGTTGATGCAGGTAATTCAAATGCGCCTGGCACTCGCCTACCGCCAGCGGCAGGTTATGACCATCCAGTTTGCGCTTGAACAGCACCGGCACCAGTTCCAGCGCCGTTCTGCCCTGCTCCACGCAGGCCTCTTCCAGTGCGATCAGGTGATCCTCGTGGTGGTCAATCAGAAACCGCAGTCGCTCGTGCAGTCCGTAAAACGGCGTGTTGTGCGCCGGCAGCACCAGCGTGTCGTCCGGCAGCGTTTCGAGAAAGTGCTCCAGAGAGTGAAACCACTCGCGCAGCGGATTGGCTTCAGGCTCCGCTTCGGAAACACTGATATTGGAAGTGATTCTGGGGATTACCTGATCACCCGAAAGCAACACATTGAGCGCGCTGCTGTACAGGCAGGCATGCTCCGGTGAGTGCCCACGGCCAATCACTACCTGCCAGTTGGTTTTGCCGATGCACAGCGTGGCGCCGTCAGTCAGCCGGCGAAAACTGGTCGGCATGGGCCTGATGACTGGCCCGAACCCACCGAAGCGCTCCTTCGACTGCTGTATGTAGTCTTCGTCGAATCCCATTCTGCGCTGATACTGCGGCACCGACCAGTTGTAGTGCTCGCTCGACGTGCGGCTAAAAGCAAGCCCGGTAAAATACTCACCCTGCGTCATGTAGAACGGCGCCTGAAAGCGCTCACACAACCAGCCGGCCATGCCGGTATGGTCCGGGTGATAGTGTGTGGAAAGCACTGCCTTGATCGGCAGGCCGTCGAGGTGGCGGTCAAATACGGACTCCCAAAGCGCCTCCGTCGGATCAATGGCAATGCCGGTGTCGATTGCCCACCAACCGTCTTCGTCCCGCAACAGATAGAGGTTGATGTGGTCCAGCGCCATCGGCAGCGGCATGCGCAGCCACAGCACGCCGGGGCATACCTCGTAGACCTCGCCCGGCTCGGGTGCGTCGTCGAACAGGTAGCGCAGCATGGTCAGCTTAGCTTGCCTTCCAGTAGGGTGCCCCCACGTTAGAGACCCAGTTCCTTGATCAGGGCTATTACATCATCGTGGTGGCTCTTGGTTTTTACCTTGTCCATGATGTGCTTGAGCCTGCCGTCCTTGCCGATGATAAAGGTGGTGCGCAACACGCCCATAAACTCGCGCCCCATGAACTTTTTCAACCCCCAGGCACCGTACTTTTCGGTTATCGCGTGATCCTCATCGGACAGCAGCGTGAAATTGAGGTCCTGCTTGTCAATGAACTTGCCCAGGCGCGCCACTGGATCCGGGCTGACACCGAGCACCACCGTATCGAGTTTTGCCAACTGTTTTTTGGAATCGCGGATACCGCAGGCCTGCACCGTACAGCCGGGGGTCATCGCCTTGGGATAGAAATACAGCACAACGTTCTTCGCGCCTTTGAAGTCTTTCAGGCTCACCTTGTTTCCGTCCTGGTCGAGTAACGTAAAGGCCGGTGCCATATTGCCAACTTTCGGGAACGCCATGTGTTCAACTCCTTTTACATATCAGTACATCAACGCGCCGCCCATTTGCTGCGCTTGACTGTCAGGTGGGATTAACGGCGGTACTTGCTCAGGTCGATCGTGGAAACCTGTACGGGGAAACTGCCGCTGGGTTCATCTTCGAAGTAGCTACGCAGGGTTTCGATCACCACAGGGAAGGCAAGTTCTTTCCACGGTATCTCATCCTCGGTGTACAGTCCGGACTCCAGGCTTTCAGGGCCAACTCCGATCTCGCCGTTGTCGATATCGCAGCGGTAGAACATATAAACCTGGCTGATATGTGGCACATCAAACACGCGGTAAAGATCGAGGTTGCTGACCCTCGCCCTCGCCTCTTCCCAGGTTTCGCGCGCGGCACCCTGCGAAGTCGTTTCCCCGTTTTCCATGAAGCCGGCCGGCAGCGTCCAGTAGTTCTTGCGCGGCTCGATCGCGCGCTTACACAGTAGCACCCGCCCCTCATAAATCGGCAGGCAGCCAACGATGACTCGCGGGTTCACGTAGTGAATCAGATCGCAACTGGAGCAGACGTGGCGCTCACGGTCGTCGCCC
>JAUHYL010000060.1 GCA_030426545.1 Gammaproteobacteria bacterium
GCTCGCCGGCGGGTGCGCCGAAGGCGGGCGCGCGCATGTCAAAGCTGATCACGAAGTCCATGGCTGTGAGTCTCCGGCTTGAAGCATTCGGTCAAGGAAAGTCAATGATTGATGCACTCGCTGTCGATGAAAGGTGTCCGCGGCGGCGGTGTTAACGCAACCTTTCTGCCAGCGAAGTGGTGAGCAGTGACGCTTTGAAACTTGCCTGAAGGAGAAGTGCGCGGCCATCAATCCAGCTTCAGGAACAGGTGCTTCAGGCGTCGCACGAAAATGCTGCGTACGTATTCTGGCGGGTTGTCCGCATCCAGTGCGATGCGCTGTGTTGCTGCCAGTAATTCTTCCAGCGCAACGCGAACCTCCAGTCGCGCCAGCGGCGCACCGATGCAGAAGTGAATCCCGTAACCGAAACCCAGGTGGCGTTCAGGATTGGGGCGATCCAGCTGCAGTCGATCGGGCTCCGGGAAACATGCCGGATCACGGTTGGCCGCAGCCCAACCCAGCAGTAGCAGATCGCCCTGGCGCAGCGGCGTGCCGCACAGTTCCGTCTCTTCCCGCACGACACGGTAGTGAAACTTGAACGGCGTTTCCAGGCGCACCACTTCCTCGATAAAATTTGCCAGTAGCGCGGGTTCTTCGCGCAGTCTGGCCTGGGTCGTCTGGTCTTTTGCCAGGTGCAACATGGCGGAGCCGAGTAGCGCGGCCGTCGATTCACCCGCCGCGCCGAACAGCACAACCAGGATGCCCACCGCCTGCTCAATGGACACCAGGCCCTCGTCAACACCGCGAGCCAGCGTCGCGGTGAGTGAGGCGCCGCGCTCGGAGGCGTTTCTGGCGCGTAGTTTGTTGAAATGCTCGAACAGGTAGAGGCCTTGTTCGGTAGCTTCTTTCAGCAGCGTGTCCAGCGCTGCGTCATCCAGCACGCCGGCGAGCAGGTCGCCGCCCATCATTGCCCAGCGGCGCACCGCTTCCAATGCATCTTCGCCAAGGTCGAGCAGGCGTGTGACGACGTACGCCGGTAGCGGTTCTGCCAAAGTGGCGCAGCTGTCGCCGCCACCGTCGTCAAGCAATGTCGCGATGCGCGCGCGGGCAAACGTGCGCAGGTCGGGTTCCATGCGCGCCACCGGTGATGCTTTCAGCGGCGGCAACATCAGGCGACGGTGTATTGAGTGGTCCGGCTCGTCAGCGGTAGCGATCACGCGGCTCGATACGCCTCTGCTGGCGAGGTTGATGACCCGCGGCGCACCGCTGTTGCTGTAAATCAGCATGGATTCAAGGTTGGCCGAGAATTCCCCGTGTCGCTTGACGGCTTCTTCAACGGCGGCGCGCGTACTCACCAGAAACGCGCGTGTCTCGCCCAGGGCGCACACCGGCCCGGCTTCTCGCATGCGGGTGTAGAGCGGGTAGGGATCGTCGATGGCGGAAGCGCTGAAGAATTCGCGCGCATCGATGGGGTTTGTGGGTTTTATGTCCATTGGGTTGCGCGTGAGGTCAGGTGAAAAAGGGTGTTACAGGGCGCCGCCGGGGTCAGCGGTCCTTCCACTGCGGATCTCGCTTCTCGATGAAAGACATGACGCCCTCAATGCAATCCTCGCTGGCAGAGACCTTGTCCATTAAATCGCTCTCATGGCTGAGCGCCTCGCGCAGCGGCATTTCACCCCCGTCGCGAATGGCGCTGCGAACGGCGCGCTGCGGCACCGTGCTGTGTCGGGTGAACTGTGCGGCAAACGCTTTGGCGCATTGCACGACCTCGTCAGGTGTATCGCAGATGTCATCCACCAGGCCGATCGCCAGTGCCTGTTCCGCGCTAACCGCGTCACCGCTCAACATCATTCGCAGCGCGCGTTGTTGTCCTACCAGTCGCGGCAGGAGCACGCTGCCCCCGTAAGCCGGCATCAGTCCGATCTTTATCTCGGGCAGGCCAAAGGTGGCTTCCTGCGCCGCCACGCGAAACGTACAACCCAGCGCCAGTTCCAGCCCGCCACCCAGTGCCAGCCCGTTGACGGCTGCCACGCTCAGCTTGGGGTATTCCAAAAGCCGCAAAATCAGCGCGTGCGCGTGCTGGATGCGCGCTTTGGGGTCGGCGGGCGGCTCTTTCAGATCGGTGCCCGGGCAGAATCCGCGTCCCGTGCCGGTAAGTATCAGCGCCCTCGAATGATCCTGCTCGATGTCGTCCAGGTGCTGGTTGAACAGATCCAGCATCTCGCTGGTAATGGCGTTGAGGGACTGCGGCCGGTTCATCGTGAGTATGGCGCAGTCGCCCTCGTTGGAGCGGGTCAGTACCGACATAGTGGAAGCTTCCAGTCAGGGTGGATCAGGGAATAGTAGCAGTGATCGTCCGGCCTGTACTCACGCTGTGAGGGGGGAGTGATTGCCTCTCTGATGCCCCGCTTCTGCCCGGTAACTGGCGGCGGGCGCCTCTGGTGGGCGAGCAAACGTAAATAATCTGTGATAGCCCGTCACCGGGCTTCTAAAGCCGGTTGACTGTTCCTATAATCCGCGAAGAGTCGGGCATTCTCTGACGATTGACCAGTTGCGCGTGTGCTGCCGGCGCCGCGCCTGTTGACGGTTCCCGGGCTGCTTTGTTGCGGTATCTACGTTGTGTATCTCGGGGATTGGCGCTGTAGCAGCGCACTTATTATAACGAGACTAAAAATGGCAGGGACGAGCATGTTTCGACACACCGTTGCACAGGTTGATCCAACTTTGAGCGTCGCCCCGGATGGCGCTGCAAGCCCTGCATCCGCGCTGCCCTGCGTAGCAGGCGCCCGCGACGGAAGGTTGCGGGGGTGGGTTGTGGGCCTGCTTCTGTTTATCGGCATAGGGGGCAGCGCTGCGCTGCAGGCCCAGAATGCGGATTTCAATGTGTCGGTCAACACCGGCCCGATAGCGCCCAATAACGCCACCGTCTATCCGGGTGAACCTACCAGCTTACGGATTACCCTGGCCAACAACTCCACCGTGATACCGCTTACCGGGGTAAATTTCAGCAAAGCGCTGCCCGCTACCGCTACTCACAGCCTGCTGGTGAATGGCGCATCGGCGATCACCGGTGATCCCGGTTGTACCCCGGGTACACTGACAACGTCACCGGGTTTGGGCGGCATTGTGCTGGCTGGCCTGACGGTACCGGTGCGCCAGAACGGTGTGCCTGGCAGCGGCGAGTGTTACCTGGATATCCCTATTGTCGCCACCTCCACCAATGGCAGCGCAACCTCGTTGTCCTATGCGCTGAATGCGACGGAGGTGGATTCTGACCAGGGCAGCAATGCCACCGGTGGCCCGCAGTCCATCACCATACGCTCGGCGCAGCGGCCAACCTGGTCAAAGGATGTGTTACCCAACGACATTCTGGTCATCGGCGGTGCCACGCGCACCTTACGCATCGTGGTCAACAACCCGGACAGCAACGTGGCCTTGTCCGGTATAGCGTTCACCGATACGTTTCCCACCAGCGGTGTCGACGGCGCAATCGCGGAGCCAACCGGCGTGATTCTGAGCAATACCTGTGGGGGTGTGGTGACGCCGGTGGCAGGGTCGAATGCCTCGGTGGCACTTAGCGGGGGATCACTGGCGGCGGGAGCAAGTTGTACCATCGATGTGGAAATTCAGGGCCGTCAGACCAACGGCGTGTACAACCGCACCGGCACCAACACGCTGCCCGCGGCGGGATTCAGCAGCAGCGCCGGCCTGCAGCCCGCAGCCAATGCGACCCACAATATGCGGGCGCGTTCGCCCCTCGCCGTTGTGAAGAACTTTACGCCCTCTATTGTCGCCAGCGGTGAACCCAACACCTTTCGTGTCAGCCTGGTAAACGACGGCTCTGTGGCGTTGCCCGTCACCAACTTTACCGACGATCCGATTTCCGCTGCGCCGTTCTCAGACCGCCTGATTATTGCCGCGGTGGGCGACATCACCAACAGTTGCGGCGGTGGCAGCATAACCCTGGAGAGTGGCGGTGAAGGGTTCTCCGTTGGCGGCTTCTCAATACCTGCCAACAGTAGCTGTAATATCGACGTGACCTACACGGGCTTTACTCCCGGTTCCGACACACCCACGACGTATACCAACCAGATTGCCCAGGGTGATGTGCAAACGCCAATCGCCGGCATTGTCAGTCAGGCACGCTCGGCGACCGTGTTGGTGGCGGACCGCCTGCGCGTGCTCAAGAGCGCCAGCCCGGCCGACGCTTCGCCGGGCGATCCTGTGCGCTACAACGTCACCGTGCAGAACTTCTCTGCCGGGGTGATCAACAACGTCAACGTGGTGGATGACTTGCAGAATGGCTCCACGCTGCTGTTGGGTGGTGCTTTCGCGCCCACCCTTACCGCGGCCTGTGGTGCCCTGAACCTCAACAGCGCAGTACAGGGCGACACCTCGGTGACCTTCACCATTCCTACGCTGCCGGCCCGCACTGGTTCTAACACCCCAGGCACCTGTGTCATCAGCTTCTCGGTGATGCTGGATCCGGACGGCACCGGCCCGACCGAAAACGAAATCCCGGCGGGCAACGTCTGCTTTGGCGCTGTGCCCACCTGCAACACCGTGGGATCCGGCCCGACCACCACCGATGATCTGCCCAGCCTGCAAATCGCCAAGACCATTGACGGCCTGGAAAACGTCAGCAAAACGGAAGGTACCCCGGCACGCCTTGAACTGCTGATAGAGAATAATTCGATCAACCCGCTGACCAGCCTTACCCTCAGCGACACCCTGCCCAGTGCCGGTCCGTTCCAGCAACTGCGCGTTGCATCGCCGGCGAATATCGCTAACACCTGCGGCGGCACCGTGATCGCTACCGCCGGCAGTACGTCAGTCGCACTGAACGGTGGCAGCGTGCCTGCCTACAATGGCAGCGCCGCGGGAAGCTGTACGCTGGCGCTGGATGTGGTGGGCCCGGCGGGCGTCTATCCGAATACCGCAGATGCTTCCGCGGTGCGCCAGAACGCCAACGGGACAACCACGACCGTGCTGGAAAATGACGACGCCACTCTGACGTATACCGGCGCACTGAGCAGTGCCAAGTCTTTCGCGCCTGCTTCCACGTCCCCCGGAGGTCTTTCGACGGCCACCATCCGGTTTACCAGCCTGGATCCATCGCGCCCCATTACCGGTATCGAGGTAACCGACAACCTGCCCGCAGGCATGCTGGTCGCCAATCCGTCCAATGCCTACACCACCTGTTCGGGCAGCCCGACGCTGGATGCAAGTCCCGGGGCGGGCACGGTGTCCCTGTCAAATGCGATACTTGCGCCCGGGGGTGAGTGCGAACTGATTTTTGATGTGCAGGTCTCGGGCAGCGCAGACTGGATCAATACCATTCCTGCCGGTGGTATCACCGCCGATGGCGGGCTCACCAACCTGAGCCCGGTGAGCGCAACACTGGTATTCGTTGCGCCCGATGCGCCGCTGATTTCCAAGGCGATTACCCCTGGTACGATAGCGCCAGGGCAATTTGCGCGACTGACTGTCACCATCACCAACGGCACGCAGGATGTGACTAACCTGTCGCTGGCTGACTACTTCACCGTCGATGGTGTTATGGGCAGTGCCTCGAATGGGATGGGCATTGCTGCGGCTGCCATGCCCAGTACTGACTGTAGTGGTGGCATCGTTGTCCCCGCACCGGATGGCGAATCTGTCCGGCTGGAGGGCGCAAGTCTGAGCGCTTCAACGTCCTGTACCTTCTCGGTGAACGTTACCTCAACCACCGTGGGAACTATCACCAACACCATCCCGCTGAACAGTATATCGACGGCGGAGGGTGCGACCAACAGCAGTACCTTTGCCCAGAGTACGCTCAGCACCACGTCGGAAGCAGGCATCGGCAAGAGCTTCACGCCCCCGGTGGTCAGCCCCACCGAGGTGTCAGTACTGCGCCTGACGATTTTCAATGCGCGCAGCGAGGCGCTGACGGGTTTGACCCTGGTGGATGATTTTCCTGCCGGGCTTGAACTTGCGGCCGACCCCGCACCTTTTTCCAACTGCGGTGGCGGGGTGAGCATCACCTTCCCCACGACCTCCAGTGTGCGTATGGATGGCGGCAGTGTGGGCGCAGCCAGCGGAACCGAGGCGACCAGCTGCTATATCGAAGTGAACGTGGTGTCGCCCACCGAGGGCACCTTCGTCAACACCATCGCGGCCGATACGCTGTTGTCCAATGGCACGCCGGTGCCCCATCCTGCGGTGGACGCAACCCTGCAGGTGCGTGACCGCCTGATCGTGCACAAGGCCTTCGACGATCTGACCCTGGATGCGGGTGATCCTCTCGGTTTCACCACGGGTGTTGCCGCACGGCTACCCGGTGCGCCGGCGCCGGTCAGCATCCGCATTCGTAACCCGAACACCATCGCCCTGACCGAGGTGAACTTTGTTGACGAGCTGCCGGACGGCCTGGTGCTGGCGCTGCCGCCGGTGCTGGCTACCGATTGTACGGATGGCGTTGTGTCGGGCGTGGCCAATGGCCGCGAACTGCGCCTCACCGGCGCCACCCTGGGTGCGGCCGGCAGCGCCGATGAAGAGTGTACGGTGAGCGCGGAAGTCGTGAGCAACGTTCCCGGCGTGTACACGAACGAGATTCCCGCGGGTGATGTCGTCAGTGCCGAGGGTATCGATAACCTGCCCGGCACGATGTCGCAAATTGTTATTACCGAACCGCCCACGGTGAGCAAGGATTTCAGCCCGCCAGTAGTCGCGCCCGGAATAGCCACGACCCTGACGATTATTATTGGCAATGACAACGAGGTCGATACCAGCCTCAGCGCAGACCTGGTGGACAACCTGCCGGGTGACCCGGCGCAGATGGTGGTCGCCACACCGGCAAACATCGCAACGGATTGCCCGGGTGGCATTGGCATCGTGACGGCGGTGCCCGATGGAACGACGGTGACGGTGGATAGCGGTGCGGTTATTCCCGCCGGCGGGTGTCTGGTGAGTGTGGACGTTACCGCGCCGGTGAATGGCGATTATCTCAACTTTATTCCCGTTGGCGCACTGCAGACCACGTTCGGTGTGAACGAAACACCCGGCGAGGCAACTGTCCGCGTCAGTTCCCTGGGTTACATCTCGGGCCGGGTCTTCCTCGATAACCAGGCGGTTCCGGACGGCACCTACTTGCCGGGTGAATCGACGCCGATTGTTGGCAACGTTATCGAACTGCGCAGCGGCCCCGATTGCAGCGGCGCGTTGCAGGCGTCCACCATGACCGACAGCGAGGGGAACTACCTGTTCGTCGATCTTCCCGCGGGCACCTACTCGGTGTGTCAACCGGTACAACCGACCGCTACGCTGAACAGTGTGACCACAGCGGGCACCATTGCGCCTGTGAACGGCAGTACCGGCACGCCGGGAACAGCATCCAACCCGGTCACCGCGCCGCCCACCAGCCAGATCACGTCCATCGTGCTGAACAACAACGGCAACGTTAACGAGGTCAGCGGTTCGCCGGACAACAACTTCTCTGAAGTTGTGCCGGCCAGTGTCGCCGGTACCGTATTCTTCGACGCCAACAACAACGGGGTCTTTGACCCGGGCGAAGAGGGCATCGGCGGGGTGACGGTTAACCTGACCGGCCCGGTTAACGTCAGCGTTATGACGGATGCCAGTGGCAATTACCTGTTTGGCGATCTGCCCCCGGGCACTTACACGGTGACTGAAGTGCAGCCGGGTGCGTTCACGGATGGCGCTGAAATTCTCGGCACGGTGGGAGGATTACCCCGGGGCAGCATCAGCGCGAACGATACGTTCTCGACGATCACCCTGGCGCCCGGTGACAGTGGTATCGACTACGACTTTGGGGAAATTCTCGACAGTGCTGCTCTTACAGTTAACGCGGGCTCGTCCTGTAGCAATGACGCGCCGATGATCGATTACGATATTCCAGCGTTCTCGGGCGGAGGCGCGGGTACTGCGCCGCCCATCAACATCCGCCTGCTCACGGTGGGCAACCGCGTTGTGGGCCGTTTTGACAATCAGCCTGCCAGCGGATCACTGTTGTGGCCCGGCGTGCAGGTGGATGGCTCCGGCATGGGTGTGGGTTGGCCGGGTTGGGTGTTCACCGGCGGGGAGTGGGTGGAAACACCCGACGATCGTATTCCCAGTATTGTTGTCGAGGTGAGCGCGGGAGCGACAACCTCGCAGACGCTGGTGAGTTACCCGCGCAATTCGGGTTCTTGCCGTACGCAGCCTCCGGGCACTGGTGCCAGTGCGATTCCGGTGTTGCCGCTGCCTTTGTTTGGGTTGCTGGTGGTGTTGATGGGGCTTGTTGGGGTTTATGGCGTAAGGGGTAGGTTGGCTTTGCGCTAGTTTTTTCGCTGGGGATTGGTTTTTAAAATTATTGCGTCGCCGCTTGGATTGCTGGTGTAACGGATCTGGGCGTGACGGAAGTGTCGAGTTGGGCCTGACGGTGCAAGGGTTGCGGGGCTCGGAAGGCTAAGATACTCACCTCGCAACCCTTGCACCGTCAGGCCATTTGGAAGTTGGTTTGTGTTGCCTGGGGGGTTGCCTGGGGTGTTGCCGGGGATTGTTGCATGGATTGTGATTGTGCGGAATCCTGGGTGCGCCAGCGCACGGGGTGGGTGTTCGCTGGCGGCGAGGTTTGGGCGTTTAGCGGGTTTTTCGGCGCAGTAGCGCGCAGGCTGTTAGCAGCAGCAGGACGGTGGAGGGGAGTGGCACTTCGCTGCTTCTTGTTTGAAAGTCCAGCGCGTACTCGCGGATGCCGACGGTGGTTTCCTGAATCCAGAAGGTGTAGGTGCCGGGGCCCAGCGGGCCGGAGAAGCCGGTGCTGCCGGGGAAGGTGAGTGCACCGAGATCGTCCAGTACATCGTCGCCCTGCATGGCGCCGGGCGTTGCGCCGATTAGGGCGTTGCCCAGTAGCGCGGCGGGGTTGAGTAGCGATGCGATCGTGGCGCCTTCTGCTACCGCGAAAAAGGATTGGTCATCTCCCGCAATGTAGGCCTGCAGAATGACGGCAACCAGTTCCTGTCCGGTTGGGACGGTGAAGGTAAAGATGTCACGGTCCAGGGGCGAGGCGGTGGTGCTGCCGGTGACGATGGTGGACCCTTCAACGAGTGGTATCAGGGAGGGCGCCAGGTTGTCGTCGGAGAGATCGCCCGCAACCGCCTCGTCGTAGATGAGGTCGGCGTTTGCGCTCTGCATACCCAGTGCGCTCAGTACTATCAGTGCCAGTAAACTATTGCGTATTGCTGTCATCGTTCAACTCCCTGCCTGATGTTCCTTATCAGGCTCTGTGTAAGAGGGGCGGCTCTGTTTCCTTGCTTTCGAGTCGCCCCAGTGCTGTGTCTTTGCGTTTGTACCTGACTACTCAGGGCGCCTCGCAATCCACCGAATCCATGGCGTTAATCCAGTCTACGATCAGGCTGACACCTTCGGTGTGCACGATGCTGCGTCCGATCTCCGGCATGCGCTCTTCCAGCTCGTTGGAATTCATGCGGAATGCCAGGATGGATTCGGCCGCGTTGCCAGGCACGATATCGAAGTCCAGGCCGCCGCTGCCGCCACCGGCCGCGATCGGGCGTTTGCACTCACCGACAGCCTCGCCGAAGGGGCGGAAGTACTCCAGCAGGAGGCCGGACGTGTCTGCCGCGCCGCCAGGTGAGTGGCAGTGAGCGCAGTTGATATCGAGGTAGCCGCGGGCGCGATCATTGAGGTCGGCGCTGCTGTCCTCCCAGTCCGGTGCGGTGGGAATGCTCGAGGTGTCCGTTGGCGCGCCGTTGAGGATACCCTGTGCTGCCCAGTGCGCTATCTGGTTGTCGGTGCCGCCGGCGTAGTCGTAATCGCGATTGAGGAAGCGCGCGGCGGGGCCGATGGGCACCATCTCGTCTTCACCGTGGCAGTTGGCGCAGTTGTTGGTATTGGGGATGACATAGCTGGTGGAGCGCGGATCACCCGCGGCGTCAATCCAGTTCACTACTTGTGTGCCCCCGGTGGGCGTGAGCACCGCGTCGGACTTCTGGCTGTTCCAGATGTAGGGCAGTGCAACCCAGCCGGTGTTGCGGCGAATCAGCAGGCGGGTTTCGATGATGTCCTGGGCGCTGTTGTCGTCGCGCAGGTCAGCCTGAATAGTGAATGTCTTCGCGATGATCGTGCCCACCGGGAAGTCGAACACGCTGGTGGCGCGGTAGGCCGCTTTGGTGCCCTCGGGTACGAATACAAACCGGTACTTGTTGGCGTAGTCTGTAAACAGCGGCGTCGTTAAATCGTAGATGATGCCGTCGTTGGCATTCTCCAGTGGATTGGTCGGATCGGCGAAAAGGCGATAGTCGGAGAGGTTGGGGCAGTCGGCAAGGAACGCGTCGGCGTTGATGCCAGTGCCTGCTACGTCACACAGTTCCAGCGGGTTGGGGTCTGTGGGGTCCTCCGGGTCTATGGGCGGCTCCAGTTCCACCACGGGTAGCGACGCATGGGTGCAGTCGAACAGTGCCGGGTCGGTGGAATCTGCAAGGTCGCCGGGTATGCCGCCCAGGATCACTGAGATATTGAAGGTGCCCATCGAACTTTCCGGGCCGTTGTCGATGATGCAGATAGCCTGGTTTTCCGTCAGGCCGTCGGGAAATTCAACAAGTAGCCCTGCGTCCGTGCCCACGCCGGAGCTGTCGTAGAAATGATCCACGGATTCTCCCAGTACAAGGCCCACCAGCGCCGCATCGCCCTGGGGGTCGTAGGCGTTGTTGCTCATGGTGTTGTCGTGGATAAAGATTTTCTCTGGCACCGGGTCATAGGTCGGCTTGCTGACATTGACGTCGACAAAGTAGTAGCTGACGATCAGTGTGCCGAAGGACTGGTTCCCGGTGATGGTGTTGCCAAAAACCTCGATATCGTCGTTGGCCATGACCATCAGGCCGGTGCCGGCAGGCACCGTGCCAACGATGTTGCCGGCCGGAGCGAAGTTGGGTTCGTTGTTGTCAACAATCAGGTTATTGAATACGCGCGTTGCTTCGCCGCCCTGCACCGGGGGGCCGGGCAGGTCAAATACCAGTATACCCCCGGTATTGCCGGTGGTGTGGTTGTCGTAGACATCGGCAAACTTGGAGTTCTCGATCTCGATGCCCGCGACATTTTCGTACACATAGTTGCGGCGTACGATGATGACTTCCGACTGGCCCACATAAACGCCCGCGTCGCTGGCGCCGCGCACTTCGGAATCCTCGATCAATACATTGCGCGTTTGTACCGGGTACAGCCCGTAGGGGCCGTTGTTTTCATCGGGGCCGTTGGTCCACTCCACGCGTACGCCGCGTATGGTGACGCCATTGCTGCCTTCGATCTTTATGCCGTCGCCGGGAGTGTCTTCAACCGCGAGGTCTTCCACCACGAAGTTATTGCCTGTGGCTAGGATGCCCTGGGAGCCGGAGGTTTGCCCGCTGAAATTGAGCACGGTACCACCCTCGGCCGTCATGCCCTTGCCGCGCAGCACGATGTTGTCGCGGCTGATACTCAACTCCCCGAAAAAATTGTAGGTGCCGGCGGGCAATTCGATAATGGTTTTTGGCTGTGCTGCGATCAGGGCGGCCTGGGTGCGGGTTTCAAGGTCTGGCCCCGGTTCCAGTTGAACGATGGTGTAGCCGGGAAAGTCGGGATCGTCGAATCCGCACTGTGGGTGCTCGCAGTACGCCACGCACTGGCGCGCATCCAGAATGGTGATCACACCGTCACTGTCGATATCGCGTATGTCGCCGGGCCCGCTGGCGGGCGTGCCGCGTGCGGCACTGATTGCCTCGATATCATTGGCGTCAACGATATAGTTACTGTCCGCATCGCAGAGCAGGGGAACGGCGCCGGCACATTGTGCGAGGGACTGGTTGCTCAGAGTGAGCAGGGCCAGGGTCGACAGTAATAGAGGCAGATAGCGCATTAACGTTCTCCAGGCTTGTAGCATTTTTAGTGTTATCACCTTGCTTTGGGGCGCGGTGTTTCCATCACTTGAATTAATCAGTTTGCAGCATGAGCCGCGGCTACCCCGGGTTCACGGTTTGCCAAATCAGTGCGTACGCTGACCGGTATGACGCACCAGCCGCCAACTGCACACGCCCGCGAGCATTAACAGCAGGGTTCCGCTCACAGGCACCGGCGTGCGGCCGACGATAGTGACCGGGTTTCCGGCGGTGGCAGGCAGGCGCACGCCATCAGCGTCGGCAAGTATGGCATCAGGCAGCAGAGACAGCACGGTAGCGGCGCCTGCAGCGAGATCAATCACGTCAAAGGTCAGGGTGGCGAGGATGAACTCGCCCGGCTGCAGGGCATCGAGGCTGGCTGCCGCCAGCAGACTCACTTGTGCAAGATCAACCACGCCGCCACTCGCTCCACCGCTGACGTCGATGGCTTCCAGCAGGCTGATATCGCCGAGAAAGCCGCCCAGCGTGTAGCCGGTGAATGCCAGCACGGTGTCGTCAAACCCCACGTCAACGTCGAAGGCGCCCAGCGAATCGGGGGCAAAGGCACCCAGTCCACTGACCAGAAGATCCAGCGATAACGATTCACCATTACCAGCGGTAGCGCTGCCAGAATCAAGGCTGAGTAGCGCAGCGTGGGAGAGGGGAGCCTGCGCAAGGCAGGCGAGGGCGGCGACCATCATCAGTCGCTTGAGAGCGCGTAAGGTGAACAAGGTGTGAGTCTCCCGGTTGTGATTGTCGGGCCATCTGGAATGTGGCCACCTGGGTTAATCGTAGTCAAATATCCTGATAAAACAATGCAGTATGCGTGCCATTAACGGCCAACTGCTTGCGTGGCAGACGCTTACGGAGGGCCCTGATGGGCGATACGGCCCAAAATGCGGTACCTGTAAGATTTATTGACACCTCGTTGTCCACCCCGGCTAATTGTTGCGCTCTCCCGTTTGCAGCCCTGTTCTTGCAGGCCTGTTCTGTGTGGCAGGCAAATCTGCACGCCACAGGTGTCACTATTTTTTACAAAATGCCGCTGTGGGGCGCGCGGCCCGGTAGAAATCGCCAGTAAGCACTTGAGTCCAAAGTTGTAAATCGGAATTGGCATGAACTGTGCGCGCAATACCCTTAGAATAATGCGCGCTCTGACATTTCGCGCCAACCAGTCTCAGTGACAATAACCCGAACAACTCCGCGACAATCGACCAGACGGACAATCCCCTATGCGCTTCTCCCTCCGCCGTTCCATCCTTCGAGTTGGCACACGCTGTTTTTTGATACCCCTTGCCACATTGGGGTTGTTCATTGCCTCCGGCTCAGCGCATGCCCAGTGTGGCGGTCCGGTGCCCCTGCTGTGTGATGCGGATGGCGATCGGGACGTCGATTCGCACGATATTCGCGCGATCAGCCTGGCCAACGGACAGCCTGCCGCCGCGCCCGGCGACATACGCGATATCGACAGTGACGGTGTGATCACCATTCTGGATGCGCGTCAGTGCGTGGCGCGTTGTGATCAGGATCAGTGTGCCTCCGTGGCTTCTGTCTACACAGTCGCAAATGCCTGTGTTGCCATTTCCACCGATGGCGGTGAGAGCTTTCTTGCCGAGACGGGCAACATCACAGCGAGCGGTAGTGGTGCTCAAGCGGAAGTCACAGGTGCCTTTGGACCGGTTGCACTGTCGCCTGCTGGTGCCAGTCGATTTTTATTGCGCCCCTCCGATCTGGGTAAGTATCTGCTGTTCGATGAGCGCGCCAGCTACATGACCTCGAACGGCGAGCGTCTACTGCGTCAGGCATCGCTGGCCACGGACACTACGGTCGTTGCCGGTGAAGTCGTGATAGAAGATGGCAAGCAGTCCGAGGGGGAATGGCAATTACTGGCAGCGGCGAATGATCGCTACCGCCTGTTGCACCTGTTGAGCGGCAAGTACATCGGTGCCGATGGCACGCTGGTTGCCGAAGCTGATGCGGCTGAGCTCGATTTCCTGCCGCAGCAGGATTGCGCCGAATTTCCTGAACTCTCGCTGGACGCGTCCGGCGAAGTGTCGGTGACGGAGTTTGAGGATGGCTCACTCTTCGGCTTCGTGGAGACCCACTCACACCTGTTCACCAACGAGGCCTTCGGTGGCGGCGGGACATTCCACGGCGCACCTTTCCACCCGCTGGGAGTTGAGCACGCGCTACCGGATTGCGACCTGGTGCACGGCGTGGATGGTCGCAAAGATATTATGGGCGCAGGTTTTGCCGGCGGTGATATCTCCGCGCTACTGCCAGCGCTGATCACCGGTGAACTACCGGAAAAGAATCACGACACCGAGGGTTACCCGGTCTTCACTGACTGGCCCAATGCGCCCTTTAGTTCTACCCACCAGGTGCAGTATTACAAGTGGTTGGAGCGCGCCTACCTCGCCGGATTGCGCCTGCTGGTGCAGCACGCCACCACCAACCAGTTCCTGTGCGAGCTGGTAGTGGGTATTGGTGCGCAACCGGAGCGCCACGATTGCAATGACATGGTCAACGTCGATGTCATCCTTGACGCCACCTTCGCGATGGAGCGCTACATTGATGCCCAGTCCGGTGGCCCGGGTGAAGGATGGTTCCGCATCGTCTACACACCTGAGGAAGCGCGCGAGGTCATTCGCGACGGCAAGCTCGCGGTGGTGCTGGGGATTGAAACGTCAGTACTGTTTGATTGCTTCCTGGTGCCCTTTGGCGAATTTACACGCTGCACCGAGGCGGACGTGGTCGCTAAACTGGACGAGTATTACGCCAGGGGTGTGCGTGTGCTGTTCCCGGTGCATAAGTATGACAACGGGTTTTCGGCAGGTGACGGGCACCGGGGCATTATCGACATTGGCAACTTCGGCCACACCGGGCATTACAACAACTACATTGAATGTCCCGCTGAACTGCTCACCTTTCCCGGCGGCTTCGACAGGGGAGGCGTTCCTTTCGCTAACCTGAATCGTCCGCGTGAGGTTTACGATTCACCGCCGCCTTTTGATATGAGTGGCCTGGCGGATGATGTGCTGGGTACGCTGCTGCCTCTTATCGATTTGTTGGGGGGAGGTTCCCTGCAGGGTGAGTACTGCCAGAATCACGGGCTGACCTCGCTCGGCGAGTTCCTCATACTGGAAATGATGCAACGCGGCATGATCATTGAAGTGGATCACATGCCACGCAAGAGCTACAAGCGTGCCTACGAGATGCTGGTGGAGCATGACTATCCCGCCATGGGAACCCACGGTCGCAACAACAACGGTTTGCTCTACCAGTTGGGAGGCATGTCAAAAGCAAACCTCGGTCGCTGCCGCTCCAGCAGTACACCGGCCACCATGGATGACGGCTTCCAGAGCCGCATTCAGCTTATGCGCGATAACGGCGCTTTCCCGGCCGAGGGCTTCGGCTTTGATCTCAACGGTTTCGCCGGTGCGCCGGGGCCGCGTTTCGGGCCCAACAGTGGATGCTCGGGGCAGACCGACGAGGGCATCACCTACCCGTTTACCTCCTACGCCGGAGAAGTCACCTTTGAGCAACCCGTGGTGGGTAGTCGTACCCTGGATTTCAACACCGAGGGCATGGTTCACCTGGGCCTTGTGGCGGAACTGATAGAGGATGTGCGCCGGGATGGCGTGAGCGATAAAGACCTGGAGCCATTGTTCAAGTCTGCCGAGGGTTACATTCGCGTCTGGGAGAAATCCGTGTTGCGCAGCCAGGCAATGTAACCTGGATGCGCAAGGGCAGCGCCTACCCGTGATGCCGTGACAGCAGGCCTGCCTGTTCACGCGTGATGTGGTTTTCCCGCTCCAGCCAGCGGATGCTCTCCACCAGGGATTCTTCAAAGGGTCGATAGTTCAGGTTCAGGTCTTTCTGCGACTTGCTGTTATCCATTTCTACCCACTTGGTCGCGTACACCATCGCCTCGTGACTGATTGGGGTGCCGGTATCAAGCACAGGTTTGATCGCATCCAGCGTGCGGCCCAGCAAACGCATCGCAATACCGGGAACCGGCAGGGTGAGCAGGCTTCTGCCGGTCAATTTCTCCAGCGTTGTGTACAGATCCTTCCAACTCACATAGTGTCCGCCCAGTGGATAGCGGCCGGGCCGCAGGCGCCGGGTCAGCAGGCGCGTATGCGCGGTCGCCACGTCGCGTACATCCACGTACTGGTTGCCGCTGGGCATATCCACCCCGAGGCCGAACAGTGTGGCGATGATGCCGGCCAGGGGTTCCGTCAGCCCCGGGTCGTTCGGGCCGATGACACTCGCCGGGTAGGTGATGTGCACGGGAGCACCCGCCTGTTGCAGATCGCGCGCAAAGATCTCGCACTCCACTTTGGAGCGCCCGTAGGCATTCTCGGCTTTTCCTGGCGGTGAATTGTGCGAGAGCTTTTTGGCATTGGGGTCGTAGATGGCGGTGACGCTGGACACGTGAACGATTTTTTTACATCCGTGCTCCACAGCGAGGCCCAGGACGTTCCTGGCAGCGGACAAGTTGGTCTGATAGACGTGTTCGGCATCGTCGGCGCTGGTGGATACCATCGCTGCCATATGTATGACGGCATCACAGCCCTTCATCGCCTTTTTTATATCACCTGTGTCGGCAATATCACCAACGGCAATCGCGCGCACCTTGCTGCCGAACAGGTCGCGGGCCTTGTCCCGGTTGCGCACAAAAAGCTTCAGTGTATGGCCCGCGTCCAGCAGTGCATGGCAGGTGTGGGAGCCGATAAAACCGGTGCCGCCTGTAACGAAGACTTTCAAAATGCCTCTCCTTGATACGTGAAACAGTGCCGGCCTCAGGATTGAGGAGGAAACGCTCAATGCAGTCTAGCACCCACCCTGCGCGCCATGGCCGGAAATTCGCCGGCCAGGGGAGAAAACTTTGGGCTTACGAGTCGTCGACGCCAGGGTGATCAGCGTTGGCGCAGAGTTAGCCTGGGCTGGTTGGCAGTCAGCGGCGTCGGGAGAACAGCAGCGTGTCTGCGAGCGCGGTAAAGGCCAGCAGAACCAGGGCAAGCAGCAGCCGCAGATCACTCAGGTAAAGGCGCGTTTCGATCGGGTAGGCGATGGTTTTCTGCAGCGCGGCCGTTTTGAAATGGTGTTTCCCCCGGAACACCGGGTTGGTTACGATCTCCATAAAGGTGCGCCGACTGCGGTAGCGTACCAGCGCGCCCTGGTCCCACTCTTCCGCACCCTCGATACCCACCAGGTCCATCGCGGGGTAGACAGCAACGCCCATCAATACCGGGTGTGAAGCATGCGCCAGCAGCGCGGGTAACATGTGCTCCATGTAGCGGGCCATCAATTCACTGGCGCTCTCGCCAGGCTCGGCGCCTGCGACAGCGGGAGGCGTCTCGTTCAGATCGATATTGTTCACCATGAGAAACTGGCGGCCACTGTCCTCGCGTGCAAACCGCTCTACCAGTGCCAGCATCTCCGGTTCTGCGCCGTTGCGCACCATGGTGGAAAGGTAAGCGTCTACCTCGTCTTCGCTGAGTGGGCCTTCGAAGTCTGTGTACCAGCTGAAGAATACTGCGTAGAGCAGCGCTGGCAACAACCAGAGAAATGCGCGTTTTGACATGGTTTCGTCCCGACCCCGTCTGAATGCCTCATGAGTGTCCGCTATTGGCGCGTGATTGTCAGCTTTCCGCCAGCTTCTTTAAGGTGCGGATGTCTTTGTGAGTGCGATCCACCAACTGCGAGTTCACGGTACCGGCCGGCAGGTCGCCACCGAGATCGGCGTGCATGATGTAGGTAAACTCTACCTGGTCGGGACCGATTTCCGCGATTTTCATCTGCCCGTTGGTTGCGGCACGCACGTACTTCTGCGGAGGGTGCGCGCTGTCCGCAGACTGCAGGTCGATGGTGGCAGTGCGTGACTCACGGTCAATGGTCGTTGTCGTTTTCATCACGATATCGCGGTCAGAGATCGGCCAGGGCAGGTCGAGCACCATGTACACGTGCCGCTCCTGCTCGGAAAGCACTTCCAGTACGCGCGATGATTTGCACATCGCTCGCCACGGCGCGCACTCGCTGCCGTCACCCATCAACGCCGAGAGCTGGTCCGAGCCGGCATTGATGCGCGCCGTCGCCTTCACGGCGTGAAAATCGGAGCCTTCTACCTCGCGCGTGTAGATAAGTACCTGCTCTTCTTCGCTGCGCAACTGCCAGTCGGTGTCGTTTGCGGACACCGGGAAGTTTGCCAGCAGCAGCAACGCGGGCGCCAGCATCAGGGCGCGCGCTACGCCGCGTTGGCCGGCGGGTGATGTGGGCGAAGCGAATGTGTTTTCAGGTCTCATGGCGGGTATTTCCTGCGTACTCGTGAGTTAGGTTGAAGGGCCGTGCGTACCGCACTCTCACCCTGGTCAGGTTGCCGGGTTGTTCTCAGTTTGACCAGTAGATGTAGGCATCATCCGGTGCATCGGGCTGGCTGAGGTCCTTGTCGATATTAATCGGTACCGAGGCCTGGCTGGGCCAGGCTGATGGCGCCTGTTGTGAATTGTGGCGCGCCAGCGCTGCCTGCAACTGCGCCAGTTTCTCCGGCTGTTCCCGCGACAGGTCTCGCCGCTCGGTTGGATCTGAGCGCAGGTCAAACAGCCAGGCGCGTCCCGGCGGATCACTGATATTGAGTTTCCAGCCATCCACCAGCGCCGATTGCGAGGCGCCGCTGCGCCAGAACAGTTCGCGGTGCGGAACGCCCTCGACGCTGCCTGTAACGAAGGGTAACAGGTCGACGCCGTCCATGGTTCGGTCGGCAGGCAGCGGGGCGCCGGCCGCGGCGGCGGCCGTGGCGAACATGTCGAAGTGGTGCACCGGGTCTGTGAACTCGCTACCGGGTGGGATGCGCGCCGGCCACTGCGCGAAGTAGGGCACGTGAATGCCGCCCTCGAACAGGGTGATCTTCCAGCCGCGGAATGGGCTGTTTATCTCGGGTAAGCCCACGTAGCCGGCACCGCCATTGTCGGAGGTAAACATCACCAGGGTATTCTGTTCCAGCCCGTTGTCACGCAGCGCCTGCAACACCCGTCCCACTCCGCGATCCAGGCTGCGGATCATTGCGGCGTAGACGCGCTCGCGGTGATTTTTGATGTGCGACAGCGCGTCGTAATCGGCGCGTGTCGCCTGCAGCGGTGTGTGTGGCGCCCAGTGGGCCAGGTAGAGAAAAAACGGCCGGTTGCGATTGGCCTCGATCACCTTGACGGCCTCGTCCGTGTAGTAGTCGGTGAGGTAGCCGCCGGGCGTAAAGGCGTCGCCGCCGTTAAACGTTGCCGCGTACTCCATCGCTGCCCAGAGGAAGCGGTCTATGGGGTCGAATTTCTGTTTGGCGTTCACCACGTCAGGGTGGTCTTTGGGCAGATACAGGCCGCTGGCCATCAGCAGGCTGTCGTGAAAGCCCTGGTCTTCGGCCGCCATACCCGGCGCGCGGCCCAGATGCCACTTGCCAATATGGGCGTTGTAGTAACCCTGTTCTGCCAGTAATTCGGCGAGGGTAATTTCTGACGCCGGCATACCCATGTCTTCGTAGGGCACAGCGCTCGCCTCACGGTGCGCGATAGTCTCGCGCAGCCTGCCCGGATCACGCGGTGCCAGCGTCGCCAGTGTCATCATGCCCGGCGGGGTGGGCGTAAATTCAAAACCGAAGCGCGTGCCGTAGCGGCCCGACATGATGGCAGCCCGGGAAGGTGCGCAGGTGCCATTGGCAGCGTAGCCGTTGCGGAAGTTGACGCCACGCTGCGCGATGGAATCGATATGCGGCGTCGGTACCGTGCCGCCAGCCAGTCCTCCGCCGCCAAAGGTCAGATCATTCCAGCCCAGGTCGTCGGCAAGAATGAGCACGATATTCGGTGGACGTTGGCCCGGCACACGCCCCTGTGGGTCCTCGCCTGAAGGCCAGGTGATGGTCTGCTGTGGGCCTGTATCAATACGTTGTTTGACGGCGAAGCCCACCAGTCCCAGCACCAGCGTTTCGCGATTGAGGTAAGCCAGCGCAAGCACAACGGAAAGTGCGACGATAATCGCGACGGTGCGGCGTGTTGTCGATGTCTTCACCGTTATTGTCTCCTGCTCCGGCGGTGGGCAGTGCTGCGTTATTGACTGGGTTGACCCAGTTGCCGATAGGCTTTCTCGCCAAAGTTGGATGCCGGATCGATCTGTATGACCTGCTCAAAACAACTGGCGGCTGCGTCGGAATCGCCGTTCATCGCGTGGAGCATGCCAAGGTAGTACAGCGTGTAGATAAGATAGACGCTGCGCAGGCTTTGGGACAGGGCTTCGCTGGCGACTACCGGCAGTTTTACCGTGTTCTGCTCAATTTTCTCCAGCAGCGACTGCAGTGCTTCGATGGCCTGCGGTCGGCTGTTGGCAAAGTCGGGAAAGGCGACGTTTGCACGCGCTCGCAACAGTGTCTCTTCCGCCTCGTCCTCGGTGGGCTGATCCGGTAGCTCCAGAAACAGCTCGCCCGCACGCTTCATGAACTCGCCGGTGTCCGCCACGCCGCTGAGTTTGGCAACTTTGAGCAGCAGGGCCAGCAGGCGAGCCTGCAGAATGGCCGGATGATAGTCATCACAGTCGTCGAGCTTTGCGCCGTACTCGAACGCTTCATCCACGTTGTTCTGCATGCCGTGGGCGAGCGCGATCAGGGCCGTGGCGAGGGCGTCCCGGGGATTTTCAGCCAGCGCTGTCTGCGCTGTATGAATGGCCTGTTCGTATTCGCCGAATAACAGGCAGGCGAAGCAAAGATCATGGCCAGTGGCGGAGGAGGCGTCTTCTGCAGACACGGCGTCGGCCAGTGCGGCGATCTGTTCAGGAATGCGGTGGCGCTCGCGGAACAGGTGACTGGGCCGGTAGATGCTGTCCAGCAGGGTATAGGTGGCGCGCTCCGAATTGTCGACCACGCGCTGCAGCTGGTTCCTGATGCGGCGACTTTTTTCGGCGTTCATCCAGCGGTTGATGATGCGATCAACGTGGGTGACATTGTCGATCGTGTCGCTGAAGCCAAGGCCGGGACGCTTGATCGCAATCAGCGTTTTCAATTCGAGGTCGGCCAGCTCAGCGAGCTTTGCACGCGCCGTCTCGAAAAACTCCAGGGGTATACCGGCGTTGTGTGCCGCCCACAGCAGGCCGGCGAGTTGCTCTTCGTCTTCTGCTGATTGTTGCGCCTCCTCCAACAGCGACGTCTGCGCCAGCTCCTGCAGAAACTCCGCGGGAAGATTCAGGCCTCGCGACTGCTGCGGATTGCTTTTCAGTGGAATAATGTTCTCTTCACCACCGACACTGTGGTGGCTGGAGAGCAGTTCAATTTCGATTTTATCCGGATCGTGATCGGCTGCGGCGAAGACGTCCGCGATATCCTGCAGGGAGAGTTTGGTCTTTTCCTGGAATTTGCGAATCAGCCCGATCAGCGCACGATGCGACTCGGTGTACAGCGAGAGATTGGGTCGTGGTTTCTGCGCAGGCGGCAGCAGCCCCGCGCGCAGGTAGTACTTCACCATGTCGCGGGAGACGCCTGTCGCCTCGACAAGTTCCGAGATGCGGTAGGTGGCGTCTTTACCCGCGTCAGTGCCGGACATGAGTATCGTCAGCTACAGGCTCAGCCGACCTGCAGTGCGGCGACGTCCGGATAGTTGTCGCTCCATTGCTCGAGCAGGTGACTCTGGTCAATATCGTTGGGATGGAAGCCCGGCTTCAGATAGCGCTTGAACTCCGGCGCGGACCAGCTGCGGAAGCCGTTCTTGCCCCACATGAAGTTCCACGCTTCCCGAATGTCGCGCAAAGAGGGCAACTTGCGGTCGGCCCAGAGCAGTTTGATTTGCGCCAGGCCCATCTGCAGCCAGAAAGAGCGGAAGATAATCCGCGCGATAGCGATACGCTGTTTTTCGTTGCCGACCATGGTGCGGTAAACGTCGAACGCCACCGCCTTGTGTTCGATTTCTTCCATGGCGTGCCACACCAGCATTTCTCGCAGCGGGGAGTGCTCGCTGCCCGTGCCCATGCCCATTTCGGGGTTCTCCAGCGTCCACTGCGCGAGTGTGGCGGTCACGTGCTCCAGTGCGGCGGTGATAGCCAGCTGCTGGGCAGGGGTAAAGCGCTTGCGGGCAAAGGCGAGACGTCTCTTGAACTGCCTGTCGACGGTGTCCATGTCCACGCCCAGTTCCTTGGCGCGGTCATTGAAGTCTTCGTGGATGCGGCTGTGATGCGCCTCCTGGCCGATGAAACCCCGGATCTGGTCGACCAGCGCCGGATCCTGGATGCCCTTCTGGTAGTGCCTCACCGAGTCGATAAAAAACCGCTCGCCGTCAGGAAAGGAGGCCGACAGGGCGTACATCAGGGTGCTGAGAATAGGGTTGCCGCGGAAAAAGTACTTTTCTCGCAGAAGCGACATGTCAAAGTCCATCCGGCGCGGCTTGATAGGCCGCTCGTTTGTCGGAACCGGTTGCGCTGCTGTCATGGTGCTGCCTCCGATGGGGTCGGGTGTTCTGGATTAGTGGATAATTCAATTATCTACAAGATGGGGAGCATAAAACCATGATGCCGCGATGACGTCAAGCCTCGGAGGGAATAAATTTTCCGCTGCCCGCCGCATCGAGTAACGGCACGGTCTGCGCGGGCACGGGTCAATACGGGTGGAGACTCGCCGCTGGCGCTTCCAACGGCACCGGGCCAGCGGCTGCTCAGTCAGCGCGCCGGTGGGGCAGGTGTATTGAGAAAGGTTCCCAGCCAGTGCACCAGAATGACCAGGGTGAGATCACCGCGGCCCATGAGGTGGGCCAGCCCCATGCCGCCGAGAAAGGTGGCCATGCAATTGCCCAGGCGCCAGCGCAGCGTAAAGTAGTGCAGCGCGGCGAACAGCAGGTTGCTGATGATGTGCGCGGGCATGCGTTCCATGTGCGTGGACAGCAGCGCGGGGAGCACCAGCCGAAATGCCACCTCTTCAACGATAGAGATGAAGAGCAGGTAAAGAACCCAGAGTGACTGGCGCCCGGCTGTCGCCGACGGTCGACGGCGCGACTGTAGAAAGCTCCACAACGTGAAAAACATCAGCAACAGCAGTACCGCGACCAGGTACGGCCGCGGATTCTGTGCCAGCGGACGCAGGGTATCCTGCAATAGGCTCAACGCGCCCGGCAACGCCAGGCACGCGAGTGCAATACAGCCCATGGTCGCGCCATGGCGACGCAACACCGCAGCGAAACTGTCAACACGGAAACCGTCGGCGCCGGGAGGACGCTGCAGGCGACCCTGCCGGGCCTCCGCTTTCGACGCGTCGCTATTGGGCACGGCGAGACGTCCGGAGTGCAGCACGAACAGCGCGACAGCCTGTCTTACACAGTGGTTCGCATGGCGCCGGCGGTGCGCGCAGCACGATCGTCATCGGTCGCTGTTTGTCCTCTGCAATTGCCCGGGTTTGGAGCGGTTCAGGGTGCTAGGTTCAAGGTCTAAGGTTCAAGGTTCAAGGTGCCCCGCTAAATGCATTCAACCGGTACCGGATGTGCGTTGCTCGCGGTACATCAGTATTTCCTGCAGTACGAAGCCACCCGCGAGCAACAGGTTCAACCCGTTATACAGGTTAAACGGGAACAGCAGTAGCAGTTCGATTGCGTAGACCAGAAAGCTGGCTGCCAGGGCGCGACGAAACGGCACGCGCAGCGCACACAGCCACACCAGCAGAATCATCCACGTCGCTTTGGTGAAGTAGACCTTCTTGGCAATAGCAAGGTGCTCCAGCGGGTTGTCGCCCAGTGCGTACTTGGCAAATATCGCAAAATCGTTCTCGAACCAGAAGTTCCATTCAAATTTCAGGTGAATCACGCTGTAACAGATCAGGAACAAGCCATACAGGGAAATGAAATCTCTCCACAGGGGCTGGCTTGCCGTGGCGCCGATAGTTGATGAACCCATTGTTGTTCTCCTGCGTGTGTAAGGCCCGGCGATTTAGGGTGGCCCTGGCTCTCCGCGGGCCGGACCCTGTTGCGCGATCCTGTCATGATCGCCTTGCTGCTTCAGAATAGGGCCTGCCGTGATGGTTGCAAGGTGCGCGATGCACCGTGGCGAGTGGCGAAGGGATAGCGGCGCCACCGTCAGCCCCGGGGATGGGAAGGAGTGGCACCCTCTCGCGGAATAAACTAGGCTTGGCTAACAATCTAATAATAATGGCTTCAATTTCGAACGTGCCTACTCCATTTGTGTCTACCCAGGACATCGTTTCGCTCTATTTTTATGCGCGCTGTACGCCGCGCCCATCCGTCATTCAAACAGTCAGCCCTGAGCGGCGCAGCGGCCTGCTGGTTGCGGGTCGGGTGCTTGGCACGGTGTTACTGGCCACCGCACTCAGCGGGCCGGCCGGGAATGCTGCACACGCCGCGTCGCGTCAACTGGAAGAGGTGGTGGTGACCGCGCAAAAGCGCGAGGAAAGCCTGCAGAACGTGCCGATCTCCATGGCAGTGGTCAGCGGCGAACAGCTGCGTGCGGTGAATGTCTTCGATTTTACCGAGACGGAACAGCTGACGCCGGGTGTCTCGTTCTTCCCCAGCGTCCAGGGAGCGGCCATCCGCCTGCGCGGTGTCGGTCCGGGCTCCTTTGCGCTAACGTCGCCGCAAAGCGTGTCAGTGTTTATCGACGATATCGCCCAGGGCTCGGTCGGCGCCGCGTTCGCCACTCTGGTTGATATCGAGCGCATTGAATTGTTGCGCGGCCCGCAGGGCACCCTGTACGGACAGAATGCGCCGGGAGGCGCCTACAATATTTCCACGCGCGCACCCAGCACCACGGAATATCAGGGTTATGTCGAGGGATCCTACGCCCTGTTGGGCAGTAGCGACCGCGACAGCGTCGACATCCGCGGCGCCGTCAATTTCCCTCTGGTGGACGAGACGCTGGGGTTGCGCATCGCCGGTGTGTACGCCGACTCCGACGGATATCTGGAGGTGCGCAACCCCCAGGCAGGTGCGGACAGCACCGCCGGTAAAGAACACTATGCGCTGCGCTCGCGTCTTCTGTGGATAATCGATGAGCGCTCCGACCTGACCTGGACGAGCAACTATCAGGATCTTTCCGACCGGCCGGTGGACTTCAACATCGATGGCATCGTTCCCGGCACGGGGGCGGCAAACCCGGTCCCTGCCGTGGTGAACGAGTTTGAGGATCGCAAGTGGTACGGTGACTTCCTCGATGACGCGCAGACTGACCTGCTGGACACCAGTGTGCACTACCGGCGTTCGATGGACTGGACCAACCTCGAATTTCTCGCCTCGTGGCAGGACTTCGATACCTGGCAGCTGGACAATCGCCAGCCCTTCCCGGGACGCAGCGCGGAATTTGCGATCCAGCTCGACTGGGAGACCAAGACGGCTGAGCTGCGCTTCTCCGATACCGGCGACACCTTTGATTACATTGGCGGCGTGTATTATGCCGTGCGTGATATCGACGGATTCTTTGACGTCGATCTCAGTGGCACGGCGTTGACCGGACCGGCAACCGGACAGGGCGACTCCAAGGCAATCTATGCCAATGTCACCTGGCATGTAACGCAGGACTGGGATTTCACCGCAGGCGCGCGCTACCAGAAGAACGACGTATGGACGAAGAGCAACTTCGAATTCCTGGGGTTTAACTCTATCGTCGACGGCAGGAACGATTGGGAGCATCCCTCCTGGAGCCTCAAGTTACGCCATTATCTCAATGAGCACACGACGCTGTACGTGGCGCTCGATCACGCCTACAAACAGGGCGGCTTCAACAACCTGATGCCGGGCCTGCTAGCGCTGGAACCGGTTTTCCCCGAGCTGGGCGATGTGGGGCGCGAGATGCTCTCGTTCGACCAGGAGACATCGACAGCCTTCGAGGTCGGCGCAAAGGGCACGGCGCTGGATTCGCGGCTGAGTTACAGCATCGCTGTTTTTTACCAGGAGTTTGATGACCACCAGATCGCTCAACCGGGCGAGGTTCGGGCCCTGGAAACACCCCTGGGTGATCTCAACGCCCTGTTTGCCGCGCAGTTGGTCAACGCCGAGGAAGTGAACACCAAGGGCGTGGAAGTGGAGCTGTTCTACCTGCTCGGTGAAGCCTGGGACGTGAGCCTGCGCACCAGCTATTTCGACGCGAGCATCGAGCAGTGGGACTACCGTTTCTGTCCGCCCGGCGACGAGCAGACACCCGATCAGCTGTTCTGCCCGGCCGATAGCGGAGCCGCGTTGAATAATCTGCCGCCGTTGAGCAGCAACTTTCAGCTCGGCCACACGCGCCCGCTGTCGGCAGACTGGCTCGCGTATGGCCGTTTTAACTGGACATGGTACTCCGAGCCCAACGGCGGCGTGGAGTTTGAACAGTACAAAACGGATAAGAACATCATCGGCCTTACCGTTGGGTTGACGTCGCCGTCGTCAGGCCTGGATATCCGGTTGTGGGGTAAGAACCTCACCAACACCGATCGCAACGTGGACCCCAGCCAGCGCAGTGATGGCGATCCCAGCCTGCCGCAGCCGTTCTCCGGGCGTCACTACCCGGGAAGAGAGTACGGCGTGACAGTGAACTACACGTTCTGAGTGGCGCCGCACCCCGCGGCAGTGTATCTGGCGGACAGGTAGATACGACCTCGCTGTTTGCCTGGACGGTCAACGCATGCAGGAGCTTGATATGA
>JAUHYL010000061.1 GCA_030426545.1 Gammaproteobacteria bacterium
CAGCTGTTCAAAGGCGCTGGTTTGTCCCTGCACCAGGCAGTGCAGGTAGGTGCCGGCGAAGAAGGCGGCACCGAACAGGGCCGCATCTGCCAGCGCCAACCAGGAGAAGGATGTATGAACGTGGTGGTTGAACACCCTGACCGTGGCCATTACTACTTCCCTTGTCGCTCCCGGCTGTCCATTGCCGGGGTTAATACGATAACGGCTAACGCTCCAGTCATGGGCAGAGCCATGTGGGCGGTAGCCGAATCTCTAGCTGGCTGCGTTGTTATATCGTGTTCGATCATGTGCCGCTTGCAGCGCTATGCCCGCTGCCGGGACCGCTCTTTTCGTGAGTTTGCGCACAACCTATACCGAACTTATCCACAGCCACTTCAGTGCACTTAAAAAGGTAGCATGCGAATACCGAGCCTGCTCGAAAAAAGCCTGAAAATGTGAAGATAATCCTAGCTTCCCCTGCCATTGTTACGAGCCTGTTACACGGCGGTGGATTTTTTCACCCCGTGGCGGCTGCGCAGCGCTGTCACTCATCCTGGGTGACGTTAAAAAATTCTTATAAAACAGACAGATAGAAATCTAACGAGCGATGCTGTCAAGGGGCGGGCCAAGCCCTGCTCCAGTGACAAGAAAGCGCTGTCGTGCCGGCGGGTCCCTGTCTGGCTTACACCTCGTCAGCGCGCACAAGTATAGGTGTCGCCACGGGGCGGTCAACGTGCATATTCGACACTTTTACAATCACTCGTGTCTCAGAGCAGTATCTCTCCGGGAGGGGGGTGTCCGAGGAAGTCCCGGGGACTGGCGCTGTAGCCATAGGCGCCCGACTGGAACACCACGATAAGGTCGCCGGGCCCGGCCTGCGGCAGGAGGACACGGCTGCCCAGGATGTCCAGCGGGGTGCACAGCGGCCCGACCACGTTCACTGCTTCCAGCGTGTCGTCGTGCATGCGATTGCCGACCGCCAGCGGGTAGTTTTTACGAATAACCTGGCCGAAATTCCCCGATGCCGCGAGGTGGTGGTGCAGGCCGCCATTGGTGACGAGGAATATTTCGCCGCGCGACTCCTTTCGATCAATCACTTCACAGACGTAGATGCCGGCCTCTGCGGTCAGGTAGCGCCCCAGTTCGAGTACGATTTCAGTACCGGGCAAGTGCTGTTCGGCCTTTTTGCCGAGCTTTGTCAATGCGCTGCCAATGACGCCCAGATCGATGGGTTGTTCTCCCGGGAAGTAGGGCACCCCCAGGCCGCCACCAATATTCAACCAGCGTATCGGCCCGGGTGCCTCGGCAGCCAGTGCGATGGCCAGGTCAAGCGTCCGGGACTGGGCCTCAGCGACCGCTGCGGCGTTGAGGTTCTGCGAACCGCTGAAAATATGCAGCCCGACGAACTCTACCGGCAGTTCGCGCAGGCGCTGCAATAGCGCGGGTACTTTTTCAGCGTCTACGCCGAAGGGTTTGGGGCCGCTGCCCATTTTCATGCCCGCAGATTTAAGTTCAAAGTCTGGGTTGACCCGTATTGCCACCGGGGGGCGCTTGTCGCTCGAGCGGGCAAGTGTCGCCACCCGTTCCAGTTCAGTGGCTGACTCGATATTGATGATGACGCCCGATTCCACCGCCAGCGCCAGATCCTCATTCGATTTACCCGGCCCGGCAAAGCTGATGTTCGCCGCGGGCGTGCCGGTGGCAAGCGCCAGGCGCAACTCTCCCGCCGAGGCCACGTCGAGGCCGTCCGTCATGGCTGCCAGGTGCTCCACGACGGCAGGCATCGGGTTGGCCTTGACCGCGTAGTGAAGGTGAAAATTGTTTGGCAGGGCGTGGCGCAGTGCCGCTACCCTGGCGTTGATCACCGTACTGTCGTAGGCGTAAAAAGGGGTGCTGCCGACCCGTTGCGCAATTTCCGTGAGCGGGTGACCCGCCACCATCAAACAGTTGTCACGGATCGGAAACTGCGTCATGGGCGCGTGGGTGGGGATTGGCACACCGGTCGAATCTGTCACTGGGCCTTGTCTCCGAAGTAGTCCTGGAACTCGACGCTCAGCGCCGCACGATCGATTTTCCCGTTCTGATTGCGCGGCAGGGAAGCCTGTACCTCGACTGCCGCTGGCACCATGTAGGAGGGCAGGTGTGTGCGGCAGTAGGTAATCAATGCCTGGGCGAACTCTGCGTCGGGGTCAGCGGATTGCGTGGGTGTCACCAGCAGCAAGATCGCCTGACCCAGTACTGCGTGTGGCAGCCCGAGGGCGGCAGATTGCTCGGCCAGTCCTGAGCGGGAGACGATCTCCTCGACCTCGGTGGGGCTGACCCGGTAGCCGGAGGTTTTGATCATGTCGTCCAGTCTGCTGATGAAATACAGGTAACCTTCCTCGTCCCTGCGCACCTGGTCGCCTGACCAGACGGCCAGTTCTACGGTGGGAAGTTCTCCCGGCGCGCCGGGGCAGGGTCGAAAGCGCTTTGCGGTTTCTTCCGGGTCTCGCCAGTAGCCCAGGCTGACCAGCGCGCCGCGATGCACAAGTTCCCCTGGCTGATTGGCCGCACATTCCCGGCCGTCTTCGTCGACTACCAATATCTGGGCATTCGGTATTGCCCTGCCGATGGAATCGGGGCGCGTGTTCAGTTGATCCGGTGGCAGGAAGGTGGAGCGAAACGCCTCGGTCAGGCCGTACATCAGGAAAATGTCGGTTTGCGGCAGCGCAGCCTGTAGCGCCCGGGTTGTTGTCACCGGCATCGCGCCGCCCGTGTTGGTAATGTACCGCAGGCAGTCCACGGCCTCCCTGGGCCACTCCAGGTCGCGCAACTGGTTCCACAGTGGTGGTACGGCCCCCAGTCCGGTCACCTGATATCGCGCCACCGTGCGGATCACGTCCCTGGGCATCAGGTAGTCCAGTAGTACCACCGAAGCGCCGACACTGAAGGCCGTGGTCAGCTGGCTAAGGCCGGCATCGAAGCTCAGTGGCAAGACCGCAAGCAGTCGGTCTTCGGCGCAATTTTCAAGATAGCTGGCTACGCTTTGCGCCCCGGCCACCAGGTTGCGATGGGACAAGGCTACGCCCTTGGGTTGTCCAGTGCTGCCGGAGGTATAGAGAATGGCCGCCAGGTCTGCGTCAATACGACGGTGTAGTCGAACGTTTGCTGTGCAGCTGGAGAATGCCGCGTAATCCACAAGCTCCTGGGCCAGCGCAGGAAGTTCGTCAGCGCCACCCTCATCAGTGAGCACAATGGTGTGCAGGCGCGGGCAGTCGAGCAGCATGTCCTTGAGAGCGCGCAGCCGAACCCTGGAGGTGACCAGTATTCGCGTCTCAGAGTGCCGCAGAATGTGGTGTACCTGATGCGGTTTGAGGAGTGGGTTAATCGGCACAAAACACGCGCCCGCAGCCGCCGCACCAAAGATGCTGTACACCGTTTCTTTCTGCTTGGGCAGGTACACGGCGATCCGTTCACCCGCGGCGATGTTGGCCGAGACAAAGCCCGCAGCTACGTCAGCCACCGCCTGCTGCAGTTCGGCGTAATTGACGGTCTCATCCTTGTACAGGATCGCAGTTGCATCCGGTCGCGTGGCGGCAGCTTGCGCGATGAAGTGGTGTATCAAGTCTGGCATGATGTTGTCGGTAGTCAGGCGCTGGGTATTATTCGCGCAGCGAAGGGGCTATTGTAACTTAAACTAATTCGACGTAATAAGCGGCCGTGCCTGCGTGAACTGCAGGGCCGGTTCACCTGTCGCCGCCGCATCCGCAGCGTCTGTATCGGCCGTGCCGGTTTTATACATGACAGGCGCCCGGTCTGATAAAAACTACGTCAACAGTGGAGGTGGGCCACGTGACGCCAAGATGTGGAACAGTGTACTTGTTCGCTAGTGCAGCGCGGCGTTTGCTGCGCCCTGCATTGACGTTATTGCTGGTCAGTCTGGGGGCTGGTGCAAGGGCCGAAATACCGCTGCCCGATCTTATCGATCGCGTGCGGCCCTCGATTGTTGGCGTGGGGGCGATCTATCCGAAACGGCAACCCAATCGCAGTGTCGATCCGGTGCTCTATGTCGGCACCGGGTTCGTGGTGGGCAACGGACGGCAGATCATAACCAACAGCCATGTCGTTCCTGAAAAGCTGGATGTGGAACGCAACCAGAAACTCGCCGTTTTTTCCGGGCGGGGTGAAAATGCCCGCGCGCACCCGGCGCGGCTGGTACGACGCGACAAGGCGCGCGATCTGGCGCTGTTGGTGATTGACGGCACACCCTTGCCCGCGCTGCGGCTGGGCCGCTCCCTGGAGGTGCGCGAAGGACAGGCGGTGGCGTTTACCGGCTTTCCCATCGGTGCCGTACTCGGGCTCTATCCCGTGACGCACACCGGGATTATTTCTGCCATCACGCCCATGGCCAGGCCCGCGACAACCTCCAAACAGTTAACAGCGGACCAGCTAAAACGGCTGCGCAACCCTTTCGATGTTTTCCAGCTTGATGCGGTGGCCTATCCCGGCAACAGCGGCAGCCCGGTATTTGAGCTGCAGGAGGGCAGGGTCATCGGCGTGATCAATTCTGTCGCGGTCAAGGGCAGCCGGGAGAGCGCACTGTCCCAGCCTTCCGGAATCAGTTATGCCATTCCAGCGCGCTTTGTGCAGAAGCTGCTAACAGGCTCGCCGTGACTCGGGAGGTTGCCACTCCATCGGTGCTTGTGCCGGTTTTTGTACTGGTATGCGCGGGTCTGCTGTATGGCTCGCTGTTCCCCTTCCGCTTCGTCACGTCAATCGATTCGGGAACACTGGCACATTTCCTTGGCTCTTGGCGTAAGCCAACCGGCACCGGCGATATGCTGGGCAATCTCGCGCTGTTTTTCCCTTACGGCTATACCGCCTGCCTGATCGCCGCGCGCACCGCGCACCCGTCACGCACGGCCGTTAGTCTTTGCGTGCTGGGGGTAGCGCTGGCGGCGCTGTGTCAGGCGGGGCAGATGTTTACACCTGGCCGTGATCCCTCGGTATTTGATCTGTATATGAATGGAATCGGCGTGGCGTTGGGCTGGCTGGGTGCAAAGCTCCTCCCGCTGGGATCCAGTGGCACGCTGCTCGGTGGTAACCCCAGCTACCACCTGTCCCTGGTGATCGCCGGTTCCTGGCTGGCCTGCCAGTTATTACCCTTCGTCCCCTCGCTCGATCCGCAGGTCTGGCGTGATACCTTCTGGCCGTTGCTGGTGCGTCCGCGGTTTCTCTGGCAGGAAAGCGTGATGCTTTGCGCCGCCTGGCTGATGTTTTTTCATGTGCTGCATTTTCGCACTGGCCTGCGCCTGGGCGCTGCGGCGGTTTTAGGCGGGGCGGTGTTGTTATTGGGCCTGCAGGTCGTCATCGTGCACAACTACATTAGCGTGAGTTCTCTGGTGGGCCTGGGCGCAGCGCTGATGATCTGGCTACTTTGGGGTACCCGACTCTCGGCGCACACCCTGGCCTGGGCGTTGCTGGCAGCCACCGCGTGCTATGCGCTGGCACCCTTCGTACTGTGGTCGGCGCCGCGCAATTTCAGCTGGTTGCCCTTCGAGGGCTACCTTATGGGCTCCATGCTGATCAATGCCGCGGCGTTGTGCCGTAAGGTGTTTGTATTCGGCGCCATCATCCTGATTCTGGTGGAGCCTTATCCCAACGTGCTGCGCCGTGCACTGGCAGTGACCTGCTTTCTTGTTGTGTTGGAGGCTTTGCAGCGTTGGATAGGCTATGGCACGCCGGCCCTCACCGACCCATTGCTGTTTCTGACATTGAGTTGGGTTATCCATCAGCAAATGTCCCGCTATCGAGAGAGCGCCGTCCGGTAGGCGAGGTAACGATGCGCAGCGCATTGGGCGATATAGCCTCGTCCGTGCTCGGCATTTATAATCAGGCAGTCATTACCGGGGCAATTCATGAGTTTTCTATCGCGGCCATCTCTGTCGGTGCTGTTTGTATGCCGGGCGAACATCTGTCGTTCACCCATGGCGGAGGGCTTGTTGCGCGAGGAACTCAAGCTCGCGGGTCTGCAGCGCAAGGTACAGGTTGACTCTGCCGGTACACACGCCAGCCAACCAGGGCATCCCGCAGACGGTCGAGCGCAGCGTGTCTGCCTGCGAGAGGGCATAGATTTGCGCAAGACCCGTGCACGGCAGCTTGTGGATCAGGATTTCAAGCGCTTTGACTATCTACTGGCGATGGACCAGAGCAATTCCGATTGGTTGACCAGCGCGTGCGCCAGGGAGGACCGCGATCGAATTTCCCTGCTGGGTAGTTGGGCGCGCGACACCCACGTCGGCGACATCCCCGATCCGTACTACGGCAGCCTTGTCGGATTCGAGGAAGTGCTCGCGCTGCTGCACAAGGGTATCGATGGTTTTATGGCGCACCTGGAGCAGCAAGTCAGCGCATAACTCACGGTTGCAGGGTGGCAGTCCGTCTCGATGGTACGCCTGGCTACGCTCGAAGTGGAATTCAACAGCGCAGCAGCGGGCCAGGCGGCCGCACACGCTCACCCCGTTTACGTTAGTTTTGATTAATACAGTTTTTACGCTTTTTGAACGCCATATACCCTACAATTACCGAGCTATTGGCCGATAAACTGGCTACACTGGGTTGCGCAAAAAGGGGTAACCCGAACAGGGATTGAACAGGGGAAACGGATTTGGGAAGCATGCGCTACCCGCTGGCAGATAACTTTCTGCAGTATTTTGAGGTGAAGTACGCTGTCTCACCGGCGGAACTCAGTCAGGTATTCGGGATTCGCTATCGGGTCTACTGCAAGGAGTTCGGTTACGAGGATGCCAGTGCCTTTCCCAACGAGGAAGAGCGGGACAGTTTTGACAGCAAGTCCCTGCATGCGCTGATTCTGCATAAATCGAGCGGGCTTCCTGCGGGCTGTGTGCGCCTTGTCACGCCTTCGGGTGTCGGGGGTAGTGACCCGCTGCCGTTTGAAGAGAACTGTGCTGAAAGTCTGGACACTGCGTTGATCGAAGGCCTGGACCTGAACAGGAACACCGTCTGCGAAATTTCCCGACTGGCGGTGGATACCGCGTTCCGACGTCGTGTAGGGGAGGGGACGACCCGTTACGGTGTGGTCGAAGGGCTGGACTGCTCACAACAGGAGCAGCGCAGCTTCGCGTTGATAGCCGTCACCTGTTTTCTCGCCGCCACCGCATTGACAGAGATTTCCGGGCGCACCAACGTATTTGCCATGATGGAGCCGTTCCTGCCGCGCCTGCTTGAGCGCTCCGGAATCGTTTTTAATCGCGTGGGTGAAGATATCGATTACCACGGCCTGCGCGCGCCCTATTTTATTACCACCCAGTCTGCGCTGGAAAATATGCGGCCCGACCTGAAAGAATTGTACTGTGCGGTGCACGATAGAATCGAAATTGGCCATAACGCCTGAAACTGAAATGCGCCGTCAGATAGTCACCTTAAGCCCAGGACGATGCACGCAGCCGAAGCCAGGTGAACGCTACAAGCTCCCGGGATTCAGTCATGTTTGATTACGATGCGGCATTTTCGCGCAATCTTGGCTGGGTAACGCAGGCCGAACAAGCCATATTGCGCAACAAGCGAATTGCTATCGCCGGGCTCGGCGGTGTCGGGGGCAGTCACCTGCTGACGCTGACAAGACTGGGCATCGGTTCTTTTCGAATCGCTGACTTCGATCACTTCGAGATACAGAATTTCAATCGCCAGGCAGGCGCAAGTGTCACTCACCTGGGCCAGGCAAAGGCCGACGTGATGGCGACGATGGCGCGGGACATCAACCCGGAACTGGATATTGTTACCTTTCCTGCAGGAGTCGATGCGGACAATCTCGATGACTTTCTCGACGGTGTGGACCTTTATGTCGACAGCCTCGATTTTTTTGCGCTCGATATCCGCAACCGGGTGTTCGGCGCATGCGCCGACAAGGGTATTCCGGCGGTAACTGCGGCGCCGCTGGGCATGGGTGCGGCGCTACTGGTGTTTACCGCGCAATCCATGAGCTATGAAGAATACTTCCGCATGGCCGGCCACGACGCGGATGAACAGGCATTGCGCTTCATGCTGGGCCTGGCGCCGGCGCGTTTACAGATGAACTATCTCGCTGACGATACGCGTGTTGATTTCAATGCCAAGAAAGGCCCGTCAACACCCATGGCCTGCGAACTGTGCGCCGGGTTTGCCGGAACATACGCCTTGAAGATTCTGCTCAATCGCGGTCCGGTGCCGGTGGCTCCCCGCGGGATTCACTTCGACGCCTATCGCAACAAGTTGAGCACCACCTGGCGGCCCGGCGGCAATAACAACCCCTTGCAGCGATTGGGCCTGGCGGTAGCGCGGCGCCTGGTGATGGCGAACAGCGAAGTGCCACCCGCGGATGACGATTCGCTGGCCACGCCCATTGAGCGCGTGCTGGACTACGCGCGGTGGGCGCCTAGCGGAGATAACGAACAGCCCTGGCAATTCGAACTGGGTGATGAGCGCTGCGCCGTAATCCACACCCACGACACACGCGACTGGTGTGTTTACGATCTCGATGGCAGTTCCAGCCAGATCGCCATCGGTGCCTTACTGGAAACTCTCGACATCGCCGCATCTGCTGCAGGCATGGCGGCGCGGGTGGAACGGCGCCCCGACACGCCGGAAGACAAACTGGTGTTTGATGTGAGCCTGGAAGAACAGCCGGGTATAGCCGCCAGCCCCTTGCTGCCCTTTGTGCGCACCCGGGTCACGCAACGCAAACCTTTCACCACAACTCCGCTGACCTTATCCCAGAAAGCCATGCTCGAGTCGTCAGTGGGAGACGGCTACAGCGTGATCTGGCTGGAGGGCAGCCAGCGTCGCAGCGTGGCGAGGTTGTTGTTCGATAACGCACACATCCGCCTGTCGACGCCCGAGGCCTGGGAGGTGCATCGCCAGAACATCGAGTGGGGTGTTCGTTTCAGCGCAGACCGGCTGCCCGAACACGCACTGGGGGCTGACCTGCTAACGCGCAGAATCATGCGCTGGGCGCTGGCCAGCTGGGGCAGGGTGAAATTTCTCAATCGTTTCTTTGCCGGAACCTGGCTGCCTCGCCTGCAGATGGATTTGCTCACCGGGCTGAAATGCGGCGCGCATTTTGTCATCGTGGCCGAGCAGCCACTGGTGTCGGTCGATGATTACATAGCCGGCGGTCGTGCCTTGCAGCGCTTCTGGTTAGAGGCGACGCGCCAGAACCTGCAGTTTCAGCCCGAGATGACGCCGCTGATTTTTTCGCGCTACGCTGCGCAGGGCAGCCAATTTACCGCGGTGGAATCCGAACAGCGAAGGGCTGCTGAGCTTGGGGAGCGACTGGATACGCTGCTGGGATCAGACCAGGATGCATCGCGCCGTGTCTTTATGGGGCGTGTCGGTTTTGGCGAGGCGCCGCGCTCACGTTCTGTGCGAAAAGCGCTCTCCGCGCTGTTGAAGAAGTAGTACAAGCCACTAGCTGAGGGCGGGGATTTCCCGGTTAAAAGCCCAGCTCCAAACCTACCAATACCCTGTCGCGGCTTGAGAACTGGCCGTAGACACCCTCCTTGTCGCCGGCAAAAATATCGCCGCCCAGCCAGAGCTCCAGGTTGTCGCGCAGCAGGTGGCTCAACTTGAGATTGATCCAGCGATCGCCGCGATCCACTGAGTAAAGGCCCAGGGCCTCGAAGGTCCAGGTGTCGTAGTTGAAGTTGCGCTGGTAGAGCAGGGACAGCGTGTGCTCTGTTTCGCTGCGATACATGGCGGTGTCGAAGTCCGGCAGATGGCTCTGGAACCACTGCGCGCTGAGCAGCGTATGTTGCGCCTCCCACATCCAGTCGACGCCCAGCACGGAGGAAATTTCGGCCGACTCGCCAATGCCCTGGTTGCGGTACTCGGACAAAACGTGAAAGGTGTCGCTGTTGTAGGCCACCTCGCCGCGCAGCGTGAACGCGCCGAATGCATTGCTCGCTGTTGCACCCACCAGGTGATTGCGCTCGTATTCCGGCGCCAGGACGCCAATTGCCTGCCCGTTTTCCATGCGCAGATATTGATAGGGCACCGGCAAATCCTGAAAGTGGTAAAGGTAGTTCAGCGTGATATCCCAGCCAGCCGTGAACGCTGAGTAGCGCAGTCCGGCATCGCCATCACTGAAGGCGTTGTCCGGTTTGTCCGCCGAGCGCTGCTCCACGTTCAGCCCGGGTGGTGCTTGCGGGATCAACAGGGGAGAACTGACCGCAAACGGCGTGCCTTCCTCGGCGAGCTCATGGTAGGTGGTGTCCGGTATCCACAGGAGCTGCAGGCTGCCGAGATCGCCGAGCAGAAACTCGGCATTGACCATCCACAGCGGGATGCGCGAATCGTCAAAGTCGTCGAGGATGAACTCGCGAAAGCTCTGCGGGTTAACCACGTCCATCACCTTGATGCCGTCGGCTTCACCCCATACCACCTGCTGTTTGCCCAATCGCCACAATACGTTGCCGGTGCGCGCATCCAGGTAAAGTTCGCGCAGATCGATGCTGCCGTGCTCGTTGTTTGCCCAGGGGCCATTGATGGACGCGTAATTGTCCGGCCGGCTCGCGTCGGGGCCCAGTTCGCCGGCGCTGTCCAGGCGCAGGCGAGCGATTGCGGTGAGGCGTCTATCCTCGCCCAGATCCATATCCAATCGCGGCTCTATTACAGATTCAAACTTCTGCGTGTCGGCGTCACCGGTCTCCACCGCCCACTCGTGTTCCCAGGTGCCGCTAAGCACGAGCGTGGAATCGGATCCTGTTTCGCGTTCGGGTTCAGGTTCGGTTGTCTTGGGTTCTCGCCCCGGGCGCTCACTGTGAATCGTGCCGACTTCTCCGGGGTTTCCCTGCCGGGCCGCGGCAAGAAATTCAGGCGTGGCCCCGTCCGCTTCCGGTTCGTCGTCCCCGGTCGCGTAGAAATCCACGACGATGCGATCGCCCCTACTCAGGTAAGGCGGCAGTGCAAACGTTTTGGTGCGCACGCGCTGGCCGAGCTCAAAATTCAGTCGCAGGCCCTCTCCTGATGCATCCGTCGTCACGTAGGCGATAGGGGTGCCAATAAATAGCTGTTGCCTGATTTCAGCAGCGAGCTCGGCATCGTCAATCACCAGTTGCATGCTGAGTGCATCGTCGTCTATCAGACGAAAATCCGCGGGGCCGGACAGATCAAACACCACCCGCGTGCGATCCGGGTGTACTGCAGTGCGTAGATTTTCCAGTTGGGTCGCCGCCAGGCTGCTACCGGCAGTCAGCAGGCAGCAGAGGGTGAGCAGGATGCGGCCAGAGCGAGACAATTCAGGGGCCTCGGTGCAGGGTTTGTTTGCTGAACAGATTGTCGCTTACCGGGGACAGGTAGTCGACATCACTGAAGCGGAATTCAGTGCGGTGCCCGGTCTGGTGGTTCTGCATGGTCAGAATATGACGTGTCCAGATTCCGTCTACCACACGCACGTCGGTGGCCTCCAGCGACTTCAGCAACTCTCCGGACGGGTCATAGAATTCGGCTCTGACTAACAGCCAGTTCGCCGGATCTATCCAGGAAACAGTGCGCGAATAGCCCAACTCCTTTGCGACTTCCCCGTCTCGGGCCTGCGCGTCCAGTTTTATCAGGGTAGCCCCGTCCACGCGCTCTTCGCCGAGCAGGGCAAAGTGATAGTCCAGCGGCTCCAGTTTGCCATCCAGTTTCATGTCTTCGTAGGTAAAATCCGTGCCGAGGAAATAGCCGCCGCGGTCTGAGCTCGATACGCGCCTTGCTTTACGCAGTGCCGGTAGATACAGCCATTGATCATCGTCCGCCTGCGGCTCGCTGTAGTCCCAGATCAGGAAACCCGTGCCGCGAATATTGGCCGGTTGCTCGAAGAACATCACCGTCCGGCGACTGTCCGGGTATTGCTTGCGATAGCTGACACTGGACTGTTCACGCCGTTTGCCATTGCGGTCGGTCATCGTGATTCGAATATCGCGGCGCACCTGAGAACCCTGGTCAACAGCATTTACCGCGGCGACTACGGCCTCCGCGGTCATCGCCGCTACCGCTTCTGACGCAGAAACGGGCTCGGCGCTCTGGACGCCTGTCGAGAGAGCCAGCAACGCGGCCATTAGCAGGGAATGAATCGCTTTCACGTGGATGTATTGTCCTCCCGATAGCGGGTGATGAACTGCGGTGCCGTCAGCTTTACCAGGGCGGGTAACAGTGTGAGGCTCGCCAGGAAGCTGGTGGTGACCGCGAGCACTACGATACTCCCAAACTGGTTCAGAGAGACAATATTACTCGAAATCAGCACGCCAAACCCGCAGGCGATGGCCAAAAAGTTGAACAACAGGGCGCGTCCCGTGCCGCGAAACAGGGCGCGGTGGATGCGATCTTCGTCTCCCGCAAACTCGGCGTATAGCGATCGCAATCGATCCAGCGTATGAATGGCAAAATCAACGCCCAGCCCAATGGCGACGGCTGCGAACATCGAGCTGCCGATGCCAAGGTTGATGCCCAGTGCCACCATCGCGGCATACACCAGGAGTACGGCGCCCGCGACCGGAATCAGCGTGTAGATGCCCGCAATGAAGGAGCGAAAAAGTAGCGAGGACACCAGCCACACCAGCGCAAGCGCGGCCAGCATGCCCGCGACATGGCTGGCACCAAGATCCCTGAACCAGTAGTAGTTGAGCGTCGCCCTGCCGCTGAGGGTGGCGGACAGATCACCGCTGATATTGGCGTCAATATAGTGTTGTAGCTCCTGCACCACGGGTTTGATGGACAGGTAGCTGCCCGCTGTCAGGTTCACGCGCACGATCGCGGTCTGGCGGTCGTAATCGATCTCCTCCTCGAAGTCAGTGGGGTCAGCCAGCGCTGAATACACGAACAGATACTGGGCGATCGTCTCGCGATCTGCAGGGAGGGTATAGCTGCCATCGCGCTGCTCAGACAACACGCGGTTCATTTGCTTCAGGTAGTCGACAATGGAGACGGCGCCACCCACATTGGGGAGTGTTTGTGCGAACTGCTGCAGGCGCTCGATTTGCTGCAGATTTTGAGGTTCCAGGAGGCCCTCTGCTGCAGGCGTCTCGATCACAATGTACAGTACGTTGGTGCCGTCCATGTGCCGATTGATCGCTTTATCCGCCTGGTAGACAGGCTCTGAAGGGTGAAACAGGTCGATGCGGTCCTCCTCTACCACGAGCTGGCTGGCTGCCCACAGGCCTGCCAGCGCTACTGCCGCAAACAGTGTGACGGTCATTTTCGCATGGCGCAGACAGGCGAGGCCGATGCGGGTTATCAGTACGCCGAACACGTCGCCTCCCGCCTCATCCGCGCCCCCGAGGAAGGGTTTGCCGGGCGCCGGTGCGGTGAGCACAATCGCCGCGGGCAGGAAGAGCAGGGAGAAAATCCATGCGGCCAGCACGCCGATCGCAGCAAACAGGCCAAAGTACTTGAACGGTGGCATAAAGGCAGCCAGGTAAAGGCCCAGAAAGCCGCACAACGTCGTAATACTGGTCAGCGTGATCGGCCGCCACATGCGATTCATCGTTTGTGCAACCACGCGCGCCACCGGGGCCTGGGGATGCCGTGCGCGCTGACTGTAGTACTCGCTGTAGACATGGATGGCGTCGGCCACCGATATGCCAATGAGGATCACCGGCAGGGCGTTGGTAATGACAAAAAAAGCCACATCGAACAGGGCCATGGTTCCCAGGGCCACGCCCACCGAAGCCAGCATGATGACGTTGGACAGCAGCGCCGGGTTGACGCGAAAGAAGGCAAGCAAAATTGTCAGGTTGATTATGATGCCCGCCAGCGGGTTTAACCGCATGGCATCGGAATCGATATAGCGGCCCAGATAGCCTGCGATTGCGCCTTCACCGGCAAGGTGAATCGCCATGCCCTCGGGCACCGTGGTAGCTACCAGCAGGGTGCGCAGATCGATGTAGGTCTCGTCGGCGGCGCTCTCGTCTTTCAATTCGGCGACAATGAGCGCCATTTTTCCATCCTCGCTCACCAGGTTGCCCAGGTAGACGGGGAATTCGGCCAGGTCGTTCCGCAGTGCCGCCATTTCCGCCGCTGACTGCGGCAGCGGATCGAGGAAGGGCCGGATATCTATTTCGTCGGCCGTTGCGCGAATGTTGCGCTCGGTAGACAGGCTGGAAACACGCTCGCGATTGATGTTGTCCAGACCCTTGATCTGCTCGGTGAGGCTACGCAGCAATTGCAGCGTCTCGACGCGGAACACACCGCCCGGTCTGTCGTCCTCTATGGCGACGATGATGGGATCATTGAGGCCGAACTCACGCTGTATCTTCTCTTTATAGCGCAGTGCCGGATTGTCCGGCGCAAGAAATGCGTCGGAACGCACATCCTTTTGCAGCGTGGGCAGCGCAAGCAGTGGCAGGGCGAGAAGAAAAAGGGACAGGACGAGGGCGAGGCGGGGGTGCGTGGTTACCCACGCGAAGCAATTTTCGATGGCACTGGGCCTGGGATTACTCATGTGGTTCACATCGCATTTGCATCGAAGTACCTGCCGCCTGCCGACCGGGCTGTCGGCGGTAGTCAGTGTGCGGTGAGAACGCCGGCGTTCCGCTTACGCGGCCGCCCGGCCTATCGATCCAGTTTTATCAATAACTGTTTAGCCTGGCTGGCTTGTTCAAAGTCGGGATATTCCCGCAGCAGCTTGCGCAGCACAACGATGGCCTCTTGCTTGCGACCGATCTCCCCGAGAATCATGGCGTTGCGGTAGCGATAGACGGGAGAGTCCGGATCGCCGCGCTGGGCCTCGCGAATCAGTCTGAGGGCGCGCTCGCTGTCGTCTTTGGCAACGATCACCGCGACTGTACTCTTGATGGCGTGCGAATCGGGGTTTAACTCAAGTGCGCGTTCACCGTATTCCCGGGCCCGCTTGCGATCACTGTCACGCAGGTTCCAGGCGAGATTATTCAGTATCAACGGGCTGTCGGGCTGTTCCCGTAGCATCTTGGTGAACAGTACAACGGCATCTTCCTGGCGCTCCTGTGCTGCGTAGCGGCTGGCCAGTCGAAACTGGCTCAGCTGATCATTCGGCACTTTGCGCAGCCAGTCCGTCAGCAGGGTGATGGCACCATCGCGATCGCCGGAGGACCACATCGCGGTTTCCAGCCTGAGCAAATTGTAATTGGTTTCTTCCAATTCATAGGCGCGGCGAAACGCTTTGACTGCCGCCTCGGCGTCGCCGCTGGCGCTGGCGAGTATGGCCTGGAGCTTGGTGACCCCGGTGTCATCGTCAGCGACGATTTTTTGCAATGCCGCCAGCTGCGTTTGGGCGGCATCGAGCTCGCCGGCGGCGATCAGGAGCTCAATGTCCTGGTGCCTCGCGCCAATGTGGTCTGGCTGTAATTCCAGTACCCGGTCGATCTCTTCGCGCGCGCCGTCGATATCACCGGTGCGCCGCAGAGTGACGGCATACATGTAGCCGATGTCAGCTCGCCGGGGTGCATACTGTGTCATCAGTCTCAGATTTTGCCGGGCGTCGCGGAAATTGCCGCTGCGGTATTGCGCCTGGCTGAGCATCTTCAGGTATTCGTAGCTGTCTGCGCTATACGCTCTTACCGGCTCCAGCAGTTCCACCACTTTGCCGAACTCGCCCTGACCATCGTAATAGCGCGCCAGGGATAGTCGCGGCATCATGGCGTTTGGATTGAGCTCAATGGCTTTTTCCAGCACTTCGATCATCTCGTCGGCACTGCCATCCAGGGCGCACAGGTAACTGAGATTGAGTGCTGCAGTGAGGTTGGCGGGGTCGTTTTTCAGGATTTTTCGGTAGTTGGACTTGGCTTCCCCAGCGCGGCCTGTCTGGGCGGCGACACCAGCCAGGCCACTCAGGGCGGTGGTGTTTTCGGGATCGAGCTCCAGCGTGCGTTTGAAGGACTGCTCCGCCTTGTCCAGCGTGTTGCTGCGCAGGTGCACCGTACCCAGGGTGGCGGCGGCGTAGGCGCTGTCGGGATTATCCCGTGCCAGTTTTTCGGCCTCGGCCAGCGCTTCCTCCAGCTTGTTCTGGTTGAGCAAACTGAATACGAGGGCTCCAGCGGTATCCTGTCGATCCGGGTCCAGTGCCCGTGCGGCCTGCAGTTCGTCCAGGCCTTCACCCACCTGTCCCTGCTGCACCATGCCGAAACCCAGGCGTGAGCGCGCAGCGACCGAATCCGGATTGAGCGCTACGATGTCTTTCAGCACCTCGATGGATTCCTCTGCGCGGTCCTCCCCGGCGAGGGCATTGGCCAGCAGATTCAGGGAAAAGACATCTTCGGGCTGTTGCGCCAGCACCTGGCGCAACAAGGTCTCTGCCTGCGAATAGTTGCCGATGCGCACTTCAAGCCACGCCAGCAGCTTCATGGCCGGTACGAAGCCCTGGTTTTTGGCATTGAACCGGCTGAGATAGAGGGTCGCGCTTTCGTAGCGACCCTGTTGCAGTGCGGCGGCGCCGGCGAAGTACAGTGACCGCATGTCGTTGGCGTCGCCCTGTATGGCTTTTTCGAAAAAGCGTTGCGCTCGCTCGAAATCTTCATCCTGATAGGCGAGCACGCCGGTGAGGTAGTCCAGGCGGTCGGACTTGATGTGCGCGTCGCGCAACATCTTAACCTGTTGTTTCGCTGGCCTCGTGTTGCCGAGGGCGATATTGACCGCGATGCGGTGCAGGCTATCGTTAACATTCGCCGGCCGCAGCTCCAGCGCGCGATCATAGGCCGCCAGTGCGGCCTCGAGATTGTTCTCGGAGCGCTCGACATTCGCCAGCAGGCTCCAGGCCTCGGCGTTTTCCGGTTCGTTGGCGAAGGCTTCATCAGCGCGCGCGCGGGCAGTCTCGAAATCTGCCTGCACGGCAGCCAGCCAGCCCAGCCCAACAATGACTTCGGGCGATTTAGGATCGGCGGCGAGGCCCGCGTCCAGTTCCTCGCGGGCTTGATCGTACTGCTCCTTGGCGATGTGTGCCATGGCGCGGAGGCCGCGAATGGTGGCGCGGCCATCAGGGGTGAGCCAGGGCTCATCCGGGTTTAGCTCCAACAGGCCGTCGTAATCGGTGCGCAGGTAAAGCGCTTGCGCTATAAGGGGTTGAATCTCGCCCGGGCTGGCGCCCATGGAGAGGGCATTTCGCAGTTCCTTCTCCGCGGAGCCACCATCGCCCAGCAGCAGATGAACGCGGCCGCTGAGATGGCGCGCCTCGGCGTTGTTGGGCTCTTCCCGCAACACGTTCTTCAATTCAATCAGCGCCGAGGAGGGATCATTGTCGGCGAGGTGGGCGTTTGCGGCGCTAATGCGCTCTTCGGTGGTGACGCTGTCGCAGGCGGTAAGAAAGCCCAGCAGGACGGTGACAAACAGAATCTTTACTGAAACAGGCATATCTCTCCCACATCCCCTGTCGGGAAGACTGGCGAATTCTTGAAGTGTGCAGGTAAGTGTGAAACCTGTTTACACGGTCGAGCATGATGCCCTAGCTGTCAGGAGGTGACAAGGCGGCCGGGTGGTCGCGGCGTTGGCATTCACTGCAGCAGGGTTGCGCGCAGGCCTCCCAATCTGAAGAAGGTGGTCAGGTCGGCGAGGTCGGTCTGGTGATGCGCCGGCAGTGCTTCCTTTATACGCTGCAACTCGTGCAGAACACGCGCATCGGGTTCTCCGCCGCGTGCCGGGCTCTTCACCGCCATCATAAAAGGCATGCCGAAGGTGGAATACACCTGCGCACGGCCCTGCAGGTGACGCTGTGTGAGCTGCTCAAATTCGTTGCGTGAAAAAGCCGCGCGCAGCGAGTACAGGTAGTCCAGCGTGAATAGCTCCGACTGTCGGTCGGCGTATTGGTAGGCGAAAGTCTCTATCGACTTCTCCGATTTCAGGTGCCCGAAGTCCAGCAGATAAAGGCCGCCCCCCGGCTTTAGTACACGGGCAACCTCCGAAAAGGTGGCATTCAGGGTGCTGAGATCAGGTAGGTGATGCAGGGCAACCGTCGACATCACGGCGTCAACCGAGTCCGGAGCGAAGTGAGCCAGGTCGCTGACGTCCTGTTGCACAAAGTCGACGTTTTCCAGACCCATGTCCGCGCAGTGTTGTCGCGCCTGGTTGAGCATGTCGTCAGACAGGTCCACCCCGGTAAAGCGCGTATCCGGGTTGAGCCGGGCCACCATGGCCAGCTGGGTAGCAGGGCCACACCCGAGGTCGATGACGTGATCGCCGGCGCGGATCACCTCGCAGATCTGCGCACAGTGGTAGAGATAGACAGGCGCCATCACCCCGTCTTCCAGGCCGGCTTTGATATAGGCCGCGACCTTTTCAGGGTCATCCATCACCAGATCCGGCTCGGTACAGCGCGGGCTGCGCTCGCGGGTGGTAATTTCCCTGATAAATGTACGGATAACCGCTGTGCTGGGCATGTCCAGTGCACCTGTATACGCCAGCGGCCTGCGGAGGTATCCTGAGCCGGTTGGCAGTGAAATTTGACCGCATGCTTTCACAGTTGATGGGGTCGCGCAACCACACCCGTACAACGCTAAAATCCTGCCTGGCAAGCCCCGCAAATGGTGTCAGAAAATTTTACGAAAGCCCGGTTTTTACGGGCTATTTCACTGGCGGTAATTCGGTAACTGTATGATTAATAAGGAAAATGAATTTTCTGGCACGACGAATGCTTTGTAGGGGTAGGAACGCAAAACCTGTCATGAAAACTCGGAGACGATGACTATGAAAACTCTCAATCAAATGAAGCGGACAGCGATTGCCGGTGTGGCCTCAGCCACTTTGGGCATGACTCTCGCAGCACCCGCCCAGGCGGATCTATTCGCCTATGCCAAGCTGCTCCTCGAGGATTTCACCATCCTGGGTAGCGATGGCGAACTGCTCGACGCAGGCCCCGGCGGTGATTTCTCATTCCTTTCTTTCACCAGCTCTGGCGACATGAATGGCGACCTCACCGGTACCGGTGGGTTCAGCTTCTCTGTTCCCAGCACTGGCGGCGACATCGACTTCCCGTCGTCTTGTCTGTCGGTAACCGGCGATTGTAACCCGCTGGCGGAAAATGCCCTTCCCTTCCTGACAGGTGCTCAGGGCGCGGATTATGTGGCGGCTGACCAGATCCAGATCGGATCACCGATTTTGGGCATTGGCCTTGCTTCTCCCGCTAATGTAGGTGCGATCGCGGTTGGTTCACTCTCAACCACCAGCGGTGCGGGTTCTGCGAATGCCAACAACGGTCTTGAGGCCAGCTGGCAGTTCAGCCTGGCGCAAGATACAGGCATCACTTTCGAAGGTGACATCTCCGTTTACCTGGAAGCATTCGCCAGCGCTGGCGAGCTCGCTCCCGGTAAAGCTTCAGCGGCGACTGAGTTCGGGATCACCATTACTGACCTGACCACTGGCGCAGTAGTATTTGATAGCGCTCTTGAGGCGGGTGGCACCATTCCTTCGCAGACAACTGCGGCTAATGCAGGCGGTTTCCCGGTCGATATCACAACTTGTGGTGGCCTGGCTGCGCTGACTGGTGGAAGCTGCGGTACTGAGCTGAATACCTCGTTCTCTTTCACTACTGTTGCTCTGGAAGCAGGTCGTTTGTACCAGCTGTCAGCCAGGAACAACGTGAACATCGACATCGCTCGTGAAGCACCGGTTCCCGGCGTACTGGCTCTGATGGGCGCTGGCCTCCTGGGCATCTTCGCCTTCGGCCGTCGTCGCGCACAGGTCTAAGGCGACGCATGAGTAGCGGAGAGATCCGAGCTCACCGCGACTCCCTGTAAAAGCACTGTAAAAAAGCCCGGCTTATCAAGTCGGGCTTTTTTTTTGCCTCTATATTTATACCTGTAGATTGTCTTACTCAGGCGCAAGTCGCTCTCCCTCCGGTATCGGGATGTGCTTGCGGAAGATGGGCTTGTCGCAAATTGGCGACACACTAACGTATTGATACTGAAGGATATCTAATTCTATGGCCCCGTATATGTCGCAAATAGCAGACAGATATGCAAAGAATTGCCGGTAATTGTTGGTATTTGCCGCCTGGGCTTCACGCCTTGATCCATAACCGTCTGAATTTGATATGTATTATGACTTCTGGCGTCGATATTGCAGTGGACAGGTATCACACACAAAGTGTGATGTGGTTCACATTAAAATGATGTAAGGGGCATGTGTTTTGTCAATTGAATTCACCCTTAACGGGGACGCTGAACAACTGGAACAGTATTACAGTTTGCGGGAGCGCTGCTTCAGGGATGACCTGGGGCTGGCAAGGTTTGACGGCTCGGAGGAGGAGGAGGATCGCAGTGGCCAGATTCTCCTCGCGTTGCAGGACGGTACCTGTGTGGGAGGGATTCGCATATCACCTGAGGCGGCACTGCCCAGCCAGGTGGACCTACTCAAGCTGGACCGTGACAAGTGCTGCATGTGGGAGCGGTTCGTCATTGACCCGCGCGTGCGTACTGTCCAGTTCTTCGCCGGCTTTTGCGCGAACCTGGCGGCAACGACCCGGGATATCGGCTATCACCACGCGATGATTCTCAGCTCTCTGCGTAATGCGCGTTTCTATCGGCGCTGTCATTCGGCCCTGGGCGTTGAATTTCGCATCCTGAGGCAGGTTCCGCATTGCGCGCAGGGCGAGTTCGCAGGGCTGGAACACTTCCTGTCGGTAGCTCATTTGCCCGAGGAACAGGCGCTGCAAGTAGCGGTGTGATGGCCCGGTGAAACGAGCAACGCTGCGCGCGTCGCCAGATGCGCACGGTTAGCGCTGCTTTCGGCCCCGGCGACATCTATACTGTGGGAACGATTGTTGTCCTGCGGAGAAAACCAGCGTGTCACCTGCGAGGGAGAGCCAGCACTTCCTGCAAATCCATATCGACGTGGCCCGTAATGCCACCGACGACTTCAACCCGTTCCACGATCCGGTGCGCTGGCGCAATATCAGGAACAATCCCTTTGATGGCCCCATCGCACTGGGTTTCCAGCTAGAGGGCCTGATAGCGGACGGGTTGGAGGAATTCCGCGCAGCCAACGGAGAACTCGAGTTAATCCAGCGTGAACGGCTGCACTACAGCAACTTTGAATTCCGTTTTGTCGGTGCCGTCAGGCCCGGGCAGCTGTTGACTCTCACGATAAAGCCCTCGCGCTTTCGTCCTGGGGAGGAGGCCGTGCTCAGCAATCGGGTCAGTCTCTATGCCGATGGTAAACTGGTGCTCACTGGCTACAAGCGGGAGTCCCGCACCCCGTGTTGCGAGCAGGGGCAGGGGATCAGTTTGCCCAACAATCTGGAGCAGCTGCCCGATCGCATGTTTGTTGAGAACGAGGAGCTGTTTCTCAAGCGGAAGTTTATCAACACCGACGGCGCCAAGAACTTTCTCTGCGCCTGCCTCGTGGAGCAGTGGAAGTACATCGATGAGCTGGCCGAAAAGGTGCGGATACCTGAGATGTTTCCGTGTTCGTTGATCTCCTGCTCGCTGTTGGAGCGGGCATGGGCCCAGGGGCATGACTTTGAGCGGCAACCCCTGGTCTACCAGTCGCACGCACTGAGCATCGACAGGCGTGTGCTGGACGACGTGCGCAGCAACAACGTGCTGCACCTGTTGAACAGGCCGTTGTGCGTTGAGGGGCCAGCCTCCAGCTACGAGGTCTATGGGGTAGTCGGTGCCGATGCCCTGTTATTTGCAGGTAGAATTGACCTGCTCGCGTTAGGTGAGTGAGCCGGGCGGCGCTGAACCATGAGAAAGGCTGTCTTACCTGCGCACTGCTTCCCGAATTGCGCTTATCCCGATTGCCGCAGCAGTTTTGCAGCGGCTAAAATTGACCTAATTGACGCTTCGGCTTGCCCCGACAGCCCAATGGCCGGGCGGCGTGATTGCCGCACGAACTTTATGCACAGCGGTGCAGTCTTATCTATATGAATCGAACGCTCAGATTATTGCCGACCCTGTTGCTAGCCGTGCTGCTGGCCGCTTGTATGGGGGGTAACTCCAGCCAGGAATATCTTGAAGATGCGCGCAAACTTGTCGCCGAGGAGAAGTACAAGGATGCGATAGTGGCGCTCAAGAAGTCTCTTTCCAGCGACGTCCACAATACCGCGGCGCGTGCGTTGTTGGGCAAGGCATATTTCGAAACCCGGGAGTTCAGCGGGGCGGAGAAAGAGCTGACAAGAGCCCTGGAAATCAATACCAATGTCGATCGATCAATGGTGGTGCCGCTACTGGCCAGAACGCTGATGGAGCTGGGCGAATTCTCGCGTATCGACAGCCTGGACGTGCAGGGGCTGGACGCGAACGCCCGCTCCATGGTGCTTGCCGCAAAGAGCCTGGCGCGCCTGTTTCAGGGTGACGAGGTTGTCGCCGAGCACCTGCTGGCCAGCGCCCGCGAAGTTGACACACTCCCACTGTACACGCGTATTGCGATCGCGCGCTTTGCGATGGCCCGGCAGGAGTTCAGTGCGGCGATGGAAGAGCTGGACGCAGTCCTTGCGGAGCACCCCGACTACCTGCCTGCCTGGAACCTCAAGGGGGATATCCTGGCCGCCCGCCGTTTGCCCAAGCGAGCCGAAGAGGCCTACAGCAAAGTACTGAAAATTTCGTACCGCGCTTTCGATGCCCGGCTCAACCGCGCCATGATGCGCATTTACCTGAACAATTTTACCGGCGCGCGCGAAGATCTCAGAGATCTTAAAAAGTTACACCGGGGAGCGGCGAGCGCGCACCCCGGTGTGAGCTTCGCCGAGGGCATCACGTTGATGCAGCTGGGTCGCTACGACAAGGCCCGTAAGGCGTTTGAGAAAACTGCCGATCATTCCTATGCCTACCCGCTGAGTTACTACTACATGGCCGTTATCGATCTGCAGCAGAACTCGCTGGAGCGCGCCCTGGGTGAGGTTTATCGCTTTCTTGCACTGGCACCGGAAAGTGTGGCGGGGCCGAAGCTGGCGGCTCGACTGGAACTCGAGCATGGCGGCTACCACGAGGCAGAGCAACTGTTGGAGCCCCTGGTTGAGTTTTATCCCAAGGATGTGGAGGCGCTCAATCTGCTGGCAACCGCCAAGCTCGGTCTCGGCAAGGGCGGCGAAGGGGTGGCGTTGTTGGCGCGTGTTGCCAGGCTGCAACCTGACTCGCCGCGTGCCCAGACGCGCCTGGGCGCCGGGTATTTCGCTACAGGAGAGATTGAACTTGGGGTGGAGGTGCTGGAGCGCACCGCCCGCGAGAGCACAACCTTTGAGCAGGCAGATATATTGCTGGTGCTGAACTTCCTGCGTGAGGGCAGGGTAGAGGAGGCGATTGCCGCGGCAAAAGACTACAAGAATCGCCAGCCGGCGAGTACGACTTCCTACAATCTGCTGGGCAGGGCGTATTTCGCCGCGGACCAATACACCAAGTCGGCGTGGGCGTTCCACAAGGCCATTGAGTTGGACGCCACGGATACAGCAGCGCGCCATGGGCTGGCGGAGATCGCGCTGAAGCGCAAGCAGTTCAATGAAGCGCGGCGCTACTACAAGCAGGTACTCAAATACAACAAGGACGATCTGCAGACGCAGCTCAAGCTTGCATCATCCTACGCCCTCGAAGGCAACGAGGAAATCATGCTCAGCATGCTGGACATCGCCATGGATGATCATCCGGAGTCGACCGTGCCTCTGCTCATGGCGATTCGCTATTACATGGGCGCTGATTCTCTCAAGGAGGCGGCGCCTCTGGTCGACAAGCTGGCGGCGATAGAGCGCGACCAGCCGGATGCGCTGTCAACGCTCGCCGCGTACCAGCTCGCGACCGGCCGCTACAACCAGGCGCTGTTGACGCTGGAGCGCCTGCTAACGATTCGCCCGGGCGTCAGCCAGTATCACTACATGAACGCAAAAGCGTATTCAGGGCTGGAAGACTCCGAGAATACGCTGCTGGAACTCGCCAGGACGCTGGAGTTTGAGCCCGACCACTTTTACGCCAAGCTGGCGATGGCGCGGCTGGCCCATCAAACAGGCAAGACCGAACTGTTTCGCGCACAACTGAAGGATCTGCGACAGATTGCTCCACAAAATATTGATTTGCTCAAACTGGAACTTGCCGATGCACAGCAGGCGGGTGACGAGGCACGCGTGGAGCAATTGCTGTTGCACCTTTATGTAAAGTGGCCGAGTACGGAATCGGTGCTTGCCGTGGCGGACTACCGCTTTTCGCGCCGTGACGCGAAGGGCGCGCTTGATGTGCTGCGTACCTGGTTGTCAGAGCATCCCGAAGATATCGAAGTGCATCTTCGAATTGCCGGTATGTACGAAGAAATGGGACGATTGAAAAAGGCACGCGAAAGCTACGAAAAAACGCTGGATATTGAGCACGATAATCTCATCGCCCTGAATAACTTTGCCTGGATTCTCTTGGAGAGCGACCCGCATCTGGCGTTGCGCTACGCCCAGAAAGCGCATGACCTGGCCCCGGGGTCAGCGTCGGTTCTGGATACACTGGCGATGGCGCAATTGAAGAGTGGTAGTCCTGCAGAGGCTAACCGCACCTTGCAACGTGCGCTGGAGATATCGCCGCGAAACCCGCAGCTACTATTTCATGCTGCTCAAATAATGCTGGCATCGGGTGAGCACCGGGAGGCGGCTGATGCGCTCAACCAAGTGCTGAAGAAGCATCCCCGGTTTGCTGCAAGATCTGAAGCGCAAGCTTTGCTGAACAGCATACAGCAGACTGGAAAGGCGGCAGGCGGGTAACTATCAGGTTTTAAGTCCCAGCTTTTCAAGCAGACTGTACAGCGTCGGACGCGTAATACCCAGTGTGTTGGCCGCGTCGGTGATGTTCTGATTGCAGTGATTCATCGCGCGTATGATGGCTTTTCTTTCTGCGTCTTCCCGGACTTCCTTGAGATTCAGCGGCATGGGTTCCGCGTCGCCTTCTGCGAGCTCCATGTCTTCCGGCGTTATCTGCACGCCATCGGCCATGATGACGCCGCGTTTAACCTTGCTTTCCAATTCCCGCACGTTACCCGGCCATCCATAGGCTTCCATCGCGGCAATAGCCTCCGCTGAGAAATCCTTGGCCGTGCTGTTGTATTCATTGGCCATGTTGTTGAGAAAAGATTTGGCCAGTACCAGTGCATCGCCTTCCCGGTCTTTGAGCGGCGGTATCTCGATAACGATTTCACTGATGCGATAGTACAGGTCTTCACGGAACTGGCCATTGGCGATAAGGGAGGTCAGATCCTGGTGTGTCGCGCAGAGAATGCGCACGTCCACCGGTATTTCCTTGCGGCCGCCAATGCGCTCAACCACGCGCTCTTGCAGGAAGCGCAGCAGTTTTGACTGCAGTTCCATGGGCATGTCACCGATCTCATCGAGAAACAGTGTCCCGCCATCGGCGTACTCGATCTTGCCGGGCGTCTGCTTGGCCGCACCGGTGAACGCGCCTTTTTCGTAACCGAACAGCTCGCTTTCCAGCAGGTTTTCCGGGATGGCCGCACAATTGATTGCGATAAGGGGGCCGGAGGCGCGCGGGCTCAGCTCATGCAGCGCCTGGGCGCAGCGCTCTTTCCCCGTGCCACTGGCTCCCAGCAGCAGTGTAGTCACGTCAGACGGTGCGATCTTTTCAATAGTTCGGCAAACCTTGAGCATTTGAGGGCTCGCCGTGATGATGCCGCGCAGCGGCATGTTCTGATCCGCCTGCAGTAGTCGGCGGTTTTCCCGCTCCAGCTGGTGGACATGCTGCGCCCGGTTAACCAGCAGGGCAAGCAGCTCCGGATCAGCGGGTTTCTGGTGAAAATCGTAGGCGCCCATGGCGATGGCCTTCACCGCGTTCGCGCGGTCATTGTCGCCGGTCACAATAATGACTTTCGTTTCCGGCGCCAGCGAGAGGATTTCGCGCAGGGTCGCCAGACCTTCGGTCACGCCGCCCGGGTCTGGTGGCAGGCCAAGATCCAGTAGTACAACCCCCGGCTGGATGCGACGAAACGCGTTAAGCGCCTCGGTTCTGTCGCCGCTGATCTCGACTTCGAACCCCTCGAAGGCCCAGCGAAGCTGGCTTTGCAGGCCCTTGTCGTCTTCGACGACCAGGAGGTGCTGCTTGTCTTTTTTCACGGGCACTTTTCCTTTACGCCTGTTGTTGCAGGGAAGCGGCCTGGCCGGCGCTCTCCCCCGGAATTCGTACGCGAAACAGGGAGCCCTGCCCGGGTGTGCTGTCGACGCTGATGTCACCGCCAAGGCTGCGCACAAAGTCACGACTTTCGAACGCGCCAATGCCCATGCCCGTCAGCCCCTTGGTTGAGTCAAAGGGTTTGAACAGTCGCTGCTGTATGAACTGCTCACTCATGCCTTCACCGTTATCCTCAATTTCAACCACTGGCCCGCCAGGCTGGCCCAGCAGGCGAACGACGACCTCTCCGTATTTACCTGTCGCGTCCTGTGCGTTGTGGATGAGGTGGCCAAACACGGCGTGTAATCGTTCACGGTCACAGTGT
>JAUHYL010000062.1 GCA_030426545.1 Gammaproteobacteria bacterium
TGGGCTGTCGTTGACGTGCGCGATGTCGCTGCGGCGCATATGGCGGCGATGACGGTGCCGGAGGCGGCGGGCGAGCGCTTCATCTGCGCTATTGAGAATTACTCCCTGCGGGAGGTGGCGCGTGTCCTGGACGCCAATTTCAGAGAACGCGGTTTCCGCATCCCCACAGGAAACCTGCCCGGCTTTGCCATGAAACTGGCCGCCGTTTTCGATAAAACAGCGCGCCTGGCACTGAACGACCTTGGCGTTCGCCAGGACCTCGATTATGCGAAGATCAAACGCGTACTCGGTTGGGAACCTCGCGGCATGGAGGAGATGGTGGTCGCCATGGGGAATAGTTTTATTGACTACGGTGTTATTTCACCCGGTCGATAGTCGTTATAGGTTCAAGCTCTCATCCTTAAGTTAAGTCGTTGAAGCCTGCCTGTAGATCCGTGGTGTGCCGAGGCGCCTGTGGTGTTCTATCGATCGGAAGTGTTGGTCTTTAAGCCACCGCTACCTGCCCGGGTCGGCTACATCTGTTAGTACCCGTTTGTAGTGAACCTGTCCTGTCCAATCTGCAATCTATGAACTACTGTTACTGGAGCCCGCGCGGGCATTGCTCGTAGCGGGCTTCACCCAAACGAAAGGATTACGCAAATGAACACTGCACTTAGAACAATGATAGTGATAGTGGTGGCGGTATCTACTTGGACGCACGGCGCACTTGCGCAGGAGGCCGGCGCAGCACCTGCACCTGTTGAGGCTTTTTATTGTAACTATCAGGACGGCAAGGACATGGACGACCTGATGAAGGTAGCCCAGCGTTTCAGCAAATGGGCGGATAATGGTCATGCTGACTATTCTGCATGGATTCTAACGCCACAGTTCGGTCAGCTCGCGGACCTGCCTGAAGTATTGTGGTTAGGCTCGAACTCGTCTGGCGATATGATGGGCAAAGGACTGGACGCTTACCTCGCCGAGGGCGGTGATATCCAAAAGGAGTTTGACAAAGTGGTGGACTGCTTTGCTCACGTGCTGGCTTCCTCCATCGAAGTGAGTGCGCCGGACGGTCCTCCTCAAGGCGGCGTTGTTATGTTCAGTCAATGTGCCATTGACGAGGGCGGTGACTGGAGCGAGGCGGTTGCTGCACACAAGCAGTTTTCCGGCGCCATGCGCGACATGGGTACGAAAGGCTCTAACTGGATGTTCTTCCCCATGCTGGGTGGCCCTGCTGATATGAACCTTGACTACTGGAGTGTCACCACGTTCGGCAGTTGGACGGATTACTTCTCTGCCTACGAGGTTTATGTCAATGGCGGTGGCTGGCAGAAGCAGATGGACGCTATGAAGGGCCGTGCAAACTGTGCGGCGGGGACTGCCTCTGTCTGGAACGTTTCGCTGGTGCGTCAGAGAAGCAACTAACGCCAGGGCGTACCGCGTAAGAGAAGGACAGTCAGTTGTTAAGCTTCAAACCCGGGCAGGCACCGCCCGGGTTTTTTATTGCCAGATAGTAAGACCCGGCAAGTCTGTCGTTCCCCTAGGATCTGTTGGTGAGAGCGTATGTTTGCGACCGGGATCCCCCGGCTGATCAGCACAAGAGCGCGTGTCAGTCTGCCGCGTTATCGATAGTTGTTTGGCACCCTGTGCCTGGACTCCCCTCGAATCGCTGTCGTGTCCATGCTCGAAACTTGTCCATGTGCAGAAAGGTTGAGTCGTTGTGGGACTCACCCTGATTCTCCATGTATTCAACCTGTGTACCTTGTTCACACATGAGTGCAACCAGTCTGTCGGTCAAATACTTTGGTACGATTTTGTCCGCAGTGCCCTGGCTGACCAGCACCGGAAAAGGAATGGGATCGTCTCCGACGTTACTTCGTCTGAGCAGGTTGTAGAGATGCGGTACCTCGTCGAACAGACCGAGCAGAAGATCAACGCGCATACCGACACCACCGCGCTCCTCAATCGCGCGACTGAACTCGGCGTAGCATCCAGTGTTGTCTGCCAGCAGCGCGTTTAGCTCAGTCACAGCCTCCTGTACATAGTAGTCCGCCAGGTCCAGACCCCAGGCGGCTCGCAGTCCTGCCGCTGCAAGCCAGTTGAAACTGGCGCCGCGTACAGCGCTACCCACGAAAATGGTCGGCATATCCCCAACCGGTGCAGCGGAGATAATGCCCAGCAGCTTCAGTTCGGGCGCGTAACGATCGGCCGCTTCGCCGAGGGCGAGTGTGGCGTGTCCTCCCTGCGATCGTCCCCAGCCAACGTAGCGATTGCTGGATGAAAGGCCCGCAATCTGTCGCGCAGCCCTGACGATGTCCATCTGGCCGTAGGCCTCGCTGGCGGCTATCAGGTAGGGGTGCACACCCGGCGTGCCCAGGCCCTCGTAGTCTGTTGCCACGGCAATCCAGTCCTCGGCGAGAATTTCCGGAGCGATGTCAAAGAAGTTGTGGGAGATGCGGAAGCCCCGGGAGGGCGCACAGGCGTCATTGACTCCCTTGGTGCCGTGAGCCCAGGAGACGATATCCCGCTTGCGCTCGCTGCCCGCGCCGGGGCTGGCCACCAATCCCGATACCACCACGGGCTTACCCGTGGCTGAGGTGGATTGGTAGAGCACACGCCATGCCCTGGAGTTCGGTGCGAGCGGGGTCACTTCCTGGGCCCTGATCAGGTCGCCTGGTTCGCCGGTCAGGGGGCCTGCGTATTCGTAAAAGTCGCCATAATCCTCGATGGCTGCTGGCTCAGGGGTGCCGGGTGTTTCGCTGGCCTGACTGACCGTGGTCAGCGCGAGGAGTGCTGTGGAAAGAAGAAATGCGAGTGGCGATATCATGAATTTCCCCGTGGGCGACGTTTTCACCAGCTACTTGAGATTATTTCCAGTGTAACTGCTATCGCTGAGCCTGTGATGCCGAAACTTGAGATTCAAGTTCGCCCGGTAGCAGTTTTAGGTCTCGTGCCGGTCGCCACTGTAGTAGAATTTTTTGCAACCTTAAGGATGCTCTATCAGCAGGATGATTATGAACGAAGCCACTATGCCGGTCTTGATCGGTTGCGCACAGGTTACAGACAGACAGAACCCGGAAGACGCCCACACGCCGCTTGAGTTGATGGTTCAGGTTGCCCGCTCAGCGGCGCTGGATGCAGGCCCCGGTCAGGCGTTGTTGGAGTGCCTCGATACCGTGGTCGCGGTGGGATTGACCGTCGACAGCCCGGAGAGTGACAGTGGCGCGCGCGGTATGGTTCGAAATGTGCCCGGTGCGGTGTGCAAGGCGCTGGGTATTGCGCCGCCGAAGCAGTTCTATACGCATACCGGCGGCAATACCCCACAGATGCTGGTCAATCGCTTTTCAGAGAAAGTAGCGCAGCAGGAGGCGTCTGCGGTGCTGCTTGTCGGCGCCGAAGCCTTGCACACGATGATAGCGCGCCTGAAAAAGGGGCTGAGCCTTGATGAATGGGTAGATGCCAGTGGTGACGAACCCGAGATGCTTGGCGATTCACGCGCCGCCGCCACCGCCCATGAAATGGCCTACGGTATACAGACGCCGGCCACGACATACCCGTTGTTCGAGAACGCACTGCGCGCGAAATACGGTTTGAGCATGGACGAGCACCGCAGAAAGCTGGGTGAACTCTATCAACGCTTCAACGCCGTCGCCGCACAGAATCCGCTCTCCTGGTTTCCCACCGAACGCAGCGCAGCGGAAATTTCCGAGGTCAGTGATAGTAATCGATACGTGGGATTTCCCTATACCAAGTATCTTAACTCGATTATCCAGGTGAATATGGGTGCTGCCGTCATTTTGACATCCGTGGCAAGGGCGCGGGAGTTGGGCGTGGATGAGAGCCGTATGGTTTTTCTGCACGGTTGCGGCGATGCCAACGATATCTGGAACGTGACGGAACGCGTGAACTACCACTCTTCACCGGCCATACGCACGCTGGGCCAGAAGGCCTTTACCATGGCGGGGAAGTCTGTCGACGATATGGACTATTTCGATATCTACAGTTGTTTCCCCTCGGCCGTGCAAATTGCCTGCGATGAGTTGGGTATTGCCCATGACGATCCGCGCGGATTGACGGTAACCGGTGGCCTTCCTTACTTTGGCGGCCCCGGCAATAATTATGTGATGCATTCCATTGCGACCATGATGGATGTTTTGCGGAACAATCCGGGCAAATTCGGGTTGTTAAACGCCAATGGCTGGTTTGTCACCAAACACTCACTGGGTATCTATTCCACAACGCCGCCGACGGGCGATTGGCAGCGTGAAAACCCGGCAGACTACCAGCAGGCGATTCTGGATGAAACGCATCCCGGCTTTACAGAGCAGCCCAACGGTCGCGCCACCATCGAGACTTATACTGTGCTGCACGGCAGAGCAGGCGTGGAGCGCGCGCTGGTGATCGGGCGGCTGGAAGATGGCACGCGCTTCCTGGCCGAAACCCCCAACGATGAACCTACGCTGGAGCGTATGAAGGCGCAGGACATGCTGGGCGCGACCGGAAGCGTAGTGGCGGGAGCCGGGAAGAGCCTGTTTACGCCTGATTTTTAGCAGAAATCATCGCCAGGGGAACGCCAAGCGCCAGAAGTGGGTGATTGGAGGGTCACTACGGCATTGGCTGCACGTCCTCGTTGGCTTTCAGCGACTCTAAAACCACATTGCGAAAGTCGATAACCTCCCGTGACATTCCCTGCGAATCAGCCAACAGTGCTCAGCCGGCGCTCAATAGAGGTACCGCATTGCGTGCTTTCGATAAAACCTAGACTAGTAACAGTATAAAGGTCAATGCCCCTGCAGCTACTGTCAGCGTTGTGGCGCGTCTCAATTTGGTAGCAGATAGCCCGAGCCAAAGCCCGCTGAGGATGATGAAGACAAGACCAACAGCAAAGGCTTTCTGGAAGGTCTTGAAGGCCGTTGGGCCATGCCCCTTATGCAGTTCTATCATTCGACTTTGCAGGTTGGGCTGCGCGTAGACAACTTCCAGACCGTCGGAAGCCAGGTTGACGATATAGTGATCGGAAGAGGTGGGGCGAGTGTATAGACTCCCACCCTTCACTTTGACGTACTCGAAGCTGTAGGCGTTTACGCCCGCAGTGGCTAACAGGGCGTTCACGTCGGCCTTCAGAGACGATGAGTTGACATCAATCGTGCTGTCGTCGCTGCGATAGATGACGTCCTGTTTTACTTCGCCCTTGATCCCCACAAGGTACAGTCCACCGGATATGGCGACGAGCAGCACTGCCGGTGCAAAGAACGCTGACAGATACATGTGAATGGAGACGAGTAGTTTACGATTCATTGTCGGGGCCCGGTTGAAGGTTTGCTCGGTGATGGCGAGGGCGATTCTAGCAAGCCGGATGGGCCATGGCATCTGTTTAGTCGGGAACTCAACCCGCAGTAACTGCGCGAGAAAGTCGAAGATTGAACTTGATCAGGTTAGCGTTCGACGTTCAGAGCGGAACCTACAGACCGGGCCGAACGGGGCAACTGGCTCTTAGTTTGCTAACATTCAGGCAGTACTTTCTCACTCACTCTAGGAAATGCGCATGCGGGTATTGGTTATAGGGGGCACAGGTTTCATTGGCTATCACGCCACGCATGAGTTGTCGCGGCGAGGACATCAGGTCACCGTGCTGGGGCTGCCGCCCGCTCCTCCGAAGGGAACGTTCCCGGAAACGGTATCGATCGAACTGCATAATATTGACCAGCTGGAAGACAGGGAGTTGGATAGCCTTCTTTCTGTCTATGAAGCGGTGGTGTTTGCAGCCGGCGCCGATGATCGTTCGGTGCCAGCGTCTCCAGCGGCCGAGTTTTTCTACGAGGCTAACGTCAAGAGTGCGGTTCGACTAACAGCCGCCTCGCTGCGGGCGGGCGTAAAGCGGTTCGTGTTGCTGGGGTCCTATTTCACGCATTTTGATCGGGTCTGGCCTCATATGGAGCTGGCTAAACATCACCCCTATATTGCCAGCAGGAAACAACAGCAGGAACTCTGTACCACGATCGCGGGGACTGACATGGCTTTGGTGGCGCTGGAACTGCCCTATGTTTTCGGTGCTATGCCCGGCGTGGTCCCGCTATGGAGCCCCCTGGTCAGTTATGTTCGTTCAGGCGCACCGCTTTTCTACACGAACGGTGGGAGCAATATGGTATCGGTAACCAGTGTGGCCGAGGCCATTGCGGGTGCCTGTGAGGACGTTAATGAGAGCCGCATTTTTCAGGTAGGAGAGCGCAATGTTCTATGGACGGAACTATTGAAAGAGCTTTGTGCGATCACCAACCGATCTGACGACACCGTACATATCATTCCGGACGGCAGCGTGAATCGCCTGAGTTGGCTGGTCGATGCGCTGCACACTATGCAGGGTAGGGAGTCAGGTTTGCACGCGTCACATTTCTCAAGGGTTCAAACATCCTGCGCCTTCTTCGACATCCAGGAGTCTCAACAGGCATTGGGTTACCGTGCGGAGGGCCTGGATGCGGCCATTCCTGAGACAGTTTTGGCGTGCCCGGAGGAGCCAAGGCACAGCTACTGGGAAAGCTTCTCGAAAAAAGCGCGACAACTGGTTGGGAAAAGCTAGTCGAGCAGTACGGGTGAATGGGGTGCCTGGTTTTTGGCGATTAGATGTCACTGATGGATAGTCAATTCACCAGCGATAGCTATATCAAGCCCTCACTCGTTAGGCAAACTAGGCGCTTCCCGCCAAACTGTGCAATTGATATCAGGTGCTGGAGAGCAGCTTGACCGACATACACTATCTGGAGCGTCCGGATAACCGCGATTTGCGGCAGATACCCGGTGACTACGGGCTGCCGATCATTGGCAACGCCCTTAGTCTGGCCAAGAACCCGCTCGCGTTCTGCGATGATCGCTTCAACCGTTACGGTGCGATTTCAAGATTTGCCATGGGCCCATCGCACGTGGTGCTGGCACTGGGGCCGGAGAACGCGCGCGAGCTGCATCTTGATGTAGGAAAAAACTTTTCTTCCGCCAAGGGTTTGGGCCATTTCGAAACGTTGATCGGCGGTAGTCTGATCATGAAGGATTTTGAAGAGCATCGCTTTCAACGCAGGCTGATGCAGACGGCGTTCAAAAAGTCGAGCATGGCAAGCTATGTCGAGCATATCAACGCGATATGCAGAAACACGCTGCAGCCTTTGCTTAATGCGGGTGAATTTCGGCTGGGCGGGTATGCGCGATCAACGCTGCTGGAAATTGCGGCGCAAACCTTTACGGGTGTAGCAGGGCAGGGCAAAGATGGTGCGAAACTGAAGACTGCTTTCGAGAATTTTATCGACGGTTTCACGTTCATTTTCGAGATAAATTTCCCTGGTTTCCGCTATCACCGTAGCCTGCAAGCCAAGCGCTACATTGCAGACTTCATTCGTGAACTTATAGCGGAAAAACGCGAGGGAAACGACGGCGACATACTCGCACATTTTTGCCGTGAGCGTGATGAGAACGGCCAGCATTTTTCAGATTACGATATCGTGGAGAACTTTGTGGTGCTGCTGTTTGCCGCGCAGGATACCACTACCGCCTCGCTGATCAATGCCTGCTACGAGTTGGGTCGCCACCCCGAGTGGCAGGAGAGGTTGCGTGAAGAGGCGCGTGCGCTGGGCAAATCTGCCATTGACCAGGATGATTTGGCTGCGCTGCCGTCATTCGAGTATGTGTTCAAGGAAACCCAGCGTTTGCACTCGTCGGTACCCTTGTTTCCCCGCCGCAGTATTAACGCCTGCGAACTTTCGGGTGTTGAAATCCCCGCCGACACGCTGCTAATGAACGCGATAACCTATAACCACATTCTGCCCGGTTGGTGGACAGAGCCGAAAAAATTTGACCCGCTGCGATTCGAGCGCGGCGAACACAAGCAGCACCCCTTTCTTTTTCATCCGTTTGGCGGCGGTGCGCACAAGTGTATCGGCATGCATTTTGCGCAGATGGTTTTCAGCATTTTTATGTTTCACATGATTACCCATCACGACATACAGCTGCGTCCAGGCTACGATCCCGACTGGCAGTACCTGCCCATGCCCAAGCCTAAAGACAACCTGCCGATGCAGCTGGTGCCGGTGGGCTGACGTTAGCGCTGTGATCGCTCGCCAGTTTCTGCCTCGCCCCGGAGCGATCACCAGTGTGTTTCAATTTTCCTCTGTCTGTTTGATTGAACCGTGCGGCCCTGTATTGCACCGCGCAATCACATTCAGCATGCACTGGTCGTGCTTCGATGGCAGAGTGTAATGATCTAGAATGGCTATAGCCGATAGAGGAATGATTTTCATGAAAGCAACAGGCGCTATCTTTGAGGAACCCCCGGTACACAGTAGCAAGGGAGAAAGGCACACCAACGACGTGTGCACCAAGGTCTCTGACGACAGCTACACGATTGACGGAACGGATGTTTCTTTCCCGGTTGTTGTCGGAGATGCCTCCATGCTGATGAACGGTTTTCTGGTCAATGCGAAGGCCGCGCAAGCGTTACTGGCCGGCACTGGTTTTCGGGTGGTGGAACTGCTTCCCGGCAGAGCCATACTGCAATTGCTGGCCGTTGACTACAAAGAGAATGAGTTGGGCGATTACAACGAGGGTGCGATTATCTTTCCTGTGCTCGCACCGGGAGAAAAGAAGCCTTTTCCCCTGTTTGGCGCAATGAAACGTATGGGTGACGGCACGCTTGGCAACTTTGTATACCGTATGCCGGTAGATCAGGAATACACCACACATGCAGGGCGCTTCATTTGGGGTTTTCCAAAGTGGGTGAGCAAGATTGATATCGAGTTCGGAGCCAGTAGTGCGCGCGGTACCTTTGTCGATGAGGATGAATTGGTCTACTCAATAGCCGCGAAAACCGGCGGTAAGGGGGCACCCAAAGAGCAGCGCGCCGCCTCACTGGCGATTCGTGACGGCAAGGCATGGCGAACCTATGGCACCAACAACAGCTCGGGAGTGACCTTCTCTCTGGGTGGAGAGGTGCCGCAGATTGGTGAAACCCACCCTCTGGCAAGAGAGCTACGTGCGCTCGGCCTTCCCAAGAAACCTGTTTTTACCGTTTCGGTTGAGAGTACGCGTATGACGTTTGGTAAGCCGGAGAGCGTGGAGATTGGAGCGCCGTTTGGCGCATAGCGGGGGCAAGGTCACACTCAGGGCCGTATCTGCAGTCGGTTGCGCGATACTGACATTCGGAGCGCAAAAACATGATCCAGATTCGCAAAGCCATAGCACTGGGGATGGTGGCCACAGCCTGCTTGATCGTATTGGCGTACTGGGCGCTTACGTTATACCTCCATCGGGCAGACATATTGCCGTACCAGGATTTGACCGGCACAAGCAAACAGGCCGTCACGGGTAATGAGTTAGCCGTTGTCACGGGCACACCCTGGGCCACAGAGGCTGCTGTGAACATCCTGAAAGCAGATGGCACGGCATGTGACGCGGCGATAGCTGCCTTGCTTGTACTCAATGTTACACATGGCGAAGCCGCTGCCTTTGGTGGTGTTGCGCCCACACTCTATTTTGACAACGCAACCGGAACGGTGAGGTCCTATATCGGCGTGGGGACCGCGCCGGAAAAAGCGAACATTGCCCACTTCGTGGCTGATGGGCATGAATACATTCCCAGTCTGAGTATCGCGGCTCAGCTCATACCCGCTGGCATGGACGTTATCACAGGCCTCATGGAAGATTGCGGAACCCTGCCCTTTGGTCGTCTGGCCGCGCCTGCGATAGCGATAGCGGAGGAGGGCTTTCCCATGCACGCCATCATGCACCGGAATCTGGATTTGGCGTGGTACGAGCGACTGGGGATGAAATTGCTTATGCCATCGACCGCCGAAGTCTGGATGCCAGAGGGTTGGTTGATTCCGTTTCGGCTGCACCAGAAGCTGACGTTTCCCCACCTTGCCCAAACTCTGCAGCGACTGGTCGACGTGGAAGCTGCCGCGCAGCAGACAGGCGCAAGCAGGCTACAGGCGATCACGGCTATTCGAGACTACTTCTATGACGGACCGATAGCAGCGCAAATTGTGGATTTTCATAGAGCTGAGGGCGGGCTTATCAGCGAGCGCGATCTCAGTGGTTACCAGGGCGGATGGGAAGAACCGATTCGGGTAACGCTCGGTGAGTACACCTGGTTTGGAAATGGTACGTGGTCACAAAGCATCATGGAGCCGTTGATACTGAAAATTCTCGAGCACACAGCAGTGGGCAGCGTTCGACACAACAGTCCGGAGTACATTCACCTGGTAACCCAGGCCATCGAACTGGCTATGAGCGATCGCGACACCTACGCGGGTGATCCCGAATTCGTAGACGTTCCATTGGCAGTGTTGTTCAGCGATGACTACGCGCGCTCACGCAGTAAACGCATAACCGCTGCCGCTTATGAAGGTCCCGCAGCTGCGGGGGAGATACCTGGCTATGGTGGCGTTCGCACCGGGCAGCGGCGCGTCACCAGTGTCAGTCCTGGTGACAACGTAGAACTGCAGGTTGCTGGTGAGTTTGGTGTAGGCCAGGACACGTCACAACTTGCGGTAATGGACAAGAACGGTAATGCCGTCGTCATTACCCCTTCAGATTTCCCCAAAAGCCCTATGTTGCCCGGAACGGGTATCAATCTTGGTGACCGGATGACGCAGTTTCGACTGGATCCATTGCATGTGAATGCGCTGGAGCCCGGGAAGCGCCCCAGAATTACGCCGCACTCCGTGATGGTCTTTAAGCGGGGGAAGTTTTACCTGGCGTTCAGTACCCCGGGCGGCGACATGCAGGCGCAAGCGCTGGTACAGGTGTTTCTGAACATGACGCTGTACGAGATGGATCTGCAGCAGGCGGTTGCAGCGCCCCGGTTCTACAGCATTAATTCACCCTCATCTTTCTCGCCACATGAGTCTACGCCGGCAGGTCTGAGGCTGGAACAGGATCTCTACCGAATGAGCGCGGATAGGTTGCAGGCGCTGGGCTATCGCGCGATTGAGAATTCAAAGTGGGATAAAGATTTCGGCGCGGTGGGTGCAATCGTAAAAGATTCAGCCGGGCGGATTACTGCCGCGGCGGATCCCCGTGAGGAGACCACCGCGTATGCGCAATGAACCGGCAGTGGCATGCTACACTCGCTATGTCGTCCTGGCGGCTGAACATTCTCACGTTGTGACTCGCATTGGCGTCTCAACCTTCAAAGGGTACGTTTAGCGCTTGCTGGTAAAAAGTATCTTCAATACAGTTACCCCAAGGCGCTGCAGGGTTTCTGGCAATCTTTGAGAAGTCCGCCCAGCTGTGTTGAAGTAGTGGCGTCTGCCACAACATCGGAGAGAAATTATGAAACCTTTGGTACTCACTATTGTATTTGTCGCAGCATTTGGGCTGACGGCTCCAACCTTCAGCGAGGATGACAATTTATGTCTTGATTGCCATGAGCCTGCTGAAGACTGGGAGGGGATGACCGCCGAGGCAATTCTAGAGCACGCGATGGATGGCAGTATCAAGCGCCATTTGGATAACAAGGAGTTCAGCGAGGAACAGCTGAAAGCGATGATCGCTGAATTGCTGGCGAAACCCGCGCCGGAGTAACCTGACTATCTCCAGCCCCTGCAACCGCAGGGGCAACTCAGGCGTAACCCCGATTTAACGGGGCGTATGCACCACGGACACATCCGATACCCTGCCAGAGCCGTGGCACACCGAACACTCCTCGATAACCTCGCCGCTATCAATGGCGGCCTGACTGGTAGAGAAGTTGCCACCATTCGATACCATGTGCGAGATCGCCACCTGCGTGTCGTGGCAACTTGCACACACCGCTGCTGTTGGCGTAACCACCACATCATCGCCAGGGTCGGCCCTGTCGGATCCGGTATCTATCGTGGTTCCCAGTACAGAGTCTGCCAGCGGTAAGGTGAAGCCACTGTCGGTATGGCAGGCCGTGCAATTGCTCAGGTCTCCTGGATAGTGCACGGCTTCCTCGTTGTAGCGGTGCGTAGAAAACCCACGAAAACCTACGACCTCCAGCGGGTTCTGGCGAATGGCCGCAGCGTGTATACCATGTATCAGGGTTTTAAAGTCAATGGACTCCTCATCCTTGCCATCGGTAGGCGGATCCATGGCAACTTCACGCACGCGCTTATCCGTATTGCGCGGGTTGTGGCACGTAGCGCAACCGGTGAGATCGTCTGTCCGATTGTCGCCATGTAGAGACAGCGTACTGTGACACGCGAGGCAGCTCTGCAACTCCACTGAGTTACGTCGCGCCACCGCGGTGCCATCGGCTTCATCAATAGAAAAGAACGTGTGTACGTTGGTTAGCGGAATGTTCTCCACTTCGCCGTCGCCATCCACATCGATAGTGGGGTGACCTTCAATGGTGATAGCGCCGCTACCGCTGGCAGCGATACCGGGCGCCTTGCTTCCATCGGGGATCGCCAATGGCAGGGTGAGTGAATAGGAGCCATCGCCATTATCGACAGAGTCGGTGATGGCGTCTGCCTGGGAATTACTGGCGTTGTCCTGCTCGTTGCCGGTGTTGGTAAAGTCATCGGTTGCCCAGGCCATGCCGATGCGCACGCTGAATGGCGCAAATGCTGGATTGTTCTTAATGGCGTAGTCTTCACCCGTGAGCGGATTGCTGATCTTGAAGGTCACTACCGGGTTTTCGCCTGGTGTCGTGTTACTGACATCCAGTATTTCTGCCGCGTAGGTTTCACTCGCCTCGCGCACCAGGTTGCGGTGGCTGTTCGCAATGCTACCTACGAAGCCGCTCTCGGAATGGCAACTTGCACAGGCAGTTTCTTCATTGCGGTCAATGTGATCGAAGGCGTCATCGTGACAGCTTCCGCAGGCCGCGCCAGAAGCCACTTCCGCCCAGTTGTCCCCCTGAGACGTCAGCACCAGATCATCTCGATCACCACCTGTGGCGGTGCCGGCATGGCAGTTCACACAATTACGGATGTCCTGCGGGTAGTGCAACGAAGAGTAATCGTGTTTCGAGTCGCGGAAACCCCAGATCGCATACTCGCCACCGGCGGCCACGCTGGGCAGGGATGCACCGCGGTGCAGCTTGTGGATCAGCACCTTCAGGTCCACGGAGTTCCCGCTGTTCGCATCGGTAGAGCCCGCGTTGTGGCAGGCCACGCAGTACTGGATTTCCCGGCGGTTACTGCCGTGTATAGCCAACGGGTCGTGACAGTTATTGCAGTTTGCCGTGGCCGCGATGTCCATAGTGAAAATACCGGTGGTAGCACCCGTGGCAGGCACCCAGTCGTAATGGGGGTTCGCCGTAGTGGCGTCGTTGCCATCGAACTGAATGGCAACGCGGTGCGTTCGACTGGCCTCAAACCCAAGGTCCAATCCTTCGGTTTCGGCCTGAGCCAGAATCTCCGCTGGTAACGCGTCGAGCATTGTCGCGAAGCGATAGGTGTACGTCCCATCTTCATGATTCGTAAACTCGCCGTCTCGCTCGTAAGTCGCTTGCAGTTTGTCTTCAGTGCCCGGCCCCACGCTACCTGCGCGCTCAATCCTGTTGACATAGGATTGCCAGGTGCCCGTCAGGTTACCGAGTGGGCTTGCCTGTAGCTTGGCGATCACAAAACGCAGGTTATCAATCGTCAGATCGGTGATTGCAGTACCGTTACCATCGGTCAGTTGGAAATCCACGGTGGCCCGATTGTCAGCGTCAAGAGTCACCTCGGTAATGGTTGCCAACAATTCGAGTGCCTGCGCATAGGGAGCAGGATCGGGATTGGGAATTACCGGTGGCGGTGGCGGCGTTGGAACGCTTGGTGGCGGCCCGGGGTCAACACCTTCGGCCCGGTCGCCTCCGCCGCCTCCGCCGCAGGCGACCAAAAGCACGAACAAGGTCGCAGTTAACCCGTTGAGTGCTACTTTACCCATGGTTGATCTCCCGCCCGTTGGGCTTGCTGCTACTGCCAGCGATAATTTGCTGACACGCCTATATAGTGGATCTGCTCGTCCGGATTACTCGCACCAAACGTCAGTACGCTGTCGATTGTATTTGGCAGCACGCCTTCGATTGCCCAGTCGTCACTGCTAAAACTGTAGTATTGGTATTCCAACTGCATTGAAACGCTGTCGCGCAGTGCCCAGGTGCCACTGGCCGTTACTTGATGTAATCGCGTGTCCACATCCGGCAGATCCTCCGGCATCACATCCGCTGCGCCATAGTGCCTGAACGTTTGCTCGCTTTGCGTATCTGAAAAGTTGTAATCCGCTTCAAGCACCAGCTTCGCGGTTACCTGCCATTGAAGGTTTGCGCCTATGCTCACGCTCTCGTCAATGCTGTTGAGCTGCCAGTCCCGATCCGGGTCACTGGCTTGCGGGAACGGAGGGTCGACAACAAATGCGTTCTTCTCCTGCCCGCCGCGGAATGCGCGACCGGATTGTTCGGATTTGAAATAGTCCACTCCGCCATACAATGAAGCAGAAAAGTCGTTGGAGGGCGAGTAATTAGCGCTCAGGTGATAGCGCCTCCACTTTGAATCTGTCAGGCCAAGCTCTGTTTTGTCGTAATCGTCCAGGCGTGCCAGGGCATTGAAATGCAGGTTCCATTGATCGCTGAGCAACCAGTTCACGTCAATTTTTCCCTGGTTTTGCTCTCTGTTGGATAAATGAAACTGACTAAAGTCCGGATGGTTGATATAGCGCTGGTTGTCGGGTGTGGCATTGATAAGAGCGCTATCAAGCAATGCGTAGTAGCGTTGATCCCAGTTGTAAGTGCTGGCGCGTCGATCGCCATACAGCAGTTCGATGCGCGCCGTCACTGAATCCATCGGCTGTAACCGGTAACCCACTGTGTAGCGGTCCTCCTCGGTTTCTTCAACGGCAGCATTCTCGCGTTCAATTGTCTCGAAAGCGTATTCGAATGTGAGGCGGCTGCGCCCCGGCAATCTGTAGGTGGCATCTACGCCAATGGTTTGCGAAAGATAATCGTGCGATGCGTTGTACACCGTCAATGCCTCTCGCGGCTGCGTGCTGCCGTCGCCACGAATATAGCGGTAGCCGTCGCGCGGGTTGTCGTAGTCGCGTTCCCTCGCTTTGTAGTACGCCTCCACGTCGAGCTTCTGCATTGGGCGCAGCCATAGCGTGCCGTTGAGCGTTCCGATGACGGCTTCCCCGTCAAAGCTGTCGCGAGGCAGCGGATCGGTAATTTGTGCCGCTGGATTAATGCTGTAGTCAAGGTAGTCCTGGTCCTGGCTGGCAACCGCGTAGCTGCCGTCAAACTGCAGTCGGGCCTTGGGCGCGATCATGTACTGGCCGGTTATCCGCCCGCGCATCTGGCTGTTGTCCGGTGCCAGGCTCAATGCACCTTCGTCGGTATTTCGAGAGCGGTAGGGATTTTCCCAGCGCAGCAACTCCTGATCATTCTTGAAGTCGGAATAGTCGAAGCGCGCCTCCAGGCTGAGCTTGCCGTCAGCGTAGAGCAGGCCGAGGTCAAACTCTGTGGTGCGGTAGTCCACCGGGGCAGGCAGAAATGCCGCATTGCCTGACGATGCATCGGTATAGATCGCGCCACTGAGGTCGCCCGTGCCCTGCTTTTCCTCGTAAGACAAGCCGCCCTCGAGGCGCCAGTGTTCGCTCAGCTTCGCCTGTGCAGACGCAAAAAACGTATCTCGGGCCAGTTCCCGGTCGAACGTCATTAGACTTTCATTCAGTTGGGTAAAGCCGCCGGTATTGGAGGCGTAGACCCAATCCGTCGGCAAAGTGAGGTTGCTGCCGTTGACAATGAAAGGCGTACGGCCGCTGTTGTTCCGCACCTGCAGCTGCGAGTCGAAACCAATCTGCAATCGCAGCTTGTCAGCGATACCCCAGCTCAGTTCGCCCTCCCTGGTATCCAGGCCCAGATCAGACACCGATGCGCGCCACTGGCTCTGGCTGTTGCTGAAATCCTGCCAGCGCAAATTTCCAATCAGGGTCGCGCCTTCTTCATGCAGGCTGTTGTACTGCCCGAACATGAAGTTGTCCTGTTGGACGTACTGCAGGCCGAGTTCTACCACGCCAGAGTCGGCGCCCTGCATGCGCAAAGCGGAGCTTAAGTTCGCGGTAGCGATCGTTGGAATAATCGGCGTGTAGGCCTTTTCCTCATCGTTCCCCCCGGGTGATTCTTCTGCCTGCAGGACGGCCACAGGCGAAAACAGCGTCATTGCGCCTATGGCCAGGAGCGTTGGAACGGATCGAGATTGACCTATCATCGTGTCAGCCTCGCGCCGGAGGGATGATTCGAGCCGTGCACCTGGCTGTGACAATTCAGACAGTTCTTGCCCAGAAGGTTGCGATTGCTGCCACTGCCGGGCAATCCCTCTGCGCCATAGGGCACAGACGGGTGAAAGGCCGCGGAGTGGCATTGCTGACATAGGGCAGGCCCGCGCGCTGTCAGCAGGCGATCATTCACTGACCCGTGTGGCCTGTGGCAAAGCGAGCAGTCTTCAGTGACAGGCTCGTGTTCCCAGAGCATGGGTCCGCGTTTATCTTCATGGCAGCTGTAGCAGTTGTCGTTCAGCGTAACCTCGTGCAGGTCAGCCACAGTGGCGCTGCCGTGGGGGTTGTGGCAGTCAGTACACGCTGTTTTGCCCTCGGCGATGGGGTGCCTCGACGGTAAACGCATCTGCGCTTTCTGTTGCGCGTGACAACTTACACACTGATCACCGGCGAGTTCCTCATCGATAGCCGGGTCACTACGCTCATGTGAAGTGTGGCAATCCGCGCAAACCATATTCTCCTGCTCGTGCGCGCTACCCAGCCAGAGCAACTTGCCGCCGGTTTTTTCATGGCAGCTCAGGCAGCTCGCGTTTCTCGCAGGCGCGTCAGCAAGCCATTTGGGGCCAAAGCTAACGTCAGGGGGTGCTCTCCGGCCGCGCCGATCGTGCGCTTCGCTGGTTCCGTGGCAGCTGGTGCAGACAGCGGCGCCACCGCCATTGATGTTGCCGTGAGGGCCCTTGAAGACCTCTATGATGTGCGCATCGTCGTCAACCGAGTGGCAATCCAGGCAGCCGACGCCGTCCTCTGCTGTCAGCAAAGGGCTGTACAAAACTGTGCAGCCAAGAAGCACTGCGGCTTGAAGCGTCTGTCTTATCATAATGATGTCATCAAGCGAGGCAGGCGGAAGTACGCTTGCTGCGCCTATTGGTGCGGTCCTGTACAGCCCGTCCGCCTCTGCTTTGGGATAAAGGTCGCTCTAGTGTTGCTTGGCTTGCCAAACAACACTACCGAATCTGGCACCTTGCTTCTATAGCGCATTGTGCGGTGTCTGTCCTGGCGCGGTGTTGACGTAGATCAAGTGTGCCGCGGAGTGATCTACCTCAAGCCCCTGGCGACCGATTCGGGCTATGCTGGTAACCTGCTGTGAAGACCATATTGCCGCCGCACCGGTTACTCAGATAGCATTGCCCAAGGCGCGGACGCACAACCTGGAAGAGAGTCAGTGAAAATTATTCGCAATCGATGGGTTTTCAGCGTTCTCCTCCTCGCGGGAGTGGGGCTGGGTGTTGCTTTGAGCTGGGCGGCGATGGACACGATCATCCATGCTACCGGCGATGACGAATTCTGCAGCTCGTGTCACTCCATTGCGCCGATGGGCGCAGCTTATCGCGAGGATATCCACGGCGGGAACAACCCCGCAGGTTGGCGCGCAACCTGTTCACAGTGTCATATTCCACAGGACAATTCCCTGCACTATCTGGTGGTGAAGGGTTACCACGGCATAGTCGACCCGACGATGGAACTCATCAAGGACCCCCACGATATCGATTGGCACGGTAATCGAGAGAGGCGCGAGGAATATGTGTATGACTCGGGCTGCCTGAATTGCCATCTGAAGTTGCAGGATGCGGAGACCGACAATCGCAGGGCGCAACGCTCACACAAGCGATACTTCAGTGACCCGGACGATTACAGTTGCGTAGAGTGCCATGAGAATGTGGGGCACAGCCGGTTGGACTATCATCTGGAAGCCATGGGTTGGAAGAAACCTGTCGAGGCACAAGCGAGCGTAGTTTCCGAAGACTGACGCAAGCGCAGTACTGACGATGTAAACCCGCGCAGTCGGTCTGGAAAACGTGCCTGGAATCGAGGTTGAGCGCTTCTATCGAGGCCACAGATTAACTGCAGGGTTGAGGGCCATACTGTACGCGGATTCTCTCGCTTGCAATAGTGATGCTCCCTTTTCCACGGGTTCCGAGTAATATGGGTACAGACACAAACCATAAAAGAGTGTACCTGATGTGAAAGCACTACCCGCCGCCCCAATTCTGCTCGCCCTGACCGCCTGCTCTTCATCGCATCCACCGATCACCGATTGCGAGCCTCTCAATGACATCGAGCCCGTATGCGGCATGCAAACCCCTGAGGACATTGCCGCGCTGGCAGACGGACGCCATCTACTGCTGGCGCACTTCGGGCATATGGGGGAGATGGCCGGTAGCATTTCGCTATTCGATACGCAGAGCGAGTTACTTACACCCCTGTATCCTCTGCCCCCGGCTCCGCTAAGTGAAGGTGAGGCGTTGTGGGGCGACAGGGAGTGTACTGAGCCACCGGGAGACAGCATCGGTCCGCATGGCACCCATCTTCATCAGTTGGACGACGGGCGCTGGCGCTACCTGGTTGTTAATCATGGAGAGCGCGAGGCGGTAGAGTTGTTTGAACTCCTTCCCGCCGGCAGCGAGTCCCGCCTGATCTGGCGCGGTTGCGTGCTGGCCTACGAGGACACAATGATGAACGACGTGGTCGGCCTGGATAACGGTGACCTCGTTTACACTCGCATGTTCCATGCCAGCGATAGTTTTGCAATGCTGAAGTCTGCCCTGGGGTTTTCAACCGGAGAGCTATGGCACTGGAACGCACAAACCGGGCTGCGACCTTTAGAGAAGACTTCAGCGGCACAACCTAACGGCCTCGAGATTGATGGGAAAAACGAATACGTATACGCCAACATGTATATGGAGCAACAGGTATGGCAGGTGCGCCTGTCTGACGGTGAGGTGACGGCCCGATATGATATTCCCAACGCGGACAACAGCGCCTGGGGCAGTGATGGACGCCTCTGGGTGACTACCCATACCATGGGTGTGGGCGATATTCTTTCCTGCTTCGATGATCCGCTCCAGCCGTGTCCTGGCGGCTTTGCCGTTATCGCGCTCGATCCGAATACAGGTGAGTTCGCCAGCGTGTTCCGGCATCAGGGCGCACCCATGGGTGCGGCAACGGTGGCAGTACCGCAGGGAGGTCGTGTGTATATGGGTTCATTCGTTGGAGACAGAATGATCTCAGTACCGGATTTCGGTGTTAGCGTTGGAAAATAGATGTGGCTTTTGCCGTGCAGTTATCTCAAGCCGACGGGGAAATAGGTGCTATCTGTTGCCGAATATTTTGGCGCGCACGGCTCTCCGGTTAAAGTCGTTGGCTGGAATTGAAAGCGATTGGCTTGAGTTGTTCCAATAATCCCCGGCAACTCTATATTGGACGAGCACGCCCTAACGATAGGGCGCGTCGTACACTGGATCATGCGCATCTGCAATCGATTGCGCGAGCGCTTTAAGGTCCGTGATGTAACCGGGGTTATGCGCAAAGTTGTTCAGGTCTATGTCGTAAATCCCCCGCGCCAACACCAAACGGCTGAGGTCTCGCAGAATCGGGTCAGCGTGACCGAGCGCATCGTTCACGAAAATTCCCGTTCCGTTGCCGCTTGTCATTCCCGTGACGTCTGGAAGATTGCCCGCGTCCAGCAGAGCGCGCAGTTCAACACCGCTGGCACCGTAAGGGACGCAGAATATTTCGACGCCTGGATACTCTGAGCGCAAGGTGTCTATACTCCCGTGCACAGCAGCGTGGAAGTTGTTCCAGGTGTTTTCGTACGCTGCGCTGGTAACGGTCGCGGGACTGGGGATCCAGGGTGCGACGATCCCGACGTGCGTATCCGGGTTTTGGAGGAGAAGGTAATCGATCCAAAGCCTGTAGCCATTCATCGTGGCCGGTAGTGCTGTCATGATAAACAGATCCACATCGCCGTCGTCGAGTATGCCTCTGATTTGAGGCCCCTTGGTTGCGTTGTTCCAAAGTGCTTCCGGGGCGCCGTTGGCGCCGCCCTGGGTCACCTGGCTGTGTTCGTGATTGGCGATACCTGCTGTTGCTGCGTGGCCTGGAACGCCCCAGCCGATAGAGTTCACAAAGCTATTGCCGGTTACCAGAGTTTTGAAACCGGTGCTTTGAAAACCGGGCTCCAGGTAAAAAATTTCGCTGGGGTTGTTCAGTAATGCCGTGAGCGGTGCGTTGCCTGCAGCGAGTGAAGCGTCGATGGTGCATGGCGCTAAAGTACCACCGCATAAACCGCGCGCCTTTATTTTCCAGCCAGTGAACACAAAATCTGTCGCTGGCTGTGCCACAAAGGTTTCATTGAAGAAAATATCCACCACATCGACGCTGCAGGTTTGCCCGGCTGAGCAATTGATGTTGTTTGAATTGGTGGTCACGTTACCGCTGGTGGGCACTTCTATTTCTACTTTGCACGCGGCTAGCGTGGCAATGGCGAGCAGGATTAGGATTTGGGAAAGCTTCATTTGCAAAGGTCTCGAGGTTCCGTTGATGTTCGCGCCCTTATTGGGTATAGGTCGGGGTGAAGCGGGCACGCTTCTATTATAGCTGCAATATAGTTTAAGGGGTGAAAGCCCCGATTCTGGTCCCCGAAGTAGCCAGGCGCAGTCTCATACCAGCTCTACTAACGCCTGGCTTTCTCTTCCCTGCGACCCCTTTTGGTCAGCGGCCTGCCATCCTCACCAACGATACTCTTGGGCTTCTCACCGTTGGCTTTTTTTGAGGCGCGGCTGAGAACAATCAGCCTCAGTGTTTCTGCATCGCCCAATTTGGTAGCGTTTTTTTCCAGGGTATCCAGCTCTTCAAAGCTGTACACGTTATTCTTCAACTTCTCTATTCTGTTCATACTAGCCTCGCTTACGTGAGTGGGCACAGCCGGACGTTCTGGTCATGGATAAATCTATGATATATACAATTAATGGTGGCCCAGACGGATTGGAGCGGGGCGGCCCTCCGCCTGCGACCTGCCGATTATGAGCGGTGGGGAGAGGGCAAATAGCAGTATCACCAGGTCAACTGGCCGCAGTTGCCAGAATCGGGCAGTGAACACATATAAACACCATCGATATCCCGACTGATAGTATCGTGATCTGAGGTGGATGCGTTTAAAAAATGGGGCAGGGCAGTCGTCTTATACTCCGGGACTGGATTTCTGGTCGCTCGACGACTTAACTTGTCAGTACCGGAATTCAATAAACGCGTCCTCACTGATTCTGCCTATTGGTCCTTTTTACTCCCTTTCGGAGAAACAATGTTCAAGCTCATCGGAATAGTGTGCCTGTTACCCGCTTTACTCCTGGCCTGGCTGTGGCCCCGCTACGACTATCTACCGTCGGTCGAGTTGCCGTTTCGCGCTGAGCGCGTTGGAGACAGCCCGCTGGTTCATGAGGGTCTCAGCGCGCGACTTGCCGAGGTTTCGGGGGGCGAGGAACGCTATGTAAATATCAACGGCCCGTCGCTGATTCGGGTGCCATCATGGGTTGAGAATCCGCTGGGGCGCTACTACCTCTATTTCGCGCATCACAAGGGCGATCATATTCGTCTTGCCTATGCGGATGCCGTAGAGGGGCCATGGACCGTGTATGAGCCGGGCGCACTTTCACTATCTGAATCAGGTTTTGCCGATCCTGACCAGGGCGCAGCTGCAGACCAGCGCGGTCTGGCCACACTCTGGGAAAACTTTTCTTTGCCCATCGTACGCGACATGCTGATTCTCAGTTACCACGCGCAGGTGGAGGGTCCGCGCATTCGTAAGGAGCGGGGTCTGCAGGTGGCTGCCAACTCGAAACCCCATATTGCCAGTCCGGATGTCTGGGTAGACCACGAGAACCAGCGCATCGTGATGTACTACCACGGCCTGGCGGGTAAGGTGGCCCAGCATACACGCGTGGCGGTATCTCCCGATGGGCTTCATTTTACGATGCAGCCGGGCCAACTGCACAGCAACTACCTGCGCAGTTTCCATCACCGCGGGAAGTGGTACGGTCTCGCTATGCCGGGCATTCTTTATCGCTCGCCAGACGGTTTGGCAGACTTCGAACCGCGAAAACGCCTGCTCTTCGAGCCGCGCATGCGCCACGCCGGACTATGGCTGCAAGGAGACACACTTTATGTGTTCTGGTCCCGCGTGGGCGATAGTCCGGAGGCTATCCTCGTTTCAACTGTGGACCTTGGTCCCGTCGACTGGAACGAATGGTATGCCACAGAGGGCGTCGAGCTCCTGCGACCGGAGCTACCGTGGGAGGGCAGCGAATTGCCGGTCCAGCCCTCTATTCGCGGTGAGTTAGATCTCGCAGCGCATGAGTTACGCGATCCCTATGTTTATGTGGAAGGTGACGAGGTGTGGTTGCTGTATACGGGCGCTGCTGAGCAGGCGATCGGCCTTGCTCGCATCATTGATCAATAGGGTACCGCCACCTTAACTCGTCCGTATTGTTGGAATTGACGGAGAGGTGCTTACAATTGATGGTCCGTTCTCTATCGCTAGAATCGGCATCCATAGTCGGAGGCTCTAATCTAAAGAAAACTGTAGGAATCAATATTATCGCTAGCCCAATATGGAGCTCTTCGAATCAAAAAATATTCGCTGGTAACTTTGTCAGTATCCCGTAATTAGCTCCACGCTTTATTGGAGCTTAATTTTTTGAAAAACCGCCCACACCTCCTCGGCATCAGTGCGGTTGTGAATCTGAATAGTGATCTCTCCGCTGCCATTGACACCAATTTGGGAGTCTGGGAACGCGGATCCTACAACGCCCAAATCACCCGACCTGGGCTTACGGATATAGAACAGGTGATACTCCTTTCTTTCGCCCGAGTTCACTATAAAAGCAAAGGGGTACGATCGCTTACCGGCATAGCGGTACTCTACCGCTCTCTTTCGATTTTTGCCCTTGGGAGTGTTCTCAGACACGTCAAGTGACTCGTCTGCTATGCCTTGGTCATAAAGGTAATCGTATGAGTCGCGCAAAGCTGACGTAACGATATGTTCTCGGTGCTTGTTCACGCTTATGACCTGTCATGGACAAATAATGAAGGTATATCAAGACAGACCTGTATTGAGTTGATTGGTGACTTCTACTCGTGAACCCGGCTTGTGGTAGCCTGACTTTCATGGCCAGGAAGAAAACAGATACCGACGACGATTGTCCCTGCGGTAGCGCCGCCGAATTTTCCGAATGCTGTGGCCGTTTCTTGATTGGCGGCGAAATTCCGCAAACCGCCGAGCTATTGATGCGATCACGTTACTGTGGATTTCTAATTCGTGACGAGGCTTATCTTTTGGCGACCTGGCACCCCCGGGCTCGTCCAAGCAGAGTTCGCTTGGATGAAAACCAGCGGTGGCTGGGCTTGAGCATACGTGCCACTGAAGCGGGTGGCGTGGATGACGTGTCTGGTACCGTGGAGTTTGTGGCGCGTTACAAGATCCATGGCAAGGGCCATCGCCTGCACGAGATTAGTCGTTTCGAAAAGATTGATAACCGCTGGTATTACCTTGATGGTCAGCATCTGTAGCTGGGGCTAGATGTCTTCATAAATTGGCAGGCATGATGATAAACGAGATGTAGAATGCGAAAGATACTGTGGTTCTTGGCAGGTGCAGCCGTCTGGTTTGCTATTGACTGGTTACTTGACCTTCGGCAAGCGCCTATACCGACGCCGCCGACCAGCGATAGTCCCGCCGCCAGTCTGGATGCACTGGCGGCCAGCCTGGTTGAGGCGGGCGAGTTTGTGCGCGGACATCATTGGTATGGCTCTGATCGGGAAAGAACAGAGGCCTACCGTCACATCTTGCGCCAGTTGGTCAACAGTCTGGAGGGCAATGCCCTCATGGATCCGGACTTCCCCTATTTTCATGAGATCAATACCCGCACCAAGGCAGGGATGGACAACTCAGACCAGCGTTATCTCATCGCATTGTTCAATGGTGACGGGGTCTATCGGGTGTGGGGTCACCGCGGCAGCAGTCGACGTCTGGACTTTACTGTCTATGGCCTGGATGACCTGTCGCCATCCGTATCGACGCTGGCTACCGACGATTTAAAGGCGGCCGCTGATGGTAGTTTTGAGGTCATCATTGGAGGCGAGCCTCGGGACCACAACTGGCTTGATAGTGAAGCGGGTCTCCAGCGGTTGCTGGTAAGGCAGATTCACGCTGACTGGCCAAACGAGACGCCTGGTGAAGTGCATATCGATCGAATCGATACTGAGCGTCCAGACTACCCAACGCTGGATGATGAAACCTTTGCTCGGCGTATCAATCTGGCCACCGACAAATTCAACACGGCGCTACGCCGCTGGCCCGAGATGAGCCGCACCCGGATTGCAAAGTTCATCCCAGTCAACAGTCTATCTCCGCCGCGCGACACGGGAGTTGAAGGCGGCCTGGCGGGTCGACTGATGGTGGCAGGGCATTTCAAGCTTGAGCAGGATGAAGCTCTAGTCATCACTGCCTGGCCCAGTGAGGCTGACTACCAGGGGATTCAGCTTGGGCATCACTGGTGGGAGTCATTGGACTATGCTAATCGACAGACTAGCATCACGGCTGATCAGGCCCGCATAAGCTCTGATGGGGCCTACCATTTCGTGATTGCTGCTAGCGACCCGGGCGTGGTCAACTGGCTGGACACCGAAGGTTTCAGCAGAGGCGTGATCTTGATGCGCTACGATGGATTACCGGTGCCGGAGTTGGCAAAAGAGAAGCATCCCCGTGCCCAATTGGTGAAACTGAACACGTTGTGGAACTACCTGCCGGGCGATGAGCCGCGTGTCAGCCCCGAGGAGCGGGCCGCCGCTATCGCTGAACGCCGTCGGCATGTTCAGCGGCGTTTTGGATACTGAATCGTTTGCGGTATGGCCAAGTCAACTCGTCGAAAGATGAAGTTTTCGTGAAGATTATTTGAGCCTTCGATCTGCCGATTACGAGTAGTGAGAACAGAGGCAAACTGCGAAAGTAAGAGGAAGATTGCCAAGGGTTTTTTGAGGTAAGTAGGGCGGGTGCTACACCACCGGTGCCGGATTTGAAGTGGGAGAATTATTCTGTCAATCGGTTACGAACCAGAAAAGCGCTGAGGAATGGAATAGCTGGGTTTTGAGGGGTTTGCTGATGCGTAGAATAGTTGTCGTCACAGCTATAGCCTTGCCCAGCTAGTTCGCACTA
>JAUHYL010000063.1 GCA_030426545.1 Gammaproteobacteria bacterium
CCAGCAGGTCGGCGCTGCTGATCTTGATAGCGGTATCTTCGGCGGTACTGCCCAGATCAACCTTCTCTACCGTCGGGCCGTCGTTGACCGCGGTCACATTGAGGCTGGCGCTACTGTCCACGGTCTCCGTGCCGTCAGACACGGAGAAAGCGATGGGTACATCGTCGCCGTTGAAGTTCTCCGCTGGATTGAATGTCCAGGTGCCGTTGCCATTGTCGGTGATGCTGCCGAACTCTTCCGCGACCGATACCGTCGTGACACTCAAGGTGTCGCCGTCGACATCACTGGCACCTGCCAGCAGGTCTGCGCTGCTTATGGTGATTGCCGTATCTTCATCCGTGCTGCCCAGAGCCACCGTTTCGACGACCGGGCCGTCATTGACTGCGATCACGTCGAGGCTTGCCGTGCTGTCGATCGAGTGAATGCCATCGGACACGGTGAATTGAAAGCTGACGTCTTCGCCGTTGTAGTTTTCAGTCGGATTAAAGGTCCAACTGCCGTCGCCGTTGTCGATCAGCGTGCCGAATTCCTCGCTGACCGAAACCTGGGTGACGGACAACACATCACCATCCAGGTCGTGGGCGTTGGCCAGCAGCGCCTCGCTGGTGATGGTGATTGGGCTGTCCTCGTGCGTCGCGCCGAGATCAACCTCGCCAACTGTGGCGGCGCGGTTGTCTGAAATGGGCTGCAGTACCTCGGTGGTGGTGTCCACCGGAGGCGTATCCCCTGGCGGTGGTGTGTCTGGTGTGGGCTCGGGTTCGTTGGCCGCGGGTGGCGCTGTCTGCTCTGCCGGCGGCGTCACCACCGCGGGCGGCTCGTCGACCACAATGTCAATAGAGCTTTCGACCTCGGTTGCGACGCCCTCCCGGTTGGCGATGAATGAAAAGGGCACAGGGCCGCCGCTGAACTCGGGCCCCGGTCGGAAAGTCCAGGTGTTGTCCCCGTTGTCAAAAATGCTGCCGAAACCGGGGTCCACGTGCAGCGAATCTGGCTGGATTTCGCCGGCGTTTGCCGCACCCAGCAGATCTACCGCCGTCAGTAGTACCGGTAGGGGCAGGTCGGCATTGAGCATGTCCTCGTCGTCCAGCGCAAAGCCGACGGCTGGTTCCGCTCCAACCGCTGCGAATGTATTGGCCGATGCGTCGTCACCCGGCACTTCTGGTTTGTCTTCGCCCCTGTCCTGTGCCGCTGCCGCAGCATCGGTATCTGCGCTGTTGCCGCCAGCCGCGTTGGCCTGGTCGGTGGGGGCTTCTTCCTTCTCCAGAAAGATGTTCTGCAGAGAAAGCTCCTCGTCGTTTTGCACGCGCTGGCCAAGTTGCTCGTGCTCCTCCTTCAGGCGCCGTTCCCTGCCTTCGCTCAGGTCAAAGAACTGCTCTGTGGAGAGATCACGGTTGTTGTGACCAGTGCTGTCATCACCATTTTTTCTATTCATAACGTTAATCCGACGTTAAAGCTTCTGCCAGTTGGGCCGATAAAGTTCATAGCAAGGCGCAAAATCGTTCGAGGCCTGTCTTCCATCCACGCTCTTATTATCGGAAGCCAGGCTGAAAAAACAAAGAAAAATGGAACGTTTTTGTATGATAAAACAAATACTTGTGAGCTACTTCAAGAATCAATATGAAGTGCGTACTGCCGTGAGCGGGAATCCGCTGAAGCGGCCTCTGACAACCTGAGGGGTGTGGCTGTGCAGACCTATTCGCTGCCGAAATCCTGGCGCAGAACCGATGTTCTGGTGGCGTCATTTGCAATCAATCTGCTTGCACTGGCACTGCCCATCGTCATCCTGCAGTTCTATGATCGGGTAATACCCTCACAATCATTTGGGACATTGACCGCCCTGATCACCGGGATGGTGCTGGTGGTGTGTCTGGATGTCTTCATCAAGATGTTGCGCTCCATCATCCTCAGTTGGGAGAGCGCACGCTTTGATCATAAAGCCAGTGTTGAGGCGATGGACCGCATCCTGCAGGCGGATACCCAGGCTTTTGATGCGAAGCCGGCAGGCTTCTATATCGACCGTATACACGCGCTGGAAAATATTCAGGAGTTTTACTCGGGTCAGTCGATGTTACTGCTGATCGACCTGCCGTTCGTCGTTATCTATGTCGCCCTGATTGCGATGATCGCAGGGCCGCTGGTGGCGATACCTCTCACCCTGATAGCACTTTTCTTCCTGGTGTCCTTCCGTACCGGGCGGAAGCTGCACGACTCCCTTGCTACACGTGCCAACATGGAAGACAGGCGGCAGAACTTTGTCATCGAATTGCTGCAGGGTATTCACACCGCCAAGTCCATGGCCATGGAATCCCTGATGCTGCGCCGCTACGAACGTTTGCAGTTGCAGTCTGCGGAGGGAATCTACGACCTCGCCAAAATTAACAGCGTCTCGCAGGGCATAGGCGCTACGTTTTCCCAGCTGGCGGTTATTTGCTTTGTGGGCGTGGGCAGTGTTTCGGTGGTGTCGGGCAATCTCACCATGGGGGGGCTGGCAGCCTGCACCATGCTGACCAGCCGTGCTCTTCAACCAGGATTGCGTGCGATGGGCGTTTGGACGCAATTCCAGTCAGTGCGCCTGGCGATCGACAAGGTCAACGACCTGTTTTCCATACCCCGCGAAGTATCCGGAAGCTTTAGGTGCAAGCAGGCGGTGCGCGGACGTATCGAACTAGACGAGGTTGAGTTCGGCTATGCAGGGGACGAGGCGCCCTTGCTGCGTAAACTTTCCCTCACCGTGGAGCCCGGGGAGCTGGTTGGCATTACGGGGAATAACGGGGTCGGAAAAAGCACGCTACTGGCGTTGATGTCCGGCTTCTTACAACCTACGGCGGGCACCATTAAGGTTGACGGTGTTGATCTCGCCGACTTCGAAATCGAGTTCCTGCGCTCACAAATCGGCATTGTCCCGCAGCAGGGTGTGATATTTGAAGGCACCATACTGGAAAATATGACCCTCTATCGCGAGGGCGAGGCTGCTGAACTGGCCATGCGGTTGGCTGCCAAACTGGGCCTGGACGAGATTATCTCCAAGCTGCCGGATGGCCTCGATACCTATATCGGTGGCTCTGCCGCAGGGCGGCTTTCCGAGGGCGTGAAGCAGAATATTATTATTGTGCGCTCGCTGGTCGGCAATCCGGGCATTGTGCTGTTCGATGATGCCAATGCCAATTTTGATATCAAGAACGATAACAAACTGGTCAGCCTGGTCAGCGAGTTGCGTGGTGATCATACGATGGTGGTGGTCTCACACCGTCCGTCGTTCCTGCGTATCTGCGACCGGCGGCTGGAACTGCGCGATGGCATTCTGGTGCCACTGGATGACATGGAAGTATCTCAGCAGGCGCCCCAGCAGCCCAGGCTCACGCTGGCGGACATCTAGGAAACCGTATGAATACCACCGCACAGGGACTTATTCACGAGGTGCAAACGCCCAGGAGTAGCGCGGCGTTTGAGGATCAGATCGTCACGGCGCTGCGTAACCGCGACCTGGACGCATTCGCAGATGTCTCGCCTTATGCCGCCTGCCTGTTTCCAATCCTGGAAGCCCTGGGAAGAACCGGCATCAACCGGGAGCTGCTGGAAGCTATTCCGCACTTTGCGGGACAGCTGGATCTTGTCGACCTGCGCAACATATTGGTAACGCTCGGCTACGAGAGTGATCCGAAGCACATGGCAGTGGCCGATATCCGGCCGGAGCTCTACCCGGTGTTGTACATGGCGGACAACGGCGAGCTCTGGGTATTGACCGAGCGCCAGGACACCAAGGTGACTTTCTTCGATGCGCTGCGCAGGGAATACCGCACACAGCCTATCGCTGAGCTGGATGGGGAGGGCACCGCCTACCTGTTTACCGACAAGCACCCCACGCACGGCGTAAGGCAGCAGCAATCGAATAGCGAATGGTTCGCCTCACTGGCGGCTCGCTTTCGCAAGATGGTCTCCCACCTGCTGTTGATGACGTTTGTGGTCAACATCACAGCGCTCGCAGTGCCGATTTTCATTATGATGATCTACGACAAGGTCATCGGTGCCAAGTCGCTGGACAGCCTGCCGATGATTCTCACCGGGGTGGGGATACTCATCGCCGCCGATCTTGCCCTGCGCTACCAGAAAGCGAAAGCGCTGGGAGCGGTGGCGGGCCGGCTCGATTACCTGATCGGTGTCGAAACGTTCAAGCAACTGCTGTTTCTGCCCCCTGCGTTTACCGAGCGCTCAACGGTGTCGGCACAGCTCACTCGGCTGAAGCAGTTTGATTCACTGCGTGACTTCTTTACGGGGCCCAGTGCGGGGTTCGTGTTGGATCTGCCGTTCATTTTTATCTTTATCCTTGCCGTAGCCATACTTGCGGGGCCGGTAGCACTGGTGCCGCTATTAATGATTGTGGCCTACGTCCTCCTGGGCGTGACGTTGCGGCCGCCGCTGGAGCGCAAGGTTATGCGTTCAGGCAAGGCGCGCACAGACAAGCAGGCGATGTTGATGCAGACCTTCGACGGTCGCAGAGAGATCAAGGCCATTGGTGGCGAGGCCGTGTGGCGCGAGCGCTTTCGCGAGACTTCTGGCGAGGCGGTGCGCGCCAATTACGATATCTACATTGCCAACGCATTGATGACCAACCTCTCGCAGGCACTGATGACGATTTGCGGTGTTGCCGTTCTCGCGATCGGCGCCATGCAGGTGATGGAGGGCGCCATGACGGTGGGCGCCTTGATCGCGACAATGACACTGGCATGGCGCGTACTCACGCCCCTGCAGGGCATCTTCCTCTCGTACTCCAAGTTGCAGCAGATGCTGAAGTCCGTCACGCAGATCAACAATCTGATGAAGCTGAAGATTGAGAAAGACGAAAGCCACTCGGATCTGCATGAGAACCCCAGTACGCGTGACATCAGTCTGGACAGGGTGAGCTTCCGCTACGACCCGACCTCTGACCCGGCGCTGTTGGGTGTAACGTTTTCCGTTGAGCCTGGCGAAATGGTCGCAGTCGTCGGGCTGACTGGCTCCGGCAAATCCACTCTGCTCAAGTTGATTGCGGGCATGTACAAGCCCCAGGCCGGCGCATTACTGCTGGACGGTGTTGATCTGAGGCAGCTCAACGCCCGCGAACTGCGCCGTTCGATTGCCTACGTGCCACAGGAGCTGCAGATGTTCTATGGCACGATCGCGCAGAACATACGGCTTAATAACTGTCTGGCGAGCGACGAGAAACTGCATGAAGCGGCATCCAAGGCCGGCATACTGGACGATGTTCTCAGCCTGCCGGATGGTTTCAACACGCGCCTTGGGGACAAGGCGATGAACCGTTTCCCGCCCGGCTTCCTGCGCGGCATTTCCATTGCCCGCGCGTTCGCCTGTGATTCCAAGGTGTTGCTGCTGGATGAGCCCGGCGCATCCCTGGATATCGACAGCGACATTCGATTCATGGAGCAACTGCGTAGGCTCCGCGGAGATCACACCATTGTCATGGTGAGCCACAGACCCAGCCATATCCGCCTCGCGGACAAAGTGGTGCTGCTGGAACAGGGCAGCGTGAAGTTTGTGGGACAGCCGGACGAAGCCATTGAACTACTGTTGAGTACGTCATCATGAGTGAACAGAAGAAGGATAATCACCTGTCCGACAGCTCGGGCATGCCTCGTGCGAGGGCGCGTTTTCTGGCACAGGCGATACAGCTCGAGGAAGAGGGCATTTCCGAAACGGTAAAGTACTCGGTGTACACCGTGATGGCATTGCTGGTGCTGGTTGTGATCTGGATGTCCCTGACACGTGTCAGCGAGGTAACGGTTACGGCGGGTAAGGTCGTGCCGAAGGGCTATATTCACAATGTTCAGCACCTTGAGGGCGGTATTGTTTCCAATATTCATGTGCAGGACGGCGACCGCGTGGCAGCCGGAGATTTACTGGTCAGTTTCGCGCCGCCGGCTACCGAATCGGACTTCGACCAGCTTGCCATTCGCAAGGTATTTCTGGAGTTCGATCTGGCCCGCCTCGAGGCCGTGCGCAGCGGCACGGACTTGCAGCTTACCGATGAACTGAGCGCTTACCCCAAGCTGGCCGCCAAGGAGCGGGAGAGCGTTGCGACACAGCGTTCCAGCTATGAAAGCGAACTGGCTGTGATTGATGCTGCTATCGAGCAGCGCTCCAGCGAACTGCATCGTCAGCGCAACCAGGTGCTGGTACTGCGCAAGGAAGTCTCATTGCTGCAGAAGCAGGTGGATATTCGCAGCGAACTCGCGGAAAAACACGCGATATCGCAGACGGATCTGCTCGCAGTGCAAAGTCAGCATGCGGCGCTGGTGACCGACCTGCTGCAGGCCGAAGACAGTGTGCGAGTAGCGCGCACGGCGCTGGAAGAAGAGCGCACGCGTCGCAACGAGGCGCTGGCGCGGCAGCGCAAGACCATCGAGGATGAAGCCTCCGCGGTGGAATCGCAGCTGGCCGATGTACACGCCTCGCTGGTGAAAGCGAAGGACAAACTGGATCGCCTCAAGGTGTATTCACCGGTTAACGGCATTATTCAGGGGCTGAACGTGACCACCATCAATGCCGTGGTGCGTTCGGGCGACGTGATCATGCAAGTTGTCCCGGTGGAAGACGAGATGATCGTGGAGTCGCGCCTGCGCCCCAACGAGGTCGGGTATGTCTATCTCGGCCAGGAAGCGGAAGTGAAGGTAGACAGCTACGACGCAACGCGGTTCGGTACCCTGAAGGGTGTGGTACACCAGATATCGCCCTCCACCTATCTCGATGAGAACGCAAACCCCTATTACAAGGTCAAGGTTTCGTTGGAGAAGTCCTTCATGGGCGCGCAGAAGGGAGAGATGGATATCATTCCCGGCATGACCGTGCAGGCGGACATTATTACCGGCTCGAAGAGTATTCTCGAATACCTGATGAAGCCGGTGACGCGCGGCTTCCAGAGCGCGTTTCAGCAGCGCTAGAGCGAGCATCGGTGGGAGAAATCGCTCAAGCATAGGATCAAGCGTTTAAGGGCACCGGCTGAACTGCCTTCCAGCCGGTTGTCATCGGAGGGGCCACGCTGTTTGTGGCCCTTTTTGTGTGTTCACTTTTATGACGGAGTTGACCGACCCGATCTTTGTACACCTTCCATTACCAGAATTCTCGCGCTCGGAACAACGGCGTGCTCCGGAATCGCCAAACAGGCGACTGGCAGATAAGATTCGCTATACTGATGGTTTCGCTGTGCCGGATCACGCACCTGTGTGTATTCGGCGGGCAGATTTCAAGGAACGCCCATGGTTACACGTAGTCCCCTGGTGGCCTCTTCTGCACAAGAGGCAGAGACTGATCTGCGCGAGCGCTTTCAATCGCTGGGCTATTTGTATTTCCCGGGCTATCTGGAGACTGGCGATTGCGAGAATCTGCTCGGGCAAATCGTTGACTGCCTTGCGCCCCACGTGCAGTTTGCGCCAGGTTCCCGGGAGCCGGTATTGCGGGGCGAACCGTTTTTTGAGACGGACCCTGTGTGGGATGCCGTGTATCCGCGGATTCAATCCCTGTACGATTTTCACCACTTCTTCCATCGAGCACCGCTGCAGGCGCTGATGCGCGCACTGGTGGGTGATGAAGTCTTTGTTTACCCGATGAAGATGGGGCGCGTGGCTACCCCGCGCAAAATTGGCTATGAAACACCACCGCACCAGGATGCACATTCGCACCAGGGTGGCCCCACCATGGCCGGCATATGGGTTGCGCTGCACGATGTCCGCGAAGGCATGGGGCGGCTGCAGTTGCTGCCCGGCTCGCACAAACGGGGCGTGAGACCCGTGTTTGAGGCTGAAGGCGTGGGTGGTGTGCAGTGCGAGATATACCCGAACGAAACCGAGTGGCATGTATCCGACGTTGCGCAGGGCGATGTCATTCTCTTTCACGCCTGCTGCGTGCACCGGGCGGAGCCGAACACGTCAGAACAGTCGGTCCGTATCAGTGTCGATACGCGCTTTTGTGACTACGGTGCACCGGTGTTTGTGAACAACCTGGAGCCGCATCATGGCTGGCGAATTGACGGATTGGACTGGGGGGCTATTTATCGAGACTGGCGCGATGAAAGTTTGCAGTTTTACTGGCGCGGATATCCGAACTTTACCGACCAGTTGATGCACGCCCCGTCGCTGGCGACCGCGAAGTGAGATTGGCCCGCTGATCGGAGATCGGGTTTGACGCTTGAAATGGTCAGGCCGAGTATTCTGTCCAGCGCCGCGTAAAGCACTGGCCGGTGTTTATGCTAACGAAAGCTCCAACACCTGAGTGGGTGCGTCCGGCCACGTTGCGATGTCCAGTACAAGTTCTCCGTCGGTTACGGTCACTTTGCCTGCCCCCTCTCCATGACGCAGCCTGGCTGCTTTGATGCCGGGTACTTCGGGCAATTCGATACGGTAGTGTCCTGCCGCCGGTGTGCCGAGCAGGTGTAGGTATACCGTATTCGCGTTACGCGTGGCGCCCATGGCAACGCCATTGATCTCGGATCGGCTGAGCGCCAGTGGATGCGTGTCCTGCACACAGGCGCTGTTTTTCTCCAGCCACTGGCCCACCGCGTGCAGGCGCTCCACCTGGAGGGGGTCCAGCGAGCCGTCACCGCGCGGGCCCGTATTGAGAAGCACATTACCGTTACAGCATGCCGCCTGGCCAAGCATACGCACGATATCCCAAGCGCTCAGCAGGTCCTCGCTTGTTTCCTCGCGGTTATAGCCGAACGAGTGACCAATTCCGCGCGTGGTCTCCCAGTCAAAAGGAAGCACACGATTAAACATCGCGTACTCAGGGGTGCGCACGTCCCATACGGGGGGCTGCGGCGGCAGCAGGCCGTCAATGCCCTCCGGTCGGCGCCACGCCGACGGGCGCAGTAAACCGCGCAGCGCAATCCAGCGATCGTTGATCAAACCGTTATCGACCGTGTTGTAGTAGTCGGCTGCTACCTGCAAGGCCGCGCTCTCCGAGGGGTAGCAGATATCATTCCACAGGTAGTCGGGGCGGTAGCGCTCAATCAACTCGCGGTAATGGGCATTGGCGTAGTCCAGGTAGCCGCTACCAGACCGTGGCACGGTCAGCATCAAACCGGCGAAGGACTCGATGCGTCGATGCTTGAAGCTCCAGTCGATGCCGCCTGAGTAGTAAACGCCAAACTTCATGCCCTGGGCGCGCACCGCCTCGCCCAGTTCGCCCACCACATCACGTCTGGTTGACCAGTTATCACGGTGGGGGTGTTTTACCGAACTGGGCCACAGCGTAAACCCGTCGTGATGCTTGGTGACCAGCACCAGGTAACGCGCACCGCTGGCTGCAATGTCGCGCGCCCAGGCTTCGGGATCCCACTGCTCCAGCATTTCATTGAAGGGCTGCGCGAAGTCGGCGTACGTGCGGGTGCCGTAGTGCTCGCGATGGTAGGCGGCGGTGGGGCCATCCTCGAACAACAGCGAATTCATGTACCACTCAGCATAGGCATTGTGCTTGAACTGGTCGTAGCTGCCCGGCTTGATGTCAGCTGGTACGGCGGAACGGTGTGGCGCGTAGGCGGGAATGGAATACAGGCCCCAGTGTATAAACACACCGAAGCGCGCATCACGAAACCACTGTGGCGTGTCGTGGCGGCGCAGGCTGTCGATGGTGGGCAGGTACTGGCCTGGGTTGGACATGGTTTGTTCGCTCTCGCTGCAGGCTGGTAGCAGGGTAGCCGCTGCCAGCGCCGTGGAGGTCTTTATCGTCTGGCGCCGTGTGAGCATAGTTGATCCGTCCGTTGTAGGCACAGCATTTTGTCACCGCCGATTGTTGCTGAGCTTACAACATGGCGTCGACAAGATTCTCGATCAGCGCCGCTGCAACCCACGTTAGCGGCGGAATGAACATGTAGAAAGCGAGCTTGGTGACGTTGCCCAGATCAAAGGGCCAGCTGGACACGTCAAGCACCTCGCGTCGGTACACCAGCAGCGCTGCCAGCTCTGTGCTGATCTCTGCCGGTGGCGCGGCAGCGCTGTCGTTGTGTGCTGCCTTTGCCATCTTGTGGTCAATCTTGCTGCCAATGTCTGCCAGGTGCGCTTCCTTGAGAGTGGAGACGCGACGGTGAATTGGCCAAACGGGCAGGAGGAAAATGACGCCGAGCGGAATCAATGTGGCAATGGCGCCGGGCAGAATCTGCTTCAGATCAACGCCAATCTCGGCCCCGATAAGCGGAAACAGGGCAAGCGCGCCGATAATCGCCAGGCTCGAGCCTATCGCAATACGGCCAAAGGGCAGCAAAGCGCGTGTGTTGAACAGGTTTATCCGGGTTTGATGTCGGGCGAGGCGGGCGATGGTCGTTGCCTGTTGAATAAGCATCGAGATCACCGTCGTCATGATGATCCATACCAACAGCGAACCGAACATGCTGAGGAACTCCGGGGTGCTACTGAGCATGCGCTGTACTAAATCAGTCGCTGAGCCACTTACCAGGCTCATGTGAATGGCACCCAGTATCAACCCGAGCGTCAGGGCGATGCCAGTCTGTACGCCATCGGCACTTTGCAGTTCAAGCCGGCACTGCTCGATTTCAGAGCTATCCAGGTTGAGCACCGAGCGCAGTGCTCCCACGGCCTCCTGCGACTTCTCGGTAATGTAGCTGAATATGGGGATGATGTAGGCGATGACTGAGCTGAAAAACAGTGCGGGGATACTGTTTTCATCGCTGCCGCCGCCCAGGTAAAACAGCGGGAGAAGCAGGCAGAAAATCAGGGCGCTGGTGAGCAGCCGCCCGAAGCGTCCGGGTAGTACGAGACGCAGCAGCCACATCTTTCTGGGTTTCAAGTCGGCATCCCGTTCAATGAATAGTGAGCGATATTCTACCCCAGCATCCGCGCGAAATGAGTGCTGATCCTGTGAGGTGTCCGGCTCTACAGTATGACCGTACGCTGGCCGTTAAGAATGACACGTTGTTCGCAGTGCAGGCGCACCGCCTGGCAGAGGGCGGTGGCCTCAATATCGTGCCCGAGGTGAACCATCTGCTCAACCGATATCTCGTGATCAATAGGCCGCACCTCCTGCGAGATGATGGGCCCCTCGTCAAGATCGCGCGTCACGTAGTGCGCGGTGGCGCCGATCACCTTGACGCCTCGCTCGTAGGCCTGGTGATAGGGTTTGGCGCCTTTGAAACCCGGAAGGAAGGAGTGGTGGATGTTGATAGCGCGGCCAGACAATTGCGCGCACATGTCGTCCGACAGAATCTGCATATAGCGTGCAAGGACTAATGTGTCGGCTTCCTGCTCCTGCATGATGGTCAGTATTTCCCGTTCCTGCGCCCGCTTGTTATCAGCACTGACGGGCAGGTGAAAATAGGGCAGGTCATAGAACTCACTTAGCTCACGGCAGTCCTGGTGATTGCTGATGACTGCCACCACCTCGGCAGGCAGTGCGCCCGAGCGCCAGCGAGTAAGCAGCGCGCTGAGGCAGTGGGCATAGCGCGACACCGCCAGTACCAGTCGCGGCCGCTGATTTGCGCTGCGTAGCGTGTACTCGAGTTCCAATTCCACCGCGAGTGCTTCCCAGCGCTGCCGGAAGTCGTCCATCGAGACGGTCATCACGCGATCGTCAAACACGCAGCGCAAGAAGAACTTGTCACTCACCGGGTCTGAGTAGTTCGAAACTTCTGTGATGTAGGCACCGCACTCGTAGAGCAGGCCAGAGTAGCGGGCTACCACGCCCAGTCGGTCCGGACATCTGAAGGAGAGAGTGTAGGAAGTTGGAGATTCGTCCGGTTGAGTCATGACAATTCAGGTATTCGCTTATGGTGACACATTGAGGAGTCTGTCATTGGCCGGGTTTCAGAAATGCTTGATACCTTCACAATCTAACATGCTTGCCCCGTTAACGTCTCATTGCACACGGGCCAGCTGTCTGTGTCTCGGGTGTTACCTGCTTCCTGGCCAGCTTCAGATAGCGGTGGATAAAGCCTCGCACTTCGCCTCTTCCGGTTGATGTTCCGGCTGCAGTGCTGCAAAGCGCTCCGCCATTGCCGTGATGGTAAGGCTGGGATTTACGCCGATATTGGCGGGAATGCTGGAGCCGTCCACGATGAATAAGCCGGGGTGACCGTGCACCTCATGATTGCTGTCAATCACCGAAGTGGATACGTCAACACCCATCGGGCTGCCGCTGAGGATATGCGCTGTCGTGGAACGGTTTCCCACGGATTCGGTAAAACTGTTCATGGGCGAGCCGCCGGCCAGGGTGGCGTAAATGCGCGCCACGTCATTCGCGATTTTGAGATAAGTGGGCGGCTGCTTGTCCGGATGCGCCACGGACTGCAGACGGCGACGAAAGCCGGATCGCCAGTCTCGCTTGTAGGTAAAGCCCACCGCATTGTCGAGGTCCTGCATAACAGTGAACAACGTAATGCGTTTTTCCCAGTTTCGACAGAACCAGTTGCGTACCATCAGCCGCGGTGAAAGCAACGTTTTCCAGAGCGTATGGAGAGATCGCCTGAGTGGACCCGTACCTTCCGTCATGGGGCCGTAAAGGTAGCGTATGATGCGGTAACCGCGATCAAAACGGTTCTGAGTGACGTGAGTATTTTCGTCGGGGTAGAAGTCACTGGAAACGCCGGTGCCTTTTGTCATATCGACCCCGCGGGGGTGCAGTACTGCAGTTATCGCCTCGGAGTTGGTGCGTACGCAGCGGCCAAGAACAGGGGATACGTTCTTCAAGGTGCCGTACTCATCTCGATTTTTCATCAGTAACTGCATCGTGCCGACGACACCGCAAGACAGGACTACCTTACTGGCAGACAGCCTGCGCTCGGCGCCTCTGGAGCGTGATGGTTTCAGCGTCACCTGGTATGAGCCGTCAGGGGTGTTTTCTATGCGGTCCGCTTTCAGTTCAGTCAAGATCTTCACGCCGGCCAATTCGGCGAAGTGGAGATAGTTTTTATCCAGGCTGTTCTTGGCGTTGTCCGCGCAGCCTGTCATGCAGCCGCCGCAGCGCGTGCAGGGGCTGCGCGCCGGGCCGGTGCCGCCAAAATAGGGGTCTGTGCCAGGCTCAGCGTCGAAGCAGATTGCATTGGGTACGGGTCCAAACGTTTGTGCCACATGCATTGCCCTGGCAGTGTATTCGAGAAGGGCGTCCTGCTCCGTTCGGTAGGGGTTGGTGGCGACACCCAGCATGCGCTTTGCGGTCGCAAAGTGAGGTGCCAGTTCCCGGCGCCAGTCGATACCCATGGCAGTCAGCTCAGGCGCTTCGTAAAATTTGTCTTTCGGTTCCAGCATGACAGCGGCCCATACCAGGCTGCCACCCCCAAGGCCCACGCCGCCGATGATCGCCACGTGTTTGAACAGCTGCTGTGTGAAGTAGCCTTTTTTCAGACCGAATTCCGGGATCCACAGCAGGTGAGAGGGCTTTTGCTTGGCGCGCGTGATGTCAGCGGTATCAATTCTGCGGCCCTGTTCAATCAGTGCCACGCGCCAGCCCTTTTCTGCCAGGCGCAGTGCCGAAACGGCGCCGCCGAAGCCGCTGCCAACGATGATGTAGTCGTAAGCTGTGTCGTCACCCATTGCCAGACTCATTAGAATTATTGTGGTGGTCTGGCATTAAAGTAACATCACTGTTACTTTGAAGCCAGTTCTGGAACGCCCGGTCTACGTTACCGAGGCTTGGAGCACAGCGATGACGGCTAAACGCACTTCCCTCGGCGCCGCGAGTGCCGGGCAGCGCCCCCGCCGTCCCGGGCGGCCCGCTGCTGCGGCTGTGTCGGGCGAGCAATTGCGGGAAGCTATCCTGGCTGCCAGTGCCCGTGTGTACGCCCAGCGTGGCTATCACGGTGTCACGGTGGAGTACATCCTGGAGGCGGCGGCAATCTCTCGCCCCACCTTTTACCGCTACTTCAGTGATCGCTATGCAGTGCTTGACGACGTGATCGGTGCGGTGAACGACCAATTGCGTGACCTGATTTTTTCGTCCGTGCAGGATGTCGATGACATCGACGAACTGCTGCGCAACGTGGTCGAAGCCTACTTCACCTGGGGCGAGAGCATCGGCCCAATGGCGGGCCCTATCTACTGCGAAATACACGACCAGGCCTCCCCGGCGAGTGCGCACCGAGCGCGTCTACTGCGTGAACTACTGGAACGGTTCACCGCGCAACCGGTTGACGGACTCGGTATCACTGAAGAAATACTGCTGTTCGATGCCGCCATGCACGTCGTCGAGCATCTTGGGCACACCACGTTCTCGCCCGTAAAGCTGCCCGCGCGAGCGCGTGAAAAACGCAAAGCGATTATCGTGCAGGCGCTGCGCGGTATGCTGACTGCACCGTCGGAAAGCGGATGACCACGAGCAATCTGAGCACTGAACAGCGAACGTTTTACGCTGAAAACGGCTTTATCAAACTGGAGCAGGTATTCAGCGGGGACGAGATTGCGGCCTTCGAACTGGCCGTGAGCGGCGCGGTGAGCAAGCTGCATAAACCCGATGCAGTGAGACCGCCAAACTCTGACAGCGATGCCTACGCGGCGGCCTTTACCCAGGTGATGAATATCTGGTGTCACGATGAGGCGGTGAGAGCGCTGGTGTTTGACCAGCGTCTGGCTCGGCTGGCAACGGAATTGATGGGTGTCAGCGGCGTACGCTTGTACCACGATCAGGCTCTGTACAAGGAAGCACAGGGCGGCTTCACGCCCTGGCACTGCGATCAGTATTACTGGCCCCTGGGCAACGACAACACCGTCACCGTGTGGATACCCCTGCAGGACACCCCCGAGGAAATGGGCCCTCTGGCCTTCAGTGCCGGTAGTCACCGCATTGACCTGGGGCGCAATCTGCCGATCGGTGCTGACTCCGAGCGTATTATCGCGCAGCAACTCGATGCACATGCGCTGCCCTTTGTGCAGCCGACGTTTCGTGCGGGCGATATCAGTTTTCACGCGGGCTGGACTTTTCACCGTGCCGGCCCCAACGCCACGGACCGGCCGCGGCGCGCGATGACAGTGATTTACATGGAAGACGGTATTCGGCTCAAGGCGCCGGAAAACCCCAATCAGCAAGTTGACTGGGAGGCCTGGTGCCCCGGTGCTCAGGTAGGTGAGCCGGTGGCGACTCATCTCAACCCTGTACTTTACCGGGCGTAGGGCAGCGCCAGCGCAGTAGCTTTTGCCCAGCGGCCCTTGTGAGCGCGTGCGATGGCGCGCGCCCGACGCACCTGGCTGAGCGCCAGCGCACCGAGTAGAAGCAGTGCGGGCGTAGCCGGGGCGGGCGCTTCGGCCCCCTCTGACTGGTCTGTCCCGCGCTCGTAGCGGATGTTGTCGATGGCGCCTGATCCGCCCAGGCGAAGGTGGATTGAACTGACGCCAGCAGCGGTAAAGTTCAGGCGCCCCCAGGTGTTGTCACCACCGGTGCCCGGCGTATAGAACGTGGTTGGAGAAATTTCCGTGCTGAATTCGTCAAACAGCTGTATGAGATTGTTCGGGGAGGTGCCGTTTTCAGCCCCCTCAATGTCAAAGAAGTCGATGCTGTTCAGTGTCACCGCGTTGCCGAAAACGATTTCGAAATAGCCTGCCGGCCGCGAACCCTCGTCGTCCGGATCGTTGCAGATGAGGCCATTACATTCGTTTGGATGCTCGTGGATAATCAGCACGTTGCCGGGGTTTGCTGTTCCCAGCAGGGGATTGCTGAATGGGCCGGCAAGATCCGTGTCACCACCTGTGGGGGATAACGTATCGAAAATGGTCGCCATACCGTCGACACCACGATCCACGTTGACGCCGTTGATGGTCACCCCGTGGGAGGCCTGGTATTCGCTGTCGATTATTGTGCCGACTGCAAAGCCCTCGAAGTCGATCAGGTCGGCCTGTGTCAGTGTCGAGGTGGTGAGCAGTGCGCCTGTGAGAACCGTTTTAATGAACGTATGCAAGGTAAACTCCTGGAGTGCTAAATGAGGCTCTAGTAAAGCGCTAGCGACCGTGCATCGACCGGCTTGAGTGTTTGGGCTGTGTTTTGAGCCGACAGCGTGAGCTGCTTCACAAATTTTGCTCTAATCAGAACTCACACCGGAGTTGAGGAAGCGTCCGCCAAGCGATGAATGGAATAGACCCAGGCCCCGATTCACACCGCCGCTACAACCCGCTGCTCGACGAATGGCTGCTGGTGTCGCCGCAGCGTGCGGCGCGTCCCTGGCAGGGGGCGGAAGAGCCCGCTGTGCCGGTGGCACTGCCTGTCCATGACCCCGGGTGCTACCTTTGTCCGGGAAATTCCCGCGCAGGCGGGCAATGCAATCCGCACTACACGCAAACCTGGGTATTTGATAACGATTTCAGCGCCCTGGACGCCGCCGAACGCGGTCACCCAGCGGCGCAGGGCGAGCGGTCAATGGGTCGCGAAGCTCAGCATAAGCTGTTGCAATACCGCGTTGAGCGCGGCATCTGCCGCGTTATCTGCTACACGCCGCAACACAATCTCAGTTTGTCGACGCTGGATACCGGAGCACTGCGTGCCATGGTCGACTGTTGGTGTGAGCAGACGCGCGAGCTGGGTGCGCGCGATGACATTGCCCACGTGCAGATATTTGAAAACCGCGGTGAGGCGATGGGTTGCAGTAATCCGCATCCACACGGCCAGGTTTGGGCGCAGCAGCACGTACCGAATGCGCCGGCGCGTGAATTGGCCAATATGCAACGCTACTTTGATGCCAACGGCAGTGATCTGCTGGGCGACTACCTGGCACTCGAGTTGCAGTGCCGCGAGCGCATCGTTTTCGAGGACAGCGACTTCGTGGTTGTGGTGCCCTGGTGGGCAGTGTGGCCGTTCGAAACACTGGTGCTCGCACGTCGCAGAGTTGCGCACCTGACAGAGCTGGATACAGCCGAACGTGATTCGCTGGCGCGTACTCTGCAGCGGCTGGCTTCGCTGTACGATGCACTGTTCGAGTGTCCTTTCCCCTATTCAATGGGCGTTCACCAGATGCCCTTTGATGGTGCAGCGTATGACTACGGCGCGTTGCACCTGCATTTCTATCCGCCGCTGCTGCGCTCGGCCAGTGTGCGCAAGTTCATGGTGGGTTATGAGTTGCTGGCGGAGCCGCAGCGCGATGTCAGCGCTGAACAGAGCGCTGCACGCCTTCGTGAAGTGCTGTCGGGCACTGGAGCGTGAATTGAGCGGCGGGAAGTGAGTGAGCTGCAGCAACAGCGCGCTGCGGCGCTTCATACGCTGACGCTCGCCTGTGACGAGCAGTTCGGCGATGGCGGCCGTTTTACGCGGGTGTTCGCGCCCGGGCGGGTCAACCTGCTCGGTGATCACACCGATTATAACGAGGGCCTGGTTTTGCCTGTGACCCTCGGGCGTGGTGTTTACCAGGCGGGCCGGCCCGCGACCAATCGTCGTATACGCCTGCATTCCGTGAACTTTGGTGAGTCGCTGGTGTTTGACCTGGAGGATTTGCCTACGCCCCAGGCAGGCAGTTGGGCCAGTTACGTGATCGGTGTTGTACGTGAATTCATGGCGCTGATCAGCCTGGATCGTGGCTTCGACCTGGCGATCCACGGCGACCTGCCCGCGGGCGCGGGTCTGAGTTCGTCGGCGGCGCTAACAGTTTCTACCGCTTTGATATTAGAGGAGCTTACCGGTCAACGCCTGCCTCGCCAGGAACTGGTGCGACTGTGTCAACGCGTGGAACAGCGTTACGCGGGTGTCAACTGCGGGATCATGGATCAATTCGTCTGCGCCCTGGGGCAAGCCGGGCACAGCCTGTTTCTCGATTGTAGAACACTTGCCTATCGTCACATCCCGCTGCAGTTCACTGACTATCGTCTGGTGGTGATTCACAGTGGCGTCAGCCGCGGCCTGTATGGCTCGCGCTACAATGAGCGTCGTGCGGAGTGCGATTCCGGCGTGCAGCAACTGCGACGTCACTTTCCGCACGTGAAATCCCTGCGCGATGTTGACATGAAAATGCTGCAATCCCGCGAAGCCGGGTTGGAAGATCCCGTGGCGCGACGGTGCAGTCATGTCGTGATGGAAAATCTGCGCGTGCGGGATGCCGTTGCAGCGTTGCTGACGGCAGATTACCCGACGTTGGGGCAACTGATGACTGCATCCCACGCGAGCCTGCGTGATTTGTACGCTGTCAGCTGTCCGGAACTGGATACGCTGGTGGACGTTTGTCTGGCCACCGAGGGAGTACTGGGCGCGCGTATGACCGGTGCAGGATTTGGCGGCTGTGCAGTCGCCGTGGTGGAGAACGCCGGGCTGGACTCTTTGTCTGAGCGAGTGAAGACGCAGTACCAGGCGCGGACCGGTTGTGAGCCAGCCATTTTCCCCCTGCAGGGTAATTACGCGTGCGGTGTACTGTGATCACGGGCATCGACCGTTCTGATAGTTAGACGGCTTGTGCCGACGGGCTACAGCTCGCGGAGAATAGGCAGTGAGGCCCCAACTTTAAAAACACACCGATCAAACAGAAGCGAGAGAGTGGAATACATTGGAAACTTTAGCTGACAGCCTGCAAGCCTGTGTTGCACGCGTGCACGCGACAGCCCAACCTGTAGCGGGCCCGCTATTGGTCGGGATATCGGGCGCCCAGGGCTGTGGAAAGTCTACCGCCGTACAGGCGATGACGGCGGAATCGTCCGGTATCGTAGCCCTGGGGCTGGATGACTTTTACCTGACGGCGGCGCAGCGCCAGGAGCTGGGGCAGACCGTCTGCCCCTTGCTGGAAACGCGCGGTCCCCCCGGTACGCATGATCTCGATCTGCTGCACCACGTTCTGGACAAGCTTGCGTCCGGCAGTTCTGCAGAGGTACCTGTGTTCTCCAAGGTCCGCGACGACCGTGGCGCCGAAACCCGCTCGATTGGCTCGAAGTCACGACCGGAGATTGTGCTGCTGGAGGGGTGGATGCTGGGGGCAATGGCGCCGGAGGATTTTGTCAGCGGCCCTGCGCTGAATGCGCTCGAGCAGCAGGCGGATGCCGCTGCCTGGCGCGCGTATCAGTATGATTGCCTGAACGGCAGCTATCAGGATCTCTGGGATCGACTGCACGGCTTTGTGCACATCGAGGCACCGGATTTTGCCACCGTGCGGCGCTGGCGCACACAGCAGGAGGCGTCCAATCTGGACGTGGCGGAACAGCACCTGCCGGCGGATCGCGTCGCCTGGGTGGAACAGTTTGTGCAGTACTACGAGCGCGTCACGCTTGCCATGCTGGCAGGACACCGCCGGCAGGGACAGGTCATACGGCTTGATGAACAACGCCGGGTGCTCTCGGTTTCCACGTAGCGAACACTTGTTCGTTCGTGGCCCATTAGCCGCCAGGAAAAAGTAGGCGGACGATGATCACAGGCTGGCCTGTCTCTACTTGACCGTGACCAATGATCGGTTAACGTGAAGGAATGTGTATTAGCTGGAGTGAAGCGTGCCAATAGGCTTAAAAATCCGCGTGACGCGGCTCCCTCGAACCTTGAAACATGGGCAGCGCTCTCTGTGACGCCGGGCGAAGGAAAGTCTCTGTGGTCGGTGTTGCGCGCACACGCCGCTGCTTCTTTAGTGGCGTTTCCTTTGCTGGTGTTGTTTTCGCCAGCCTGGTCCGCACCGGCTATTGCGGCCGATGCCGCTGAGGGTTACACGCTCGCGATTAATAACGGCCGTGTGATCGACCCGGAATCAGGGCTGGATGCCGTGCGGCATCTCGGTATTCAACAAGGGCGCATTGTGTTGCTTGCCGAACAGCCACTGCAGGCGCCAGTGACGATCGACGCTACGGGACTGGTGGTGGCGCCGGGCTTTATCGATCTGCACACGCACTCGCCGACAGCGTTAGGGCAGTACTTCCAGGCGTTTGACGGTGTGACGACCGCGCTGGAACTGGAAGCCGGTTTTCACCCGGTGCTTGATTACGCCGGCGAGATCGAGCAGGCGCCGCTGATTAATTACGGCGCTTCGGCCGGGCACGTGATGGCGCGAATCCTGGAGAAGAACGGCCTGCGAATGTCCAGCGGCCTGACGGCGCCGGAGCCGGTGGGATTCAAGGGTTGGCTTACCGCGCTGAAGTTCATGTTTACCGATGCCGATCGCGCGCTTTCCGCGTCCCTGCGCGAACCGGCGGAGGTGGAGGAATTGCAGCGCCTGCGTCGCAAGCTCGAAGCCGATCTGGACGCCGGCGCCCTGGGCATTGGCCTGCCGCTGGATTACTTCAGCGCCGCGATTCAGGAAGCGGAAATGCGCCTGCTATTCGAGGTCGCCGCCGACTACTCGGTACCGCTGTTTATCCACGTTCGCCGTGGCATCGACGGCGACCCGGCAGGATTGATGGAAGTGCTGGACTATGCGCGAGAGTACGGCACGGCTATCCATGTCTGCCACATCACCCACAGTGCCATGAGCGAGCTGGATCTGTTTCTCTCGGCAATACGTCAGGCGAGGGAAGAGGGCGTTGATGTCAGCACCGAGGTGCTGCCCTACAACGCCGGTTCCGCCGCGATAGGTTCAGCGGTGTTTGGTCGAGACTGGCTGACTATCTTCAACATTACTTACGAAGACGTGCAGTGGGCCGAAACCGGCGCGCGATTCAACCGCGACATGTGGGAGACGTATCGCGAAAAGTATCCTCAGGGTGTGGTGATTCACCACTATCTGAAAGAAGAGTGGAGCCGGCGTGCGGTTGTCGAGCCCGGGGTGATGATTGTGAGCGATCTGGTGGCCATGCAGACGCGTGAGAAGAAAGTGGCGCCACACAATGGCGCGTTTAGTAAAGTATTGGGGCGCTATGTGCGCGAGGCGGGCCTGCTGGATCTCCCCACCGCGATTGGCAAGATGACCTGGCTACCCGCGCAGCGACTGGAAACGTTCGCGCCGGCGTTCAGGTTGAAGGGCCGGCTGCAGCCGGGTATGGATGCAGATATCACGATTTTTAACCCGCGCACGATCATCGACAATGCAACCTACATGAACCCCTACCAGGAGGCATCGGGCATCGCCCATGTGATCGTTGGCGGCGTTCCCATTATTCGCGACGGTAAGCTGGTGCCCGACCAGTATCCTGGCCGACGCCTGCTTTCAGGCACGGAATGATCAAGCCGCCAGGTGTTTCTCAGTCCACGCGTTGATCAAACTGTATATGCAGTGATTTCAGCCCTCGCAGCACGATATTGGGCCAGTAGGTGAGATCGCTTTTGCTTTCGTCGATACGGAAATGGGTCATTCGTGACAGCAGCGCGGTGAAGGCCACATGCATTTCCTTGCGCGCCAGCATGGCGCCCGGGCAGAAGTGGATTCCCTGGCCGAAGGCAATGTGGTCGTTTGCGTTGGCGCGCTCGATGTTCAATTCGTTGGGCGCGTCAAACAGCGCGCGATCCCGATTGGCCGCGTGGTAGCGCAACATCAACAGTGATCCCTCGGGAATCGACACCCCATGAATTTCCGTCTCCTTCTTCACCACCCGCCAGAGGCCCGCGCTGGGGGATTCCATGCGCAGAATTTCTTCCACTGCCTGGGGAATGCCAGCCGGATCGAGCGTCAGCGCATGAAGTTGCTCCGGGTTCTGGATCAGGCTGACCATGCCCCCGGTGATCGCCGAGGTGGTGGTTTCATTGCCCGCGACCATCAGCTGCTGTAGCAGACTCTGCAACTCCTCCATGTTGAGCGGCCTGGTCTCGCCGGTATCCGGGTCTTCAATGGTTGTCGTCACCAGGTCGGTGATCATGTCATCCCGTGGATCGTTGCGGCGTTGTTCGCACATCTCGGCAAAGTAAAACTGGAATGCGACGATGTTTTCGGCGTCTTCGATTTGCTCGTCAGGGGTTGCCATCTGGCTCAGGCGTCGGGCGAAGGAGTCTGACCAGCGTTTGAAATCGCGCAGGTCCTTGCGCGGCACACCCAGTTGATCTGCAATCACGTAGACCGGCAGCGGTGTTGTGAACTCGCTGATAAAGTCGCATTCACCGCGCTCGATAAAGCCATCGATCAGCTCGTGCACGATGCGCTTCATGTAGTCTTCCATCGCATCGACGCGCTTCTGGTTAAACACTTTATTCACCAGTGTCCGGTACGTTTTATGCCGTGGCGGATCCGCGGTAATCAGTGTGTCCACTGGTTGCCATGCCCTGGCGTAAATGGCGGTGACGTCGGGGGAGGGCTCAGGGCCCTTGAGTTGCTCGGTAAAGTTGTTGGAAAACGTGGCCGTATCCTTGAGCAGGGTTTTGATGTCCGCGTGGCGAGTCACCATGTAGATGTTTGTGTCGGGCAGGTGGTAAACCGGGGCCTGTTCCTGCAGTACCTCGTAGAAGCGATAGGGGCAGTTCAGCGTGTTTTCGTCGAAGAAGTCGAAATCTGCCGGGCAGCGGCCCTGCTCAACGGAGGACGGGGCATTACGCATCGTAAATCACCTTTGTCTTATCAATGATGGCTACCAGTCAGCCGCCGCCAACCGGTAGCGCCGGGTGCAGGACGGTGTGGTGGTCAATGTCTGCGGGAAAGACTAGCAATAACGCTTAAAAAAGTCAGAGCTGACGGTTTTTAACTGGGCAAGACCTGATTTAGATCAATCAGTGCGACGTGGCGGGGCGATGATCTTACGCGCTGATACTGCGCAGTTGGTGAATGGCGCGCAGATCGATGCAGCTAAAACAGCGATCATCGTTGCCGTCGAAGAGATTCACCCTGGCATCGAAGAACCGGTGACCCTTGCGCTCGAACAAATCGGTCACCGCCATCTCCGCGATCACCGCTGCCCCGGCGGGGATTGCAGCATAGTTCTGCGACTGCGACTCCAGGTGTACCCAGGGGTTCATGTAGGCATTTTTCGCGGCGAGCCAGTTGGAAACGCCCAGCACATAGCTGATATTGGCCAATGCGTCATCGCCCTGATGTTGGCGCGGCAATTGCGATCTGTCTCTCAGGTAAGTGCCCATCCTATGCTCCGGTCGCCACTTCAAGCGCATGGCGTGGCAGCCATTCTCCTGAAGCTGACGCCACAGCGTCTCGCTGGAGGCCGGCCCCTGAAAATCATCGGCGGCTAGCGGGTCGCCGCGCCGAAGCGGCGGGGGCGGGACAGCCGTGGGCAGGCTCGCCTCGGCGTGTGCGCTGACGGTGCCATCTGTGCGTAACAGCCTGGCGGTGTAGCGATCAGTGCTCTGCTCATCGATGGTCACCGTAAACTGCTCACCGTCGTACAGCGGCGAGACCACGCGCACATGCAGGTGACCCTGTCCGAGGAACGTCTCGCCCCAGGCGATCAACGCAGGGTGCGCCAGGTACGCCGAGATGGTAACGCCCGGTACCAGGCCACCTTCGAAACCGTACGCCTGCGCCAGGTCGTCACCGTGGATCTGGTTGTCGGAGTCTGGGTCCTGGTTGAATGCCTCTGCCTGCCAGTGATCAATCATGTTGCCTCCCGGGTGAGCGGCCAGTCAGCGCCTGGCGCGCTCTAGGTAACTTGCAGCGCACTGTAGCGGGGCTGGTCGATGGCCAGCTGACCGGCAACCGTTTGTCTCAGGTGCTCGGCCAGGCCGGGTGTGTCCAGTGGCAATTCTGCGCGCAGTTGATGTACCAGTTGCCAGCGCAGCGCGTCCAGTTCACCCTCCGTGCCCAGCAGGCTGCGCAGGCGTTCCGATTCGGCCCGGGCCAATTTTTCACCATGCTGGAGTTCGCGCTGGGCGATACCGATCGAGTTGGCTGCAACCCGGGCGAGAAAGGCGTTCATCGGATCCAGCGTTGCCGCCACATCCTGTTTGAGAAAATCCCTTGCACCGCTGAGCAGCTCGGCGGGCATCGGCAGTTGCGTGCCCTGCGACAAGGGACTGTCGGGTGATGGCAGCGTGAAGGCGCCGGGTATCAGCAGGTTGACGCAATCCATTTGTGCTTCGGATGAGCGGCGCCCGATCACGGGGCGTTCGAGGCTCGGTGTTTCCCCCGTGCGCCAGGCGTTGGCCATCTGCAGCGTGGCCATGGCCCACCAGAAGGAGCCGAAGACCTGCCAGAAAAGCAGCTCCTCATGTTTTACCGTTACACCTGATGTCGCCTGGTACCCAGCCAGCAGATCATCGATTTCGCCGAAACCACCTACCGGCAGTTCGCGATTGCCAAAGCGCCAGGAGTTGACGCACAACCACCCCAGGTCACGCAGTGGATCGCCGATATGGGCCAGTTCCCAGTCCAACACCGCGTTGATGCCATCGGGTGTTACCATCAGGTTGCCGTTGCGAAAATCGCCGTGCACCAGGCAGTGGCGCGAAGCTTGCGGCAGGTTGTCACACAGCCAGCGCCAGGTGTAGTCAATCATCGGAACCGGGACGTCCAGCTCGCGGTAGTACGCCCAGGTTTCATTGACAAGCTCCGCAGGATCCACCTGCGGAAGGGTGGATGAGAGACCTTCCGCAGTCACATCCAGGGCGTGCAGTTGCCCCAGGATTTCGCCGCACTGGCGGGCGAGGTGGGGTCGAATCGCAGCTAACTCTTCTGAGCGATTGATACGCTGACCCAGTGTTTCGCCATCCAGCCATTGCATCAGGAAACCGCTGCCCAGCCCATCGTCTGCGCGGAGTACATAGTGAATGTGCGGGCCGGGTATGCCGCCGCTGGCGGCCAGTTGGAACAGGCGGGCCTCGGTGGCGAGATCGATTGCGCCCACGCTGGAGCCGGTGGTGGCAGTCGGTTGCGCGCGGCGTAACGCCAGCCGCTGCTCGCCGCGGCCGTCGGAGTAGGTAATCCGGTAGGTTTCCTGGCTGGCGCCGGCGCTCAACTGTTCGCAACGCTCCAGCGTTTTGAAATCGCTAATCTCGCGGGCGAGCAGCGCCGTCAGTGTGTTGTGAAACGCCTCGTTCACTTGCCCGGGCCTGCCAACACTAACTGACACCCTTGGGTTTCTGTTGCTGCATGAAACCAAACAGGTAGCCCGCTACCCGCCGCATCTGAATCTCGTCCGCGCCCTCGGTGATGCGGTAGCGGCGGTGGTGGCGGTAAATGTGTTCAAAGGGCATGTAGCGAGAATAGCCCATGCCGCCGCACACCTGCATGGCCGTATCCGCTGCCTCGCAGCACAACCGGTTGGCCTGGTAGTTACAGATAGAAACCTTGTCCG
>JAUHYL010000131.1 GCA_030426545.1 Gammaproteobacteria bacterium
TCCCAGACGATAAGCTTGGCGATCATGGGGTCATAATACACGCTGACTTCATCACCCTGGCGTACGCCGGTGTCCACGCGCACGTGGGCGGATTCCTCCGGTGGTTGCAAAAAGCCGAGGGTACCGGTGGCGGGCAGGAAGTCATTGTCCGGGTCTTCAGCGTACACTCTGGCCTCAAAGGCGTGACCGTTGATTTTTACCTGGTCTTGCTGCAACGGCAGTGGCTCGCCACTGGCGACCTGCAGCTGCCACTGCACCAGGTCCTGGCCGGTGATCATCTCGGTGACCGGGTGTTCCACCTGCAGGCGGGTATTCATTTCCATGAAATAGAAACTGCCGTCCTCGTCGAGCAGGAACTCCACGGTTCCCGCACCTCGGTAGTCAATGGCGCGCGCCGCTGTGACCGCGGCCTCACCCATTTCCTGCCGCAGGGCCTCGCTCATGCCCGGTGCCGGCGCTTCTTCTATCACCTTTTGGTGACGGCGCTGCACGGAACAATCGCGCTCCGCAAGGTAAACACCGTTGCCGTGGTTGTCGCAGAAAACCTGAAATTCAACGTGCCGGGGCCGCGTCAGGTACTTCTCTACCAGCATAGTGTCGTCGCCAAAACCGGCCATTGCCTCGCGCCTGGCAGCGGCCAATGCCTCGTCGAATTCCCCCGCGGTCCAGACCTGACGCATGCCTTTGCCACCCCCGCCTGCGGTGGCTTTGAGCAGCACCGGGTAGCCCATTTCGTCAGCCGCCTGTTGCAACACTGCCGGGCTCTGGTCGTCACCGTGATAACCCGGTACCAAAGGCACGCCGGCAGCTCCCATAATGTGTTTGGCCGCTGATTTGGAGCCCATGGCCTCGATTGCTTCCGTGGGCGGGCCGATAAACACCACCCCCTGTTCGGCGCAGGCGCGGGCGAAAGCGGCATTCTCCGAAAGGAACCCATAGCCCGGGTGAATCGCGTCTGCGTGAGTCGTCAGCGCCGCCTGCAGGATTCGGTCGCCCACCAGGTAGGATTCGCGGGCTGGCGCAGCGCCGATGTGTATGGCCTCATCAGCCATCTGCACATGCAGTGCATCGCGGTCTGCGTCGGAGTACACCGCTACCGTTGCCACGCCCATCTTTCTGGCTGTCCTGATGACACGACAGGCTATTTCGCCGCGATTGGCTATTAGGATTTTGTTGAACATTGCTGAGTATCCCTCATTTCTGTTTCCGTTCATCCGCCATCAGTGCGCAGATGAAGGCCATGCTTACGATCTGCTGAGCCAGGCTGGCGTGCGTTTGTTCAGAAAGGCGGCCAAACCTTCCTGACCCTCATCCGATACCCGTATACGCGCAATGCGTTCACAGCTGTCCTCTGCCAGTGCGTCGGTGATTTCACGCCCGGCAAAATCTGCCACCAGTTGTTTGGCTGCCCTGACAGCGCCCGGCCCATTCGCCAATACGTGTTCAAGCATTGCTGCAACAGCGCTGTCCATTTCTTCCTCGGCGACGACTTCACTGACCAGGCCGAGCTGGTGAGCGCGTCTGGCATCAAAACGTTCACCGGTAATGAAGTAGCGCCTGCAGGCCCGTTCACCCATGGCGCGAATTACAAACGGGCTGATCGTCGCCGGAATAAGCCCGATCTTGACTTCTGACAGCGAGAAGCTGGCGCGGTCTGATGCCACCGCCATGTCGCAGCAACTGACCAGGCCCACTGCGCCACCAAACGCAGCACCCTGTACCCTGGCGATGGTTGGTTGGGGTAGTTCGTAGAGCGGCTTGAGCATGCCCGCCAATAGCCGCGCATCCGCCAGGTTATGGGCGTAGTCGTACTCGGCCATACGCTGCATCCAGCCAAGGTCTGCTCCCGCGCTGAAGCTTTTGCCGGTGGATGCGAGCACCACTGCGCGCACAGTCTCACTGCCTGCCAATTGGTCGAAGGCGGTGCGCAACTCGGCGATAATCGCATCATCGAAAGCGTTGTGTTTGTCAGGGCGATTGAGGGTAACCGTGGCTATGCCGCGTGAATTACTTTCTACAAGTACTGTGGGTTTACTCATTCTGTTCTTCCATGTGTGGCATAAGGGCGGCCTGGCCGAAAACGGCGCCTCACATCCTGAACACCCCAAACCGGGTCTCCTCGATGGGCGCATTCAACGCCGCCGAAATCGACAGCCCCAGCACCATGCGTGTATCCGCCGGATCAATCACACCATCGTCCCAAAGCCGCGCCGAGGCGTAGTAGGGATGTCCCTGTTTCTCATACAGCTCCAATGTGGGTTGCTTGAACTCCGCTTCCTCCTGCGGCGTCATGGACTTGCCCTCGCGCGCCAGCTGCTCCTGTTTCACCGTGGCCAGCACGCCGGCAGCCTGCTCTCCGCCCATCACTGATATGCGCGCGTTGGGCCACATAAACATAAAGCGCGGTTCATAGGCGCGGCCACACATGGCGTAGTTACCAGCGCCAAAAGAGCCGCCGATAATCACTGTGAACTTGGGAACGTTGGCGCAGGCCACTGCATGCACCATCTTGGCGCCATGGCGGGCGATACCACCGTGCTCATATTGCTTGCCCACCATAAAACCGGTGATGTTCTGCAGGAATACCAGCGGTATCTTGCGCTGGGCACAGAGTTCCACAAAATGCGCGCCCTTTACCGCTGACTCCGCGAACAGAATGCCATTGTTGGCAATAATGCCTACCGGGTAGCCGTGGATGCGAGCGAAACCGCAGACCAGGGTTTCGCCGTAGAGCGCCTTGAACTCATCGAACTCAGAACCATCGACCACTCGGGCGATGACCTCGCGTACATCGTAGGGTTGCCTGGTGTCAGCTGGAATAACGCCGTAAACATCTTCCACCGGATAGGCTGGTTCTGTGCTTTGCCGAATGTCCAGATGTACCGGTTTGATTCGATTCAGTCGCGCCACTGAGCGCCGCACCAGTTCCAGCGCGTGGTGGTCGTTATTGGCGTAGTGATCGGTAACGCCCGAGGTGCGGCAATGTACGTCAGCCCCCCCCAGTTCTTCAGCGCTGACCACTTCACCCGTGGCGGCTTTTACCAGGGGCGGGCCTCCAAGGAAGATAGTGCCCTGATTCTTGACAATAATGGATTCGTCAGCCATGGCGGGCAGGTAGGCGCCGCCCGCAGTGCAAGAGCCCATTACCGCAGCGATTTGCGGGATACCCCGCGCCGACATCCGCGCCTGATTGTAGAAGGCATGACCGAAGTGGTCCTTATCCGGAAAAACTTCATCCTGCAGGGGCAGAAAGGCGCCGCCGGAGTCAACAAGGTAGAGGCAGGGCAGGTTGTTTTCGGCAGCTATGGTTTGACCTCGCCCCTGCTTCTTCACGGTAAGCGGGTAGTAAGTGCCGCCCTTGACGGTTGCGTCGTTGACGAAAATCATGCACTCCTGACCAGCCACGCGGCCGATGCCGGTGATGATGCCGGCGGCGGGAACTTCGTGCTCATAAACACCGTAGGCTGCCAGTTGCGACAGCTCGAGGAAAGGTGAGCCGGGGTCAAGCAGCGCGTTGAGGCGCTCCCTGGGCAGCAGCTTGCCACGTGAGGTGTGGCGCTCCTGGGCGCGGGCACCGCCACCCTGGCGAATTTTGTCCACTACCCGACGCAGGTCATCAACCTGGGCCTGCATGGCGTCCCGGTTGGCCGCGAAAGCAGCGTCACGAGTATTAATGCGTGATTGCAGCACGGTCATGTTGTGCTCCCTTTTTATTGGGTTTGGTTAACAAATTACCTGGTGGCGTTGAACAGTTCACGGCCAATCAGCATACGGCGAATTTCTGATGTGCCGGCACCGATTTCGTACAGCTTGGCGTCGCGCAGTAGTCTTCCCGCGGGGAAATCATTGGTGTAGCCGACGCCGCCCAACGCCTGTATGGCTTGCAAAGCCATTTGCGTCGCCTTCTCCGCGGTGTAGAGAATCACTGCGGCGCAATCCTGACGCGTTTCCTCACCGCGGTCGCAGGCAGCCGCTACGGCATAGAGATAAGAGCGACAGGCGTTCATGTCGGCGTACATATCCGCCAACTTGCCCTGCATCAGTTGGAACTCCCCTATGCTCTGGCCGAACTGCTTACGGTCGTGCAGGTAGGGGATGACCAGATCAAGACAGGCCTGCATGATGCCCACAGGCCCTCCCGACAGTACAGTGCGTTCATAGTCCAGGCCGGACATCAGGATTTTTACGCCATCGCCCTCGTTGCGCAGTACGTTTTCTGCCGGTACGACACAGTCTTCGAATACCAGCTCGCAGGTGTTGGAACCGCGACAGCCCAACTTGTCCAGCTTGGGCGAACGGGAAAAACCGGGATAGTCACGTTCGACGATAAAGGCAGTAATTCCACGGGAACCGGCGTTGGCGTCAGTTTTTGCGTAAATGATATAGGTGTCTGCGTCGGGGCCGTTGGTAATCCACATTTTG
>JAUHYL010000064.1 GCA_030426545.1 Gammaproteobacteria bacterium
CCACCGGCGTCTCTAACATTGAGAACGGGTTCAATGCACGCTTTCCCGGAGGTGAGTTGAATGTCATTCCTGAAGAGGAAGCATCCACCGAAGAGGACGCATTCACCGGCTCGCTGACATTGCGCTGGGACTGGACGGATGACACGTCGCTCTACGCCAACTACAACCGTGGCTATCGACCCAGCGGCATCTCTCTGAACCCCGATCCCAACATCGTACTGTTCCCCAATGGCGCAGACGATGTGAAACATGACGAGGAAGAGAGTGACGCGTTCGAGGTGGGCTTCAAGGGCCGCTACCTGGACGACCGCGCCACCCTCAACGGCGCCTTCTTCTACCAGTTGTATGACGGGTATCTCGGCTTTGTACGCAACCTGGAACTCGCTGACAGCGAAACAGGCGAGGTTGCAACAGTGTTACCGGGCGGCATCATCTACAACGGCGATGCAGTTATCTGGGGCCTGGAGTTTGAAGGGCAGATTCTGCTGTCTGACACCTGGAACCTCGGCGGCGCCATCAGCTATGTCAGCGCCGAGTGGGATGATACCCAGGAGCCCTGTAACGACCGCGAGCCCGGTGAGGTGTTTGGGCTGTGTGACGTGGACGGCGAGAACGTAGGCGGCGAGCCCGAGTGGTCGCTCTCACTCAACTCGGAATACTACATTCCGCTGGAGGCCACAGAGGTCTATATTCGCGGCCTGTACAAGTTTACCGGTGAGCGGGACAACATTGCCGCCTCGGCAGGCATCGGCGCGGTGACCGATGAATTTGAGGCGCACAATATCGTCAACCTGTTCGTCGGCTGGCGCAGCAGCGACTACACCTGGGATGTCTCGGTATGGTCCAAGAACCTGCTCGACGAGGACGCTGTGGTGTTCCAGCAGGGTCCGGACCAGTACGACATCGCCATCAGTGACGGTTCCTACACCCAGACCAACACCCTGCGCGAGCGGGTGTTCGGCATGACCGCCCGCTACAACTTTTGATGTAGCGGCGCGCACCCCGGCGAGCAACCTGCGCCGGGGTTTAGCAACTCATGAAAGCCAGCCTCTGAACGGCTTCGGACTTTCCAAAAAAAAGGCAGACCCTTCTCAGTCGAGAAATGGTCTGCCTTTTTTCTTGCGGCCCTGAAGGCCGTTCAGAGTTCCGGTATCAGCCTGGCAAACTGTTCGATCATCGGCATCACAATCTCGGGCTTGTCCCAGTTCTCCATCCCGACACCAATATTGCAACGATCAATCCCGATATCGCGATAGGACTTCAATAGGTCCGCCGTTACAGGCGCCATCACAACCAGCGTAATTTCAATCGCATCCGGGTCGCGGCCGAACGCCCTCACCTGCTCGCGGAAATCCTCCACACCCTGCTTTACATCCGGCATGGCCACGTCCACAGGCATCCAGCCGTCCGCCCACTCAGCGGCGTGTCGAATGCCCAGCGGACCCATGGCGCCGAAAGTAACCGGCGGTCCGCCCGGACGCATTGCCTTGGGCTCAAACCAGACCGGGTCGAAATCAATCAGTTCGCCGTGATACTCCGGCTCCGCGTCCGTCAGCAGCACGCGCTGGGCAAGTACTGTTTCCTTCAGCGCGAGATAGCGCCGCTGCCAGGGCAAACTGGTGGCGTTTTCAAACTCCTCCTGGTTCCAACCGACGCCGCAGCCGATGATCACCCGGCCATCGGACAGCCGATCCAGCGTCGCGATGGTTTTGGCCTGAGAAAACAGTTCGCGTTCCATCAACAACGCAATACCGGTACCCAGCTTTAACTCCGTCGTCACCGCAGCCGCTGACATCAACGAAACATAGGGATCCATCATCTTCTTGTACGGCTCAGGCAAATCGCCGCCCGGGGGATAGGGTGTCTGGCGCGCAACCGGGATATGGCTGTGTTCGCCGTACCATAGCGACTCAAAGCCGGCCTCTTCCAGGGTTTGCGCAAGCAAGGCCGGCGCCGGATCGTCCGCCGTGTTCATGGAGCTGAAACCAAGGTGCATGCTGCTTCCTCACAGTAATCGGTTGTTGATGGAGCAAAACAACACAAACACTAGCGCCAAGGCAGCCACCGCGCCAGCGCTATGCCGTGGCGGAGCAAGAACGGTTCAGATTGGTATGCCGCAGGCGAGGCTAGTGTGCGCGCCGCGTTCGGACGGCTTCTGCCAACTCACGCAACAGCGTGGCGGTGGAGTCCCAGTCAATACAGGGGTCAGTAATGCTCTGGCCGTAGGTCAGGGGCTCACCCTCAACGACGTTCTGGCGACCTGCGACAAGATTGCTCTCAATCATCAGGCCGAAGATGCTGTCGTTCCCCCTGGCCACCTGCATGGCGATGTCGCGCACCACGTCCTGCTGTCGGGCCGGGATTTTGCGGCTGTTGGCGTGGCTGGCGTCGATCATGATGCGCGGATCAAGGCCCGCTTTGCTCAGCAGCGCCGCCGCGTCATCCACCGAGAACATGTCGTAATTGGTATGCTGGCCACCACGAAGGATAATGTGACAATCCTCGTTGCCGGTGGTCTGGAAAATGGCGGAGTGCCCCTGCTTCGTCACCGACAGGAAGTGATGCGGTTGGGAGGCAGACTGAATAGCGTCTACGGCTACCTGGATATCGCCATTGGTCGCATTCTTGAATCCGACAGGGCAGGACAGGCCGGAAGACAATTCGCGATGCGTCTGGCTCTCTGTTGTCCGCGCCCCGATAGCGCCCCATGACACCAGGTCAGCAATGTACTGCGGGCTGATAAGGTCGAGGTACTCTGTCCCGGTCGGCAGACCCATATCGCCGAGATCCTGCAACAACTGGCGCGCAAGATGCAGACCCTTGTTGATCTGGAAGGTGTTATTCAGATCCGGGTCGTTGATCAAGCCCTTCCAGCCTACGGTTGTGCGCGGCTTCTCAAAGTAAACGCGCATCACCACAAATACGTCGTCGCTGATCTCCTGCGCCACTTGCTGCAGACGCCCGGCGTAGTCACGGGCGGCGTCCGGATCGTGAATAGAGCACGGGCCGACCACCGCTACCAAACGGTCGTCATCGCGAGTAAGCACTGCATGAATAGCGCTGCGCGCACCCGCCACCACCTCGGCCGCGCGCTTGCTCACGGGCACGTCGGCAATCAGTTTCTCGGGGGCGACCAATTCGTTCAACGCAGAAATTCGCAGGTCGTCAGTTGGCGTTGTCATCGGTTGATCCACGGGGCAAATTCGCCCGACTCGATTTTCAGGGGCGCATAATATACCACAGCCCGGCATCGCTCATGGCGCTCAGCCCGGGTAATTTTGCCAGTGCTCGTCGAGCATACGGCCTACCGTATTGGGCACAACGAGGTGCGCCGCGTACCAGGTATGCAGGCACCGAATTCGGCCAAAGTCCGCAATTCCCCCAACCCCTCTTGCTGCAAGCACATCGGCGAAACCCAGTGACTGCAAACCCGCACGCACCGCAGCGCTCATGCACTGGTCGCGCAGTTTGATGTACGCCAGGTGATCGCGATCGAGGGCGTCACGCAACAGCTGATCAGCGTCCACGCGACCCTGGAACACAGCGATAAGCCCCTCAGCTTCAGCCCGGTCGATACGGTAGCAAAGTGCCGGATCAACCAGCCAGAACAGCGTGGGAAAGGGCTTTTCATCCACCAGGGAGGCGACACGGATTACCTGCGGGCGCCCCTGTTCATCGGCCACGGCTACCGCCTCGAGGCCTCTGGGACGACGACCCAGCAAGTCGGCAACCCGTTGGTAATCCTGCTCTGAAACTGCCAAAAAATACGCTGCCATCGTTGAGAAAACGCAATTCTACGCCATTTGACATGAACCAGACATCTCACTAGAGTGCGCCCGGTACCAGGTGCCCACCGCAGTCCAACTGCTGGGTGGGTTAAATGGGAAGTGTGGTTCTGCAGGCGCTTTTTCAGCGCAGGCCGGAAGCCACCGCTGCCCCCGCAACGGTATGTAGCGTGTAAAAGACCACGCGCTGCTAGCCCGACACCTGCCTGGACAGACGCAACGATGGAGCGGAGGGCTTCATGCACGGTTGCCCAATGTTCGCATTGAGTTCCCTTGTTCCCTCCCTCAGTCGCCAACTATTTCGGCAATTGAGGATCAATCATGAAAACATTTACTACCTGCACAGCCTGCGTAGCAGCAGCGTTGAGCACATTCTATACCGCTGCCAGCGAAACATCGCCGGTACGGCAAACGCTGGAGGAAATCGTGGTCACCTCCTCCAGGGTACCCACCCCCCTGCGCCAGATCGGCACGTCAGTTTCCGTGGTCACCCAGGTGGAAATAGAACGGCTTGGTTACAGCAGTCTGTACGATGTTCTGCGCACCCAGCCGGGTATAGGCGTATCAAACCAGGGGGGACCTGGGAGCATTACCTCGCTGCGTATCCGCGGCGAAGAAAGCTATCGCACGCGCTATTATCTCGACGGTATCGACATCTCGGACACCTCGTCACCCCAAAACACCGGGCGCGCGGAACACCTGCTCAGCTCCGGTATACAGCGTGTCGAAATCCTGCGCGGGCCGCAGGGCCTGATGTACGGCTCCGATGCTGGCGGCGTGGTCAACATCACCACACTGTCGCCAGGCGAGGGGTTGAACGGTTCGCTTTCCGCCGAAGCGGGACGCTACGATACGCAGCAGTACGCTGCCAACCTCAACGGCGGCAACGGTACCGTGGACTTCAGCATTACCGCCACCGATTACGCCAGCGACCTGTTCAACGCCAGAACGTCGGACACCGATCTACTCGACAAGGACGGCTACGAGAACACAACACTACACGGTCGGTTCGGCTGGAACCTGAGTGACGATCTGCGCCTTTCGCTGGTGGCCCGCGACGTTGACGGGGATAACGAGTACGACGAGTGCTTCACCGTTGATACGTTCACGTCCAGCAATGACTGCAGAGATGAGTTCGAACAACAGTCCTGGCGGGTGGCGGCCAACTACCAGCGAGGCCGGTTTGCCCACGAGCTCTTCTACTCAGACAACGATACGAGCAGGGACAATTTTACCGAGAACCGCTTTGCTTTCGGCGCCGGCGGCAACCTGGAACGCAGTGGCTACCTCGGTAGCTTCGAAGGCGGAGAGACACTCAAGTTAGTCTACGGTGTCGACCTGCTGAGCGAGTCCAGTGACGGCGCCAGCGGTGAGGATCGTGATCAGCAGGGCTACTATCTGGAGTACCAGGGCGGCTTGAACGACAGTCTCTACTTCACGGCCGGGGCGCGCTACGATGACAATGACGACTTTGGTTCACACACCAGTTTCCGGGTTAGCGGCGCCTATCTTATCCCGCTGGGCGTCGGCGAAATGAAATTGCGCGCCACCTATGGCACTGGCTTTCGCCCACCCAGTCTGTTCGAAATCGACACCAATAGCAGCGCGTTCACACTGCCACCGGCGCAGGGACTGGAATTGTCCGAAGAGGAGAGCGTGGGCTACGACCTCGCTGTGAGTTGGACCGACGGAGCGAGACTCTTCCTGGAAGCAGTGTATTTTGATCAGGAAATTACTGACGAGATATTCTATGACTTCGATTCGTTCGGTTACCTGCAACGCTCCGGCGACACACAGTCTGAGGGCATAGAGCTGTTCGCACAGTGGGACGTGATGGACGCAGTGTCATTGAACGCCAACTACACCTACACCGACTCGCAGGACATTGCCGGCAATCAACGGCCTCGCCGCCCTGAGCACCTGGCCAACCTGGGCCTGAGCTGGCGACTGCTGGCGGAACGACTGGTTTTGGGCGTGCAGGCGCGGCTGTCGCAGGATGCAGTCAATACGGACGGCTCGCCGCTGGACGACTACGAGGTGCTTGACCTGAATGCAACGTTTCACGTGACAGACGGGCTGGAGGTGTATGGCAGAATCGAGAACCTCCTCGATGAGGACTACGAGGAAGTTCCCACCTACAATACCAGTGGAGCCGCCGGCTATATCGGCCTGCGCTATCACTTCGGTTCCGGGAGCAGATGATGAGCGACACCCGCAAAGACGCCAAACACAACGCCGCCATGAAAAAACAAAAGGCGAAAGTCGACGCCCATATTGAAGCGGCAGACCTGGAACGCGGCGTGGCTGTGCTGCTCACGGGTAACGGCAAGGGCAAGTCCAGTTCCGCGTTCGGTATGGTGATGCGGGCGCTGGGCTACGGTCAGAAGGTCGGGGTGGTGCAGTTCATCAAGGGCGAGCAACTGTCCGGCGAAGAAATCTACCTGAAGGAGCGCTGCCCGGAGGTGGCGTTTTTCCAGATGGGAACCGGCTTTACCTGGAACACGCAGGATCGCTCCGGCGATATCGAAGCCGCCATCGCCACCTGGGAGCGCGCCCTACCCATGTTGCGCGACCCTGAGTTTGACCTCGTCGTGCTGGACGAACTTACCTACATGATCGCCTACGATTATCTCGATGCCGACGCGATTATCGACGCCATTCGTTCACGGCCACCTAACCAGAGTGTTGTCGTCACCGGACGGGGCGGCGGCAGTGCACTGCAGGAAGTCATGGACACTGTGTCTGAGGTTAAAGAGATCAAGCACGCGTTCAAAGAAGGCATAAAGGCGCGCAAAGGGGTCGACTACTAGGGCCGAGTCAGAGCATAGTGCCGCCGCGCCTTATCCATTTGCTCGCACAGCATTTCGGCACCCTGCACTATCCGCGGCGTGTGGCGCTGCAGCAGGTCCGGCGGGACGAAATACAACTGGCCGTTTGATACGGCGCTAAGGGCACGCCACTGGCGCCAGCGATCCAGCCACTCGGGCCTTGCCTCATCCATCCCACTGGCCACGATGACCTGCGGATCAACGTCCAGCACCGCTTCCACACTAATCCGCGACACCAGCGGAATGGCGTGGGCAAATACATTGCGCCCTCCGCAGAGGCGAACCACGTCCGAAATAATATGGTCGCCATTCAGGGTCAACAGCGGTTCATCCCAGATTTGGTAGTACACCGTCAGCACTGTGCGCTCACTGTACTCCGTGCGCAGTCTCGCCAGCGTGTCCTCGAACCGTGCGGCACTTCGTTCAGCCTGTTCGACATTGCCGGTCAATTGCCCCACCGCACGCAGGGAGCGCGCCACATCGTCCAGCTTTCTGGGATCTTCGGCGTAGACCACCAGGCCGAGCTCTTCCAGCCGGGCGATCGTCTCGCCTCCCCCACCGCTCACCCAGGCGAAGACCAGGTCGGGCTCCATAGCCAGTACGGTTTCGAAGCTGACAGTGTCGTAGGAACCGACGCGGGACACGGCCTTCGCGGCTTCAGGAAAGTCGCTGTAGGAGACCGTACCGACAAGCCTGTCGCCCGCACCGGCCGCAAAAATGGTTTCGGTCAAATGCGGTGCGAGGCTAATGATCCTGGTCGCAGGCTTCTCGAGGATCACCTCCCTGCCGAGGTCGTCCTGTTGTCGAATGTCAGCCGCTGCAGGGGTTGTGCACACAAGCCACAGACAGAAATATCCAGCGCACTGCCTGGGAAACGCACTAAACGCCTGCAGGGCGCAGTCCAATCGGCGTCGCAGCAGCGTGTATTGTCTGGGCAGGCTTCGTCGCATGGGCTCAGGCAATCACAAGGGGGCTGTCGTGGGCCGGGTGCCGGCCAATGTGAACGTCAACGTCAAAAACCGACTGCACAATTTCCGCCGTTACCACTGTATCCGGCGGACCGCTGACAACCACCCTCCCCTCACGCAGCATGACGATTTGATGCGCGCAGCGTGCGGCAAGGTTGAGGTCATGCAGTACGATGACCAGTCCAACCCCGCTGGCCGCCAATTCGCCGGCAATCTCCAGCGTCATCCGTTGGTGCGCAAGATCAAACGAGGCAGTCGGTTCATCAAGCAGCAAAAAGCGTCTGCCTTCAGGCGGCTCCTCCCAAATCTGCGCAAGCACACGCGCCAGATGCACGCGCTGCTTTTCACCGCCGGAGAGCCGCGGATATTCCCTGTGAGCCAGCTGCGCTGCATCGACACGCTGCAGCGCAGCCGCTACGATTTCGCGATCGCGCGCTATACCCGAGGCATGGGGTGCGCGCCCGAGCATGACCACCTCGGCAGCAGTAAATGGAAAATTCAGTACTGAATGCTGTGGCAGCACCGCCAGTTGTCGCGCCCGATGCGCAGACGGCCAGTCCGCAAGATTGCGCTCACCGAGCGCTACCCTTCCCCCCGTGCTTTCCAGTTCACCACTCAACAATCGCAGCAGGCTGGTCTTGCCAGCTCCATTTGGCCCGACCACCGCAGCAATCTCGCCCCCGGGTAACTGGAAGTCCACGCCATCGAGCAGGGTCGTGCCGCCGAGCGCCACGGAGGCGCCTTTCACTTGCAGGCTCATATCAAATGACCCCCATATCGCGCCTGCGTGCCAGCAGTGAGAAAAAGAAAGGCGCACCGAGCAATGCGGTTAGTATTCCTGTTGGCAGTTCCGCAGGTGCGACGATCACGCGGGCGACGCTATCGGCGCCAATGAGCAGTATCGCCCCGGCCAGCGCGGCTGCGGGAATGAGATAGCGATGATCCGGCCCGATCAGCATGCGCACAATATGCGGGATAATCAGCCCGACAAACGCGATCGTACCAGCCACTGCTACTGACGTACCCACCGCCATCGCAGTCAGCAGAATCAGGCGCTTCTTGACGCTTTCAACCGGTATGCCCAGATGCCAGGCTTCGGATTCGCCCAGCAGGAATGCATTTAGTGCCGCCGCGTCTCTGCGCAGCAAGACAAGTAAAAGGCCACCAGCGGTCGCGCTTATCCATACCCGCGGCCAATTCGCGGCATCCAGGCTGCCCATTTGCCAAAGGCTGATTCTGCGCAGCATTTCATCGTCGGCGATATAACTGAACAAACTGTTCAATGCCCCGGCCAGCGCACTGATTGCGATGCCCGCCAACAACATGGTCGCTACAGACGTTCCACTGCTGGAGGTCGCAAGGCGATAAACAAGCAGCACGGCCACGAAGCCACCAAGAAAAGCGCCGGCGGCCACTGATGTCAGGCCCAGCAACTGGCTGCCCTGCACCAGCGCACCGCCGCCAAATACAATGACCAGACTGGCGCCCGCCGATGCCCCACTGGAAACACCGATCAGTGAAGGATCCGCCAGCGGGTTGCGAAACAGTCCCTGCATCACGCAGCCACACACCGCCAGACAAATGCCCACCAGGGCGGCGAGCAAGACGCGCGGCAAACGGATTGACAGCACGATCATCGCATCGCGCTCTGGCTCACTGGAACCCGACAGGGCACTGTAGAGCGCAGCGGCCACATCGGACAACGGTATAGCGACGGCTCCCAGCGACAGACCCGTAAACAGCGCAAGCGGCAGCAGCAGGCAAAGCAGTAGCAGCAGTTGCCGGGGCGCCATGACCCTCACAACGCTTTCTCCTCACGGTTGTCGACATGCGTCAGTGTGAAGCCGGGGAACAAAGTTTCCAGATCGAGTTCAGCCTGCAACACGTCGGCCAATCGATCGAGTTGTTGCTCTCGTCGTGCCGCAATCGAGGGCTGCGCAGCAGCCTCCAATCCGCACCAGCGCAGCACAGCGTCGCGCGCAGCGGGCTCATCGAGCAGCCCATGGACATACGTTCCCATGATCTGGCCATCCTCCGACAGACAGCCGTCGCTGCGCCCATCCGCAAGCCGCAGCGCGGGCCGACTGAGAGCCTCCCCCGAACTGGTACCGCAGTGTATCTCGTAACCGGTGACATCGGCTGCTTCGAGCGCCAGTTGACCGCGCACGCGCTGCAAGGTTTTTCCCGGCTGCAGTGTTGTGGCGAGTTCAAGCAGCCCAAGACCGGCGCTGGAACCGGACTCTTCCTCTATCCCCAGTGGGTCATCCACCACCTGCCCGAGCATCTGTAAACCAGCGCAAACACCGAGCACTTTGCCACCGTAGCGCAGATGTCGTTCGATAGCCGCCGGCCAGCCATTGTCGTGCAACCAGCGCAGATCCCGCCGTACGTTCTTGCTCCCGGGCAAAACAATCAGATCAGCGGCGGGGATGGCCTGACCGGGGCCAATGAAGGAAAAGTCGACATCGGGATGCAGTCGCAGCGGGTCAAAATCCGTGTGATTACTGATTCTGGAAACAGCCGGCGCGATCACCCTGAGCGACGGCGACTCGGCGTCATGCAGCTGCGTGCCGTCCAGCGCGTCCTCTGCATCCAGGAAAAGGCCCTGCAGATAGGGAATGACCCCCAGCACAAGCTTGCCCGTGCGCTGTTCCAGCCACACCAGGCCCGGCCGCAGCAGTTCGATATCGCCACGAAAGCGATTGATAACAAAGCCAACAACCCGCTCACGCTCGGACGCCGACAGCAAATCCAGGGTCCCAACCAGATGCGCAAACACGCCGCCCCTGTCTATATCGGCGATAAGGATGACAGGGCAATCCACCGCCTCGGCAAATCCCATGTTGGCAATGTCGCCTTCTCGCAGATTGATCTCAGCCGGGCTGCCCGCACCCTCGGCAATAATCTGGTCATACCGTGCCAGCAGTCTGTCGTGTGACTGCAGCACAGCTGACATCGCCACGGCTTTGTAATCGTGAAACGCCTGCGCGCCAAGTTCAGTGATCGCCCTGCCCTGAATAATCACCTGTGCGTCGCAATCACTGGAGGGCTTTAACAGCACCGGGTTCATGTCGCTGTGCGGTTCGATACCACAGGCTTGTGCCTGCAGCGCCTGCGAGCGGCCGATCTCACCACCATCCACAGTAACCGCGCTGTTGAGGGCCATGTTCTGGGACTTAAAGGGTGCGACGCTGACACCACTGCGTGCCAACACCCGGCATAGACCGGCTACCAGTATGCTCTTCCCGGCGTCAGAGGTGGTGCCCTGAACCATGAGCGTGCTTCCCGGCGTCCTGCTATCAGGCGTCATGCATGAACCTCCGCTGGTGCGGATTATGGGAGCGGGGAGGCAGACAAGGGAGGGCAGCGGGATCGCCGGGCAACCTTGCGTGAAGCCCTCCGCTTCACTGTTGCAGTTGTCTGGCTGGTATCGGGCTCACAGCGTACGCTGATAACCGTTGCGGGGGCAGCGGCGGCATCCCTACGGACCCGCTCTTCCCAATTGGCTCGAAAGCGAGACTATCGCTCCCGTGCACCGGACAAGGCCGCAAACTCTAGCCACTCGCCCATTTATTGTCAATCGAGTCTCACTCAAGCCATCAGCGGAGCGTTTCGCTGTCGGCAGCATTTGCTGCGAATACGTGCTCTGCTAAGCTCTGGCTTCGAGCGAACAAGCCAGTCACGAAGCACAATCAGGAGCACACAGGATGAAACCGGAAACCATTGCACTGCACGCAGGCTACGAAGGCGACCCCGCAACCAATGCGGCCACCACCCCGATCTACCAGACCACCTCCTTCACGTTCGACAATACGCAGCACGGCGCCGATTTGTTCAACCTGGCCGTGCCCGGCAACATCTACAGCCGCATCATGAACCCCACCAACGCGGTGCTGGAGGCCAGAATCGCCGCGCTGGAAGGTGGCATCGGCGCGCTCAGCGTTGCCTCTGGCATGGCAGCCATTCGTTATGCGATTGAAGCGATCGCAGAAACAGGCACAAACATCGTCAGCACTTCGCAACTGTACGGCGGCACCTATAATCTGTTTGCCCATACCTTTCCACGCCAGGGCATCGAAACCCGTTTTGCAGATGCCGATGATTTCGACCGGGTCGCTGCCCTTATCGATGACAACACGCGCGCGCTGTTCTGCGAATCCATCGGCAACCCGGCGGGTAATATCGTCGATATACAGCGTTGGGCAGAGATCGCCCATGCCGCCGGCGTGCCATTAATCGTTGACAACACCGTTGCCACACCCGTTTTGTGCCGCGTATTTGATCACGGCGCAGATATTGCCGTGCACTCGCTCACCAAGTACATCGGTGGCCACGGCACTACCGTGGGCGGCGCTATCGTCGATTCCGGGAAATTCGACTGGGCGGGGAACAGCGATCGTTTCAGCATCATGACCACACCGGACCCCTCGTACCACGGCGTCGTTTACACCGAGGCCATGGGCGAAGCCGCCTACATCGGCCGCTGTCGCGTGGTGCCCCTGCGCAACACGGGCGCTGCGCTTTCAGCGCACAGTGCGTTCCTGATCATGCAGGGGCTGGAAACGCTCAGCCTGCGCATGGAGCGGCATTGTGAGAATGCACTGAGCGTCGCCCGACATCTGCAGCAAAAGGAACAGGTGAAGTGGGTCAACTACGCTGCCCTCGACAGCAGCCCCCATCACGCCAACTGCAACAAGTTTTGCGGCGGGCACGCGGCGGGAATTCTGAGCTTTGGCATTGAGGGTGGCATAGCTGCAGGCACCCGCTTCATCGATGCGCTGCAACTAATTTTACGCCTGGTTAACATCGGCGATGCCAAGTCGCTGGCCTGTCACCCGGCCAGTACAACGCACCGACAGCTCAATGAGCAGGAACTGGCTTCAGCGGGTGTGAGCGAAGATATGATCCGTTTGTCGGTGGGAATTGAGCATATAGACGATATTCTGGCGGATATTGATCAGGCGCTGGATGCAGCCCGGGTTTGATTGGAGGTTGGTTCAGGGCCTGACGGTGTGCGGGTAACGAGGTTCGGAGGGCTAAGATACTCACCTCGTTACCCGCACACCGTCAGGCCATTCATTGCTGCTGCCTGCAACAGAGCATCGGTAGAACCGCTCTGAAAGAGGGCAAAAAAAAGCCCGGCTCTCGCCGGGCTTTCAATATTGCGGGTTAGACCCGCTAACTACCTGAGTGGCTTAGAACGAAGCAGATATCCTGGCGTACCAGAACGCGCCGTTAAAGCCGAACGGTGAAGTGATGGCGTACTTTGCGCCCCACGCTTCGGACAGCACGGTGCCCTGCTCATCGTCCGGGTACTCGTCGAACACATTCTCGCCGCCTACCGCAACGGTGTAGTGATCGGCAAAGGTGTAGCTCAACTCCACGTCTACCAGGGCAGCCTCGTCGTAGTCGCGTACCACGTCGGCCGTACCGTCACCGAGAATGCCGTCAGTAGATGACCACTCGTCGTAGTAGTTCACACGCACAAGGGCACCGAAGTTGTTGACGTTATAGTCCAGCGTGAGGATCGCGCTGCTTTCCGGCACCTGGTTTTCCAGGTCGTAAACCCGGTCAGCGCCGATAGCGCCGTCGTTGACCTGAGTGATTTCCTGCTCGTTGAAGTTGTAGCGCAGGTCCGCCGCAAGAACGCCGCTGCCAATATCGAACCAGGTGCTGGCTGCAAGATCCACGCCGCTGACTTCAGTATCGAAGCCATTGGTGAAGTAGCTCGCCTGGCTACCCAGAAGCAGTTCGGGGTTTTCGAAGCCGATAGCGTTCAGGTCGTTGACGTTACCCTGATCGATGGTGCTGGTCGCGACGGCGATGCGATCATCAATCTCAATGTAGTAATAGTCAGCGGTGAACTCCCAGCGCTCCGAGGGCGACCAGACCAATCCGATGGTGTAAGCCGTGGACTTTTCTGACTCCAGGTCTGTGGCGCCAAGCACCTGTGACACAGGATTATCAACCGGGTAGGTCCCAGAGGGCACCAGTTCGCCGGCCGAGTTGGCAGAGGTGGTTACGTTAAGCGTATTGACCTGTCCGGGCGAAGGTGCACGGAAGCCGGTGTTGGCGGTTGCGCGTAGCGCGAAGCCATCGGTGAAATCGAAACGCGTGGACAGTTTCCAGTCCAGGCTGTCATCGAACTCCTCGTAGTCTTCGTAGCGAACGGCAGTACCCACGGTCCAGCGATCGGAAATATCCGCTTCGATGTCGGTGTAGATCGCCCAGCTGTCGCTGTCCCAATCACCTTCTGTTTCCGGGAAGAAGCCCTGGAAACCGTCGGAGCCTACGCCAAATACTGCGAAGGTCGGTCCTACTGCAATTGAGGCCGCGTCACCGCGCTCAATTTCGTAGGTCTCACGACGCCATTCACCACCGAACGCCACGTTGACGTCATCGATGGTCTTGACGAAGTCCAGGTTCACACCGGACTCTTCCTGGATCAGGGTGCCGGGGTTAAAACTGGTTGGGCTGAGACGACCCAGGCTCGGGTTGATACTCTCGTTCAGCTGGTACTCAACCTCATTCACACCGTAACGGCCGCGCAGATCCCAGGTGAAATCACTGCTGATTTCGCCGCGTCCACCAAGCACAAACGAGTAATCGGTGATATCGCCACCGAAAGTCGGGCTGTAACCACCGGGGAACTGTGTATGGATGGGGTTACGCAGCACGTAACCGCTGGGGCTAGCGCCGTCAGCAGTCAGGTAATCGTCGGGGTTGAGTCCGTCTGCAACGATAGAGTTCACCAGGTCGGCAGAAGCCGCGTCTGGCTGGCCATCGCCGTCGCCATCTACCTGTAACGTGGAGCGTGCGGGAATGGCAACGTTGCCATCACCGGGCAGCACCGGCGGACGATAGACGAAGCCGCCTTCGGTTTCTTTTTCCATGTAGCTGGCGTGACCAAACAGTTCAAACGTCTCGGAGACGTTGTAACCCCAGTTGGCAAACAGCTTGCCGGCTTCGACTGAAGGGTCGCCCCAGCGCTGCCCCAGCCCGTTATAGGGCACAGCGGAATCACCGACGATCTCGCCGATTGCGGCCGCGTCCGGGCGCGCTACACCACGACTGGTGGTGTCAGAATCGGCGTACTCGGCGGTAAGGTTCAAAAAGCCGTTACCAAACAGAGAAAGGCCGCCATTAGCGCTGATAATTGTGCGCTCGCCATCGCCTTCATCGTACTCGCCATACTGGGCGGTTACATTAAAGCCTTCGTCGTCGTCCTTGAGAATGGTGTTGACCACGCCAGCGATCGCGTCTGAACCATACTGCGCGGATGCACCATCACGCAGTACTTCCACGCGCTTGATCGCAGCGGATGGGAATGCGGCGAAATCTACCGCCTGGGAACCCTGGTTCACAGTACCCAGCGGTGCAAGCTGCAAGTTCACCAATGCAGAGCGATGACGGCGAACGCCATTGACCAATACCAGTGTGTGGTCAGGGGATAGGTTGCGCAGTGTTACAGGGCGAACAACCGCGGTTCCATCGGCAATCGGGAAACGCTGCGTGTTCAGTGCCGGAGATAGCTTGGTCAGAGATTCGGTGAGGTCAAAACCACCCTGGTTGGTCAGCGACTTGCCGCTAACCACATCGATGGGAGAGATGGTTTCCGAGGGTGACTGACCCTCCCTGCGGGTACCGGTGACCACTACCTCTTCGAGCTTCCCGGCCTGCTCTCCCTGGGCAAATGCCAGAGGAGCGCTGAAAGCAGGCAGGGTAGCTGCGACGGCGACAGCGAGTACGTGTTTCCTGGTTTTCATGTTGGTTCTCCTTGCGGGTTAAGATCGTTGTTTTTGCTGCTTTTTTGTTGTTGTTTTCCGCGCAAAGGATAGCGCGCTAGCCCGCCGGTTTCGGCAGCGCAGAATGTTACTAATTCACAAGTTTTTCGGTGTACCGCGGCGCCGAAAAACGAGTGGGAATTCACGAAGTGCAAGCAGGCCTCAGACCGCACCACCAGGCCCTTGATCAGGCCCGATACAGGAGACAAAAATGGGCAGTTTTCAGGGTGAAATCGCGTGTTTTAGCAGGGTCGGGATGTCTTCGAAGGTATGTCCCTCGCGCTCCAGCCGGGCAGCCAGTTCCTTGAGTACGGCACCGAGCTGCGGCGTCACCTCTGCCGGGCGCAGCGCCTCACCACATTCACTGCAGGTGAGCGTGGCCTGGGTAGGATGGCCACAGGGCAGATGCCGGTACTCCAGGGGGGCGCCCTCCCCCTTATCCATCCACTCGTCACCCCAGCGCGCCAGGCTCATCATGACCGGATACAGCCCCAGACCTTTGCGGGTCAATCGGTACTCGTGCCGCAGCGGGCGTTGTTGGTAGGGAACCTTGACCAGTACGCCGTGATCTACCAGCTTCGACAGCCGCTCCGACAGGCGGTGCCGGGTGATGCCGAGATTCGCCTGGAACTGGTCAAACCGACGCGTACCAAAGAACGCGTCGCGCAAAATCAGCATGGTCCAGCGCTCACCTACCACAGACAGCGCTCGGGCAACTGAACAGCTCTGCTTGTCGATATTGTTCCAACGCATAGTCACCTCCAGGCCTTGGCATTGAGGGCGAACAATGTAGCACATTCATTCCGCAATGGAACTTGGCCCAGCGACGGCCATGGGCTGGCTACCGCTGGGAGCGGAAAAACAACACGCACAAAAAAGGCGGGATAACCCGCCTCTTTTGCTCTTTCAGAACAGGGCGCACCCAGCTCACCTGGTCCTAGCCGAACTGGTTCATGGTGTTGTCCTTGCCGCCGGCCTTGAGTGCGGCTTCTCCGGCGAAGTACTCCTTGTGATCGTCACCCATATCGGATCCGGCCATGTTCTGGTGCTTCACGCAGGCAATGCCCTGACGAATCTCCTTGCGCTGTACGCCGGCAACATAACCCAGCATGCCCTGCTCGCCAAAGTACTCCCTGGCGAGGTTGTCCGTCGACAATGCTGCGGTGTGATAGGTGGGCAGCGTGATCAGGTGGTGGAAGACGCCCGCTTCGCGCGCCGCGTCCGCCTGGAACGTGCGAATGCGCTTGTCCGCCTCGGCAGCCAGTTCTGACTCGTCGTAATCCGCACTCATCAGGTTGTCACGGTCATAGCCGGAAACGTCGTTACCGGCTTCAACCCAGGCGTCAAACACCTGCTGACGGAAGTTCAGCGTCCAGTTAAACGACGGGCTGTTGTTGTAAACCAGCTTGGCGTTGGGAACTACCTCGCGAATACGGTTTACCATGCCGCCGATCTGCCCAACGTGGGGCTTTTCAGTCTCAATCCAAAGCAGGTCCGCGCCGTTCTGCAACGAGGTGATGCAGTCCAGTACACAGCGGTCCTCACCGGAATCCTTGCGGAACTGGAACAGGTTGGATGGCAGGCGCTTGGGACGCAGCAGCTTGCCCTCGCGGTTTATTACCAGATCGCCATTGGACATATCGGCAACATCGACCTCTTCACAATCGAGGAAGCTGTTGTACTGATCGCCCAGGTCGCCCGGCTCATGGGTGACGGCGATTTGCTTGGTCAGGCCAGCTCCCAGCGAATCGGTTCGCGCCACAATCACACCGTCATCCACGCCCAATTCAAGGAAGGCATACCGCACGGCGCGAATCTTGGCCAGGAAGTCTTCGTGCGGGACAGTCACCTTGCCGTCCTGGTGGCCGCATTGCTTCTCGTCGGACACCTGGTTTTCGATCTGGATGGCGCAGGCACCCGCCTCAATCATCTTCTTGGCGAGCAGATAAGTCGCCTCGGCATTGCCGAAACCCGCGTCGATGTCCGCAATGATGGGCACTACGTGGGTCTGGAAATTGTCGATCTGGTTCTGCAGGTTTTTCGCAGCGACTTCGTCGCCTGCTTCACGCGCCGCGTCGAGTTCGCGGAACAGACCGCCCAGCTCGCGAGCGTCCGCCTGACGCAGGAAGGTGTACAGTTCTTCGATCAAGCCAGGTACAGAGGTCTTCTCGTGCATGGATTGATCGGGCAGCGGGCCAAACTCGCTGCGCAGTGCCGCGATCATCCAGCCGGACAGATAGAGGTACTTCTTGTTGGTATCGCCAAAGTGCTTCTTGATGGCAATCAGCTTCTGTTGCCCGATAAAGCCGTGCCAGCAACCCAGTGATTGCGTGTACTGGCTGCTGTCGGCGTCGTAATCTGCCATGTCCTTGCGCATGATCTGTGCGGTATAGCGCGCGATATCCAGGCCTGTGCGGAAACGATTTTGCAGGCGCATGCGCGCCGCAGATTCGGGGCTTATGGCGTTCCAGGGTGCGCCGTTCTCATCGCGCAGCCTGGTGACGTCAGCAATTTCATTTTCGTAGTCGGACATGGTGATAACCCTCGATGCTCGATTGCAAACTGTAGAGATAGTCAACGGCCGCGGGCGGTTCCCGGGTACTGGTCAACTTGACCCCAAGTTTAGTGAGCACCTCCCCATAAATGAAATCAATGGGAAGTATATTTGGTATTCAAATGGTGAATTCGCCAGCCTTTCTCCTCATTCACCGTTTCCGCCCGACCTGCGCAACGCACAGTTGTCGAGAATCGTCGGGTTCATGCCTACATCGAGGGATCACCCCTGCAGCAGATTCGCCTTCAGTTCGCGCTTCAGAATCTTGTTGGTGGCGTTGCGTGGCAAAGGCGTTTCGCTGAAAAACACCCGACTGGGTACTTTGTAGGCAGCCAGTTGGTCCGCGACCCATGCGATAACATCCTCTTCGCGCAGGGACTCGCCCGCGTGCAGGTGAACCACGACAGCCACTTCCTCGCCCAATCGCTCGTGCGGCAAGCCGATGGCGGCCGCTTCCTTGATAGCCGTATGCTCAATGAGGGCGTTTTCGATTTCGATAGGATAAATGTTCTCGCCGCCGCGAAGGATCATATCCTTCGCGCGATCGGCGAGAAACAGGAAGCCGTCTTCGTCGATATAGCCGATATCGCCCGTTTTTAGCCAGCCGTCGACAATTTCTTCTGCATTGGTCTCAGGCCGATTCCAGTACTCGCGAATATTGGCCGGGCTGCGCACCCAGATCTCCCCTGTTGCGCCCGACGGCATCTGGACGCCGGATTCATCACAAATGCGAAACTGGACAACGGGGTGTGGGAAGCCAGCGGTGCCGGGCTTTTCAATAAACGCCTTGCCCGTCACGGACGCACCCTGGGCGTTGGTTTCCGTCATACCCCAGCCCGTACCCGAAAAGTTCTGCGGCAAATGCTCCTGCAACAGCGCTCGCACACGCGGGGGGGTGGCAGCGCCACCAATACCGAGGGAGAACAGGCTGCGGGTATCCGCCGCGGGGAAACGCGCCGACTCCAAAAGGTCCAGCACCATTGCCGGTGCCGCCGCCAGCGTGGTGATACGCTCCTGTTCAATGTATTCAATTGCGCGGTCGACGTCCCACTTGTACATCATCACGATGCGGCGTCCACCGCGCAGGTTGGCGAAAAACTGGGCATGACAACCGCTGACATGAAACAGCGGTACGGCCAACAGAGAGGTGGGCTCGAAGCCCCGCTCAAGCATGGCACCAATGAGTTCACCGTTAGTCATTGCAGCGGCCATGGCCGCGCATTCCATGTTGTAGATGGCCTGGCAGATGGCCCGGTGGGTCGATGCAGCGCCCTTGGGTTTGCCGCTGGTTCCCGAGGTATACATGATCATGGCCAGCTCATCGCCCTCGATGGCCACCTGCTGCGGTGCAGCGCCGCCATGGCCGCGCACAAAGGCCGGCAGTCCATGCGCATCATCCGCTTTGTCAGGGCGCGCAATCACCAGTTCCAACGCAGACTGGTCGATCCTCCCTGCCAGGCCGTCGTAGCGCTGCTGGTCACAGAATGCGAGGCGCGCGTCGCAGTCCTCCAGAATGTAAGCGACCTCCGCTGGCTGCCCCCAACTGTTCACAGGCACCACCACAGCGCCGATGGTGACGACGCCGATATAGGCCGCCAACCACTCTGGATAGTTACGCATGGCGAGGGCGACCCGGTCGCCCTTGCCGATACCTCGGGCCTGCAGGGCAACAGCTATCGCATCTGCCTCATCAAATAGTTGCTTGAAGCTGCGGCGCTCACCTTCATAGATGAGAAATTCTCTGTCTCCGTGATGACGTGCTTCTCCTAACGCTTCGTGCAGCAGCGTGGGCGCATTCAGGTAGTACCGGCCGCTCTCATCGTCACCCGCCAGTTCATAGGGTGCGCCGGCACCCGTGAGCTGCGCCATGGCATCTTTAAATTCCTGCATGAGAGATTGCGACATCGAGGTTCTCCGCTGTAGTTCAGATTCTGGTTAAGGCGCTTGCGAAGGAATCAGAAATCCCTGCTGCTTTCGAAAGCGCCAATCCGCATTCTCTGGCACCTCGCAGCCGCCCATGGGCCAATGGTCAGGTTGTTACGCAACCTGCGGGATATACTAGGCCGGATTGCAGGCCCTCGCATGAGCGGAATTTTGCATTCTCGGCTGACCGAATATTGCACCAGGCGACAGGCATTGCCCAGATTGCCCGGTCACGTACAATGCCCATGGTACAGCAGTTTGATCCGGCACCCTCTGCCCATGGCCGATACCCTTCCATTACGCTACGCTCAATCCCTGTTGCGCCTGGCACCGCTGTCCCGGGAGGAACCGCGCGAGGAGCTCGTCGCCCTCAACCTGCCATTGGTATTGCTCGAAGACAAGGCTGTTGCAGACGCACAAATTGCAGTTGAAGACTACGGCCGACTTTTCATTCACGTTGTGCGCGCACTTCAGCCCGCCCTGTCCACCACATCCAGTGAAGTCGAGAGCACGCTGGTCTTCAGCGCCTACCGTATGCTGTTTCAGGCCATGCTGCACGCGGGCACCCTGGAACAGGCAATGCAGCGTGCTTCCATCTACTTCCAGCGGCTGGAATCTCGCGGCGACACCTTCCACCTCGATATCGAGGGCGAACAGGTCTGTTGCCGCTTCGAATTCTCGGCGGACGACACGCCACTGGTATCGGCTGAGAATTTCAGCATGAACCAGCTCAACTGGCTGCCCGGATTGACCGGGCGGCTGCTGTCGATTGCCATGTGGCACCGGGTCTGCGGCTGGTTCGTGGGCACCTACATCACGCTGGACAAAGTATCGCTGAAACAGGCGGGCGGGCGCGGCAAAGATTACAGCGACGTTTTCGGTACGCCAGTACAGTTTGACGCAGGGGTCGATGCCTTTCGCTTTCATCGCCGCTATCTGGAATTTCCCATTGTACAAAGTGAGGCGTCACTGGACGCCATGTTGCAAACCTACCCTGCAGCATTGTTTCGCATAGATCCTGCGGAAAAGAGCGTTGCCGGGCGGGTAAAGCACCTGATAGGTGCGGACTTCCAGCGGCCACTGCCCAGCCTGCAGGAGGTGGCAGACAGGCTGCATATGACCACGCCCACGCTACACCGTCGCCTGCAGGATGAAGGCACTTCCTTTCGACAGTTAAAAGACGGCTGTCGCAGGGATGCGGCGGTGGGCTATCTCGCCAGCGGCCAACACACTGCCCAGGAACTGTCCGAATTGCTGGGCTTTTCGGACAGCAGCACGTTTCACCGCGCCTTCAAAAAATGGACAGGTATGACGCCGCAGGACTATCGCAGGCAGCACTGCTGAAAATTTCCGCCCCTGAACTTTGAAAGTTCGGGCCATGGCCTCTTCCGGCATCGGTACTACACTGTACTGCAGCACCCACTTATGCGGAGAATCACCATGGCCTACTTCATCACCGGCGGCACCGGCTTCATCGGACGTAACTTCATCCAGAACCTGCTGCAGCGCGAGGGCGACATATACGTACTGACACGCGCCCAATCCATGCATCGATTCGAAGCACTGCAGGAACGGGTGGGAGACACGTCGGGTCGCCTGATCCCCGTGCAGGGCGACCTGCGCCAGCCTATGTTGGGTGTGGATGACGCCACCTGCGAGGAACTCAAAGGCAAGATTCGCTACTTCTGCCATTTCGCCGCAATCTACGACATAGCCGCCTCCGAAGAAGAGCAAAGCGCGACCAATATCGAGGGCACGCGCAACGCAGTGCAACTGGCAGCCGCACTGGACGCAGGTAGCTTTGAACACGTCAGTTCCATCGCCGCTGGCGGGATGTACGACGGCACCTTCCGCGAGGACATGTTCGAGGAAGCCGAACGCCTGGACCACCCCTATTTCTCAACCAAACACGATTCCGAAGGGATTGTACGTAACGAATGCACCATTCCCTGGCGCGTCTACCGCCCCGCCATGGTCGTCGGCCACTCGGTCACCGGGGAAATCGACAAAGTCGACGGGGTTTACTACTTCTTCAAGAGCCTGCAAAAAATCCGCAACGTACTGCCACCCTGGTTCCCACTGGTTGGCATCGAGGGCGGCAAGTTTAATGTGGTGCCCGTGGACTACGTCGTAGATGCCATGGATCACATCGTGCACCAGGACGATCTCGAAGGCCGCTGTTTCCACCTCACCAACCCGGAACATCACTCCATGGGCCAACTGATGAACGTGTTCGCCGAGGCCGGCCACACACCGCGCTTCAGTATGCGTCTCGATCAGCGCATTTTTGGCTTCATACCCAAAATTGCACGCGACACCATCAAGGGGCTGCCGCCGGTCAAACGCATCATCAGTACACTGTTGGGCGACATGGGATTGCCGGATTCAGTGACCATGTTCATCAACTACCCCACCCGCTACGACAATCGCGATACGGAGCGCGCGCTCAAGGGCTCCGGCATAAAATGCCCAACGCTCGAATCGTATGCGCCGGCGATCTGGGACTACTGGGAGCGCAATCTCGACCCGGACCTGTTCGTAGATCGCTCTTTGGAGGGCAACGTGGGCGGCAAGATTGTATTGATCACAGGCGCATCCTCGGGCATCGGCAAAACTGCGGCTCTGCGCCTCGCGGATGCAGGCGCACATGTTCTGCTGGTTGCGCGCAGCCGCGACAAACTCGAGGAAACCGCACAGGAAATTGCCGAGAACGGCGGCCTGTCTACCATCTACCAGGCAGACGCTTCCGACCTCGAAGACTGTGATCGACTGGTTAGCGAAGTGCTCGAGAATCACGGCCATGTCGACATACTGATCAACAATGCGGGCCGCTCTATTCGCCGTTCCCTGGAATTGTCCTATGATCGCTTTCACGACTTCCAGCGCACCATGCAGATCAACTACTTTGGCGCAATACGCCTGACACTGGGCCTGCTGCCTGTTATGACGGCACGTCGCCAGGGCCATGTTATCAATATGTCATCCATCAGTGCGTTAACACCCAGCCCGCGCTTCTCGGCCTACGTGGCTTCAAAGAGCGCGCTGGACGCATGGACGCGAGCCGCCGCAGTAGAGTATTCCGATGTCGGAGTGCGCTTTACCACGATCAACATGCCCCTTGTGCGTACACCAATGATCGAGGCTACAACGGTATACAACTCAATGCCCATTCTGTCCCCCGAAGAGGCAGGCGACATGGTCGTTGATGCCGTGATTAATAAGCCGAAGCGCATTGCGACACCGCTGGGCATTTATCTTCAGGTCATGACCGCCGTAGCACCGCGCTTCTCGGAACTGGTGATGAACGTGGTGTTCCGAATGTTCAACGACTCCGCCGCAGCGCGCGGTGACAAGCGTCCGGAACAGATCGAAGCCTCGAACGAGCAGGTGGCGCTGGCTTCACTGATGAAAGGCGTGCACTTTTAAATCAACGCCAGGAATTGCATCGAGTGGCTGGCAACGGAGATCGACGCGTTACCCAATGTGATGGGGAAGCCGCGTAAAATCAGGCGATTTCCGCCTCGGCTTCCATTCCCACTGACCCCGCCGAGCCGGCCCACAGTTCGACCGTGTTGCCCTGTTGGCAACCACCCAACTCAAGCGGGGCAGCATCAGTTATCGGGCGAAGACCGCGAAAGCGGAATGCACGCACAGTGGCAGCTGGCATTTGCCTGTGCAGCAGATCCAGTAGCAGCGTCGCTGTCAGTGGGCCCTGCACGACCAGACCCGCGTATTCTTCCACACCAACCGCATAATCCCGGTCGTAGTGTATGCGATGGGCGTTGAAGGTAAGCGCGGAATAGCGAAACAACAGCACAGGATCTATCTCGACGGTACGACGCCAGGGCGCATTTTCGAAAGGCTTTTCAATAGTGGGAGCACCGGTTACCGCTGGCCCACGGTAGACAATATCCTGCTCCTCTTCGAGCAACAGTTCATTGCCGCGAAAAATCTCATGGCGCAGTGTGACGAAAACCAGTTCACCGCTGCGGCCCTGGCGCTGACAGATATCGAAGATCGTGGTTTTGCGCTGCGCGGTGTCTCCCACCCTGAGCGGCGAAAGAAAGCGCAGCCGACTTCCGGCCCACATGCGCCGCGGCAAGGCGACAGGCGGCAGAAAGCCACCCTTTTCTGGATGGCCGTCCAGGGCGATAGTCTGCGCGGGAGCGGCTTCAAGAAAATACAGCCAGTGCCAGACCGGTGGCAACTCGGATCCTTGTTCGAGCCTGCGCTGCGAGTATCCCAATGTGGCGGCCAGCTGTTCGGCGCGCGCCAGCGTCACGGTATCGTGAACGATAGACTCGCGGCCTATCCAGGAACGAAACTCACTAGTCACGAGCTGACGATATCGCGTCCCGTCGCGCAGCAACACGAGACGCGTCCTCGGCGAACTCCTCGCGCAGCGACTGGCTGTGTTCACCCACGTGAGGGACGGGACGCCAGCGCCTGACACCGTCACTTGTGCGCGCAGGGGCGGCGACAAGTTCCACCGGACCCGAACGGGTCTCCACCATCTGGCGTCGTAATTGCTGATGATGCTGTAAATCTTCTACCGAGTTTACCGCTCCGCAGCCGATTTTTGCGGCCAGTAGCTTTTCCACCAACGCTTCTCGCGAGTACCTGGCGAAAACTTCACCGATGATTGCATCCAGCGCCGCTCGGTTTTCACAGCGCCTGACGTTGCTGTTGAAGCGCTCATCTGTGGCCACCTGTGGCTGATCCAGCACCTGCTCGCACAATCGCAGCCATTCGCGCTCATTCTGGATCGCAATGACAACCTGTTCGCCCTGCGCCGACGCATAGGCGCCGTAAGGTGCTATCGACGGGTGGTTCAATCCCACCCTCTGCGGCGCCGCGCCGCCGTATTGCTGGTGCAACAGGGGCACCGTCATCCACTCTGCCAGCGCGTCAAACAGCGATACGGCGATTCCCTGCCCTGCACCCGTTTGCTGGCGCTGAAGCAGTGCTTCAAGAACGGCGGAATGCGCATACATGCCACAGGCAATGTCGCAGACGGATACGCCCACTCTGCCAGGCTGCTCGGGCGCTCCGGTG